>SVAS01000004.1 GCA_015059285.1 Bacillota bacterium | reverse complement strand
GCTCCTTCAGGGGGTTTTGGTTGAATGCTCTTATACCATTTAGCATAAGAACACCCGCGTGATATTATCACGCTATTATAATTATAGAGATTTTGTTTTAAAAAGTCAAGTTGATTTTCATACTTAATAAAATTCATATACTAATCTAAATTGTTGGAAGTTTCTATTAATTTTTTAATATGTTCATATTTTAAATTCTGATATTCACAACTTTCTAAAAACTCTAAACTATCTTCTTTAGCTTTTTTTAGAATATTAAAATCTTTTTTGATATCAGCAAGTTTAAAGGCCATATCACCACTTTGTTTTACACCAAACAAATCTCCACTACCTCTAAGTCTAAAATCTTCTTCGCTGATTTTAAATCCATCTGTAGTTTGTGTTAGGACTTGTAATCTTTCTGTTTCTTTATCACTAATTAAAATACAATAAGATTGTAAAGAATTTCTCCCTACTCTTCCTCTAAGTTGATGAAGTGCGGAAAGACCAAATCTAAAAGCATCAAAAATAACCATCATTGTAGCATTAGCAACATCAACACCAACTTCTATAACCGTTGTACTAATTAATATTTGAATTTCATTATTTTTAAATTTATTCATAATATTATCTTTTTCAACATTTGTCATCTTGCCATGCATGACACCAATATTATAGAATTTACCAAATGCTTTATTCATTTTTTCTTCTAGTTTTTCTACATTTTCTAAATTAATTTTATCGCTTTCTTCAATTAAAGGTGCGACCACATATATTTGATGTTTTTGTTTTAATTCATTAAACATTTTATTTAAAATGTCGGCTATTTCATTTTCTTTTTTTAAATATGTAATAACTTCTTTTCTACCACTAGGCATTGTTTTTATACTAGAGATATCCATATCACCATAAAGAGTTAAAGCATAGGTTCTAGGTATAGGGGTTGCACTCATATATAAAATATCTGGAGTGACACCTTTGTTTTTTAAATTTCCTCTTTGATTAACTCCAAATCTGTGTTGTTCATCTGTGATAACTAAACCTAAATTATGATATTTAACATCTTCTTGAATTAAAGCATGCGTTCCAATAATAATATTTATCTTACCATTTTTTAAATCTTCATATATTTGCTTTTTTTCTTTTGCTTTTGTTTTTCCTGTAAGTAAACAAATATTCATATTAAACTTTTTAAATAGTTTTTGAATATTAGCAAAATGTTGGTTAGCAAGTATTTCTGTTGGTGCCATTAACGCTCCTTGATATCCACTTAAATAATTTATATATAAAGAAATAAAAGCGATAACTGTCTTACCACTACCAACATCACCTTGAAGAAGCCTATTCATTCTTTTTTCACTTATTAAGTCATTATAAATTTCTTTAACACTTTTTTCTTGATCTATAGTTAAACTAAATGGTAATTCATCTATAAAAGCTTGAACTTCGTTAAAATCAACACTTCTCTTTAATCCTATTTTATTATTTTTATTATTTCTTAAATAATTCATCTTAAGCATAAATAAAAATAATTCTTCATATTTTATATGATTTAATGCTTGCTTAAAAGATTTTGCTTCTTTAGGATTATGAATTATTTTAATGCTTTCCTCTTTTTTTAAAAAATTATATTTTTCTTGTATATATTCTGGTATATAACTTTGTAAATGAATTTCTTCTTTTAAAAGCTCATGAATATAATTAGATATTTGTTTACTAGTAATACCTGATATTGAATGATATACTGGTTCTATTTTAGGAGTATCTGATAACACATCAAATCTTATATCACTAGCAGTCACACTATTATGTTTTTTATCGTATTTACCGATAATAGTAATAACCATCCCAGGTTCTAGTTTGTTTTTTAAAAATCCTCTATTAAAAATGGTTACGTTTAATAAATGTGTGGAAGCATTTAATTTAAATGACATCTTATCCATCTTACGATTAAAATGAAAAACAGTAGGTTTAGTTTCTACAATACCATCAATAATTATTTTGTCATCTTGCCCTAGTTCATATATATTACTTCTTTTAAAAATATCATATCTAAAAGGAAAATATGTTAGTAATTGTTCACTATTATTTATTCCTAACTTATTTAGTAATAATAATGTTTTATTTCCTATTCCTTTTAAAGATAATAAATCTTTCATATGCCACCTACTTTTACTTAATTATACCGAACTAACGTTCGGAAGTCAATTAACTTTTTTAAGTTTTAAAAACTTTTTCGCAATTTAACTTGACAAATTTGCTTTTTTAGATTAGTATATACAGTACCAATTCGCAAATTCACGAATTGGCATGCTAGTATCACACTAGCCAACCCCTTTTTATTCTTTTATGGAACAGTTCTCAGGGGGACTGTTCTTTTTTTGTATTTAAAACCTCAGATCTTTTCATATCTGAGGTTTTTATATTAATTTTCTAAACTTTTATAATATTCATATCTTTTAATAGCTTCTTTTTTATTTTCTTCTAATAACTTTTTAGCTTCATTAGGGTTAACTTTTTTAAGCATACTATATCTTGTTTGGCCTTCTAAAAATTCTTCATATAAATCAAAATTAACACTTTTACTATCTAAAGTAAATTTATCTATTTCTGGATTATATCTGAAAGTTGGAAAATAGCCACATGTTGTAGCAAGTTTTTCATATGAAATACTATACCCCATACCTTCTTTTATCCCATGAGATATACAAGGTGTATAAGCTATGACAATTGAAGGACCTTTATGTTCTTCTGCTTCTTTAAAAGTTTTTATTACTTGCATCATATTAGCTCCTAAACTAACTTGTGCGACATAAGCGTTAGGATAAGCAAGTGCGATACGAGCTAAATCTTTTTTAGTTACTTTCTTTCCATCGGATGTAAAAGATGCGACACTACCTTTAGGACTCGCTTTACTACTTTGTCCTCCAGTATTTGAGTATACTTCTGAATTTAAAACTAATATATTTACATCATCGTCACTAGAAAGGACATGATCAATACCACTGAACCCTATATCATATGCCCATCCGTCTCCACCAATAGTCCATATGCTTCTTTTTACTAAATAATCTTTTAACTCACTTATTTCTATTGGAGCTTCTTCAAAATCTAAACTTTCATATACTTCTTTAGTAATTTGATAATTATCCATATTATCAATCCATTTTTTAAATAGATCTCTATTTTTGTTTTTCATATTACATAACATAATATTTTTAATTCTATTTCTAATAGTATTAGTTGCTATTAACATCCCATAGCCATATTCAGCATTATCTTCAAA
This sequence comes from Bacillota bacterium, assembly GCA_015059285.1. Taxonomy (GTDB): domain Bacteria; phylum Bacillota_I; class Bacilli_A; order RF39; family UBA660; genus SIG208. The sequence continues at coordinate 93,377 of SVAS01000004.1, read as the reverse complement.
TAAAGATGATGCCCAAGGAACTGTATAAGGCATACTTGGAGTACTAGCTCCATAAATAGAAGAACATCCTGTTGCATTAGCAATAATCATATGCTCTCCAAATAATTGTGTTAATAATTTTAGATAAGGAGTTTCTCCACATCCAGCACATGCACCACTAAAACAAAATTTACTTTCTTTAAATTGACTACCCTTAATAGTACTTGTATCTATACCTTTATCTACTATATGTTCAGATAAATAATCATATATTTTTTGTTCTTTGTTATTAAGTGCATTATCTAATGTTTGTTCTTCTAATGCTTTTTCTCCTCTTTTACCAGGACATGTATTTATACAAACTCCACATCCAGTACAATCTTTAACAGAAAAACTTAAAATAAATTTATAATCTTTAATATCTGGTGTTAGAGGGGTTAAACATAACTCTTTAATATAGTTGGGAGCACTATTATATTCTTCTTCGTTTAGTAAAAATGGACGAATTACAGCATGAGGGCATACAAATGCGCACTGGTTACACATAATGCAGTTATCTCTAATCCATCTCGGAACAACACTACTAATTGACCTTTTATCTAATTTAGCAGTACCTGCTTTAAATGTTCCATCAGCTATTTCCAATAAATCACTAGTTGAAAGAAGATTTCCTTTTCTTGTATTAATTTCATGATATAAATCTTTTTTTAATTCTTTCATATCTTCTTGAGGTACTTCAATGTCCGCTATTTTATTAAGGAAATCAACACTTTTATCAATAGCATCATAATTTGCTTTAATTACTTTTTCACCATGTTTATAATATCTTTTTTTAGCATATAATTTCATATCTTCTTTAGCCTTTTCATAATCAACTATATTTGTAAGATAAAGAATTGCGCTTTGCATAATGGTACTGATTTTGCGTCCAAGTCCCACAATATCAGCAAGCTTATATGCATCTATAGTATAAAAACTGATATTACGGCTTTTAAGTATTTGTGTATTTTTGGACCCTAAAATTTGATTTAGTTCGACACCTTCTTTATCTGTATTTAAAATAAATATTCCGTTTTCTTTAATTTTTTCTAAGACATCAAAATTTTCTAAATAACTATCTTTTGTAACTACTACTAAACTAGGATTTTCTACATAATAAGTAGATCTAATTTTATCTTTAGAAAATCTTAAATGCGATACTGTAACACCACCTGATTTTTTAGAATCATATTCAAAATAACCTTGTACAAACTTATCGGTATCATTACCAATCATTTTAATAATGGATTTAGATGCACTAACCATACCATCACTGCCATAACCATAAATCAAAAATTCTAAAGCATTTTCAATTTTAAAATTAGAATCTAAATCTAAACTTAAATTAGTAATATCATCATTTATACCAACTGTAAAATTATTTTTTAAATTAGTTTTAAGCATATCATAAATAGCTTTAATACATGCTGGGTTTGTATTTTTACTAGATAACCCATATCTTCCACCAACTATTTTTATGTCTTTATCTTTTAAAGCTTCTACTACATCTAAATATAAAGGTTCCCCACCACTACCTATTTCTTTAGTTCTATCTAGTACAGCTATTTTTTTAACACTGGGTGGTATAGAATTAATTAAATGTTCTTTAGAAAAAGGACGATATAAATGAACTTCAATTAAACCTACCTCATAACCATCATTATTTAATACATCTATTACTTCTTTAATAGTTTCATTAACAGATCCCATTGCTATAATAATTTCTTTAGCTTTAAAACTTCCATAATAGTTAAAAGGATGATAATTAGTACCTGCTATTTTATTGATTTTTTGCATATATTCATCAACTATTTTTATAGCGTCACTATAAAATTTATTTCTAGTTTCCGTTACTTGAAAATAAATATCATCATTTTGAGCAGTTCCTTTAATTGTAGGTTTTAATGGATTTAAAGCTTTATTTCTAAATCTTTGTAATGCTTTATAATCTATTAATTTTTTATAATCATCTTCTTCTAAGACTTCTATTTTATTTATTTCATGACTAGTTCTAAATCCATCAAAAAAATGCATAAAAGGAAGAGATGATTTAATACTTGCAAGATGCGCTACTCCTGAAAGTAAAGCTGCATCTTGAACAGAAGAAGACGCTAACATACAAAAACCTGTTTGTCTTGTGGCATAAATATCTTGATGATCTCCAAAAATACTTAATGCATGAGTAGATAAACTACGAGCAGCTACATGAATAACTCCAGGAAGCATTTCACCAGCTATTTTATACATATTAGGTATCATTAAAAGTAGTCCTTGACTTGCTGTAAATGTTGTTGTTAAGCATCCAGCTTGAAGCGAACCATGTACCATACCACTAGCACCTGCTTCCGATTGCATTTCAACTACTTTTACTTTATCATTAAAAAGATTAAACCTATCATTATTACTCCATTCATCAGCTAATTCTGCCATTGGACTAGAAGGAGTTATAGGATAAATTCCTGCGACTTCTGTAAACATATAAGCAGTATTTGCACAAGCTTCATTACCATCAATTGTTTTTATTTGTTTCATATAATCTCTCCTATCTAATAATATTATAGCATTAAAAAATCACTATCAAAAGGAAAATATAAAAACTCTATTAAATTTAATAGAGTTTAATTATCAAATATAATATTCCCATCTTCTGGAACAATAATGTTTTCTAACTTTATATCTTTAAGCGCTAGTTTAGAAGCATCAGATAAATGACTAACTACAAACTTGTGGTTTGGATAATGATTTGCCATTTCTACAATATTATCAATTCCCATATGTTTATCATTTCCAACTTTAAAACTGCAATCACAAACTAAGTAGTCACATTTTTCAGCCATCATTTTTATACTATCAGTATAACTTGTATCGCCAGTAAAACCTACTTTAAAATTATTATCACTTATAATATATCCATAAGCTGGTTTTAAATTCCCATGATCAACTAATATTTTTTCAATAAAATAATTACCTATTTTAAAAGATAAATCAGTAATATAATTAATAGTCATATTTTTATTTACTTTTTTAACACTATTTGGAAATGCTAATTTAAATATTTTTTTAGACTTTTTTATACCCTTTTTACATGTGTAAATATTTGCTATTGATTTTTCTTTTTTGTTTTTAGCAAGTAAATAGAAAGGTAAATCAAAATAATGATCTCCATGAAAATGAGTTATCAAAACATGTTCTATATTTTGAATATCTTTATCCATTCTTCTTAGAGCTTTACAACTTCCATTAGGTATATCAATTAATATATTATCATCAATTAAATAATTTGCACTATTATATTTAGTTGCCATACCACCAGTGCCAATAATAGTTAATTTCATATTATCACCATCTTAAATTATTAATAGCCTCTTCATAATTATCACTATTTGTAATATAACTACCAACTACTAATATATCAGCTTTATTTAAAAACTTAACGTTATCACTATTTATTCCACCATCTACTTCAATTAAATAATGATAATTATTTTCTTTTTTAATATCATATAACTTTTCTAATTTTTCAATAGAATTTGCCATAAATTTTTGTCCACCAAAACCTGGTTCAACACTCATAACAAGTACTAAATCAATTAATGGTAAATATTCTAATAACTCTTCTACCTTGGTATTTGGTTTAATAGAAATTCCTACTTTTATATTAAAACTTTTAATATAATCAATAATCTCTTTTACGTTATCTACTGCTTCTAGGTGAAAAGTAATAAATTCTGGATTTAAATTCTTATAATCATTAATATAACTTTTAACATCTTTAACCATTAAATGAACATCTTTCATATGTTTTGTATCTTTTAATAATTCATTCATTTCATTAAAATTAAATGTAATATTTGGCACAAAGATATTATCCATAATATCTAAATGAATATAATCAATATTACTATCATCTAATTTTTTTATTTTATTTTGTATATCTTCTTTTATTGAAAGAAACGATGCGGATATTTTCATATTTCACCTTCTTATAAATTTCAAATAGTTTTCATATCTACTTTTTAAGATAGTATTATCATTTACTTTATTTTTAACTTCACAAACATCTTCTAAATTATGCATACAATCTTTATACTTACATTTATCTTTATAAGTATTAAATTCAATAAAGTTATCTCTAATATCACTTGGTTGCATATCAATAAATTCTAACGCTGAAAATCCAGGTGTATCCGCAATCCAAGCATTACATGTATTAATTAATTCTGTATGTCTAGTTGTATGTTTTCCACGGTTTAAAGCAAGTGATATTTCATCTGTTTTAAGATTTAAATTACTATCTAATTTATTTAACAAAGTACTTTTACCAGCACCACTTTGGCCTGTAAATACATTTATTTTTTCACTAATTAAAGTTTTTATTTTATCTAATTCAGTATTTAATACAACATTATAACCTATACTTTTATAGTAATTAATTATTTCATTAATTTCTTCTAATTCACTAGAGTTTAATAAATCTAATTTAGTAAGACAAATAATAGGTTTAATATTATTAAATTCTACAATACTAAGCATTTTATCAAGTAAATTTGTATCAAAATCAGGTCTTTTTACACTAGTTACAATAATAACTTGATCAATATTACTTACAGGGGGTCTTACTAAACTATTTTTTCTAGGTAATATTTCTAAGATGTAATTATTCTTTTCATCAAATAATACTTGGTCTCCAACTAGAGGAGTTAAATTTAGTTTTCTAAATTTTCCTCTAGCTTTACACACATATTTTTGTTCATTTGATAAAACAGTATAATCATTACTTACATTTTTAATAATTTGACCTTGCATTAATTAGTTTCTCCATCTGTAGTTTCATCTGGTGTTGTAGGATTGATTGGAATAGAATCAGTTGCTGGGGCTTTCGCCACTATGATTTTTAATGTTGTAGGACTAGTTACACGACTACCAGCAGCTCTATCTTGAGAAATAATACTGCCTGGACTATAATCTGTTGTTGATAAAGTTTCAACGACTAAAGTCACACCATGTTTATCACAGAAAGCTTGAGCAGCATCTACTGTATATTTTTCTTTAACAAAATCAGGATATTTAGTATATATATCTGGAATAGTTAAAACTACAGTATCTCCTTTTTCTAATTTTTCTAAAGCTGCAGGACTTTGTTCTAAAATAATATCCTCTTTTACTTTTTCCCCTTCTTTTTCTTCTACTTCTTTTTTAGTAATCTCTACTATTAATCCCTTTTCTTCTAACATACCTTTTATTTCATAATAGTTTTTACCTTTATAATCTTCAATTAGTATCTTACTTGTACCAATTGAAACAATAAGTTGAATTTTTGTTCCTTTTTTAACAGTTCTATCTTTAGAAGGGCTAGTACCAATAACTAAATCTTCTTCTATTTCATCACTATTTTTTTCTTTAAGTTCTTTTTCAACTTCTAAACCAAGTTTTTTAAGTTCTGCTTCGGCATCAGCAACACTCATTTCTGATACATCAGGAATTTTTACTTCTTTAACATTATTAAACATTGGAATAATTATTACAAATAAACAAATTAAGAATGCTAAAAGAGCACAAGCTCCACCTGTAATCCAAAGAGCTATATTAATTTTTTTATCTTTCTTTTCTATTTCTTGTAATTCTTTTTCAACAGCTTCATTTCTTTTTGAACGAGTAAGATCTGGAATGATTTTTGTTTCATCTAAATCGTGTTCTGGATATTTATAAGATATTCTAAGTTCATCTGTTCTTTCACTAGATAATGAGGTTTTAATATCTTCATGCATTTCTGATACACTATCATATCTATTTTTAGGGTTTTTAGCACAAGCTCTTAATACAACATTTTCAATTGCCTGTGGTATTTCAGGATTAATTTCACATACACTAGGTATTTCTTCTTTCATTTGTTTTAAAGCAATTTCAACAGCATTTTCACCTTTAAATGGAACTTTACCTGTTAACAATTCATACATTAAAATTCCCAAAGAATAAATATCACTTTTAATAGTTGCTCCTTCACCATTTGCTTGTTCTGGTGGAAGATAATGAACTGAACCCATAACTGAATTAGTTTGAGTTAAATCTGCTGCATTAGATGCAATAGCAATACCAAAATCAGTTATTTTTACACGTCCATCATCTAAAATCATAACATTTTGTGGTTTAATATCACGGTGAATAATATAACTTTCATGAGCACATGCGATTGCTGATGTAAGTTGTAACATGATATCAATTACTTCTGGTAAAGTTAAACTTCCACGTTTTTTAATTAAACTTTTTAAAGTTTTTCCATCAATATATTCCATAACTATGAAATTATTGCCATCATCTTCACCAACATCATACATTTCTACAATATTAGGATGAGTTAATGATGAAGCAGATATGGCTTCTCTTTTAAATCTACGTACAAATTTTTCATCGCCTGCTAAATCTCCACGTAAAATTTTAACAGCAACATTCCTGTTTAAAATAGTATCATAAGCTAAATATACATTAGCCATTCCACCTTCGCCAATAGTTCTAATAATTTGATAACGATCATTAATTTTTTGTCCTCTAATTATCATTTGACACCACCTTTTATTAAATATGCGATGGAAATATTATCAGTTCCACCCCTATTATTACTCTTTAATATTAACTTTGCTAATTTATCTTGAACAGTATGATCTTCATTTAAAACTTTCATAATTTGTTCATCGTCTAACATGTTAGTTAAACCATCACTGCAAAGCAAAATTCCTTCTATATCTGTCTCTACATCAAAAACATCCATTTCAACACTTGTAGTAGCACCTAAAGCTTTCATTAATACATTTTTACGTGGATGCTCTTTTGCGGCTTCTAAAGATAGTTCTCCAGATTTAACTAGTAAATTAACTAAAGTATGATCTGTAGTTATTTTATGTAACTTTTTATTTTTAATAACATAACCACTACTATCACCAATATTTCCAAATAATAAAAACTCTTTAGTTAAGATTGCTAAAACTAAGGTTGTTCCCATTCCTTGGCTTTCTGGAAACTCATTTGTATATTTATATAAAGAAGCATTTGCTTCACTTACAATATCTTTAATCCAAGCAATAGCATCTTCTTTATTGCCAACACTACTTATTTCAGAAAATCTTTTAGCAATATTATTAATGGCAATACTAGAAGCAATTTCTCCGCCTCTATGACCACCCATACCATCAGCTACTGCTAAAAGTATTTCATCATTTATGTTTTTTACTATAGTTACACTGTCTTCATTATGAGATCTCACTTTCCCAGGATCTGTTAAATAACCATATTCCATTATTTTCCCTCCTCGTGTATTGATCTTAATTGACCACATGCTGCACTAACTTTAGAACCAAATTCTTTTCTGATTGTTACGTTTATCTTATTTTTCTTTAGTATATCATAAAATTTAAGAATTTGTTCTTTGGAACTTTTTTGTAAATCAATATGACTTGTTTCATTATATGGTATTAAATTAACATAGCAATTTATTCCTTTTAAAAGTTTAGAAAGTTCTAAGGCACACTTTTCACTATCATTAATACCTTTTAACATAATATATTCAAAAGTTACTCTCCTATTAGTTTTATTAATATACTTATTTATTGCTTCTATTAAAACTTCAACAGGATAAGCTTTATTTATTGGCATAATCTTATTTCTAATTTCATTATTTGGTGCATGCAATGAAATAGCTAAATTAACTTGTTTATCATAGTTCATGAATTCTTCTATTTTAGGAACTAATCCACAAGTAGAAATAGTAATATGTCTAGAACCAAGTTCTATTCCCTTAGGATTATTTATAATATCAATAAAATTAATAACATTATCATAATTATCAAATGGTTCACCAATTCCCATTAAAACTAAATGAGTAAGTCTTAAATTTAAATCTTCTTCTATTTTTAAGATTTGTTCAACCATTTCAAAACTTTCTAAATTACGTACCTTTTTAAGTCTACCACTTTCACAAAAAGCACAACTCATATTACAACCAACTTGAGTTGAAATACATAAACTATGTCCATAGTTATGTTTCATATATACAGCTTCTATTTTATTTTCACAATTAAGTTCAAATAAATATTTACAAACATCTATATCTATTTGTTTATCAATTAATTTTATAGTATTTAAAGTATAGTTTTCTTTTAAAAATTCTTTTAGCGCATTTTTAATATTTAACATTTCATCAAAACTTTTAACACGTTTTTTATATAACCAATCATATATTTGTGACGCATTAAATTTTTTATAACCATTTTCTACAAGAATTTTTTCTAAATTTTCTAATGTAATATTATAAATACTTTTCATACTTCCACCCTACTCTTAATTATATCAAAATAAAAGAAAAAATAATAGAATTATATCTATTATTTAAGTCATTTTTATAAAAAGTGTTTAGTAAATGTCTAGAAACCAATTACTAAACAAATAATAAAGAAAACTGCTCCTAAAAGAATTGTTAAACGAGTAATAACTAATTCTCCGCCTCTTTCTTTACGATTAGCAAATAAACTATCATTTCCACCACTTATAACATTTGAAGCACTTTCAGCTTTTCCACTTTGTAATAAAACAATAGCTATTAACAAAATTGATACAATTATTAATAATGTTTGCATGAGTTTCCTCCTTTTGACTATTAATAGTTTACTACATTTTACTAATGAAATCAATATTTATTAATTACTATTTTAGTTTTAAACATTAAAAAGTTTAAAAACACCTTGTCACAAGACAAATGTTTGCTATAATCATATAGGAACATTTAATAGTTGGGTGATTGCCAAATTCCAAAAAGGAAGGAGGCGATATTATGTTTAAGAAGGATTTATTAATCTTTTCATTAATCATACTTATCTTCCTACTAGTATTATTACTATTTATAGTTTTGATATGAAAAGAAAATCACCTAACTCAGCATTGAATTAGGTGAACACCATATTTATGGCAACACTCAACGTGCAAATATTGAATGTTCCTTTTTATTTTATGAAGATAACTTCATCTATATACATTTTATCATAAACCATTCTTGTTTTCAAGTGATTTATTTTAATGGATTTACTATATAATTTGTATAATTATCCAAATTAATATTTTTTATTATATAATTCATTTTATCAATATTATAGCTCTCTATAATTTCAATATCGTTAGTAAATAATTTATTATATTTTACAACATTATTCATAATTTTATGATTTATTCTTATAATACGATCACTTGCAAATAAAGCTTCTGAAATATAAGCTTTTTTTCTTCTTTCTAACTCTTCTTCTGTGATAGTTAAATCTACTAAGTATTTTTTTACTCTTTTAATAAACTCTTTAGGCTCTTTAGATTCTGTTGCTACTATTACTAAAGCGTGTTTATCAGCATCCAAAACATAACTATCAATAGAAGTTGTAATTATTCTTTCTTCTTTAAGTTTTTCACCAAATTCACTAGTAACACCTAGCTTTAAAGAAAATAACATTTGGAGATATGTTGTAATTTCTGTTTTAGGAACTTTTTTTAATTTTTCAACATTTATTTTAAAAGCGATTGCGACTTTAGGAATAGTAACATTAAGATTTATTTCTTCTGATTTTTTAGCTACTGTATCTTCTTCGTTATATGTTTCTAATTTGATTGGTTTTGCTTTTTCTAAATTTCTTTTATTTTCATGTTCTTTAATGATTTCAATAGTTTTTTCACAGTCAACATTTCCAGTGATTACTAAAACCATATTAGATGGGTGATAGAAAGTATTATAACAAGTATATAAATCTTCTTTTGTTATTTTATTTATGCTTTCAATAGTTCCAATAACAGGATATTTTATTGGATGTTTATGAAATGCATTATAAGTAATGCCTTCATATAAACGTGTAAAAGGTTTGTCTTGATACATTTTAATTTCTTGTTCTATAATACCTTTTTCTTTTTGAACGCTATCATCTGTAAAATAAGGTTTTTCCACATATTCTAATAAAAATTTTAAATTTTCTTCAAAAAAATCAGGACCCGAAAATAAGTATGTTGTTTTTATTTTATTAGTATTAGCATTTACATCTGTTCCTCTTTCACTAAAGAAAGTCATAACATCAGTACCATCTTCTTGATTAAATAATTGATGTTCTAGAAAATGAGCTATACCAAGAGGTACTGTAATCATTTTGTTTTTGCCTATTGGAACAAAATCATTTTGATTAGAACCGTATTTAGTAGAATAAGTAACATATATATTATTTACATTATTTTTAGGAGAAATATAAACTTCTAAACCATTATCTAGTTTCTCATAAAAAACATCAACATCAACTTTAGATAAGGGTATCTTTTTCATTTTATTTACTCCCTTCTAATATAAATATAGTATCTGGATGAATTTTTTTAGCAAGATTTATAATATCTTCTTTTGTTACTTTTTCTATTTCTTTTAATCTTTCAGTTGCTACGTCATAATCAAGATACTCTTTAGATACATACATATTTAAAATAGATGATGGATAATCTTCTAATCCTTTTAAAGAAGATAAATAGGTAGTTCTTGCCTTTTCTATATCTTCTAAATCAAATTCCCCTTTTTGCATCTTTTTAACTTGTTGTTTAATTAACTTAATAGCTTTATTGGCATCTTTAGCATTAATTCCTGATCTAATTATCATTAGATCACTTACACCATAAATACTAGCACTTATACTATAACATAGTGAATTTTTTTCTCTAACTATTTTAAATAGTTTAGAATCTGGACCTCCACCTAAAATGTATGAATACATATATGAAACATACATTTTTTCTTTTTTGGTCATTTGTTCTAATTTATATCCCATAAGTAAAATACTTTGCTCTAATTCTTTTGTTTCTTTAACTACATGAAACCTTGATTTATACTTTTTATTTTCTAAGAAATGGTTAGAATTTTCTTTCTTTAAAGTTTTAATTTTAAAATTATCTTTTATTAATTTTTTAATTTCATTTTTATCTATATCACCTATAACAAAAATATCAATTAAATCCTTCTTTAACACATTTTGATAATATTCATATAAATTTTTAGAGTTTACTTTTTCTAAATCTTCTATATATCCAAATGAGTTATATGATAGTGGAGTCTTTGGAACCATTAACTCAAGCAATTTTGTATTACTATAACGTCCTGGCGAATCATCATAAGATACAATGTCATCTCTTAAAATACTTTTAGATATATTAAAAGCTTTTTCATTAAAACCTTCATCATCCACGTTTGGATTAAATATAAAATCCAAGAAAAATTGTAGTGATTTTTCATTCATTCCTTCTTCAGTATATTTTTCATTTAAAAAATTACATTCAAAACTCATAATGTGAAAGTTTCCAGAACTACTACTATTAGATCCAAAGCCTACATTATACATATCTTCACTTGCAATTTCTATTAATCTTGCATTAGGATAATTTTTAGTTGATTCCATAAGCAAATTAACTAGCATATTTCTATATACGATTTCTTCTTTTACCATTTTTCTTTTAAAATTAATTTTAATTTTAATGTTTTTAAACTTGTTAGTTTTTATTAAGTGCAAATTATAAGCAATAGTATTTACTTTTTCATAATTCATTTATTCACCTTCTTCAATTGATTTTAAGGAAAGTTCAATCATTGTTTTTAAATGTGTTTCTCTTTCTTCTGGTGTTACTACTTGTTTTATATATTTAGAATCTACTACAGTCATTAAACAAGCAGCCTCTTTATTAAACATTTTAGCAATATAGAAAAGGGCAAAAGCTTCCATTTCAGCAGCTACTATATTTAAACCACTTGGAATTCTTTTTAAAAACTCTTCTATATCTGTCATATATAAATCAAAAACTTCAGTACACACAGTATCCCCAACATATAAATTAATATTATTAGCTTGGGCAGTCTCTTTAATTTTATTATTTAAATCTTTTGATGCACTAATTAAATGACAACGATCATTATTTAAAGTTAGTGCGAAATTTCCTTCGTTATATACTTGTTCAGCTAGTATAATATCAAACAAGTTTAATTCTTCTAAATAAGCTCCACAAGAACCAATTCTAATAATTTTTTCTACTTCATAATATTTAAATAATTCGTAAGCATATATTCCCATGCTAGGAATACCCATTCCAGATGCCATAACTGTAACTTGAGTATCATTATAATAACCTGTATAAGCATACATGCCTCTTACTTCATTAACTAGCTTATAATCTTTTAAATAGTTTTCAGCAATAAAAGTAGCCCTTTTAGGGTCTCCCGGCATTATTACTATTTTTGCAATATCTTCTAATTTAGCTTCAATATGTGGTGTCACACTAATTCCTCCTTTTTATTATAACCATTATTTTTTAATAATTACCTTTTTATTAAATAATCATTAAAATATATATTATTACCAATATAATTATACCTAGATATAAAAATAAAAGCAATGGTAGTACCATTGTTTTATTCTATAATTTTTTTTAAAAATTTTCCTGTATAACTATTATCTACTTTAATTATTTCTTCTGGAGTACCAGTAGCAACAATCGCTCCACCACCGTCTCCACCTTCAGGACCTAAATCAATAATATAATCAGCTACTTTGATTACATCTAAATTATGTTCAATAACAATAACAGTATCACCATTATCAACGATACGATTTAAAATTATTAATAATTTTTTAATGTCATCTGTGTGTAATCCGGTTGTTGGTTCATCTAAAATAAATAAACTTTTACCTGTTGGTTTTTTTTGAAGTTCTTTAGCAAGTTTTACACGCGCTGCTTCTCCTCCTGATAAAGTTGGTGCACTTTGTCCAAGTTTAACATAAGAAAGCCCAACATCCATAAGCATTTGAAGTTTATTTTTAATTTTAGGATGGTTTTCAAAAAACTCTAAAGCTTCTTCTACACGCATTTCTAAAACATCATAGATACTTTTACCTTTATATTTTATTTGTAAAGTTTCTGTATTATAACGAGTACCACCACAAACTTCACAAGGAACATATACATCTGGTAAGAAATGCATTTCAATTTTTTTAACGCCATCTCCCCAACAAGCTTCACATCTTCCACCTTTAACATTAAAAGAAAATCTACCTTTATCATAACCTCTAATTTTGGCTTCTTTAGTCTCAGCAAACACATCTCTAATATCATCAAATACACCTGTATAAGTAGCAGGATTACTTCTTGGAGTTCTTCCGATTGGCGTTTGAGAAATATCAATTACTTTATCAATGTGTTCTAATCCCTTAATACTTTTATATTTACCAGGTTTTACTTTTGTTTTATAAAGATTAGACGCTACTACTTTATATAATATTTCATTAATCAAACTACTTTTTCCACTTCCACTCACTCCAGTTACACAAGTAAATGTACCAAGAGGAAATTTTACATTAATGTTTTTCAAATTATTTTCTTTAGCACCCTTGATTTCAAGATATCTTTTATTACCAACTCTACGTTTAGAAGGGATTTCTATTTTTTCTATTCCGCTTAAATAACGGCCTGTTAAACTATTTTTATTTTTCATAACTTCTTCTGGTGTACCTTCAGCTACAATCTCTCCACCATGCATACCTGCTTTAGGTCCAATATCAACTAAGTAATCAGCTTTTAACATTGTATCTGTATCATGTTCAACAACAATTAAAGTATTACCTAAATCACGCATTTCTAACATAGAATTGATTAATCTTTCATTATCTCTTTGGTGAAGGCCAATACTAGGTTCATCCAGTACATAAAGTACCCCTGTCAAACGTGAACCAATTTGAGTAGCAAGACGAATACGTTGAGCTTCTCCTCCTGATAGTGTAGAAGCTGTACGAGCAAGTGTCAAATATTCTAAACCTACATTAATTAAGAAATTTAATCTTTCTGATATTTCTTTAATTATTAAATTAGCTATCTCAGTTTGTTCTTTTGTTAGTTTTAAATTATTTATAAATTTATATAAATCCTTAATACTCATTAAGGTTACTTCATAAATATTTTTACCGCCTATTAAAACTGATAAGATAGAAGCATCTAGTCTTGAACCATTACAAGTTGGGCACTCTGTTTCTAACATATATTGTTCAATCCATTCTCTAATCCAAGTACTTTTTGTTTCCATATATCTACGTTCTAAATTTGTTATGATACCTTCAAAAAAATCTTTAGTTTTTCTAGTATTTCCTGTTTTTGAAACATAATTAAACTCTAAAATATCTTTAGAACCATATAAAATAATATTTAATTCAGTTCGTGTTAAATCTTTAACTTTTTTATTCATATCAATATTATAGTAATTACAAACAGTATCTAACTGTGTATAAGTAATATTATTAGTATCACTTACATTAACAGCTACAATAGCACCTTCATTTAAACTAAGTTCTTTATTTGGAATAATTAAATCTTCATCTATTTTTAGTTTTATTCCAAGACCCTTACAATCTGAACATGCTCCATAAGGGGCATTAAATGAAAACATACGAGGTTCTAATTCTGGCAAACTGAAATCACAATCTGGACATGCATATTTTTCACTCATTATAATTTTAGATGAGCCTATTACATCTATTACTACTTTTCCACTAGAAAGTTTAGATGATGTTTCAATAGCCTCATACAATCTGCTTCTAATTCCTTCTTTAATAATTAAGCGATCAACTACAACTTCAATATTGTGTTTTTTATTTTTTTCTAAAACGATTTCTTCACTTAAATCATATTCATTATCATCAACTATGACGCGAACAAAACCATCTTTTTTTAAATCATTCAAAGTATCTACATGAGTTCCTTTTTCACCATAAATAATAGGACTTAGAACTTTTATTTTAGTGTTTTCTTCTAATTTCAAAATTTGATTAGTCATCTCTTCTATACTTTGACTAGATATAGGGGTATGATGAATAGGACAATAAGGAATTCCTACTCTAGCATAAAGTAATCTTAAGTAATCATATATTTCGGTTACTGTTCCAACTGTTGAACGAGGATTTTTATTAGTGGTTTTTTGATCAATACTAATAGCAGGTGATAAACCTTCTATACTATCAACATTAGGTTTTTCAGAACCGCCTAAAAATTGTCTTGCATAAGCACTTAAAGATTCTACATATCTTCTTTGGCCTTCTGCATAAATAGTATCAAAAGCTAAACTACTTTTTCCACTTCCGCTTACCCCTGTCATAACAATAAGTTTATTTTTAGGTAAAGTTATATTTATATTTTTTAAATTGTTTTCTCTAGCACCTTTAATAATTATTTCATCCATATAATCCACCTCTTTTTTTGACAAAAACCCCAGTTTCTTTTTCTTGATAATATTTGATATGATTTAATACACTTTCATAATTTTGAAATTTACGCTTAAATAATTCTATTTCGCTTGCGTTTAATTTAAAAGACTGTATAAATCTACACACTCTCAAATCATTTAAGTTTAAAGCTATATCTATAATTTCATCACGGCTTAACTGTTTTAATATTTCCAACTCTTCTACAGCATACATATCATAATAACCATAATACTCATCATATTGCTTATCAATTTGTCCACTACCTCTAACTAAGCACATATCAATATTTTCTTCTAAAGCATTAAAATATCTCAATGTATCTTCCATTCTTTTACACAAATGAAAACCATTACCTTTAGTTCCAAATTTAATTGGTGGTTTTATAACATATTTTTTACCTACTTCAAATTTAATATTATGATTATTTATTAAACCTTCATTAAAACACTTATACCCTATGATTTCCAAATAAATCACCTATGGTTTATTATAACATACATTCCATTAAACTATAAGTAGTTTTCAAAATAAATTATATTGTTTTTTATTTTCAACAAACCACATTTAATAACCTATTCACTACTTTTTTCTTTAATCAAAAACAAAAAATACGCTTTCGCGTATTTTTACAAGAAATCAAAGATTTCTTACACATGTGCTCTTATTATCATTCTTTTCAAAACCTTATTTCTAACTTCTTACTATATTACTACAAATATCCAAGTTTAGATGATTATTTTGAGATTTCGATAACTGGGCGCACACCGTAGCCGCCGTCAATGTCGACGCTGCCGGAGTCAACGCTACCGACGCCGTACACGAACCAAGCGCTGCCAGCAATGCCCGCAACAGCAGAGCTTGTCCAATAGCCATATGGTGGCATTGCTAAATTTCCATATGACCAATCGTTACTACTTATTGCATTTGCTTCTGTTTCTGTTAACATTCTAGCACGCGCATTTGTTCTTGTTATTGTCCCATATTTACTATCTGTTAATGTATAGTCCTGTGGTGCTATATTTGTCCATCCACTTGTTTGACTTTCTAAATAGTTTAATGCTGTGATTGGTCCTTTATTATTGTTTCCACATTCATCACATTCTGTATCCCATTCTGCTTCTGTTCCTCCTGCTGTTAAGTAGTCTGATTTTGTTATCCAGGCTACTGTGTTTTCATCAACATTTTTATCCATGATTAGCGTAACTTTATTACTAGCATCACTTACTACATAGAAATTTTGGATATCTCCAGGCGCTACTTCTATCGCAAATTTGGTTCCTGCCACACATGTGCCGCTTGTTGCACATGCATCTACACTTGTAGCAAAGTCATTGGTTCTTGCTAATTCACTTAATGTTTTTACTGCAGGTGTTTCAGGTGTAGTTGGTGTTTCTTCTAATTCTCCACCCTTAACTACATTTATTTCTGTACTAATTTCATCTTTTGTTGCTGTATATGTTCCATCTGTTGCATTTAAGAGTATTTTACCATCTTTTGTTATTGTCATTGTTCCACTTGTTGGCAGACTTCCTTTTATGCTTAATCCTGATGGACTTACTCCATCTTCACTAAATGTAAATGTCACATCTTCTGTCATCCCATCTGCTGTTAATAATTGTTCTGCATAATATAATTCCCCTGCTTTTATTACTCCATACATAGTATCTTTAAAAGCATTTTCTCTTGCACTACTTATTATATTCATTATTACTGGTACTGCGATTAGGGCTATTATTGCTAGTATTACTATTACTGCTAGTAACTCGATCAATGTAAACCCTCTTCTTTTTGATTTCATTCTCTTTCCACTCCTTCTTTCTTATCTTGAACAATTTTTTATTCTTTTATACTTTTATACTTTTATTTACTTTGTATAACGTATTGTTCTAGAATTATTTTATAACATAAATATTTTACTGTCAATAACATTTCTTTTTATTTTTTGATATTGACACTTTTATTATATATAAAACTATATTAGAAATGGTTTCTATAACATAAATACATTAATTATCTAAAAAACAAGAATACTTTTATTCTTGTTTCAGCTTCTAGGTTTAAATATTAAAGATAAAAAGAAAGAAAAAATAATCGCAGAACAAATTCCAGAAGCAGTTAAATTAAACATACCCATAACAAGTCCCATAATCCCATAACTACCAGCACTTTCCATAGCACCGTGAATTAATAAGTGACCAAAACTAGTAATTGGAACTAATGCTCCTCCACCTGCCCATAAAATAAACTTATCATATAAATTAAATATATCTAGAAAAGCTCCTACTACAACAAATATTGTAGTAATATGTCCCGGTGTTAGTTTAGTATTATCTAAAATTAATTGTCCAATTGCACATACTATACCAGCAAATAAAAACGCATTTAAATATATCATTCTATCGCCTCCAAACTAATAGCATGAGCAATACTAGGAATAGTAAGTTTTTGGTTTACTGTAGTTTGACTATGTAAAGCACCTGTAGCAACTAGTAATACTCTTTTTAAATCTTTCTTCTTCATCAAATCAAAAATATAACCATATGTAACTAGTGGGGCACAAGCAGGTCCACTAGCTCCTGCATATACAGGTTGTTTTTCTAAATCAAAAATCATACATGCTGTATCATCATAATTTTTTAAAGTAATACCATATTCAGTTTGAATGCATTCTCTTAAAATATTTTTACCATATCTTCCTAAATCTCCTGTTAAAATTAAATCATAATAATCAGCTTCTCTTTTTGTTTCTAAAAGATGTTTATAAATTGTTTGCGCTGCGGCAGGTGCCATAACAGCCCCCATATGGAATGCATCTTTAACTTCCGCATCAACAACACTGCCTAAAGTTGCGCTTTCTACTTTAATTCCTTTTTTGTTGTAAGATAAATAGGCAGAAGCTGCTCCAGTAGTAGTAAATGTTGTTGTTTTTGGTTTAGGTCCACCATATTCAACAGGATATCTAAATTGTTTTTCAGCAGCGTTTGTATGTGAAGAAGCACATGTTATACAGTTTTTAATTTGTTTTGCTTCAATCATATTAGAAGCTAAAATCAAGCCTTCTACACTTGTAGCACATGCATTGTAAATTCCTAAATAAGAAATATTTAAACTAGAGGCAGCAAAATTAGAAGCAGAAATTTGATTTAATAAATCCCCTGATATAAATAAATCAATATCAAATTTAGTTCTATCTACTTTATTTAAAACAATATCTACACAATCTTGTATCATCTTACTTTCAGCTTGTTCCCAAGTAGGAAGTTCAAAATAAAAGTCTTGATAACTTTTGTCAAAATATTTACTCAAAGGTCCTTTTGCTTCATTGGGTCCAGTTACGGTTCCAGTATCATTTATATATACATTATTATATTTAAAAGTCATTTAGCACCCAAATAAAATAAGTCTAAGTAATCCAAATACATAGGCACTAACTACTCCAAAAATGATAACTGAACCAGCAAGTTTAAACATGTTTGCTCCTATTCCTGTAACCAAACCTTCTTTACGATATTCTAAAGCAGCACTCATCATAGCATGAGCAAATCCTGTAATTGGTATTATAAGCCCACATTTACAAAAATTAACCCATTTATCAAAAAAACCTAAACAAGTAAGTAAACATCCAACAAAAATTAAAGTAACAATCATAAATACCGAAGCTTGACTAGTTGGAATGCTAAAATAATAGGTATAAGCATCTATTAATAATTGTCCTAATACGCCCATTAATCCCCCTGTAAAAAAAGCAATCATTGTGTTATATAAAACATTCTCTTTAGGAGTATGACGATTAACTATATCTTTATATTTATTTTTCTCCATAATTTTCCTCCTAGAATTATTATGGGACAAATTGTTTTTTATATACAAAAAAAGAATAAAAATCTTTTATTCTTTTTACTTTTCTAACATATTTAATAAATTAATTTTAAACATATCTTTTTCAGCATGACTTTTAGAAACCATAACACCTTTATAAGTTGTAAGCTCTTTATGTGAACCTTCTTTAAGAATGTCTTCAGGTGACAGTTTATCTAATATTATTATTCCTTGTTTTTCATAAACAGTATAATGTAAAGTGATATCTCCATGAACTTTAGAAAAACTTAAATCAGTTGGTAATTTTAATTCATATTGTGTAATTTTTTCTTTTTCATTTTTACTTACAACTGCTCCTTTAAAGTCACCATCTTTTAAAGCCGGATAATAATCAAATAAAAGTTTCTTATATGCGAGCATATTATATTTTTTGATAGCTCTTTCGGTTTTTCTAAATTCGTTTTCATTTAAATATTCTAAAGCATAATTTTTATCCATAAAACACCTACTTTTCTCTATATTTATTATAGCATAAAAGCAAGTTAAAATATATTTAACTTGCCTTATCCATTAAATTATTTCTTAGATATGTTAGAACCTTTTGTTCTTTTCTAGAAACTTGCACTTGACTAAGACCAAGTAAACTAGCAGTTTCTGCTTGTGTTAAATCATTGAAGTATCTTTGCTCCATAATACTTTTTTCAGGTTCTTCTAAAGAAAGCAATTCTTGTTTTAATGCAATTAAGGTGTTTATATCTACACATTTAGATGATATAGTTTCATGTAAGGACATTGGTTTACTATCACTATAAATTGGTTCATCAATACTTTGAATTTTATATTTAGTTTTTAGCGCTTCTAAAACTATATATTCTGGAACTTCTAAAAAACTAGCAATTTCTTCTGTTTTGGGTTCTCTCATAAGTTTTTGAGACAGTATAATACTTGCTTTTTCTATTTGCAAATTCATTTTAGTTATTTTTCTACCTACTTTAATATCTCTTTCTTGTCTAACACACTTTTTCATCTCACCAATAATATAAGAAAAAGCATAAGTCGTAAATTTTACTCCTAAACTTGGATCAAATTTTTCATAAGCATTAATAAGACCAATAGCCCCTGCTTGAAATAAATCCTCTTTACTTGAATAATTATCAAAATATTTAGTTAATCCATATATATAATTTTGATGTTCTAAAACAAGATTATCTAACTTTGTCATATTCCTCCTATAAATTAAGTACATTAATAGCACTTATTTCATCACTTGCTTCATACATATACTTAAGTAATCTGCTATTATAAATTCTATGTTTTACTAAAGAATTATCTAAATTACAAACTAAAGTCTTACCATCATTTTTTTTGCATATTTTATAATTTTTAAGTAATGCATTAATACCTTTAACATCAATACTAGTAACTTCTTCTAAATTAAAAACTAAATTTCTAATTCCATTTTCAGAAACCAATTCTGTTACTTCCTCTTCTAGTTTAGAAATTGTCTTTTCATTTAACACACCAATCAAACGAATAAACAAAATACCCTTTCTAAATTCCATATTAATATCTAGCATATAATCACCTTCCTATATAATTTAGCACACATAAATAAATAATTATTCATATTCGACAAAACTAGTTATTATTTTAATGCGACTTTTTTCTTAAAATAATTGTTATAAAAAGTGCACTAACTATAGAAAGGATAATTACTAAAAATTTATTATTACTTTTTTCTTCAAAATCTTCATCCAATTCTTTTTTATCTGATTTTAAACTTTTATTTTCGTACTGATATTTGATTAATTTTTCATTTACTTCATTAATAGCCTCATCTTTATCTTTAAGAACTTCTTTTAACTTTACATTAAGTTCATTATTTTGAATAAATAATTTTCTATTTTCTTCTTCTAAGGCTTTTAAATACTTATTCTGCTTTTTTAAAATTTTTAAATAATTTTCTTTGATATCTACAATGACTTTTGTTTTGACTACTTTAAAAGGCAAAATAAAATTAATATCATATTCACCATTTTTATAATAATTAATATTACTTGTAATTTTAATATTATCAACAGTTGTATTCAAAATAAAATCCTCTAATTTAATATTATAATTATCTATAATTAAACGTTCTTTTATCTCTACTTTATCTCTTGTCTTAATATAATAAAACTCTTTTTTAGTATCGTAATCTATTAAATATCCATCAAGAGGTTTTAAATAATATTCATCTAAATATGTTCTATCTACTCTATAATATTTAATATATAAATCTTCCGTTTTATATTTAGTAACTAATCTAACTTTATTAAACTCAGTTCCTAAAACTTTTTCTTCACTAAGTTTAGCTTCATCATATAAAGGATTAACTAAATCAAAATGATCTTTAAATATAAGGTAAGAAAAATCATTACCATTGATAGTATCCAAAATAGAATAAATAGTAGCACTAGCATATATATTTTCTTTTTCTTCTCCCATAAGACTAAGAGTAAAATAAATATCTGATGTATCTTTAATATGAATATGATATGTCATCATTAAATCTTCTATTTTAATGTTTTGTTTTAAATCAATAATAATTTCTTCATCCTTATTAAAACTAATAAAATTATTATAATTTTTATCTTTTAAAATATCATAATCCTTATCACCAATCACATCAAAATCTATTAGCTTACCTTTTTTTAAGATTCTAATTTCTGATAAATCAAAAGTAGATTTAGTATTAATTAAACTACTAAGTTTAATATATCTAATACTTTTCATACTTTCATATTCATATAACTGTTGTTTAATTATATTTCTATCAGGTAATTGACTTGGTTCACTATCTAGCCATTCACTAGATACTATTTTTGTTTCGTCTGTTTTAATCATATCAGTAACTTCTGTGTAACTAGGATAAAATGTTTCCGTAATATCTTCTTTATAAATCAAATATTTTTCTTCTGTTTTAGTTTTTAATAAATCTGTTTCTTCAACTTTTTCTAAAACTTCTTCATAATCAGAATACTCACTATAATATACTTTAGCTTCTACTTTTATAAAGCTAAATAAAATAATTAAAAATAAAAATAACTTTCTCATATATTTCCTCCTACAAAAATATACAATACTCATTATTAAAATCCCTTTTAAAATTTCAAAAAAAGATAACTTAATTAGTTATCTTTTTTTGAAATTTCTATTACTGGACGGACACCATAACAATCACTAGTTCCAATAGAACATCCACTCAGATCTACATCCATATTCGGATCCACTGTCCAAGCATAAGCATCATCAATATAATCCACATAAGCAGTGCTTGTCCAATACCCATATGGTGGGGTACCAGGAATCAAATTACTATATAACCAAGTATTTTTCTTTAAACCTAAAGCTTCACTCTTTGTTATCATTCTAGCCCTTACATTTGTCGTAACAATATCATTATAGCCTTTTATAACATTATCATCTGCTAATGTATAATTCTTTGCTACTATATTTGTCCATCCTGCTGTTTGGCTTTCTAAATAATTTAAAGCGGTGATTGGCCCACTTGCTTGCGAAGTTCCCCATGCTACCATATCACCAATATTCCTATCCATGATTAGTGTTACAGTATTATTTACATCACTTACTACATAGAAATTTTTGATGTCTCCTAGCGCTACTTCTATTGCAAATGGTGTCCCTGTTGAACATGTTGTTCCTGCTGTAGCACATGCATCTACACTTGTAGCAAAGTCATTTGTTTTTGCCAACTCTTTTAACGTTGGTTCTAATGTACAATATTCTAATGTTTCTTCTAATTTTACTTTTGTATCATCTACTCTTTTTTTAGCACACATAGAACCATTGTTGACTGCTACAATTACTTTACCATCTTTTGTAACCTTTACTTTACCATTTTCTGGTAATGAACCTTTTACTTCTAATTTGTTTTCTCCTACAAATTCTCCATTATTAAATGTAAATTCAGCATCTTCTGTCATTCCATCATTTAATAATGCATTTGCATAATACATCTCTCCTGCACTTATTAATCCATACGCAGTATCCTCAAATGCACTCTTTCTTGCACTGCTTATTATATTCATTATCACTGGTACTGCAATTAGCGCTATTATTGCCAGTATTACTATTACTGCTAACAATTCAATTAAGGTAAATCCTTTTCTCTTCATAAACTCACTCCTATTCTAACAAGTTTTATTATACATACTTTTATTATTTAGAACAGAAGTACAACATAAATGCAAATAAAAACCACTTATTTAAAAGTGGCTATTTTATATCTATTTGTTTAATACGATTATTTTCATTTTGTTTTTCTAAATCAATAATTAAAGTGCCATCTTGATATTTAGCATTAACTTTATTTTCATTAATACATCCCACATAAAAAGTTCTTTTATATTCACCATAAAATCTTTCTCTGTGGATAAAATTAGTATCATCATTTATTTTATTATCTTGAATAGCAATAATATTTAAATAACCATTACTATATTCAACGCTTATGTTTTCTTTTTTAAATCCTGGCAAATCTAATATTATTTTATATAAGTTATCTTTTTCATAAATATCTGCTTTAAATAAATCATTTCTTCTAAAGAAATTATCATTAAATAATTCGTTTCTATTCATATTATTCCTCTCTATACTAATTGTTTTAATGTTTTGATATTGATGTTGGTACTACCATTTAAAATTTGTTCTATTATGATATTATCTAAATCTGATTTGATGACTTTACTAACTTTTCTAGCACCAAACTCTTTATAATCACACTTATCAATAATTTCTTCTATTACTTTTTTACTTATTTTAATTTTTATGTTTTTTTGTTTATATTTTTCTTCTAATGTTTTTATTTCTTTATTAATAATTTCTTTTAAATTATCTTTAGAAAGCCTATTAAATACTAAAATATTATCAATTCTATTAATAAAAGGTAGTGAGAATGTTTCTTTTAAGTTTGTAAGTACCTTACTTTTGTTTTCACTAAAACCAATTGAACTATTATTAAATCCAATATTAGAAGTCATAATGATTGTTACGTTATCAAATCTAACTGTATTTCCTTTAGCGTCTTTAATTTTACTTTCATCTAATATTTGAAATAATAAATTAATTATATCAGGATGAGCTTTTTCTATTTCGTCTAATATTAAAACAGAATATGGTTTATTTCTTATTTCCTCTAAAACATTTTTATTATCCGCATATCCAACATACCCAGGAGATGCGCCTACTATTTTACTAATACTATGAGATTCACTAAATTCACTCATATCTAACTTGATAATATTATTTTTACCAACTAATTCTGATGCAAATATTTTACTTAACTTAGTTTTTCCTACTCCGGTAGGACCTACAAACATAATGGAATAGCATTTATTATCATCTTTGAACCCTAACTTTATTCTTTTAGTAATATTAATAATTTGATTGATTGCTTCTTCTTGGCCAATAATTTGATTTTGCATTTTATTTTCAATTTTTTCTATTATTTTATTATTATCGTTAATAAGTTCATAAATAGGTATTTTAGTTTTAATGTGGATTACTTCTGCCACATCTTCTTTAGTTACTGTTTTAATTTTATTTTTAGAATATAAAGAAAGTTCTAAATTATTAACTTTATTTTCTAATTTATTTTCTTCCTCTTTATATTTTGATGCCTCTTTAAATTCACCATTAATAATAGCATCATTCTTTTTATTTCTAATGTCATTCAAACTTTTTAATAATTTATTATATTCTTTTATATCTTTACTTTCTTGCAGGCTTACTTTCGCGCATACTTCATCTAATATATCTATTGATTTATCGGGTTGATTTCTATCATAAACATATTTTTCTGATAAAGATATTATTAAGTCAATCATATTTTCTTCAATATTAACTAAGTGATACTCTTCATATATTGGTTTTAATTTCATTAATATATCTTTGATAGTTTCTAACTTTGGAGTTTCTATATATACTTTTTGAAATCTTCTTTCTAATGCACCATCTTGTTCTATAAATTTCTTATATTCATCTGTAGTAGTAGCGCCAATACATCTAAGTTTATTACGAGCTAAAGCAGGTTTAAAAATGTTAGAAGCATCAATTGCTCCTTCTGCACCACCTGCACCAACTAAAGTATGTATTTCATCTATAAATAAAATAATATCATCATTTTCTTCTATTTCTTTTAGTATTTTACGCATTCTTTCTTCAAATTCTCCACGGTATTTAGTTCCTGCTACTGTAGTTGCCATATCTAAGCTAATAATACGTTTATTTTTTAAACTGAGTGGTACATCACCACTTGCTATTTTTCTACTAAGTTCTTCTACAATTGCAGTTTTTCCTACTCCTGCATCCCCAATTAGTAAAGGATTGTTTTTAGTTCTTCTAGATAATATTTCCAATACTCTAGAAATTTCTTTATCTCTTCCAACAACCGGATCTAATTCTCCGTTAGATGCTTTTTTAGTTAGATCTACCCCTAATTCTTCTAATATTAATTTTTTATTCTTTTTCTTTTTAGTACTTACTAATTTAGTTGTAAATTCATTATAAAGAC
Organism: Bacillota bacterium; assembly: GCA_015059285.1. Taxonomy (GTDB): domain Bacteria; phylum Bacillota_I; class Bacilli_A; order RF39; family UBA660; genus SIG208. The sequence continues at coordinate 67,673 of SVAS01000004.1, read as the reverse complement.
TATCTAAATCAATATTCATACCAAGCATTATTCTAATCGCTACACCTTCACCTTCTTCAAGAAGTCCTTGGAAAAGGTGTTCAACGGTAACATCACCATTATTATTTTCTTTACTATTTATAATAGATGTTTCAATAATTCTTTTAAGTAATGGTGTATATAAAAACCATTCACTTTCTTTACTACCAATTCCAATAATATTTATTATTTCTTGCTTAAATTTATCATAATTTAAATTATATTTTTTTAATTTTTTAGATATATTATTATCTTGTTTTAAAATAGCTAAAACCAAGTGTTCACTACCAACATAAGGGTGTTTTAAATTAAACATTTCTAATTTTGCATTCACTAATATTTTTCTTGCTTCTTCTGTGAAATTACCAAACATATTATCATCTCCCATTTCTATTCTATGATTATAATGATGAATATTTTGTCTTTTTAAACAGGATAACAAAAAAAATTCAACTTTCGTTGAATTATTTTTTTAGATGTAATTTAGTTAAAATAGAATTAATCAAGTTACTACCTAACACATTTTCTAAAGTTTTCGTTTTAAACATTATTATTCCATATACTAAAACTCCTATGAATGTATATAACATAATATATAATATTGATAACATTCTACTTGTTATATTAATATCAATAAATAAGTTTAAGATCATTAATACCATTAGCATAATTCCAGTTGTTAAAATAATTTTTATAGATACTTCTCTTGTTTCTTTAAAATTAATTTTATAAGTTCTTTTTAGCACATAAATGATGTAGAAGATTGCTAAAAATTGGGTAATTAAAGTAACAATTATTGGTCCTAAATATAAAGGTATATTAATTATTTTACACAAATGCATAAATGGTATATTTAAAATCACTTTAAATATGAAACTTGCTAGTAAAGCAATAAAAGTTACTTTAGTATTATTTAGTGTCTGCATAATATTAATTAATACGGTAAATATTGAAAATGAAAGAGCTTGAAATATAAATGCTCTAAAAATGTTTATACTTAAAGCATCAAATCCATAAAAAACATTCCAAATAGGCGTTGCTAAAAAAGCAATTCCTACTACCATTGGTAAAGTAATCAAAAGTAATGCTTGTATAGATTGATTTACTTTTTTATTAACATCTTTCATATCTTTTTTGATATAACTACTTGCAATATTTGGAATTAAACTTACAACAATACCCAAGGAAATAGATATAACAATCATATTTAATTTAGTTCCCCAGGTTGTAATTACCCCTAAAGTTGTTTCAGCATAATTAGCGCTTTTTCCTAACAAATCTAAAGTCCTAACAACAGTCATTGTATCAACTAATGAGTATGCGGATTTAACTAAATCAATAACAATAAATGGTAAAGCATATACAATTATTTTTTTAATTAAATCTTTATTGGTTATTTTTGCTTCTTCACGAGTTATAGGCATATTTTTATTTAAATTATTTTTATTTTTAGAAATTTTAGATACTAAATAAATGTATGCGACTAATGCTCCTATAGTGGCTCCAAAAACAGCTATACCAACAGCAGTATCAACACTTAAATCAAATACTTTAATAGCTGTATAACTACCGACTATAATAACTAGTACACGGATTATTTGTTCAATTACTTGAGACATACTACTAGGTGTTATAAATTTATGTCCTTGTAAATAACCTTTAGTAACACTAAGTAAAGGAACAATAAGTAAAGCAGAAGATATGACACGAATTACCATAGTAATACTTTCTATAGTATTTCCACCTTGCATATCACCAATAATCATCTTAGCAATACTAGGAGCTAAAATGATTAACGCTAAGAAAGAAACAAAACCAATGCCTACAATAATAATACGACCTAGTTTATAAACTCTTTCTTTTGTATGATAATACTCTAAACTATTATATTCACTGACCATTTTACTAATAGCAAGTGGTATTCCTGTTGAAGAAAGTGTTAAAAATACTGCATATATAGAATAAGCATAACTATATAAAGTACCTCCTTTAGTACCTATTATTTTATAAAATGGAATAACATATAATACTCCTATTATTTTACACATAATTATTCCAATAGTCGCTATCATTGCCCCTTCTAAAAAATTATTTTTTTTCATAATTCACCTCTAATGAAAAAGAGATAAAATCTCTTTTATTTGTATATAATCATAGCTGAAAAACAATATATTTGTTCCTCTGAAAAAACACTAATTGCTGTTTCAAATTTAATATCAATAATTTCTCTTTCATTTTCAGCTAAAAATTCATTTATAGATTGTTCTAAATCCTTTTCATGATTTTCATCAAATATTTTAACTTTCATATTATCACCAACATTACTATAATACAAAAGTATTAATTTTTTTGTCGTTTAATATTTACTAGTACGATCATAGAATGATCCGCCATATGGTGGGAATGTAACTTTTGTTCTTGGATCAATTAAACTTGCATAGAACATATCACCCCAAGCATAATAATCATCTCCAACCAGACCATTTAATAACGTGAAGTGTAAATGCGAACCAGTTGAACATCCATCCCACCAAGTAACACCAGGATCTCCTCCAACTGTACCAATAACCGTATTACCAGTTACAACATCCCCAACTTTTACATTAACTTGATATAAGTGCATATATAAACTTGTATAAGTTCTTCCATTTATCCAGTGGTGAATAAATACCATATTACCACCACAAGAATATTTCCAAGTTATAGCTGAAACAACCCCAACACTTGTTGAATATACTGGCGTTCCCAGTGGATTAGCTATATCAATACCAGTATGATAATCTTCTGTCCATCTACCATTTAGCCAAAAACCTCTAGGACCAAAATTACTTGAAATATAACCTGATGTTGTTGGTCTTGTAAATATTGCACTAGATAAAGCAATCTCTAAATTTTCGCGTAAAACTCTTTGAAGACAAGCATCTGTATCTTCATCTAATCCACAATTTAAATCTTGTTCATACATTTTAACAGTTGATTCTTGAACTTTAATCGATTCTTCTAAATCAACAAAAATATCATATATTTTTGATAAATCTGCTTTTACTTTTTTTAGTTCTGCAGCTAAAGCTACTTGCTTTTGTTCAAGTTCTTTCTCCTTATTAGTAAGTTCTACTTGCCTTTTTTTATTGCTTTCTATTAAAGCATTAGCTTCATCTATTAAATGGTTATTATATTCAGTCATTTGTTCTGTTATAGATACACGATAAATAAAATCTGTAAAATTTTGAGCACCAAATATATATTCCATATATTCAGACTCTCCACTAGAAACTTGTAAAAAATTAATAACTTCTTTAATTTGTTCATCCTTTTCAGCTATTTCTACTTTAGCTTTTTCTATTTCTTCATTAAGCTTAATCATATCTTCGCCAATCTGTTTAATTGTTGCATTAATATTAGAAATATTAGCATTTATTTTATCAATTTCTGCTTGAGTTAATTTTTCCTGCTCTTGTTGATTTTTTAACTCTTGCTTTGTCTTTTCTAATTTTTCTTTTAATTCTCTAAGTGTTTCTGCTTCAACCTTACTTAAAGGTACTGTTAAAAACGGTATCATAATTAAACCTATTAAAACTATATTAAAAACCTTTTTCATACTTCACCTCTAATCACGTAATTCTTTACGAACTTTTTTATAATTCTTACAATATTTGGCAACTAAATTCCAAAAATTACTAGAATGATCAAAATATATAAAATGGGAAAGTTCATGAATTATAACATAATCTAACTTAGTTATATCATATTTCATCAAATTAGAATTTAAAGTAATTGTCTTACTTTTTTTATTACATACTCCCCATCTAGTTTTCATATTTCTAATTTTTAAATTAGGAAAAGGAATATCTTCTTCAAATTGGTTATAGTTTAAAAGCAAACGTTCTTTAAATAAACTCTCCATTTGTTTTTTATACCATTTTTCAACCATCTTATTATCTTTAGCGTATATTTTATTGCCTAGTACTTCTAAACTATCAAAACTAGATACTAATATTATATCATATTTATTACCTAAATAATAAAAGCATGCATTTCTTTCAAGTTGTTGTTTACGCTTATTTAGCATATTTTCTAAATAATCTATATTATTATCTAAAAGACTTTTAATATACGATTTAGATACAAAATAATTAGTAGTAACATATATTTTCAAATCTTCTTTTACTCTAATATATGTATTTTTATTATTCTTTTTTTCTATAACAACTTCATATTCCTCATTATTAATTATATATTTCATTAACGATGAAAACTCCTACTACCTTTTAAATTCGCCATAACTACATTATGAGTTATTAAATTATTTAGTTTTTCAACACAATGAAAATCAGTTAATTTTTTTTCTAAATCTGGCATTTTTAATACTAACCCATAAATAATATAACTTGCAATATCATCTTTTTGATAAACAAAATCATCAATATGTACTAAATAACGTTTAAAAGCAAGCCACTTACTATATTCTTCATTCGCACTTTCTGTTCTTTTATAAATTTTATAAAAATATAAAACTATAAAACAAGCAGGAACAATAATTGCATAACCAATTAAACTATGATAATTAAATATAATATTTATTAAAAACAAAATTATTCCAATCATACGCATAGATTTTACTTGATTATATTGAGTTTTATCTTCATAAAATCTTTTTTTATTAGATTCTTTAGTAATCATTTTAGACCATAATTGATAATTAAGTAAAAACTCTGAACAATTACGTGGGCTTTTACAATAATCTTCTATTTGTTTAAAAGTTACTTTTTCGCCATTACCAATATCATTAATTAAAATATTTAAAACTAATTTTTGACTAGGTGAAAGTTTAGCATCAAGTTTATTTAATGACAAAGTATATTCTTTTTTATGTCTTTTAAGTATTAATATATCTTTTTTTACTAAAACCATGATGGTTGCTGTAAAAACCTCTGGAAAAACTTTTTTATACATTAAATTACTTAATTCTCCTGGATTTAAATTAGAAGGAATTCTTGGATAAAATCGTTCTTTAAATTTTGCGACATAAGGTCTGCTATTATTAAAATATAAATATAAAGTCATACCAATAAATGCTAAACACCAAATAATACATATGAAATAATAAATACCATAATACTTATCCATATAAAAGCCCTACTTTCTATTAATATTTTATCATAGAATTAAAAGAAAAGAAAGAAAAAAAGAGATGTAATCATCTCTTATATAAGTATAAATACTATAACTGAGGCTATAAGAATAATAATAAATGCTTGGATTAAGTATTTCCAAATATATTTAAACCATTCTTTCCAAGAAATATCCAACATACTAAGTCCAGCTATTAAAATAAAACTTGTTGGTAAAATAAACATAGCAAAGCTATATAAACTTTGGAATAAAATACCAAATACGCCATACATCGTTGTATCAGTATACACTGTAGTAGCTGAAGTTAAAGTCATGTTAGCTAAATAATAAAAATTATTATAGAAGAAAGAACCTACTAATGAAAGTAATGATACTACTACTATATTAAATCCTTCAGACATTGATAATAAATAATGATTAATTGTATTTAATATTGAACTATCAGAAGCTGAAATCATAAGTGTGAAAACAATATTTGCTAAAGTTACATAGAAAGCAACTTTTAACATTTTTTTAGCGCCTTCAAAAAAAGCTTTAATAGTATCAGATAATTTAATACTATAAATCCATCCTAATAATAAAGATCCAGCTATTAAAACAAAACACATTTCATATGTATCCCAATAACCAAATGGTGAAATGTCACCAATTAAATTTTGAAATATTGGATAATCTTTAATAGTAATTCCCATTAAAGTTTCATATACATTATCAAATAAAGTAATACCTAATGTATAATTCCAACTATACATACTTACTAATAATACAAGCATTACTAAACTGAAAATAATAACTAATGGTGTAACGCTTTTTTTACTAGTTTCTTTAGTATCTAATAATGGAATTTCTAAAAGAGTTTCTTCTTTTGTCTTTTTCTTACTATCTTTTAAATTAGATTTTTTAATAACAAACATAATAAGTAAGAAAGTAAGTACTGCTAATAATATTATTCTAGCAATAATATTATTATGCATATCAAGGCTTAAAGCCGCATTAATATGTCCACTATTTACTCCATATAATGAACCCATACCACCAACTAATATGGCACCTACTGTAGATACAAAAGCAACAATTTTATCGTAACCTAAAGTTAAAATAACAGCCACTAATAATGGTACTAAAACAAATAATGCAAGTTGTAAACCTGTTAGTGCTGATAAGATTGTTAAAATTGAAATTGTAAGAATTAAAAATCTTTTTTCTTTACCCTTAAATCTTTTAGCAATCCCATCTACCCATTTTTTGTAAACTCCAGTTTTATTCATTACACCATAGAATCCACCTAGAATTAAAAATAATAATCCATATTGAATAAATGTTCCAAATGTAATAACAGGATAATAGAATAAATCTGTAAGTCCTACAGGAGAAGTTAAAGCCTTAACATATTCACCTGTACTATAACTACCCGTTGGAATTATCCAACTAAGAACAACAAATATTAAAAAACATATTCCTATTGCCTTTAATAAACCATACTTTTTCATATTTTACCTCCTATTTAATTATATCAAACTTTATTGTTTTTATAAAGTTTTTTTACATTTTATGATAAAATATTATAAGAAAAGAAGTGAGATTATGTTTAAATACAGCGATACAAATAAAAGATACCATACTTTGGATTATTTTTATAAACATAAATTTAACTCTAAAGTTTTTAAAATAAGTTTAAATGCCGGATTCACATGTCCTAATATAGATGGCAAAGTTGGTACTAAAGGTTGTATTTATTGTTCTAATTTAGGAAGTGGCGAATATGCCGGAAATAAAAATCAAGATTTAGTTACACAATTTAATGAAATAAAAAATATTATGCATAAAAAATGGCCAGACGGAAAATATATAGGTTACTTTCAAGCACATACTAATACATACGCTGATATAAATATATTAAAAGAAAAATATGAACTTATTTTAAAACAAGAAAATGTTATTGGTTTATCAATAGCTACTAGGTGTGATGCTATAACTAGTGAATGTTTGGATTATTTAGAGCAGTTAAACAAAAGAACTTATTTAACTATTGAATTAGGTTTGCAAACAATACATGAAAAAACATCTATCTTAATTAATAGATGTCATACATTAGAATGTTTTGAACAAATGGTAAAAAAATTAAGAGAAAGAAATATTAATGTCGTTGTTCACATTATTAATGGTCTACCCTATGAAACAAAAGAAATGATGCTTGATACAGTTAAATATCTAAATAAACTAGATATTCAAGGAATCAAAATTCATATGCTTCATATTCTAAAAAATACAGAACTAGCCAAATTATATAAAGAAAAACCATTTCATGTATTAACTAAAGAAGAATATGTAGGTATTACTTGTGATCAACTAGAACTATTAAGACCAGAAATAGTTATTAATAGAATTACAGGGGATCCTAAAGTAGATGATCTAATTGAGCCAACTTGGTTAATTAAAAAATTTGGAGTTTTAAACGAAATAGATAAAGAATTGGTTAAAAGAAATTCTTATCAAGGAATAAAATTACAAAAAAACTAATAACTTTGATAATTAAGTTATTAGTTTTTTGTTTTATTTTTTTGAAATCTCTATTACTGGACGCACACCAAAGTTGCCAGCGTCGATGCCACCGCAGTCAATGTCACCGTAAACACCCACACTCAAAGCATCGCTAGCAAGTTTCGTATGGGCAGAGCTTAGCCAGTAACCCCAAGGGCCTACATCTTCATCTAAATTCTCATATGACCAATCATAGCCAATTATTGCATTTGCTTCTGTTTCTGTTAACATTCTTGCACGCGCATTGGCTCTTGTGATTGTTCCATATACACTATCTGTTAATGTATAGTCCTTCGCTGCTATATTTGTCCAATTACTTGTTTGACTTTCTAAATAATTTAACACTGTGATTGGACCGTCTGCATTATTTCCTGATGTATTCCACTCTACTGCATTACCAATGTTTCTATCCATAATCAATGTGACTTTATTATCGACATCACTTACTACATAGAAGTTTTTAACTTCTCCTGGGGCTACTTCTATCGCAAATGGTGTTCCTGGTGCACATTCATTACCATTTGTTGCACATGCATTAATTGTGGTGGCAAAATCATTTGTTTTTACTAAATATACTAAAGTGCCTAGTTGTGGTTCTCCTGTTGGTAATACACAATTATCCACATCTTCTTCTAGATCAATTTTACCATCATTGTATCCCTTTGTTATACACATTGTTCCATTTGATATCGCTAGTGCTACTTTTCCATCACGGGTAACTTTGATTTTACCATTTGTTGGTAACGCGCCTTTAACTTCCAATTTGTTTTCTCCTACAAACTTTCCATCTTCAATTGTGAATTCTACATCACTTGTCATTCCATTTTCTAATAATTCTTGTGCATAATACATTTCCCCAGCACTTATTAGTCCATATGCAGTATCCTCAAACGCACTTTCTCTTGCACTACTTATAATATTTATAATAACTGGTACTGCGATTAGTGCTATTATTGCTAGTATTACTATTACGGCTAGTAACTCAATTAACGTAAACCCTTTTTTCTTCATAAACTCACTCCTATTCTAACAAGCTTTATTATATATTTTTTTAGCTTTCAGAACAGGACTATAACATAAATTTAAACAAAAAAACGGCTATAAACCGTTTTACTATTTATTAATAGCTGTTATTAAAAAGGAGATATATTACCATATAAGAATTAATACTTATTAGTTCACAGTAAAACTACATCGGTACTAGTGTAGTCTGTAAATAAATACATACTGGTAATTGATATGTATTCACTAATAATATTTACTTATTTAATCCTTTTTATTAATAACATTTTTTTCCACATTATAATTATCACTATTAATAGCTATACCAATTACAAAAATATAAGCTAGGATATAAACCCAAATCATAAGAACTACTAAGTTTGCTAAATTACCATAAAATAAGCTATAATTTGCAAAATTACTAGCATAATAAGAATATACTGCTGTAACTAATAACCAACAACAAGTTGTAAAAACAGCACCTTTATTCATATATCTACTTGGAATACGTTTATCAAGTGCCATTGTATAAAGTAACGTTACCATAAAGAAAATTAAAACTATAGCTATAGGCCATTTTAATAGTATAAATATAGTATATATATATTCAGAAACATTTGCTAATACTTTTAATGATAATATCATTTTTAAAATAACATTACCAAACCCGAGTACTACAACTATAAAAAAGAAAAGTAGTACTAATACTATTAACATAAAAAAGGCTTTTATTCTTCTTTTAATATAATCTTTTGTTTCAATTTTAAATAATAAATTAGTAGCTACTATAATTGAATGAGTTCCATTTGATGCTACTATAAAACCAACAATAATAGAAAATCCAGCTGTAAATCCAGGATTTGTAAATGCTGGTTTTAATATATTTATTACAGCTTCTGGAATATTTTCAACAAAAATATTTAAAACACCATTTAATGAAACAGAAAATAAAGAACATAAACATCCAATTAAAGCAATTAAAGGAACTGCGGATAATACAACAAAGTAAGCAATCTGTCCTGGAAGAATTCTAACTTCTGGTCTTTTTAGTATATTAATAAGTCTTTTTATATATCTTTTTAATCTTTTCATATTACCTCCTAAAAAAGCAAGTTAAACTTGCTTAATTATTTAGTTCCTCTTTATTATTTCTCATATCAAGTGTTGCTTCATTAATAGCATCATCTATAGTTTTAATAGCATCTGTAATCATACTATAACCAATAGCAGCACCAAAGCCATAAGATAATTCTTTAAAATCTTTATTTAATTTACGAATATATGAAACAATTTGCTTTTCATCATATTCTACTAAGTAAATTAAGAATTCATTACCATTTGTTCTAATAATATCACTGTTTTCCATTTGATCTGTAATAAGTATATTAGCTGCTTCTTTAATGATATTATCTCCTTCTTGATGTCCATAATTATCATTAATATAAGCAATATTATTTAAATCTACTATAATAATAGTTTGTGGATAAATTTCACTTTCATCCCATATTTCAATATTATCATTTAAATAATTTCGATTTTTTAAAGATGTAAGCATATCTACATAACGTAATTTATCTTCTTTTTTCATTGTATTAGATTTTTTATCTTTATTCTTTTTAATAAATGCATAACCAATACCAATTATAGTTATTGTACCAATTAAAATTAAAGTATTTTTAAGTAAATCTAAATTTACATTTCTTCTAACTGTATTATAATAACCAGTATTAATTAAAGTTTTTTCATTAGTAAAAGCTAAATAAAAATCCAAAAAATTCATAAGTATTTCATTTTCTTTAATATCTCTAATTACATAATTATATTCTGTATCTAACGAAAATTGATAATCTACTTTATGATTTTTTAATTCATCTTTAGAATAATAATTATATGTAAGTTGATCTATAGCAATTAAAGTTTCTTCGCGACTACCTTTAATAAGCTCATCAATTGTATTAAATCCTTGAACATTAGCGCCGATTTTCTTTAAAAATTCAAATGTTTTTGTATAATTTAGAGTAGATACTTTTTTTCCTTTTAATGAACTTGTAGAATTAATAATATTATTATTACTAATACCCGTAATAACTACTATTTGTTCATCATAAGCAGATACTGTTTTATATACATCCATTTTATATTCGCTAGGTTGATACATATCAAAATAAAAATCTATTTTATTAGCATTAAAATCTTCTAACATTTTACTAAATGAACTATATTCTTTATATATAATTTCTACATTAGAAAGTTGTGAAAATGACGAAATAATACTACTATTTGTACCTAATAACTTATTGTCAATTGGTTTATCAAATGGTGGATTACTAACAAATCCATAAACATATCTTTTACTTCTAAACTTAGCTTTAGATTGTTCATCCACTTCATTTGTAGCAAAGTAAGTACTAGTAAAATATTTTGAATATGAAGTGTCATACTCTTCTTTTTTCCATTTATTATAATATTTAGTTATAATGTCATTTAATTTATCTATTGAACCTAAAGATATAACATAATTATCTTGCATTTCAATAATATTATAATTTATATATAGTTTATTTTCTAACTCTTTATTTAAGAAAACTAACTTAGGTAAAACAATAGCATCTATACTAGATTCTTCTTTATCTATTTCTTCAATTAAACTATCAATTGTTTCAAAAGATTTAAATAATAATTCACTATTATTAATGTAATTATTTACTTCTTCAATATTAGTTTCTAAAACCCCTAAAGTTAGATTATTAATATCAGATAATTTATTATATTTTAAATTATTTTTACTTAAAACTACATAATTATCACTATATACTAATATATCTTTTTTACCAATTTCTTTAGTTACTTTAAAGGCATAATCGTTTTCTATTTCATCACCATAACTATAAGAAACTTTATTAAATTCTAACTCAGTAGTTTGTTCTAAAGATTGTAAAAAATCAAAGAAAACTCCTTCACCTTCATAATTTAGAATAGAAACATCATTTAAAATGCCAAAATCTATAACAGTATTTTTATTATTTTCAATCCATCTTTTTTCTAAAATTGTTAAAGTTGTTTCATTATCTTGATTTTTTAAAACTAAAACTAATATTCCCGATAAAACTACTACTATGGCAACAATAATCGTTATTAACCATTTTTTATTTTTCATATTTTTTGTACCACCTTACTAATTATTTGTCCAAACAAAATTTTTGCTTGTTTTATGTTTATATGCAAACACAGGATAATTTGTACTTTCTTCTTTATCTTCAATAATTATAACTTGAATATCATAAAAAGCTTGTATTTTTTCACTTAGACATTCTGTTATATTACTAACTAATTTTTTAGCACTAGTTACTTTGGTATCAGCTTTCACTTCTATTTTAAAAGTTATTAATTTACCCTTTAATACATAATCAGTATCATCAACAAAATCAGAAGATAAAATTTTATCCTTTATTTCTGTTATAACTTGATTAGATATTTTTACATCCTTAATACCTTCTAAACGATTTCCATATACATCTTTTTTAGAATCTGGATATAACATGCTAACAAGGGCAATTAACGAAGCAATAAAAACTAATATAAATACTCCTAATAAGACTAATTTAATTTTATGTCTTTTCATAAAATCCATATCTCCACCTCAGTCACTATAATTATACTATAAATGTTATAAATTATCAAACACAAAAAAAATACTAAAAAGTATTTTTTATTTTTCTTCTGTTTTTTCTAATTTATTTAAAACTTCTTTTGTAACTTCTACTGCTTTTTCACGAATAGCATCAGCAGCATCTTCTAAAATAGGTGTTCCTTTTTCTATAGCATATTCAACTAGCTTTTCTGTTTTTTCTTTTATTTCTTTAGCTTTTTTCTTAGCAATTTTTAAAACTTTTTCTTTATCTAGTTCTGCTAATTCATTTTTAATTTCATATAATTTAGCTTCAAACTCTTCTTTTACTTCATCTACATCTATTTCTTTTACTTTTTTTAACATATCATCTAATTTTACTTTTAATTCTTTTCTTGTTTCACTACCTGCTCTAGGTGCAAATAAAATACCTAATCCAGCACCAATTCCAGCGCCTAACAAAAACTTACCTAAGCCACCTTTTTTCTTACTCATCTTCATCTTCCTCTCTTTTTTTGCTTTTTTTAGTAAATAGTTTACTAACACCATTTGAAATGATTGAAACAATGCGATCACTCATAATAGATAAAGTATCAGCAGCCATATCAACCATATTAAAAAGTCCGTTTAATTTATTTACTTTTTGATTAACATCTTCCACAACTTGATCTACTTTTTTTAATGTAGAAATCATTTTAATAAAAAATATAATAAGTACTACTACTAGTATAATCAATAAAATATATAATATTACAGGAAATAAATCATTTAAATATATCATTATTCATCATCCTTCTTTTCATACATAGAATCAATCAAATTAAATAAATCACTATCATTTAACTCTTCAACATAACTATTAGTAACTTCTTCTTCATCATAATTTCTATTTAATTCATCTTCTATTAAATTATCAGTTTCTTCAAAATCATCTAATTCAACTTCATCGTTTACTACTTCTAAAGCTCCTTCTTTTTGTTCATGTCTTGGTTCTTCAAATACATCAATTAAGTTATTGCTATCTACTTCTTGATTATCAACTTCGTTATTAAATAAAATAGAAGTTTTTTCAAATAAATTATTTTCTAATTCATCTTCTAAAGTACCATATGCTTTTTTACGAACATCATCAATATCAACAGCTTCATTCGTTCTATAACTTATTGTAGAAGTTTTCTTCTTATGAGTTATTTCATCTTTTTTATAGTTTTTATCCAAAACACCATAAACAGGAGAAATAATAGGAGTTGGTTTAAACACTTTCTTTTCAACCTTTTCCTCTTTTTTAATCCCATAAGCTTCTCTTTTTATAGGTTTTTCTACCGGTTTAATTTCTGGTTTACGTTCTTCTTGTTCTATTTTTTCAAAATCTTTATCATCAAAATAAACAGGAAAAACAAATTTTTCTTCTCTTTTTAAAGCGGGCTCTTCTTCCTTAATAGGTTCTTCTACTTTTGGTGAAGGTATTTCTACTTGAATAACTTCTTTTTTAATTGGTTCATCTTCTTCAATCTCTTCAATAAACATATTTTTTACTTTATCTAAAAATCCCATCTAATCACCTTCATTACTTTCATCATAATCATATAATTCCATTGTCTCTTCTTTAGGTGTAAATACATCATATCTTTCTTCTTTGTTAATAAAATAATTATCATTAAGCATTATTTTAATAACTTTACTATTAAACTTAATTGTAGATAATATATAAGAAGAATTCAAAACAACATCATTTATATCTTTCTCATCTACTAATGCTTCAATTTTCGCATAATTATACATAAATTCAATTAAATATTTGTCTTTATACTTATTTATCTCTAAATACCCTAATTTATTATTAATATCTATCTTCCTAGAATAATATGCATTATTATTTTCTTCATAAGTAAATTCTTTTTTATAATAATAGCTATTAATATCTACATATAAATAATAATAATTTCCATTTGAATATAACTTTTCATTATATTCATTAGTATCAATATAAGTAACTCCACGAGGTTTATAATATTTATAACCTTTACCAACAGTATTATATAAATCATTATTCTTTGATAATATAACATTGATGGTATTATCTATACTATCGGTATCTATCCTAACAACAGTACATCCAGTTACTAAGAAAACAAGCATTAAAGTTATAACTATTTTCTTCATATAACACCTTCTAACCATATTATACCAAACTTTAAGTTTTTTGAATAATTTTTTATAATTTTATACGTAAAGCTAGTGTCTACTCACTTTTACCATAAAAATGGTTTGTCCTAAAGAAACAAATCTTTTTTCATATTCAGTAGCTATATTATCTTTAGTATCATCTTTATATAAATCTAAAGATATTTCATCTATTTTATATCCATTTTCTACATAACTGATAATAGAAAATTCAAACAGTTTTCTATTATCAGTTTTCTGAATAATACAAGGTTTATCTTTAAATAAATTTTCATATTTTTTTAAAAATATTTTACTTGTTAATCTACGCATTTCATGTCTATTTTTAGGCCAAGGATCAGAAAAGTTAAGATAAAGGGTATCTATTTCTTTATTAAAAACTTTATCAATATCTAAAGCATCCATTCTAATTAATTTTAAATTTTTTAAATCTAGGCTTTCTAATTTTTGAATAGCTCTCACAATAACACTATCAAACTTTTCTATACCAATATAATTAATATTAGGATTTTTTAAAGCTTTACCTATTATAAAATCTCCCTTACCCATACCTATTTCTATTTCTATAGGATTATTGTTATTAAATAATTGTTGATATTTACCTAAATAAACAAAAGGATCTTCTACTATATACTGTGAAGCATTAATTATTTCTTTAGCGCCTCTAACATTTTTAAGTCTCATTTTATCACCTTTTTAAATTATATCACAGTAAGCACCAAAAATAAACAAAAGCATATAATTAATTAGAACAATAAAGGAGAGTGTTTTTTTGAAAAAAGATCGTAATTGTAATATGAATTCTTATCCTGTATACCCTACTTATCCAGGGACTATGCCTATTATGAACCAAGGGATGATGCCTAATCAAATGATGGGTATGAATATGGGAATGCCTAATAATATTATGATGCCTACTGTACCTAATACAAATATCATGGGTCAAAACATAGGTGGTATTGATTCACAAGTTTCAGCACTAAGTAATCAAGTTAGTAATTTAGAAAGAAGAGTATCTCGTTTAGAAAATATGGTAAGTTCTAATAACACACCAAAATATAATGAATCTAATTATTATATGGTATAAGAAAAATGTTATGAAATTCATAACATTTTTTTACTAGAAACGACCTCCACCGCCTCCACCACCGAAGGAACCTCCGCCTCCACCTGATGAAAAGCCAGATGAAAAACCACCGCCAGAACCACTACCTGATGAAGATGTAGAACTAGCTATTCTTCTTTCGTTTGCTCTTTTAATTGAACTATGAATAGTTGAATTAACACTATGATTAAAACTAATAAAAGTATTAAAACGATATATATCAAAATTATGTTCATGACTCGCAAAATCATCAAACTCTTTAACTCTAATTTTCATATCTTTAGATAACTTTTCTGCACATCCTAAAACTAAGGCATAAACTAAATATTTTTCCCATAACACTATGTCTGGCAAATCTTTTTTATCCATAGTACCAAAGTCTTCCATAAATTTTTTTAAGCCCATCCACTTATGATATTCATGGTTTGCCTCTTTAGTCCTTTTAGTAAAAGTTAAAAAATATATTAAAGATATAATAGCAAGTACAAGCATTAAAATGCTTAAAATACTAGATTTAAAACTACTTACATAAATAAAACTATAAAAACTAATTATAATTCCTAAAACACTATAAATACTAGGTAAAATTTTATGTTTATAATTTGTTTCAAAAAAATTTTTATTTTCTGCTTCTTTGGTTACAAGTAAATTCCAAGATGTATATAAACCTAAAAATTTGCCATATTTGCTAGTAGCTTTTTTCTTTAACTCGGATAAAGTAACACTTTCACCTGGTTCTATCGCTTCAAAAGATTTTAAAAATAAAAACTCTAATAATCTTTGATCGTTTACACCTATATTATCTGATTTGTGATAAGTTAAAACATAATCTTTTGATTTGGTATTCATCTTTTCAAAAGATAAAAATTTATTATTTATAAGCATTAAAATACTTGCGGATAACTCATCTTCTTTTATTTTTTTATTTATCAAATAACCTATGGATGCTGGAGGGTTATCACTTGGAAAATCTCTAAAATATTTGCCATTGAATTCACTTTTATATTCTTTATCATGATATTTATAAACTTTATAAAAAATTAATCCTAATAATAATACCCAAATCACTTTAGATACATTTAACACCTCATCTATCATTAATTTATGCTCCTGCTTTTTTATAAGTTCTTGTCTTTTTTGATTTGCAATTTGTGCTTGCTTTGTTTCAAGAGTAACTATTTTGCCTAAAGCTTCCGTAAAAGAATATTTATGACTTTCATTTAAAACTTCTTTATCAAAAACTAATCTCACATCTAAATTAGTATTAGCTTCTAACTTTTGTATAGACACTTTAATAGTTTGATTATCAATAATTTCACTTTCCCCCCATAAAGGTCCATGTGCCCAAACTTTAAGTAATTTTTCATTATTTGGAATAGAAATATACATTTCCAAGTTTTCTACATATTCATTAAGTTCAGTAAAAATATTAAAACCTAGTTCTGATACATCCTTATGAACAATTGCCATATTGGTAATTGTATAATCAATATAAAAAGCCCTTTTATAAGAATTTGGATTGTATATTAATAAATTAATGCCACTCATAGTATTTGTTTTAGTATATACTCCATAATCTCCTTTAGAAGCATAGTCTACTTCCTTAAAAACTTCTCCCATTTTATTTATTTGATTTAAAGAAATAGAATTTGAATAAGGAATTCCTTTTATTTCATTTATAACAATACTATCACCATTATAAATACTTGAACCTTTAAAAGAATCAATACTTCCATCAAAAATTTCTCTAGAACCAATATGATTAATAATGCGTTCCATGCCATTAAATTCGCCACTCATATTAAATATTTCTCTTACATTTACATCTCCATTACTTAAAACGGTCGCGAAAATATAATAATTTGGTATTCCTTCTTTCGCACCAACTTTTATTGGTAATATCGCTAAAAAAGATATACAAAGAAAATAAAATAAACGTTTCATATTATCACCTACTATTATAATATCATTAAATAAAAAAGAAAAAAAGACATTTCTGTCTTTTTAAAATTTAACTTGTGGTACTTCTTTATCCACTTCATTAGCTTCAAAGAATGGTTCTGGTTTAAATCCAAACATATTGGCAATTATATTTGATGGAAACATTTCAAGTTTATTTTTATATTTTAATACAGCATCATTATAAAATTGTCTTGCATAAGCAATTTTATCTTCTGTATTCTTAAGTTCATCTTGTAATTGCATAAAATTAGTATTAGCCTTTAAATCAGGATAAGCTTCTGCTAAAGCAAACAATCTTCCTAAAGCCTTTGTTAATTCTCCATTAGCTTGCATTTCACTTTCTAAAGTATTAGCACTCACCGCTTTATTTCTTGCACTTATTACATTCTCTAAAGTTTCTTTTTCATGAGATGCATAACCTTTTACTGTTTCCACAATATTTGGTATTAAATCAGCTCTTCTTTTTAAAAGTACTTCTATTTGAGCCCATTGATCTTTTACCATATTTCTTAAATTTACTAATCCATTATATACACCAATTACATAAAAGATAAGTAATAATATAATTGCACCTATTATAATTAATACTGGTACCATTTTAATTCCTCCTTTATTATCTTAATTATATAATAAATTATCAAAAAAGAAAATAGTTTTGTATAAAAATCTATTATTTAAAACATTATAATTATGAAAGGAGAAATTATGAATATAGATATCAGAAAAAGCATTAAAGACAATTTTAATGATGCGGATATAAGTGAAATTAAAGCTTCTATTGAATCTTCTATTGAAGAAAGTCAAGAAATAACTTTACCTGGTTTAGGAGTTTTTTTTGAAATATTGTGGAAAAATTCAGATATAGATTTAAAAGAAGTTATTATCAAAAATATACAACTAGGTTTAAATAATAATTAAAAAAACTATTGAAATCAATAGTTTTATTTTGTATGTTTTTTATATTTTTTAAATACTTCTTCTGTTTCTAAATCAGTTTTACTTAACGTTTCAATTAATTTCTTTTGATCACGAGTTAATTTAGTAGGAATAACTACATTAATAATAATATACATATCCCCTTTACCAAATCCATTAACATTTTGAATACCCTTTCCTCTTAAGCGATGTTTTTCACCACTTTGACTACCAGCTGGTATAGTTAATTTAACAGTTCCTGTTAAAGTTGGAATGTCTTTTTTACATCCTAAAATAGCTTCAGTAATAGTAATTGGAAGTTCTAAATAAATATCTATGTCATCTCTTACAAATATTGGATGTTTATCAACTTTAAATTCTAAATAAATATCTCCGTTAGGTCCACCATTTATACCAGGTTCTCCCTTACCAGCAAGACGCAGTTGATTTCCTGTATCAATTCCAGCAGGTACTTTAACCTCTAAATCTTTATTAGTTTTAACCTTACCTGCTCCATGACATTTGGAACATGTTTTAGCGTAAGTTTTACCTTTACCATTACAACTAGGACAGGTAGTTTTTGTCATAAATGAACCAAAAATAGTTCTTTGCTCACTTGTAACAGACCCACTACCATGACAAGTAGAACAAGTAGTCTCATCAAAACCACCTTTACCATTACATTCTTTACAACTATCCATAACATCCACGTTAATAGATTTCTTACAACCATTAATAGCTTCTTCAAAACTTAAATTTACACGTAATAAAGAATCTCTTCCTTTTCTAGCTTTAGAAGCATTTCCACCAAATGATCCAAAGTTAGAAAAACCAAAGCCATCTCCAAATAATCCATCAAATATATCTGAAAAGTCAAAACCAGAAAAATCATACCCAGCTCCACCTGCGCCATTTGAAAATGCAGCATGACCAAATTGATCGTATTGTTTTCTTTTATTATCATCTGATAAAACTGCGTAAGCTTCTTGAGCTTCTTTAAATTTTTCAGCTGCATCAGGTTCTTTAGAAACATCAGGGTGATATTTTTTAGCAAGTTTTCTAAATGCGGATTTTATTTCAGATTCACTCGCATTTTTATTAACGCCTAATATTTCATAATAATCTCTTTTGTTCATATACTACACCACCTAATTTAAAGTTTTAAATTGTTTAATTAAATCATCAAACATTTTTATAGCACTTTCAATAACTTCACTACTTGTTATATCAACATTTGCAATTAGAAGTTCATTTATCGGATAATCACTACCACCACTACTCAAAAACTTTTTATAATCTTCTAAAGCATTTTCTTTACCATTCAAAATATTACTTACAATAAAGCATGCACAAGATAATCCAATTGCATATTTATATACATAAAAATCATAATAGAAATGAGGTATTCTTTCCCATTCAAATTTTATTAACTCATCAACTACCACGTTAGGTCCAAAATATTTTTGGTTAAGTTTATAATAATGATTAGATATAGTTTCATTAGTTAAAACTCCGCCTTCTTCTTTTAAAGCATGCATATCGCGTTCAAATTCAGCAAACATTACCTGACGATAAATTGTTGATTTAAACGAATTCATCAAGTCACTAATAATATATTTTTTTTCGTCATTATCATTACTATTATTTAAAATATAAAAATCTAATAATAATTCATTTACAGTAGATGCGACTTCTGCTACAAATATTTTATAACGGGAATATTGATATGGATTATTTTTACAAGAATAATAAGTGTGCAAAGAATGACCTAATTCATGAGCTAATGTAGAAACACTATTGAAAGTTTCTTCATAATTTAAAAGTATATATGGTTTAGTATCATAAAATCCACTTGAATAAGCACCAGTTCTTTTTCCTACATTATTATAAACATCAATCCATCTTTCATCAAAAGCTTTATTTAAGATTTCAACATAATCCTCTCCTAGTACACTTAATGCGGATATAATAATTTTACGAGCCTCTTCAAAAGAATATTTTTTCGTACAACTAGGAACTAAAGCATTATATTGATCATACAAATGAAATTCATCTAATTTTAAAACCTCTTTTCTCAAATCAAAATACTTATATAAAACACTTAAATTATTAGAAATTGTATCAATTAAGTTATTGTAAATCTTAACATCTACATTATCATCAAAAAGTGATGCTTCTAAACTACTATTATAATGTCTTAACTTAGCCAAAACAGTTAACACTTCAACATTTGAAGAAAAAGTTTTAGCAATTGTATTTTTATAATTAGAATAAGTACCTAATAACTTTTCAAAAGCATTTTTTCTTATTTCTCTATTATCAGATTCAATAAACTTAGTATAATTACTTTCAGTAAGTTCAATATCTTCGCCATTTTCATTTTTTATTGTTCCAAACTTCAAGTCAGAATCAGTTAAAGAGTCAAACACATCTTCTGGACTACCTAACAAATTAGAAAAAGATGATATTATTTTTTCTTCTTCTTTAGATAAAACATGCTCTTTATTACGATATATTTGTTCTAATAAAAAGGCATATTGTTCTAATTTGTGTTCTTGTTTTATAAAATTTTTAATAACATCATAATCAACACTCATCATTTCAGGGGTAGAAAATGAATCTAATTCATTATATTTTAACAATAAATTATCTACTTTCCCCTTCATTTCTTGATAATTATTATTAGTAGTATCGGAATCAAAATTTAAGTGAGCATAATAATATAGCTTATAAAGTTTTCTTTCTAAATTTAATGAAAACTCTATATAATCTAATAAATTTTTAGCGCTATTTACAATATTCCCTCTAAAATTAGATATTTTTTCAGTTTCTTTATCTACAATATTTAAATCCTCATACCACTTTTCATCAGATTTATAAATTAAGGTAAGATCCCATTTATATTTCTCTTCTACTTCTTCTCTTCTTTTTTGTACGTTCCCCATAATTAACCTTTCTTTAAAGAAAGTTCTAGATAACTAGAACCTCTTTTTTAATTATTTTTCTTCATATTCAGCATCAATTACATCATCTTTTTTATCTGTTTCTTCTGATTTAGCATCTGTTTGTTCAGTTTGAGATTGTTTTGCAGCCTCTTCATAAACTTTAGTAGCCATAGCCATAGCAGTTTCTGTTAAAGCTTCTTTTTTCTTCTTAATATCTTCAATATCATTTTTTTCTAAAGCTTCTTTTAATTCTTTAATTTGATTTTCTGCTTTTTCTTTATCTTTACTATCTATTTTACCTTCTAAATCTTTAATTGATTTTTCAGTTGTAAAAATCATTTGTTCAGCTTCATTTCGAACATCAGCTTCTTCTTTACGTTTTTCATCGGCTTCTTTATTAGCTTCAGCTTCTTTTACCATTTTTTCTATTTCTTCATCAGTTAAGCTAGTATTAGAAGTAATAGTTATAGCTTGTTCTTTATTAGTTCCTAAATCTTTAGCTTTAACATTAACAATACCATTAGCATCTATATCAAAAGTAACTTCAATTTGAGGTACTCCTCTAGGTGCTGGTGGGATATCTGTAAGTTGGAAACGTCCTAAAGTTTTATTATCAGCTGCCATACTTCTTTCACCTTGTAAAACATGAATATCTACAGCAGGTTGATTATCAGCAGCAGTTGAGAATACTTGTGATTTACTTGTTGGAATAGTTGTATTTCTATCAATTAATTTAGTCATTACACCACCTAAAGTTTCAATACCAAGTGAAAGTGGTGTTACGTCTAATAAAACAATATCATCAACTTCTCCTGTTAAAACTCCCCCTTGAATAGCAGCACCCATAGCAACTACTTCATCAGGATTTACTCCTTTAGATGGTTCTTTTCCTAATTCTTTTTCAATAATTTCTTGAACTTTAGGAATACGAGTAGATCCACCTACTAATAATACTTTATCAATATCACTAGCACTTAATTTTGCATCTTTTAAAGCATTTCTAACAGGAGTTAAAGTAGAATCAATCAAGTCTCCTACTAAATCTTCAAACTTAGCTCTAGTTAAATTTAAATTTAAATGTAGTGGGCCATCTTCACCTTGAGTAATAAATGGAATAGATACTTCAGTTGAAGTCATACCACTTAAATCTTTTTTAGCTTTTTCAGCGGCATCTTTAATTCTTTGCATAGCCATTTTATCTTTAGATAAATCAATAGCATTTTCACGTTTAAATTCATCTACTAAATAGTCCATTACTCTTTCATCAAAGTCATCCCCACCTAAATGGTTATTACCACTAGTAGATAATACTTCAAACACACCATCTCCAAGTTCTAAAATAGATACGTCAAAAGTACCTCCACCAAGGTCATAAACTAATACTTTTTCATTTTTATCTTGTTTATCAAGACCGTATGCTAAAGCTGCAGCAGTTGGTTCATTAATAATTCTTTCAACTTCCAATCCAGCAATCTTACCAGCATTTTTAGTTGCTTGTCTTTGAGCATCATTAAAGTATGCTGGAACAGTAATAACTGCTTTAGTAACTTTTTCACCTAAATAAGCTTCTGCAGTTTTCTTTAAATCTCCTAAAATCATAGCAGAAATTTCTTCAGCAGTATATTTTTTACCTTGAATTTCTACTTTTTTATCAGTTCCCATATCTCTTTTAATAGAATAAACTACATTTGGGTTAGTAATCATTTGATTTTTAGCTTTTAACCCTACAATAATTTCTCCATCTTTAGAAAACGCTACTACTGAAGGAGTAGTTCTATTTCCTTCTGGATTAGCAATAACTTTTGCTTCTCCACCTTCATATACAGATACACAACTATTTGTTGTACCTAAATCAATACCAATTGTTTTACTCATATATAATCACCTTTCCTATTCACTAACCTTAACCATTGCTGGTCTAATTACTTTATCTTTAAGTAAATATCCTTTTTGTAACACTTCTATTACCATACCAGATTCCATATCACATTTTTCAGTCATCACTGCTTGATGGAATGCTGGATCAAATGGTTTATTAACACCATCTATATCTTTAACACCATATTTATTTAAAATAGATGTTAAATTACAATATATCATTTTAACTCCTGATAAATATTTAGAAACCTCATCATCTAAATTATTATCATCCATACTTATACATCTTTCTAAACTATCAATAATAGGTAACATTTCTTTAACTAAATCTTCATTACAATATTTAAATAATCTTACCTGTTCATCTTCTAAACGTTTACGATAGTTTATAAAATCAGCTTTACTTCTAAGTAAACTATCTTCTAGTTCACTTATTTTATTAAATGCCTCATTTAATTTATCAAGATGTTTATCCTTTTTTACTTTCTTTTTGTTTTGTTCCTTTTTTTCTTCTTTTATACATTCACAAGTTTCTTCTTCGCATGAACAAGTTTCCCCTTCATGACACCTGCATTTTTTTTCTTCGCTCATAATACCTCCTATGCACCAATATTTTTCATTATATAATTAAGTAAAGATATAACACGATCATATTCCATTCTCTTAGGTCCTATTAAAGCAATAGTTCCTTCTTCTCCATTAGAATTATATTTTGCTTTAATAATAGTAACATTATCATCAAAATCATTTTCACTACCAATATAAATGTTAACTCCATTTTCTTCTGATTCAATACTACTAACCATTTCTCTATCTTCAAACTTACTAATAATTTGTCTAATCTTTTCAGTATCATTAAACTCTGGTTGCATCAAAATATTTTTAGTTCCCTTTAATGTTATGTTAGAGTTATTAGTAAAATCACTAAACGCACTATAGAAAGCATTATATAAAACCTCATGTTGTTTTACATATCTTGCTATAATAGGTTTTACTTCATATTCTAATTTCATACTAACTTCATCAATAGGTGTTCCTATAATCATCTTATTAATTAAATCAACTGTTTGTTTAACATCAGTTAAAGATACATTTTCACTAACAACTATATTTCTATGTTCAACATGACCTTTATCAGTTATAACAATTGCAATTAAACTTTGATCGTTAATCGGAACAACTTCAATTTTACTAACACAATTTTCTTTAGATGATTTACCCAAAACAACAGCCGTTAAATTAGTCATCTCAGATATAATTTCCATACTCTTAGTAATATAATCTTCTAACATTAAAGAATTATTATTGAAAATTGTTTGCAATTTCAACATATCTTCACCTGTTAACTCTTTAGGTTTCATAATATTATCAACATAATATCTATAACCTTTTTCACTAGGAACTCTACCTGATGAAATATGTGTTTTTTCTAAATAGCCATTTTCTTCTAACAATGCCATTTCATTTCTAATTGTTGCACTAGAACAATTTAAAATATCACATAAAGCTTTAGAACCTACTGGACGAGCTGTTTTAATATAATCTTCAACAATTAACTTAAGTAATTCACTTTGACGATTATTAAGCATTTAACCACCTCTTTTAGCACTCTTTTTTATTGACTGCTACTTCATTATACTATTATATGTTAGCATTGTCAATATATGAGTGCTAAAAAATGTTTTTTTACCTAAAACCGAAAAAAATACGCTATCGCGTATTTTTAAAGTAATCTTAGATTTCTTACACATGTGCTCTTATTATCATTCTTTTCAAAACCTTATTTCTAACTTCGTATTACATTACTACAAATATCCAAGTTTAGATGATTATTTTGAGATTTCGATAACTGGGCGCACACCGTAGCTGTCGTCAATGATGACGTCGCCGATGTCAACGCGACCGACGCGGTACACGCGCCAAGCGCTGATAGCAATGTCCGCATAAGCAGAGCTTGTCCAGTATCCATATGGTGGCATTGCTAAATTTCCATATGACCAATCATTACTAATTATTGCATTTACTTCTGTTTCTGTTAACATTCTAGCGCGCGCATTTGTTCTTGTCATCGTTCCATATTTACTGTCTGTTAATGTATAGTCCTGTGGTGCTATATATGTCCAACTAGACGTTTGACTTTCTAAGTAATTTAACGCTGTTATTGGACCTTTATTATTGTTCCCACATTCATCACATTCTGTATCCCATTCTGCTTCTGTTCCTCCTGCTGCTAAATAATCTGTTTTTGTTATCCATGCTACTGTGTTTTCATCAACATTTTTATCCATGATTAACGTAACTTTATTACTAGCATCACTTACTACATAGAAGTTTTGGATATTTCCTGGGGCTACTTCGATTGCAAACTTTGTTCCTACTGCACATGTACCTGTTGTTGCACATGCATCTACACTTGTAGCAAAGTCATTTGTTTTTGCTAATTCACTTAGTGTTTTTGCAGGTTCAGCTGGTAGTACACAATTATCTACATCTGCTTCTGGATCAATTTTACTATCATCGTATCCTTTTGTGATACACATCGCTCCATTTGAAATAGCTAGTGCTACTTTACCATCTCGTGTAACTTTAATACTACCACTTGATGGTAATGCTCCTTTTACCTCTAGTTTATTTGTTCCAACAAATTCTCCATCTGTTATTGTGAACTCTACATCACTAGTCATTCCATTTTCTAATAGAGCCTGAGCATAATACATTTCCCCAGCACTTATTAATCCATATGCAGTATCTTCAAATGCACTCTTTCTTGCACTTGTTATTATATTCATTATTACTGGTACTGCTATTAGTGCTATTATGGCTAGTATTACTATTACTGCTAGTAACTCGATTAAGGTAAAACCTCTTCTTTTTGATTTCATTCTCTTTCCGCTCCTTCTTTCTTATCTTGAACAATTTTTTATTCTTTTATACATTTGTTTACTTTGTATAACGTATTGTTCTAGAATTATTTTATAACATAAATATTTCGCTGTCAATAACATTTCGTTTTATTTTTTGATATTGACACTTTTATTATATATAAAACTATATTAGAAATGGTTTCTATAACATAAATTCATTTTTTAATTATTTGATTTAAAATATCAGTTTGTAATCATAATAATATAGGTGAGATTATGAATTATAAATTATATGTAATAATTTTTATAACTAAAATAATTGAAAATTCTTTAGGTACTTTAAGAGTGATTGTAGTATCCAATGGTAAAAAATGGGTAGGAGCTATTTTAAATGGTATTATTTCTATTATATGGGTAATTGGTACTAGTATGGTACTAATAGATGTTACTAAAGACCCAATTAAAATATTATTTTTTTGTTTAGGTTCTACATTTGGTTCATATTTAGGTAGCGTTATGGAAGAAAAGATGGCTTTAGGTAATAATTTAATTATGTCTATTGTAGAGTTTAATTTAGGTGAAGTTATTTCTAAAGAATTAAGAAAAGAAAAATATGCTGTAACAAGTTTTATAGGTAATGGAAAAGATAATTTAAAGAGTATTTTAATGGTTATGACACCAAGAAAAAAAACGCATGACTGCGTTAGTTTAATTAGTTCAATAGATTCTAGTGCTATGATTATAAGTGAATATGCAACTACCTTGAAAGGTGGTTTTAAAACATAATACCTATTTTAGTATAAACATAAGCCATACATAAAATCCCCATTGCCCATACAGAAAGCATTAAAATAGTAATGTCTACATATCCTGCTCTTTTTTTATTTTGAGGAGTTAACATCATTGTTTTAACTGGTTCATGTGTATGAGTATAATCCATGTCTTGACGACTATTTTGAAATCTACTAATTCTTGATTGAACATCTAAAATTTGTGCTTCTGACAATTTATCTTTATTATGTTCTAATAAAAATATTAAATCTGCTTCTGATAAATTATCAAAAGGGTTTGCTTTAATTACATCTTCAAATTCCTTTTCCATACTATCACCTACTATTAATTATATCACAACTATTTTAAATTTAAATATTTTTTATTTTAAAAAGCAAATCTTTTTTGATTTGCTTTTAGTATTAATTTATTTCAATTATTTCTGTTACATCTGTTTCATTAGAAACTTTTATTTTAATTTTATCGCCAACTTTTAAGAAAGGTAATAATTTTTTATTAATGTTAATTGATGTATAGTACTTATTATTACTACTATCAATTAAATAATAATAAGTATTTCCATCTATACTTGCAGTATTAATTGATTTAATAGTTATTTCCTTTTCTTTTAATAAATCTTTATCAATTCCTAATTCTACATTATTTAAATAATTTCTAGCAGCAGCTTCTATTCCTTTAGCGGAATCTGTTACTACTACTTTTTGATAATCAGCAACATCAATAAACCCATACATTTTAACTAGTCCTGCATCATCTTTTAAAGAAACTAAATATGTAGGACGATTATTTAAATTAATTAATAGTGGGAATGTAGAAGTATAGCGCATTTGCTGTACTTGACCTACGGCTGAGGCCATAGCTGAATATTCTTCAGCGCCTGGAACTGAATAAAATCTTGTTTCTTTGGTTCTAAGGTTTGTCAAAATAAAACCTAAATTTGCTTCATCACTAGATACTGAAGTAATTCCTGTATATAAATATACATCATCATTCATAACAGTATAATTATAACCATCAGTAGTCGCAACTACATTCTTCTGTCCAAAGATTGAGTTTAAAAATCCATTACGATACATCCCCCAGTCATCTACTTGTTCTATAATTAAATTCGCACTATAAACATGATCTACCCAAGTAGGAACATTTCCTACCTTATAATATTTTGATTTACCATTAATAGGATTAGTAATAATTACTCCTTCTACTTCTTCTCTTTGTTCTATACCTACATATTTTAAAGTTGGAGTAATCCAATAAGGATTTCCTTCATTATCAATTTCAAAGTTTTTATTTCCAAATATTTTAGTTGGATATTGAAATCTTAAATGACGATCTAAATCTTTAAGTAGATACGCAGAAGGCATATACTTCATTCCTTTTTCTAGTTTTACTAACTTAGCATCTCCAGTTACTGAATTAACAGTAATATATCCTTTAACACCTTCTTTATAATTAGAAATATATTTAAATAATCCATTATATTCTAGTGGTGTTACTCTAACTATTTCATTATTATAATTAATTTGTGTATATAAACTAGATACATAAAATTGTGAAACTAATTCTGGAAGTTGTCCCATTACCCTATCACCTAAACGACTAGAAGAATCTTTATCTAAAAGTGGTAAAGTATTAAAATCCACTTGTTTTATTTCTGTTATAAAATTACTTTCTTCGGTATCTTCCACTACATTAATTCTTTTAGAAAATGATTTTGAATTAAATAGTGGTGA
The DNA here is from genome assembly GCA_015059285.1 of Bacillota bacterium. Lineage (GTDB taxonomy): Bacteria > Bacillota_I > Bacilli_A > RF39 > UBA660 > SIG208. The sequence goes on along the minus strand of SVAS01000004.1, from coordinate 38,973 downwards.
TAAAATAAAATTCACAATCATAATTCCTACTATAATAGTAAAAATAACTATTCCAAGTACTTTAATATCTTTAATAGTTCCCCTTAATTTTCCTCTAATATCTAATTTGGATATAGAAGAAAGTAAAATATAAATACCTAAAAGTATAATAATAAATGTCCAAAAACTCATACTAGTTACATTAATTGGTGGTAAGAAAAAGAAATACATAACTAACCCTACAACTAATGTAATAATAATATTTAAAATATTAAATTTATTTCTTATCATAATCATTCCTCCATCTACATTATAGCACGTTTATATTTTTCATACAATTTATAACTTACATCTGTTATAATATTCAACTTTTTATTTGTTTTAATTATTTTTTCTAAATCATTAGTATTATTAATTGTCCATATAAAATCATAATCTTTAGCTTTATCTAATTTATGTATACTTAAGGAATTATAATCTAGATGATTATATATTTTATCTTCATTAATAACTAAATTAATAATTAAACCACATTTTATTTTTTGATTTAACTTTTTTATTCTTTTTAATAATTCATAATTAAAACTACATACCATTATATTTAAATATAAATATTTTTTTATTTTTTTATAAAAAACATTTACTACTTCTTCATAATTATCCTTTTCTACTTTAATTTCTATTAATAATAGTTTGTTATTCATAATTTTTAAAATTTCCTCTAAAGTACTTATTTTTTGATTACTTCCAAATTCATAAGATTTTAATTCTTTCAAAGTTTTATTTTTAACAAAACCAGTACCATTACTACTTTTATCTATTAGCATATTATGAATAAGTACAAACTCTTTATCTTTAGTCATTCTAATATCTATTTCAACTCCATCAATATAATCTTTAGTTAAACAATCTATTATTGCTTCTTTAGTATTTTCTAAAAAATTATGATTATTATTAGCTCTATGAGCAATTAGCATATTATCACCACTAAAGTATATTAATTTAGCTTTTATTTATTAAAAAAATACGCATAAGCGTATTTCTATATAATATTTAATTATTTTTTTCTATTTCAAATTTTAATAGTTCTTCACAAATTTTTTTATATAAATCTTGTGCATGTTTAATGGTATCAATCAAAAACATTTTATCATTTTCATATTCTTTTAAACCCCTCATATAATAAGATTTATCATCATCTAATATGATAAAAGGCATTATATTATTTCTTAAGCATTCTTTAAACATTATAATTCTACCAACACGACCATTTCCATCTCCAAAAGGATGTATTCTCTCAAATCTAACATGAAAATCAATTATATCTTCTAAAGTTATATTTTTGGAACTATATTCACTTAATAAGTTTTCAATTTCACTTTCTACATCTTCTGGTGCCGTAGTATTAATAACATTCACTACTCCAATTATATTAGGAACAATTTTAAATCCTCCAACATTATATCTTGGATTGTCTTCATCACTTGTATTTCTTTTTAATATCTTATTCATTTCAATTATCATTTCTTTTGTTAGAAGTCCATCAACATTATCTAACATATAATCAAATAATTTAAAATGATTTTTAACTTCTATTAAATCATCTAATTTTATTAAATCATCACTTTTAGGAAGAAAAGAAGATGTATCAAATATTGCTTCTGTTTGATCAATAGTTAATCTACTACCTTCTATTTTATTAGAATTATATGAAAAATTAACTTGCGAGTAATGATATATATTCCCTTTAAATTTAGATGCCCTTTGTTTTATCAATTCAGTTTTTAATTTATTTATATCCATATACTCTCTCACTTTCTGCATTGCACCTTTTATAACCATCAACAAATAAGTGTTTTCAATTTGCTCTATTTCAATTATATCACATATTATATATTTTTAATATTTTAAAAAAACTGTTTATAATGTCATAAAAAAACCACATTTTTTAAAATGCAGTTTCTAAATACATTTGTTTTAATTTATTTATTTTTTCTTCTGTTAAATCACACATTTCCAGTAAAAAGTTATCTACTGAACCATACTGTTGATTAATATAATTAAAAGCATTATCTAAGTGTTCTTTATGTGATAAGAATACATTTTTTAGCGTGTTAGCTAGATCATCATCATGACTAATATAAGAAATGAGTTCATATACATAATTGGCTTTTTCTTTATTACTTTCATTAGTTAATAAATAATCTTCTAAAATAGTATCATAATCAAGGCCTAGGGCATATTCGATAATTGCAGCAACTGTTCCGCATCTATCTTTTCCTTGTTGACAGTGCCAAAATATTGAACCTTCTTCAGTATTTAATAATATATCAAATATTTTAACCCACATATCTTTTTTATCAGGCATCAAACAGTTGTTATAAATTGCTTGCATATCTGGAATATCATTTTGCATAGCAATTAATTCTTGATTAAATGATTTACCACATGGTATACCTACTACTTCTTTACTAGCAATCGGAACATTATAATAAGTAACTCCTGGTATATGGAAAATTTCATTTTCTATTTCTTCTTTAATTCTAAGATCAATTATAGCTTTTAAATTATACTTATTTTTAAGTACATCTACATCACTATCAGTTACACTATCTAAAGCAGACCCCCTTAAAAGTCTTTTAGGTTTAATATTTTTGTAACTAATATCTCTTACATTAATAACGTTATCTAGTTTTATAATTTCCATAGACTAAATCCAAACTCCAAAGCCTACTGCTAACATACTTAATATAAAACCTACTACCCAAAAACCTTTAACAATATCACTTTCAGAATATCCAAGTTTTTCAAAATGGTGATGAAGTGGTGCCATTAAAAATACTTTTCTATGAAAACACATAAGTCCTACCATTTGAATAATACAAGCTAAAGTTTCTATAATAAAAACTCCTGCTACAACAATTAAAGTTACTTCATGATTAGTTATGATTGCTATAGAAGCTAAGGTTGCTCCAAGTGCAAGAGAACCAGTATCTCCCATAAATACCTTAGCTGGATGGGTATTATAAACTAAAAATCCTAAAAGAGAACCTATTAAGATAAAGCAAAATATTGCTATATCTTGATAACCAGAAACCCAAGTAGCATTCCAAGCAATAAGTCCGAATGCTAAAAAAGATATAACTGAAAGTCCTCCAGCAAGGCCATCTAATCCATCAGTTAAATTAACAGCATTTGAACTAGCTACTAATACAAACAATAAAAATATTCCATAAAACCAACCCATATTAATTTCTAAACCTAAAGTATGAATGTCTAATGTTGGTTTTCCACCACTACGCATAAATATGTAGAAAAATACTAAGGCTATTACCAATTGACCAAAAAGTTTTTGAATTTCTGTTAGACCTTCATTGTTTCTTCTTCTAAGACTTAAATAATCATCTAAAAATCCTAGTAATGCATAAGCAATAAATACAAATAAAATAATAAATAAATTTTCTGAAAATTCTATTTTATTCATAAAAAGTAAAATAATTACTGTAATAATAGTTGGTACAATAAATATTAAGCCCCCCATAGTAGGTGTTCCATCTTTACTTTTATGAGCTTTTTCTAAATATAAACTTACCTTTTGTCTTACTTTTATTTTTTTTAAAAAAGGAATTAAAATAAGACCAAATACAACTGCTGTTATAAACCCTATCATCATTGCTAGCATAGCTTTTGCCAAAATTAACACAAAATCATCTCCTAATGAAATTTAATACTTTTTCTTTATCATCAAAATGAATTCTTTCATTTTTTATAACTTGGTATGTTTCATGACCTTTACCAAGCAACAATAGTATATCATTTTTACCTAGTTTTTGTATACCCTTATTAATAGCTTTTTCTCGGTTTACGTCAACCTCATAATTATCATTTTCTAAATCATTTATCATATCTTCTATTATTTTACTCGGATCTTCATCTCTCGGATTATCACTTGTAAATATTGCATAATCAGCAAGATCAGTCGCAATTTTAGCCATTATAGGTCTTTTAGTTTTATCACGGTTACCTCCACAACCTAATATCACATATATTTTTCCTTTACAAAATTCTCTAACGGAAAGTAAAATATTTTCTAAAGCATCTGGTGTATGTGCATAATCAATAATAATTTGGTTAGTATTATAATTTATAAATTCCATACGACCTACGGGTGCTGTTAATGTAGTTACTAAATATCTTATAACATTTATATCTACATTTAAATTAACTAAAACACTAATTAGAGCAGTTATATTATAAATATTATATTTACCTAGTAAATTTGTTTCAAAATCATATATTTCATTATTAATTTTCAAATCAAAATTACTTTTAAAGTTTATATCATAATTTAAAATTTGAATATTACTTTCATTAAAACCATAAGTAATATCACCTTTTTTTAAAAAATAGTTATGATATTTATCATCAACATTTATAATAGCCTTACCATTTTCTTTTAATTTTTCAAAAAGCTTTTGTTTAGCTAAAGCATAATTTCCCATTGTTTTATGATAATCTAAATGATCTTCTGTTAAATTAGTAAATATTGCATAATCAAAAAGTATTCCATCTACTCTTCTTTGTTCTAAAGCATGACTACTAACTTCCATAACTACATATTCACAATCTTTTTCTTTACATTCTATAAGCATTTCATATACATCTAATATTTCTGGAGTAGTATTATTTAAATCTCTTATTTTCTCATTTATATAAAAACCAATTGTTCCAATATATGCACATTTTTTACCTAATTTATTTAAAGTTTGCCAAATTAAATAACTAGTTGTCGTTTTTCCATTAGTACCAGTTATTCCAATTATTTTTAAATCTTTTATTTGATTATAATAGTTATTTTTTAAATGATTAATAAGATAATCTTTGGTATCTGATACTATTATTGTTTCTACACTATAACACCCTTTAGAAGCAATTATTTTTTTTGCTCCTTTATCTATTGCATCGTTTATATATTTATGTCCATCATTATAAGTATTTAAAGCTACAAAAATATCTCCTGGTTTTATTTTCCTTGAATCTATTTTTATATTCATAAAAAAACACCTCAATATAATTTATGAAAATTATATTGAAGTGTGTTTAACCTAAATTTCTACTGTTTCTTTATTTTTAATTATTTCTTCTACTTTTTTCTTATCATTAAAAGGAATTCTTTCATCTTTATAAATAATAACTTCTTCATGTCCTTTACCAAGTATAGCTAAAATATCTTTATCTTTTAATAAATTAATTCCTTTTTCAATAGCCTTACCTCTATCTAAACAAATTTCAAAATTAGTTTTAGTATTATTTTTTAACATATCATCAATAATTTGATTAACATCTTCATTATGAGGATCATCAATCGTAACTATTACTTTAGTAGAAAGATTAGTTGCGATATCCATCATCATAGGTCTTTTTTCTCTATCTCTATCACCTGTACAACCAAAAACTGTATATATATTTCCATCTGTTGTTTTTCTAACTGTTTTTAAAATTTGCTCCATAGCATCTGGTGTATGTGCATAATCAATAACGATACTATTTGTTTTCCACTTAACCATATCCATTCTACCAGGCGGACAAGATAAAGTTGGAATTAAAGTATTAATTTTTTCAAAATCAATACCTATATTATCTAAAATAATTATTAAACATAATAAATTATAAACATTATAATCTCCAAGTAAAGGTGAATTCACTTCTATTTCTTTTCCTTTTACATTTAGACTAATAAATGTGCCTTGATTATGTTCTTTATAATTATTAATTTTATATTCATTAGAATTTATACCATAAGTTAAAGTTTTATTAGTTAAAAAATAATCTTTATATTTATCATCAACATTCACAATACCAAGCCCATTTGGCTTTAATTTTTTAAATAATAAAGTTTTTGCTAGAGCATAATTTTCCATTGTTTTATGAAAATCTAAATGATCTCTAGTTAAATTAGTAAATATTGTGTAATCAAAAGTAATACCTTCTAACCTACCATTGTAAAGTCCATGACTACTAGCTTCTAATACAACATAACGATATCCTAAATCATAAGCATTAATAATTAAATCATACATATCACATATATCTGGATTAGTATTTGGAAGATTTGTTACTTTTTTATCTAAATAATAACCAATTGTTCCAATATAAGCACATTTTTTACCTAATTTATTAAGTGCGGAATAAATTAGGTAAGATGTTGTAGTCTTTCCATTAGTTCCAGTTACACCAATAATAGTCATTTCTTCTAAATACTTATTATAGTTTTCCTTTAAATATTCATTCATATACTTTCTAGTATCATCTACTATTTTAGTTTCTACACTATAACTTCCGTATTCCGCTATTATTTTAGTAGCGCCATTTTCAATTGCTTTATCTATATATTTATGTCCATCGTTAACTTCACATTTAATAGCTATAAATGTATCTCCTGGTTTTATTTTTCTTGAATCCGATTTAATGTTAATCATTTTATCACCTATTATTATTTTACTATAAATATCTTTTTTTCACAACGAAAAAAGACTATAAGTCTTTTTTATTATATATTTAATATTAATTTATTATCTTTAACATCAATAATAATTTCAGAATTTATTTTTATTTTATCATTTATAATAGCGTTTGCTAGCATTGTTTCAATATGATGATTAATAAATCTTTTAATTGGACGAGCTCCATATACTTCATCATAAGCATTTTCTAAAATATAATCTTTTGCTTTATCAGTAAGTTTAATTTTTAAATGTTTATCTTTTAATCTTAATTCTAAATCTATAATAATTTTGTCAATAATATCATTTACTACTTCTTTAGATAAAGAATTAAAAATAACAATTTCATCTATACGATTAATAAATTCTGGTTTAAATGTTTGCTTTAAAGAATTCATTATAAGATTTTTACTATCATTATTATTTTCTAAGATATATTCACTACCTAAGTTAGAAGTCATAATAATAATTGTGTTTTTAAAATCCACTGTTCTACCTTGAGAATCTGTAATTCTACCATCGTCTAATATTTGAAGTAAAATATTAAATACATCTTTATGAGCTTTTTCTATTTCATCAAATAAAACTATACTATATGGATTTCTTCGAACCGCTTCTGTTAATTGTCCCCCTTCATCATAACCTACATAACCAGGTGGAGCTCCAATTAAACGAGATACTGAAAAACTTTCCATATATTCACTCATATCAATTCTTATCATATGGCGTTCATCATCAAAAAGTTCATAAGCGAGTGTTTTAGCAACTTCAGTCTTTCCTACTCCAGTTGGCCCTAAAAATATGAATGAGCCTATTGGTTTTGTTGGATCTTTTATTCCAGCTCTAGCTCTTATAATAGCATTACTTACAAGCTTTAATGCACTATCTTGTCCTTTAACACGATTTTTCATATTGTTTTCTAAATTAATTAACTTTTCACGTTCTCCACCAACTAATTTAGTAATAGGAATATTCATAGAACGAGAAATAATAGTGGCAACACTTTCTTCATCAATAGTATCACTTAAAATTTTTGATTTATTTTGTTTATTTAAAACATCTAATTCTTGATTTAAGTTTGGTAAAATACCATGTCTTAATTTAGCGGCGGTTTCTAAATCATAATTATTTTCAGCTTGTTCTAATTTAAACTTAATATTTTCAATTTCTTCTTTTTTACGACTTATCTTATCATTTATATCTTTTTCATCTTCCCAATCACTTTGATATTTAGATTGTTTAATTTTTAATTTATTTAATTTTTCATCAAGTTCAATTACTCTGTTTTTAGACATTTCGTCTTTTTCTTTTTTTAATGCTTCTTTTTCTATTTGCAGTTGCATAATTTCACGATTTAATTTATCTAATTCTTCAGGAACAGAATCCATTTGAACTTTAATAGTAGCACATGCTTCATCTATTAAATCAATAGCTTTATCAGGTAAAAAACGATCAGTTATATAACGATCTGATAAGGTAGATGCAGCTACTAAAGCACTATCTTTAATATTTACTCCATGATAAACTTCAAATCTTTGTTTTAACCCTCTTAGGATAGTAATAGTATCCATAACAGTTGGTTCTTGTACAAGTACTTTTTGAAATCTTCGTTCTAAAGCACCATCTTTTTCAATATATTTACGATATTCATTTAAAGTGGTTGCTCCTATACAATGTACTTCACCACGGGCAAGCATTGGTTTTAACATATTACTTACATCCATTGCCCCTTCTGCCCCTGCACCTACTATCATATGAATTTCATCAATAAACATAATAATAGACCCCTCTGATTCTTTAACTTTTTTAAGTACTGCTTTCAACCTTTCTTCTAATTCACCACGGAATTTAGCACCTGCTACAATAGAACCCATATCTAATTCCCAAATAGTTTTATTTTTTAGACTATTTGGAACATCACCTTTGATTATTCTTTGAGCAAGACCTTCTACAATAGCTGTTTTACCTACTCCTGGTTCACCGATTAAAACAGGATTATTTTTAGTTTTTCTAGATAAAATACGAGTGATACTTCTAATCTCTTCATCTCTTCCAATTACAGGATCTGTTTTACCATCACGTATATTTTTAGTAATATCACGTCCATATTTTTCTAAAACATTTTCGTTTACTTCATTCATATTCATAAGTATCCCTCCTTATATATTTAAAAAAGTGAATGCATAACATTCACTTCTAATTATAACACTATTTTAGCACTTGTCAAGTATGAGTGCTAAAAAGTTTTTTCACTTTCATTACTACCTTTATTTATTGAATTAAACATAAATATAGCTTCGGCATTACCACATATATAATTATAATCAATACCACTTTTAGACATTTCATGTGTTACTACATCTAAAACACTTATATTTCCAGTTTTATTTAATACTTTTGCATAATATTTATACATAGCATTTTGAATATATTTGTTTAATTCATTTAAAAGGATTGTAAGATTATTTTCTACTAATTTTCTATCATCACCAGTTTTTTTAGATTCAATAAATTTATCTATTTCCATTTTATATTTTGCTAATAACTCATCAAATATATCTTTAGTAAATACTTCTTTATCATAAAAAGCAATTTCTTCTTCATTAAATCTATCAATATAATACTTGATTCTACTAACAAATAAATCAAAATCTAATGAATTATATAAATAAGTTAAACTTCTTATATCAGTATTAATATATTCTTCAGGTACAATTGTGCAAAGAATATTTTCAACAGGAATTTTAGAATAAACATATTTTTCATCTAAATGTCCACTTTTATCAAATGGTAAGCCTTTTTGAATAGCTTCAGCTTTATGACTTCCTTCTACTGGTAAAATCATTTCTGGAACTTCACATAAAAAACTTATTCCATGTTTTGTAAAATTTTTAAAGCCTGTATATTGATGTTTTATAAGAGATGCATCTACAACAGAAATCCAATTATTAGAGTTTCCACCTTCAAAATTACGTGGTACATTTAAATGTTGTTTTTTTATTTCTGATGCGGATAAAACACCATACGTTAAAATAGAATTTAATTTAAAGAAATCAAAACTAATACTGTGGAAACAAGAACCACCTTTAGAATTATCCACAATATGTTCTTGCATATTATTTTCTATAACTTCATAATACATTAAATTAATTTCTTTAGATAAAGAAATTAGATTTTTAGAAAAATCTAACCTTAAAAACTTAGGATCTAAAGTAGCCATACTTTTTTCACTAAATCTAGTTCTATCTAAACCATCAGCATCTTTTAAAATAGTAGCTAATACTTTATATCTTTCATATTCTTTTTCATCTAGTTCATAGAGTTCAAAATTTTGGCGTTCTCTAATATCGTCTTGAGAATGAAGATCTACAATTGCTTTAAGTAATTCTAAATTTGTTTTATCTTGATATATTTCATGGTCTACTACTTCACCTATTTTTAAGGCACTAGCATACCCATGGAAAGGGTCTTCAAAATCATTTTCACGTCTTATATCATGATATAAAGCCGCATCTATAATTATTTGAAAATCAACAGGATTTAAATTTTGATGTTTTGCTATTAAATATGCAAATAAAAGTACTTTTTCACTATGATAAAGACCATGTATTTGACTAGAATATAATTTATCTTCTTTTATACCTTTTAAAATATTAACAAGTTCTAATATGTTTTCTTCAGTTACATATTTAGCGATTGCATTTGAATTTGTCTCTAAACTACTTAGTTGGCCTGTTAAAATCTGTTCCATTATGTTTTTCATTTTTCTTCTCCTCGTTCAACATCACTTCAAAATCACTAAATAAATGTGTATCTTGTAGTTGTTCAAATTTTTTCATAAAATATTTGTTTGGTTCTTTTAAATCATATGTCGGATCACAATAATACCAATCATTATCACACATTACACGAATTAAAGAATGATTTGGGCTAAAACAATTCTTAAATCTTTTATCTATACAATGTACATTTGTACTTTGAATTCCTAACATATGAAACATAAAATTCATTAAATTAACTGTTCCTTCGCAATTAGCTTTTTTAAAGTGGAAAGCAATATAACTATTATGTAAGGAAATGAAATTTTTAACTAAATAATCTGGGACTTCTTTATTTTGTCTTTTTATATTTAAAAATTCATTATTTCTTCTTTCCAATTCTTCTTTAGCAAATCTAACATTTCTTACAACATAATTGTAAACAAATGCGATCTTATCTATTTCTGAAGCGTTATATAAATCATTTCTTTTAAAGAATATATCTAGTTTAGTATACATATCGTATAAATTTTCTGGTTTTACAACTGATAAATTTAAAAATCCTATATATTCACCAAACTTTAATTGTGTTTTTCCTAAAAGAACGGCATCACTAATTAATTTGGCAAGACCTCTATCTCCTTTAACAGCACTCATATACATACTTATATCAAGTATATTAGTCTGAGTTGCTAAAGTATTTTCTATATAACGTTGTATATCAAAATCGGATGTAATATTATTCCCATAAATTACAACATTTTTTAATTGTTTTAAATCCTCTAAACCCTTTAATTTTGAAAGCTTTGGATTATGAATTAATATTAAAGTTTGTAAGTTTTCAAGATTTGAAACATCTAAACTCTTAATATTAACATCATTTTCTATTTGAAGTTCTTCTAAAGTTTTTAGTTCACGTAAAAACCCAAAATCAAAGATTTTGTTTATATAAGAATTATATTTTATAGATTTTCCTGTAGTTGCTTTAGAAAAATCTATACTACCAATATATAATTTTTTCAAATTAGTTAAGTGTTCAATTCCAGAAACATCATACATTTCTGTCAGTTCAAGTTCTGTAATCATACTTAATTCCTCTTCAGAAAAAAAGTTAAACATCTTATCTAATTCATTAATGTTTCTATCGTAGCCTTGTTCCTTTAAAGTTTTATCAACAAGTAGAGCCATTTGATAACCAAGTTTCATAAGCCACACCCCCATTGGTATACATATTATATCATAAATTAGCCTAAAAGAAAAATTTGCATCAAAGCAAATCTATAATTTTATCTAATCTATCTATTACTTTAAAACCTTTGTTTTTATTTAAATCTGTGGAAAACTGAACACCAATTCCACCCGCTTCTTCCCATTCTCTTAAATTACCTGAATAATCATCAATTAAAATGGCATCCTTAGCTTCTATCATTTTAGTTTTTGATATTTCTCTAGGAACAGGAATAATTGTTACATTTTTAATATATTTTCTAATATAATTAACCTTCGCAATTGCTTCATCTAAAGAATTTACATGAGTTAATATAGCTATATTAAATTTATTAATACTTGCGACTTTTTTTAAACAATTAAAACTATCATTGATGATTGGTGTTAATGAAAGAATTTGTTTCCAATTCAAATTATAGTAAAATTCACTCATTTTTTCAAAATTAGATCTATCTACACCCAATCTATCTAACATATCATAAGTTACTCTCATACTATCAACTATAACTCCATCAAAATCAACATACAAATTCTTCATATCATATCACTTCCTAATAATTTTATTATATAAAAAACATAATATTTAGTCAACAAAAAAGAACTATCAAATAGTTCTTATTTTAAAGCATCAATTAATTCGGCTTTTTTCATAGTTGAAGCGCCTTTAATATCTTTGGCTTTTGCAAGTTCTCTAAGTTCTGCTACTGTTTTTTTAGATAAATCTTCAGTTTCTTCTTTTTCTACTTTTACTTCTTTAGTAGTTTCTTTTTTAATTTTTACAGCTTTAGGAGCTTCTAAAGTTCCTTCTAAAGCTTTTTTAGCAGTTTCTACTAATTCAGCAAATGATGCAGGATTATCAATAGCAATTTCACTTAACATTTTTCTATTGATTGTAATTTCAGCAATTGATAGACCATTAATAAATTTTGAATAACTGATACCATTTTCACGGCAAGCAGCATTAATTCTTGTAATCCATAATTTACGGAAATCTCTTTTCTTTTGTCTTCTATCTCTATATGCATATTTACCAGCATGCATTACTTGTTCATTAGCACTCTTATATAATCTATGTTTACTTCCAAAATAACCTTTAGCTTCTTTTAAAACTTTCTTATGACGAGCTCTATTCGTCATACCACTTTTAACTCTTGGCATAATATTCCTCCTTCAAACTTAAATTAAACTTTTTAATCTTTTGTAATCACCTTTAGCTAAACTAGACGCTGTTCTTCCAGCTCTATTTGAAGCAGCATTCTTTTTACCAGTATTATGTCTAGTTCCTGGATGACCAATCTTAATATCATTTTTTCTTTGTTTTAGTACTTTAGCAGTACCTTTATGTGTCTTTAATTTTGGCATAATATTCCTCCTATTTTTCTTTTTTTGGCATTAGTATCATAGTCATAAAACGACCTTCTAACTTAGGTTGTTGTTCTATATCACTAATTTCAGTTACAGCATTTGCGAAACGAATTAAAACATCTTTTCCTAATTCAGTATGAGCCATTTCACGTCCTTTAAAACGGATTGAAACTTTAATTTTATGTCCTTTTTCTAAATATTTAGAAGCATTACGAACTCTAGTATCGAAATCATGAACATCAATTGTAACAGATAAACGATATTCTTTCATTTCTAAATTAGCTTCTCTTTGCTTTTTCATATTTTCTTTTTGTTTTTTCTTGCTTTCATATTTGAATTTATTATAATCCATTATTTTGCATACTGGTGGATTAGCACCAGGACTAATTAAAACAAGATCAAAACCTGCATAGCTCGCTAAAGTACGAGCATCATTGATAGGTTTTACACCTAACTGTTCTCCATTCGGACCAATAACTAATACTTCTTTCGCACGAATTTGTTCATTAATAAACAAATCTTTATCTTTGTTTGCTATACTAAACACCTCCACAAAAAAAGTGAACACAAAGTATCCACCTTTAAGCACAATAAATCAATTAAATAATTTAACTGGCCTTTAACCCAAAACTTAAAATGTAATCGGGTGAGAAGTGGACACTTCTTCTTTCCTTTTTTCAATTTCTATTAAATTATACTTATAAATTATGCATTTGTCAAGCAAAAAATGCTTTTTATACTGTTTTTACTCCTTTTTCTTCTGGAGTTACCGTGGGAGTAGCATTGTTTAATAAGAAAGTTTGAATTTCTGTTAGCGATTTTTTGTAAGAATCAGCTGTTTGATTTGCTACTTCAACTTCTTTTGTTTTTGCATCTATTTCTTTATCTTTTTGAGCAAGTAATTTACCAGCTTCAAATAAATTATTATCTTTTTCTTTTACAGCTTGTTCTAAAGAACTAATTTGTTCTCCTTGTTTCTTTAATTGTTCTTCTTGAGATGCTACTAAATCATTAGCTTCTCCTAAAGAACTTGTTAAATCTGCTATTTGAGCATCTTTAGCTTTAAGCAATTCTTCTAGTTCTATAACACGAAGAGATTTTTGTTTTGCATCTGAAACTAATGCTTGTAATTGACCCATTACATCTTTAGCTACATTATCACCAGTAGAAGGTAAATTTGTTTCTGAAACTATACTAAGGTCTTTTGGTTCTTGAACAGCCTCTTCTTCAACTGGTTCTTCTAAAGCCACTGCTTCTGGTTGAACAGGAGTTTCAATAACTTCTTCAGTTTCCACCTCAATTGGTGTACCTATTTCAGTTGGTTCTTCTTCTAAAGAAGTTTCAACAGATGTTTCTTCAGCTGAAACTACATCTTCTATATGTTCTTCCTTAGTAACAGGTTTAATAGAACTTGCATCACCATTTAAACTTGCAAAGCCTTCTCTTAAAGCTTTTGGATCTATTACTGGTTGTTTAACTTCTGGAGCTTCTTCAACTAAAGTTTCTTCTAATTCATCAAGTTGTGCTAGTAAAGTTGTTTTTAATCCTTCATTTGGTAAAGATACCACCATATCTCTTACTTTTTGAATTGTTTCTTTAGTAGGATTGTCTGTGACATCTTTCATAGCAGCTAATGTTTGCGTTTCTAATAATAATTTTTGTCTATTCTTTTCATCTGTATAATTTTTAAAGAATTTAGAAATTTCTACTATTCTACCATAAACAAATTTTTGAGCATCACTATTATTAGCTAAACCATAATATTTAATAATTTTATCAACATTTTTACCACATTCTTTATATACATTAGTAAAATCTATATCATATGGCATATAGAAATTAACAATATATATAAATCTTTCTTCGTCATTTAATAAAGATGTTTTACTTAATACATCAACAGCCTGAGCTTTTGTATCTTCATTAAAATAACGACTAAAAATATTTCCATTATATATTGCATCTAAAATATCTTCTCTTTTTTCTTCCACAATTTTATCGTCGTTTTCGTCAATTAATTGTAATAGAGCAGTTAATACTCTATCTGTTCCATCTTCCTTAACTTTATCAGTATCAATAATTGCCATCAATTCTTCAATCGACTCTTTAACCTTAATGTAACGAGGAAGTGCAACATTTTCAAATTTTATATTGTCATAATTTATATTTTTTTCCTTACCCATACTTTCACCTACTTTATTCTAATAATCATTATAAATCAAAAACACCATAAAAACAAGTGTTTTTGATTATATTTATTATATTTTTTATTATAAATTTTGTTTCAATATAGTTTCAAACTCTGTTTTAATTTCTTCTAAACGTTTTTCTGTATTTGCTTCAAATCTAACTGTAATATTAGGTCCAGTATTAGAAGCCCTAACTAAAGCCCAGCCATCTGAAAATTCAACTCTTACTCCATCAATATCTTTATATTGATAATCTTTAGAAATGGCATATTCTTTAATTTTTTCAATAACTAAAAACTTCTTTTCATCACTACTTTTAAATTTTAATTCTTCTGTTGAATAATATTTATTAATATTTTCTAAATGTTTACTAACAGGAATTCCAGTGTTAGCAATAACTTCTATCATTCTTAAACCAGCATAAATTCCATCATCAAAACCAGGAAACTTATCTCGGAAAAATACATGTCCTGAATATTCTCCACCAAAATCAAAGTCCCCTTTTTGCATCATCATATTGCAGTAAGAATTTCCAGTACGATACATTATTGGTTCTAAACCTAATTTTTCTAATTCATCAATCAAGGTTTTAGAACATTTAACGTCAAACAACGCTTTTTTAGTTTTCATGTTTTTACACATATTGCGGTACATTATAAGCATATATAAATCTGTTGGAATAATATTTCCTTTTTCATCAACAATTCCAACTCTATCTGCATCACCATCGATACCAATACCTAAGTCATAACCCAGTTCCAAAACTTTATTAGATAAATCTATCATATTTTTTGGTACAGCAGGATCTGAAGGATGATTTGGGAAATTACCATCACTTTCGCAATATAAAGGAAAGTAAGTAATTCCTATAGCATCCAAAATATCTTTAATAATTATTGAACCAGTTCCATTTCCACAATCCACAACTACTTTTATTTTACTTGGATCAAAAGAAACTGAATTTTTAAGTAACTCAATATATTCATCCCTTATATCATATGTTTCTAACTTACCAACACCATCTATATAAACACCCTTTAAAGTAAAATCTCTAAAGTCATAAATGTAATCACCATATGCATTACCAAAAGATTCAAATGACATTTTGAAACCATTATCATCTTTAGGATTATGACTTGCTGTAATCATTATACCAGTTGAAATATCTAGTTTTTTACGAGCAAAATAATACATAGGAGTTGTAACAATCCCTAAATCAACTACATTTATACCACTATCTAAAATACCTTTAATTAAAGCATTAGATAAAATTGGTGAAGATAAACGATTATCATGGCCTACTAATACCCTATTTGAATTATATTTACGTATATATGAGCCATAACTTTTTCCAAAGGTATAAGCAACGTCCTCATTTAAATCAATGCCATATACACCTCTTACATCATACTCTCTAAAAATTGAAGGTTTTATATCTTTAGTTATTTTCATATTTACCTCTTTCTATCATTACTATATTAGTATATCATATTTAAATCAAAATTTTTTAACTATACAAAAACTTATTTAATTCTTTACACTTTTAGACAAAAAAACAGACATAAATGTCTGTAATTATTTATTTTGAAATTTCTATTACTGGGCGCACACCTAATCTTTCATCAGTGGCAAGGCTATCAATATCATAAACAGAACCAGTAGTGTCCACGTACCAAGCACCATAACTACAAATCTTACTAGCAGAGCTTAGCCAGTAACCGTATGGTGGATTACTAGTTCCAAAATTTCCATACAACCACGTTGGACATCCTGTATTATTTTCTTGGCATCCTACACTTAACGCTTCTGTGATTGTTAACATACGAGCACGTGCATTTTGTCTTGTCATTGTTCCATATACACTATCTGTCAATGTATAGCCCTTAGCTGCTATGTTTGTCCAGCCACCTGTTTGTGTTTCCAAGTAATTTAATGCTGTAATTGGTCCATATACATTCATATTTTCATAATTATTCCAATCTTTTTGGTCTCCACCTGCTTCTAAAAAATCTGAATTATTTATCCAAGGTAATGTTTCTTCATCTACATTTCTATCCATGATTAGTGTTACTTTATTATCTACATCACTTACTACATAGAAGTTTTGGATATTTTCTGGCGCTACTTCTATTACAAATTTTGTTCCTGGTGCACATGTACCACTTGTTGCACATGCATCTACACTTTCAGCAAAGTCATTGATTTTTGCTAATTCACTTAGTGTTTTTGCAAGTTCAGCTGGTAATTCACAATTATCTAAGTCTGCTTCTGGATCAATCTTACTATCGTCATATCCTTTTGTGATACACATTGCTCCATTTGAAATTGCTAGTGCTACTTTACCATCACGGGTAACTTTAATACTACCACTTGGTGGAAGTGATCCTTTTACTTCTAATTTGTTTTCTCCTACAAACTCTCCATCTTCAATTGTGAACTCTACATCACTTGTCATTCCATTTTCTAATAATTCTCTAGCATAATACATTTCCCCTGCACTTATTAATCCATATGCAGTATCTTCAAATGCACTTTTTCTTGCGCTTGCTATAATGTTCATTATAACTGGTACTGCGATTAGTGCTATTATTGCTAGTATTACTATTACTGCTAACAGTTCAATTAAGGTAAATCCTTTTTTCTTCATAAACTCACTCCTACTTTCACGAGTTTATTATACATTCTTTTACTCTTTAGAATAGAACTATAACATAAATCAAACAAAAAAGAGCCTAAGCTCTTGAATCATATTTTCCATCTTTAGTAGATATAATAATATTTTCGTTTTCTTCAATAAATAACGGAACTTTTACTACTAAACCATTTTCTAATTCTGCTTCTTTTTGAGCATTATTAGTAGTATTTCCTTTTACAGCTGGTTCTGTTTTTGTTACTGTATATTCAATTTTTTCAGGTAATTCAATACCTAACATTTCTCCTTGATAAAAAGTTATATGAACATTGATACCTTCTTTTAAGTATTTAGCATCTTCACCAATTTGTGAAGCACTTAAATCTATTTGTTCGTAAGTTTCCATATTCATAAAATTATAACTATCTCCTGTTGAATATAAATATTGCATAGCTGTTTTTTCAATCATAGCTTTTTCAAGTTTAATACTTGTATTAAATGTTTTTTCAACAGTCGAACCAGTTCTTAAATTACGTAATTTTGCTTTTACAAATGCAGCACCTTTACCAGGTTTTACATGCAAGAACTCTAGTACTTGATAAATATTATCTTCATAAATGAAAGTAATGCCATTTTTAATATCATTAATATTGAACATTCAAGAGCTCCTTTCTTTTAACTTCTATTTTGTCTTCTATATCTTATTTTTTTAACTTTAGCACTTTCTGCTGTTTGTTTACTATTATCAACAGGTTGATCAAATGATAAAGTATTTGCTTGAGCTTTAATTAAGGCATCATAATTAATACTATCATGCAAAAGCCCATGATTTACAATTGGTTTGTTTTTTTCTTTCATAATTTCCTACTTCTTTTCTTTATGTGTTGTTGTTTTTCCGCAT
Organism: Bacillota bacterium; assembly: GCA_015059285.1. Classification (GTDB taxonomy): domain Bacteria; phylum Bacillota_I; class Bacilli_A; order RF39; family UBA660; genus SIG208. The sequence continues at coordinate 20,419 of SVAS01000004.1, read as the reverse complement.
TTTTTACAGAATTTATTCATTTCTAAACGATCAGTTGTATTCTTTTTATTTTTTTCAGTACGATAGTTTTCTGATTTACATTCAGTACATTGAAGAGTAATTCTTTCTCTATTTTCGCCTTTTTTTGCCATAGTTTCCCTCCTTCTTGACTAATCACGTACATATTATAACAAATTATTTATAAAATTGAAAGTATTTTTGAGAAACTTCACGAGCTATTCTACTATTTGAACCACTTTGATACTCTGAATAATTATTGTAATGGGAAACATCAGGAGATATAACAGTAAATGTTACTTTCGGATTATCAGAAGGTGCATATGCTACAAATGTATTAGTAATTGTTTCTGTATCTATTTTTCCATCTAAATTAGTATCAATAAAACTTTGACTAGTACCAGTTTTCCCAGCTGGATTATATATAGGATCAATATATCCATAACCAGTTCCATAAGGTTCTAATACTGTTTTAAAACCTTGTTTTACTCTAGCTATATTATTTTTATCTGTATTAACAGTATTTAATACTTCTTTTTTATTTTCATAAACTAATTCTTTTAAAGGTTCTTTAGTTGGTTTATATACACTTTTTAATAAGTATGGTTTTAATCTTGTTCCTCCATTTGCAATTGTATTTATATATTGTGATAGTTGAATTGGTGTATATGTATCGTATTGTCCAATTGAAAAATCAAGTAAATGTCCAGCCACTTCACTATTTCCTTTAAATCCTAAACTTTCAACTGGTAAATCAATATGTGTTTTAACACCTAAACCAAATTCTGCAAAAGTATTTCGGTATATTTCAAAAGCATTCAAATCCAAATTTAACCCTTGATTATAATTATATACTCCTTTTCCTACATTAATAGCTGTTCTAAATTGATAAGTATTAGAAGAATACTTTAAAGCACTTACATCATCAAGAAGACCTAAATACATCCATGAACACTTTTCTTTAGTAGAAGCTATTTTAATACATGCATCATCTCTAACTTCACCATAAGTTAAAGCCCCTGTATTATAGCCTACTATATGTGAAGCTCCTTTAACAACAGATCCTACAACTACTGGAGAAGTTGCTATTCCAGGAGTGTAGTCATATACTTTATAACTACCATTATCATAAATAATTTGTTTACCAGCCATAACTAATATTTCTCCTGTATTAGGATCACTTATTATTACAAAAGCTTTATTATAATATTCTGTATTTGGTTCACTTTTGGCTTTAATTAAATTATCCACAATTATATTCTCTACTTCTTTCTGAAGCTTAATATCAATAGTTAAAACGATATCATTTCCTCTTGTTCCCTCTTCTAATAAAGAATATGTACCATCGTCATTTACTTCATATTTGTTTTTATTTCCCTTTAAATAATCATCGTATTGATATTCAAGATAACTAATCCCTACTTGATCAGATAAACTATAACCTTTTTTTAAATAATACTCTTTATATTCTAGAGGAATAGTTGAAACAGTACCTAAAATACTTTTAAAAGTACTATCATATAAATAACTTCTTTCCCAATCTAATCTAGTAGAAATACCTTTTAATTTTTCAGAATTTTCAGCGACTTTCGCATATTCACTATCAGTTACATCTCCTTTTTTTATGACTTTTTCAGAGTAAGAATAACCTTTATTCATAAGGGAATATATATAAGCAGCTTCTTTATCTAAATCATTATAATCTTCTATTTCTTTATCAATGCGTTCTAATTTCAAATTATATATATCATCACTAGATAATTTCCTTTTTTTAAATTGAGACCATTCCTCACTAGTAATAAGATCTAATGATTTATCACTATTATTTTTAATCCAAAAATTTTTCAAATCTTTTTCTGTTATCTTTTCAAAATTTACATTAATTAAATTTGCAAGAGCATACGCTACTTCTATTTCTTCTTTAGTAGTCATACCAGAAAGTTTTTTATAGTAAATTACTTTAACCCCTTTATTATCAACTATTAAATTACCATTCCTATCATATATTCTACCTCTAGGAGCAGTTGTTCCTAGTACTGTATTTTGATTTATTTGTTCTACTATCTTTATATAATATTCATTATTAATAATTTGAATATTATATAAATTAAATGCTAAGATAGACATAATTGCTATTATTAGTATAATTAATATATTGTATCTTTTTTCTATAATTTCATTAATTTTTTTTAAATTCTTTTTACGAAAATATTTATTGTTTTTCATATCTATTATTTAAACTATCAAAATCAATTATATTAAAAAAAGCATCAATATATAAATCTTTTCTATTTTGATATTTTAAATAATAAGCATGTTCCCATAAATCAAGAGTTAAAATTGGTTTTAAGCCATATAATAAGGGAGTTTCTTGATTACTAGTATTAATAATTTCTAAGTTACCACTACGATTTAAAACTAAACTAGTATAACCACTACCTACGAGTACTTGAGCATTTTTTTTAAATTCTTTTAAAAAATTATTATAACTACCATATTCTTGATTTATTTTATCTAATATTTTGCCATATGGTTTATGATTACTAGGACCTATAGAATCAAAATATAATTCATGATTAATAACACCACCTACTAAAAAAAGAATATCATCTCTTTTATCAACCGAAAATATTTCTATATTGTCAATTAATTCATAAATATTATACCTAAAATCATAATTTAAACTTATAAGTAAATCATTAAGTTTATTTAAATAATTTAAATAATGTTTATTATAATGTATATTAATAGTCTCACTATCTATAAAAGGTTCTAAAGATGAATATGAATACTTTAATGGTTTTGATTTATACATAAAACTCCTCCTCGTTAATATTTTATTTCCTTTTTATAACTTTATTCAAAAAAAGAACATATATTATAAAAGGAGGTTTTATGATACAAAATTTAATAAAAGAACACATTTCTAAATTAACTAAAGAAGATATTAATAAATTTGCGCTTGATAACAATATAAAATTAACAGATAATGAGTTAAATAGCATTTATGAAATTACAAAAAATGATTGGTATGAACTGATATATGGTGATAGTTCTATTATTTTTAGTAATCATCGTTCTAAAATAAAAGAGGAAAACTACTTAAAAATAGAAGAACTATTTTATTTTTTCAAAAAAAAATATCAAAGATTTTTATAATAATCTCTGATATCATTTAATAAATTAGAATTAAATTTCTTATTTTTGATCATTTCTATTTCAAATTTATATGGTGGAAAAAGTCTATCTTTAATATCTTCTAATCCTACATAAGGCGTTTCTAATATTTTAGGAATGTCTTTTAATTTGTCGTGATAAATAATACTAATTAAATTTTCAAACCCTATAGTACCTAATCCAAAATTATCATGACGATCTTTATGAGCTGATATTACATTCTTACTATCATTTATATGAATACACATAAGTTTATCTAAACCTATTATTTCTTCAAATTCAGAAAGTACCTCATCAAAATAACTTAAATTATAACCAGCATCATTAATGTGACACGTATCTAGGCATACACCTATTTTATCTTTTAAGTGAACACCATTAATAATTTCTCTTATTTGTTCAAAATTAAAACCTATTTCTGTTCCTTTTCCAGCCATTGTCTCAATACAAATAATTATATTATCAGTTTCTTTTAAAGATAAATTTAATACTTCAATAGTATTTTTTATCCCTTCTTCTATTCCAAGGCCAACATGACTACCAGGATGCATTACTAACTTAGAAAGACCTAACTTTTGTACTCTATCAATTTCTTGTTTCAGAAAAGAAACATTAAAATCTAAATTCTTATTATTTGAAGGATTAATAATATATGGAGCATGAACAATAACATTATTTTTATCTATATTATTGTTGGCCATTAATTTTAAACCTTCTTCTGTTAATTTTTCATTTAAAGGAAGTCTATTTGAATTTTGAGGAGCACCTGTATAAAGCATTAACGTGTTAGCTCCATAACTTAAAGCTTCTTTTACGCTGCCAACTAATTGACTACCTTTTGTAAAAGAAACGTGTGAACCAATTATTAATTTTTCCATACTATCACCATTAAAATTATATCAAAAAAAGGATATAAAGTATATCCTTTTAAAACTTGTTTTTTCAATTATTTAACAATTGAACCTTCTACTACAATAGCATCATCTTTAGCAAAATTAGACATATTGTCAATCATTTCATCTGATAAAACAGGCGCATCACCCATTTGTTCTTTTGTTTGAGCAACAATTTCTGGATTTGCAACTTCAATTTCACTTACATCATTTTCTAAAGTTACTTTTTCTTCTTCTGCTTTCTTAAGAGCTTGTCTTAAAGCTTCAATTTCTAAATTTTTTCTTTCTAAAAGAGCTCTTTTAGCAACATATTCTTCAACAACTTCTTTAACTAATTTTTCATTAGCTTTTTCTTCTTTATGTTTTTGAATAAATGAACCCATTACTGAAAGATATGTTTTTGCTACTAACAATCTTTTTGGCGACTTAAGTAATTTAGCTTGTTTTTTTACTAAATCGTTTACTGTAGATTCATAACTTTTATATTTACCTAAATTACTAATATAATATTCTTTATCGTTCTTCCAATCATCAAGATTTTGTTTTCCTTCATCTATTTTTTCTTGCATTTCTTCTGCTTGATCGGCTTGAACTTGCATAGCAATATCATTAGCTGCTGCTTTAACTTCTTCATGAGTTTCTCCTGTTACTAGTTTAGTAACTGGATTAACAATAACTTTAGTTGCTAACTTAGCTAATAATCTAGGTACAAAGAAAGCTACCCTAGAAGCACGATAAGTTATCTTTTGTTTCAACCCCAATTCATTAATATCAATATTTTTATATGCCATTTAAACCACTACTCCCCATCTTTTGCGATTTCAATCATTACTTTTTTAATTTCAGCCCATACATTATCATCATCTACACCTAATAATTCTGTAGTATTATCATCTCTATGAGCTACTTCTGAAGTATAAACTTCTACATTTCCGTTTGCATCTGTTTTGTTTTCTGTATATATTAAATAATCTTTATTATTCATTGCTAATGTAAAATATGCAATAACCTCTACTTCTTTTTCTACTCCATTTTCATCAAAAATTTTAATTGTTTTATTTTCTCCCATAATATAAATCTCCCTTCTTAATCTACCTTGCTACAATTATAGCACATCAAATTTTAGTTTTCAACTAATTTAGCCAACATTTTAAATATTTTATCAATACCAATCTTTGTATAAACGCCAATAAATTCAGATGCTTTTAAACCAAGTCTTTTTTTTTCATCTTGAAAATTCTCTTTTACAACTAAATAATCATTAATATCAACTTCTTTTCCTAAAAAAACATCTTCCTCAAATTTTTTTATTTGTTCTTCTGTAAATATCTTTTTTTGATTTTGTGTATACTCATAATATCCCGCCCTACCAGCTGTATAAAGAGTAGTAAACGCCATAAATAAAATTAAAAATACATACCAAAAAAATTTATTTAATTTCTTATTTTTCATTTAAATGCTCCTTTAAAATAATTGCCATAGCCTCAACAGTATTTAATACTTCATCAATAGTATTTTCATTTCCACCAAGTTCTAAAAGAATCATATTAGGATGAATATCTTGATTATATATTCCATCAACATTAGCACCCTTCTTAGTAATAACTCCTCTACTTAAATATGGATAATTATCCATAACCATATTATTTATTTTGTTTGCTAAATCTAAATTTTTTTGATAGTTATCATGTTCCAATCCAACAACAAATAATACTTTCGCATATTTTTTATCATTAATTGTAACTGTAGAAGCATCTTTACTTAAAGCATCTCTATGTAAATCAATAAAAAAATTTAAACTAGGGTTTTGCTTAATAGCATCTTCAATATAATACCTACTAGCTACATAACTATAATTATAATTCCAATTATTAATACGAATGAATTCTGTAATATCAGCTTCCTCAACAATTGTTTTTATTCCTAAATCATTTAATTTTTCTCTAAGCAAATAAGAAGCCATCATAACATTAGGTGTTATATTATAAGCTTCATAATTTTCAGAACTATAATTTTCTAATTGATGTGAATTATAAATATAAACCAAAGGCTTTTCTATTTCTTTAGGATTAGGATCATTGATATAACTAGAATTTAAGCTATCAGGATTATATTCATCACTATATACAAGTTCACTCGTTTCACCCATATTATAGTTAAAACTTTTTTCTAACAAACTAATAGGATTTTTAATATTTATGTTAGTAAAAAAAGATATAACTTTACTACTAAAATCACTAGTTTTTTCATACTTTAAATGATGATTAGAATTATTTAAAAGTAACATTATAAACTCCTCATTTGAAGAATATAACTTAATATATTTTAAGTAGTTATATGTAAATAAAAATGATTCAACTACTAATAATATCAAACCAAGTGTTTTCATTTTTTTTAAAATTTTTTTTCTTCTAAATTTAAATTTTCTTTTCATATATTTCACCTTTATTTTTATTATATGAATTAGAAATTAGTTTTTTTGTCAAAAAAAAGAACAAAATCAAATTTGTTCTAATTATTAAATAATTATTTTTTTATTTCTATTACTGGACGGACACCGAAATAATCTGAAGCATCTGCTGAAAATGGTTCTATAAATCCCTCATTAAAAACACCCCAAGCAGCACTATAATCATAATCTACACTAATAGAACTTGTCCAATAATCTCCATATAACCAACTATGAGAATTAATTAAATCATTTATTTCTACATATGTTATCATACGAGTTCTTGCATTTTTTCTTAAAACAGCATTTTCACCTTTATCATCTGTTATTGTATATGCTTTTTCTTCAATATTTATCCAACTACTTGTTTTACTTTCTAAATAATCAAGAGCTGTAATCGGACCATCTATATTATTTCCAGATGTATTCCATGCTACTGTTTCTTCATCTATATTTCTATCCATAATTAATGTTACAGTATTATTTGTATCATTTATTACATAGAAATTTTTAATTGTTCCTGGAACAACCTCTATTGCAAACTTCGTTCCTACTTCACATATACCACTTATCACACAGCCATCTACACTTGTAGCAAAATCATTTGTTTTGACTAGTTCTCTTAATGTTTTTGCAGTACCTGATGGTAATTTACAGTCATCAACATCTGCTTCTGGATCAATCTTACTATCATCATATCCTTTTGTTATACACATTGCTCCATTTGATATTGCTAATGCTACTTTTCCATCAACTGTAACTTTTATTTTACCTGTTTGTGGTAATGCACCTTTAACTTCTAATTTGTTTTCTCCTACAAACTCTCCATCTTCAATTGTGAACTCTACATCACTTGTCATTCCATTATTTAGTAATTCTCTAGTATAATACATTTCCCCAGCACTTATTAGTCCATACGCAGTATCTTCAAATGCACTTTCTCTTGCACTACTTATAATATTCATTATTACTGGTACTGCTATTAGTGCTATTATTGCTAGTATTACTATTACTGCTAATAGTTCAATTAAGGTAAATCCTTTTCTCTTCATAAACTCACTCCTATTCTAACAAGTTTTATTATACATTCTTTTACTCTTTAGAACAGGACTATAACATAAATCAAAAAAACAACCTCATAAGAAGTTGTTATAAAGTTTTTTGAAAACCTTTTTCAGAGTAGTCAAAATCCATTCTTTTATTTAATTGAATATTATCCCAAATAGTTTTAACAGTAGTATATGATATATCTGATAAGTTTTCTACTACAATTGGTTCACGAACATAAATTTGTAGCCATTCTTGAATTCTTTTTTTATCTTTTTCACTAATATTAGCATACATATAAGCATTATTTACAATCGCTTCATTTATCTCAGCTCTATGTTTTACAAAGATACCTGCTTTACGAATGTTTCTAATGATTTTTGAATCTTTAACTACACCTGTACCACTTAATAAAGTAATTCCTCCTAATACAGTATTTGAAAATACTGTATTAAATTCTTTACCTATATCAGTAGTATTTAAAAGTACAATTCCGGCTGCACCTGCTAATGTTAAAGCAGATAAACCTACTTTTCTCATATAAACTTTTGGTAATTGTTCTTGAACTGCTACCATACGTTCTAACATATTATTTCTAATTTTTTCTAAGTTACCTTTATTATAAGGTACAATAGTTGTTCTTCCATCTGAAAAATATATTCTCATGTTCTCTTCTATAATATCAAATCCACGAATTACTAATGGTTCTTGAACCTTTGTTTCTTTTTTTACTTGTTTTTCTTTTTTCATTTAAAACTCCCCCTTCAAACGCGTATTATTGTAACATATATTTATTTTTTGTCAAATTTATCTTTTAAAGCTTTCATAAGTAAGTATTTTACTATTTTGAGTAGGTATACTATCTAAAAGTTCTATATCTATTTTATTTTTACCTTTTGCATATATTTTAGAAAATAGTTCTACAAGTTCTAAGCTAACTCCGTGATCTTTTAAATACCCCAAGTATGAATAATATTCATCTATACTAAGTTTACTTACATTGATTTTAGCAATCGTATTTAAAACCATATAAATATAACTTAAAATCATTGTACTTTCGTTACTTATATGAATTTCTTGTTCATTTAACGGATATTTTTGAGGAAGATTTTTAAGATTTTTATTAGTAGTTAAATATTTAGCCATAGAAGGACTGTTATCTCCTATTTTAGCACTATCCAAGTCAACAACCCTATACATTTTTCTTTCGACATCATAAATAAAATTACCTTCATGAATATCTCCTAAAAAGAAATAATCTTGTAATTCTGGATGTTTTATAATTTTTTTTAAAATATTTCCAATATCTTTAAGTGCACTTATTTTTTTAGTAAGTGAAGTAAAATCCGATGATAATAAAATTTTTAAATTTACATTTTTTTCAATAAAAGGCATTGTAAAACCTTGTATCTCATCATCTAATGCAAATAGTTCTTCTGGAATAACCAATTCTTCTATATCTTTTAGTGCTTCTAAATCAGCTAATGCATTAATAGTATAAAGTTTATTACTAAAATATTCACCTGATGTAACGAAAAACTTTTTTAAAAGTTTTTTATTCCATTTATCTTTTTGTTCTAATATAAATAATTCACATTCCGTACTCTCTAAATTTCTTTGCAATTGATATTTTGGCATTTTTTCAAATTGATGAGCATTAACAGATAATATTTTCATAAAAAACACCCCTTTTATTGAGGTGTATTATAACATAAATTATTTATATGTCAAAATGACTATATTACATTTATTCTTTATATTTAGTCATCATTTTATTAAGTTCTAGCATTTTACAATCTAAATTTTTAATATCTACTGCATAGTTATACATTTCTTTCTTTACTTCTTCTGGTATAAAAGATGAAAATTTATATTGAATTTTATGGTCTAATGAAGCCCAAAAATCCATAGCCACTGTTCTAATTTGAATTTCTGCTTCAATGTGTTCTATAGAATTATTTAAATATATTGGCATCTTAATAATTAAATGATAACTTGTATAACCTGAGTTTTTAGGATTAATAATATAGTTTTTTTCTTCTACCACTATAATATGTTTAAAATTTTTTATCAAATTAACAATATCATAAACATCTGATAAAAAAGAACAAATTATTCTAATACCAATAACATCATGTATATATTTTTGTATATTTTCTAAATTTAATTCATAACCTTTTTTATTTAATTTATTCGTAATACTATCAATGGTTTTTATCCTTGTTTTTATATGTTCTACAGGATTATAGTTATGCTTTAATTCATATTCCTTAATAAGATAGCTAATTTCAACTTTTAAAATTTCTAAAGCATAATCGTACTTTAATAATATATTATTTATTTCTTTATCCACTTACTTCCCTCTTTCTTTATCTAAATTACCATTTTTATTTATCAAAAAAAGTCGATATTAATTATCAACTTTTTCATGTAAACAAATATTAATGCCATCACTTATAATATTACTTAATTTATCCATTAAAAAATCTATTTCTTTAGGTGTTACCATTAAATTATAACCAATGGGTGTTAACACTTCAAAAATGAGCTGTTTAATTTCATTTTCTTCTAAATTTCCAACAATACCCATCAACTTACGTTTATCTTCGTCAGTTACTTTTATATCACTATTTAAGTAATTTATACTACTAGTAGGTACTAATTTATGACTAGGATTATTTATATTATTTTTTGTATATGTATAATGTTTAAACATATAATTAATTGTATCACTAACAATTGTTACGGCATCTACTACAGTTGGAACTCCAATAGCGATAACTGGTATACCTAATGTATCAAAACTTATTTCTTTTCGGCTATTACCTACCCCACTACCAGGATGTATTCCAGTATCCGTCATCTGAATAGTTTTATTAACTCTTTCAATAGACTGACTAGCAAGTGCATCAACTGCTATTACAAAATCCGGTTTAATAGTATTTACAATTGCTTTAATTAATTCACTAGTCTCAACTCCAGTGGTACCCATTACACCTGGGTTTAAAGCAAATGTTTTTCTAAAACCATCTTCTACTTCACCATACATAAATAAATGATTAGTAACTATAATATCTTTAATAACTTTAGGTCCTAGGGAATCAGGTGTTGATTTATAATTACCTAAACCTACTATTAAGCAACTAGCACTATCTAAAATATTGTTTTTATCTATAAGTTCTTTTAATTCATTTACAAAAACAGCTTTAACACTTTCGCTATTATTATAATCAGTTACATCCTTAAACTCAATCGTAATATAGTTACCCTTCTTTTTATTTATTTGTTTACTACCATATTCATCAATCCATACTGCTGTAACTTTAATGTCATCAATCTTTTTTTGTTTACTAATAATACCTTTTATTTTATTATTTTCACCAATTACTTCGATCGCAAGATCTGTTCTGATTTGATATTTTTGTAAATCTATCTCGTGTTTCATATTATCACCATTAATATTTTTACCAAAAACACTAGTTTTTATTGCTTTTTTTTATTTTTTTTGTTAAAATGTTGGTATTGACTGACTTGGAGGTGAAAAAATATGCCAAATATGAAAAATGCAAAAAAGAAAGTTAGAATTATTGCTAAAGAAAAAGAAGTTAACAACGATTATAAAGCTAGTATGAGAACTGCTATTAAAAATACTGATAAAGCTGTTTTAGCAAAAGATAAAGAAAAAGCACAAGAAAATTTAAAAGTTGCTATCAAAAGAATTGATAAAGCTACTAAAGCCGGAGTTACAACTAAAAATAAAGCAGCACGTAACAAATCTCGTTTAACTAAAAAAGTAAATTCAATGGAGTAATTATTACTTCATTTTTATTTTTTTAAAATATTATGCTATAATAATAGAGGTGATGACGATTGAAAAATATATTATCTTTATTAATTTCTTTTTTTATTATTAGTTTAGTTGTATATTATCAAAAACCAATAACATCATTCGTTTTACAAGAATTTATTTATAAAAAAGAACTAGCTGAATATCAAACTAATAACTATTCAAAAGCATCCAATTACGAGTATGTAAAACTAACCGATGATTTTTATCCTAAAAATGAAGAAGATATAAAAAATGCCTTATATACTATTTTAGATAGTGGCATGACTAATTTTAGTTTATTTTGTAGTGATGAATATGAATCTTGCTTAAATGATGTTGAAAAAATATCAACAGATTATAACATTTTATCTCATATTAATAATTTAGTACACCCATATAATAGTTATGATAGATTATATATAACTACAAATACATTTGGAAAAATAAATATTACTGTGGAAAAACTTTATTCTAGTGAAGAAATTAATGAAATTAATAAAAATATAGAACGTATTAAAAGCAAAATAATTAAAGAAAACATGTCAACACGTGATAAAATTAAAGCATTCCATGATTATGTTATTAATAACACAAAATACGATAAAGAAAGATCCGAAGAATTAAAGAATAGTATATCCACAAATAATATTAAACAATCTAATAAGGCAAACGGAGTTTTAAAAAATCATATTGCTTTATGTAGTGGCTATACTGATTTAATGGCTATTTTCTTAAGTGATATTGGTGTTCCTAATTATAAAATTTCAAATGAGGATCATATTTGGAACGCTGTTTATTTAGATAATAATTGGTATCACTTGGATTTAACATGGGATGACCCAGTTGTTGAACCAGATGAAGACTTATTAATTTATGATTTTTTCTTAATAACAACACAAGAGTTAGAAAACTTGGATACATATGAACATAATTATGATAAAACCGTTTATGGATTTTAATCCATAAGCGGTATTTTTATAGTCACTTTAGTTCCTTCACCATATTCAGTTTCATAATTAATAGTCCCATGATGAGCTTCAATTATCTCATAAGAAAGAGATACTCCAAGACCTGTTCCTTGTGGTTTTGTTGTAAAGAAAGGCTCTTTAATACGTTTTAAATTTTCTTTTGATATGCCCATTCCGTTATCAATAAATAAAATAGCTACATATTTATTATCTGTTTCTATTTTTATAGTAATTTTACCTTCTTTTTTATCCCCTATTGCCTCAATACTATTTTTAATAATATTAATTATTACTTGTGATAATCTATTATAATCACCATTTATATAAATTTCATCTTCAAAATTAAATTCTAAAGCTATACCCTTTTCTTTTAATAAAGTCTTTAAACTCTCTAAAGATTCTTCTAATAATAAAGTTACATCCAAAATATCAATATCTAATTTAATTTTACTAACAGATAAAAAGTCCTTTAGTAAAAGTAAAGTTCTATCTATCTCCTCTTTTATAATAGGAATATATCTAATACACTGTTCTTTATTACTAGTATTAAGCATATCCAAATACCCTTTACAAACTGCTAAAGGGTTTTTTATTTCATGCGTTATTTTAAACAAAGAAAGTCTTATTTGTTTTTCATTTTCTAATTCTTTAAAAGTCATATGATACTTTAAAATATCATCACCCTTTTTTAAAAACATAATAACAAAACACATAATAATATAACTAATTATAAAATTATTAACTACATTAACACTACTATTACTAATTAAGCACATAATTAGTTTTAAACTAAGAACAATACTACCAAAAACATAGTCATTTATTTTAATTATATTTTTTTCTTTTAATAAATATATAGTCCAATAAATTATATATTCTACTATTAACAAAATCCATAACTGACTAGTACTATCAATATAATAAAATATAGCAATCATAGATAATAATATAGCCTCTATTTTTCTATTTTTAATATAAGCTATAATAATTGGAATATTTATAAGTAAAATATTTTTTTCTCCAATATAATTAAAGCCTAATTTTATTAATAAATAAATGGAAGAAAATAAAGCTAAACCTAAAAATAAATCATTTTCTTTTTTTTCTATATTTTTACTATGAGCAACATAAAACAAATATAAAAGTAAAGGAAATGTTATAAAGATAAAACTAAGTAAAAAACTATCTAATCCATTCATTTAAATCACCTATTATCATTTTAATAATAGGTGCTGTCATATTTTGTCGAAAAATGAAAAAAAAGCAAATATTTTATCACTTTAAGTCATCTATTTGCTTTTTTAATTGTTCTGCATTAGAACCAAGAATAATTTTTAATTGATTATCAATTTCAACCATTCCTTGAGCTCCTAATTTTTGAATACCTTCTTTATTAACAATACTAATATCATTTAAAGTTACCATAAATCTAGATTTATTTACTTCATAGTTAAGAATATTATCTTTACCACCTAAATAATCTACTAACTTATTAACTTCAATTTTAAAATCTTTCTTTTTTGATCTAGCAATTGCTAAAGCAATTATAACTAGCACTACAATAATTATAATATATTGCATATATTCCATTTTCTCACCTTTTTCATAATAAACATTATACTATATTTTTAAAAAAATTCAAAATTTCTGCATATTTTTCTTATTTTATTATATAAAATCATATATAGGGCAAAATAAATTAGGTGATATTTATGAAAAAATCCAAGTATAAAGTAGATTTAGGATTACTCATTTCTTTAATTTTAATGGCTATCATTTCTATTATTACAATCAAATTTTCTACCACCATTTTACCAAATCATATGAATGCTTTAGCATTAAAACAAATTATGTGGTATGCAATTGGTTTTGGATTAGTATTTTTAATTATGTACTTAGGTAATAATTTCATATTTAAATATAGATGGCATATCTATATAATCATTATTATTTCACTGATATTACTTTTAATATTTGCTAAACCCATCAACAACGCTAAATGTTGGTTTTCACTTCCTGGTATAGGAACTATTCAGCCGAGTGAATTTATGAAAATAATTTTAATTATTGTTTTAGGTAATATGATTAATGAATTTAGAAATAAATATCAAAATCCAACTATCAAACAAGAATTTATTTTTTTACTTAAAGTAATATTAGTAGTTTCCATTCCCAGCATTTTAACATTCTTACAGCCTGATACAGGTGTTGTATTAATTTATTTATTAATAACCATCATTATGCTTTTTATAGCTGGTATTAGATATAGATGGTTTATTATCTTATTTTCCATAATTTTATTTTTTGTAGGAAGTGTACTTATAATTTATTTTATAAGTACTGATTTGTTTGTAAATATCTTTGGCTCAGATTTTTTTCTTAGAGTTGATAGACTACTTGATTGGTCTAATAAATCTGGCTTTCAATTAAAAAATGGTATGAGTGCCATAGGTTCTGCAGGTCTAATCGGGAATTTAAAAGTTCCCGTATATTTTCCAGAAGCTCAAACTGATTTTATTTTTGCTGTATATGCATCTACATTTGGTTTTTTAGGTTCAATTATTCTACTGTGTATAATTACTTATTTTGACATAAAACTAATTACTACAGCTATTAAAACTAAAGATATGACTAGTAAATATATTATTGCCGGTATTGTAGGGATGCTTATATATCAACAATTACAAAATATAGGTATGACTTTTGGATTAATGCCTATTACTGGTATTACACTACCATTTATTAGTTATGGTGGTTCTAGTTTACTAAGTTATATGATTATGATAGGTATTATTTTTAATATATCTAATAGTACATTTAGATATAAAAACTAAAAAGTAGACAAAATTAATATAAAAACAATTAAAAATCCAAAAAAAACAACTATGCAGCTGTTTCTTCTTTAGTTATTACTTCTTTTCCTTTATAAGTTCCACATTCTTTACATACTCTATGTGGTTTAATAGTTGCTCCACATTTTGGACAAGTAGTTGTTTGTGATTCACTTATTTTATAATGAGTGCGACGCATTCTTTTTCTAGTTTTACTAGTTTTTCTAAATGGTACTGCAAACATTTGAATATCTAATCTCATCATTGTGCCACCTCTTCTCTTATAATAAGTCTTTTAGCTTATCAAAAGCATTACATTCCTTAACTTCTTCATCTTCTGTTACTAAACGCCATCCATCTCCAGAGATGTTTTCATTTAAAGCGTCTAAACTAGTAACTTTAATGGGAATTTCCATTAATATATTTTCCCATATTATTGGAAAAATATCAATAGTATTTTCTGTTTTTTTATGAATTTCATTAATTTCTTCAAGCATTTCTTCTATATTACCTAATATTTCTGTACTAAATTCATAGTCTACTGGTTTTAAAGTAATAGAACAAGGAAGAACCATTATTCCACTCAATTTAACATCTAACATATAGTTATCCATATTATCTTTAGTAATATTTCCAATAATTTTAATATCTTTTAAATCCAAAATACCTGTATTATTTAAATCTACGTTGGTTGTATCTAAGTTTTCATCAAGACTAATTGAAGACATAATACCATGTTTTAAACGTGTAATATCTATATTCATAAATCACCTCTGGTTTTCTCTGCATTTAACATTATACCAAAAAATAAAATAAAAGCAACAAATTTATTATTTTATGATATTATATATCTAGGTGATTTTATGAAAAGCATTGGTATTATTTGTGAATACAACCCCTTTCATAATGGACATTTATATCATATAAATAAAATTAAAGAAATGTATCCAGATTACAAAATCATTTTAGTTATGAGTGGACATTTCTTAGAACGTGGGGATGTTAGTATTATTAATAAGTGGCACAAAACTGAAATTGCCCTTAATTTTGGTATTGATCTTATTATTGAACTACCATTTGTATTTGCTAGTCAAAGTGCGGATATATTTGCTTATGGTGCTATATCTATTTTAAATTATTTAAAAGTTGAAAAAATTGTTTTTGGTAGTGAATGTAATGATATTGAAAAATTAAAAACTGTCGCATCTATAACAGAAACAATTGATTTTAAAAATAATCTTAAAAATTATTTAGACCAAGGTTATAGCTATCCAAAAGCTTTAGATAACGCTTTCAAAAAAAGTATTAACTTTAGCATTGATAGTCCAAATGATTTACTAGGAATTAGTTATATAAAAGCAATTAATAAATTAAATTCAAATATAGAACCCGTATGTATTCAAAGAACCAATGATTATAATAGCAAAAATACTAGTGGTAAAATAAGTAGTGCAACGAGTATTAGAGAAAACTTAAAAAATAATAAACCTATTACTAATTTTATTCCTAAATATGTGGAAAAATACATTAATAATATATCTTTGGATGATTATTTTGATTTATTGAAATATAAAATTATTAGTGAAAATGATTTAAGTATTTTTAATACAGTTGATGAAGGTATTGAAAATAGAATTAAAAAATATATTTTTAAAGTTAACAGTTTAGAAGAATTAATAGAAAAAGTTAAAACCAAAAGATATACTCGTAATAAAATTAAAAGAATGTTTGTACATATCTTATGTGGATTTACTAAAAAACAAGCTAATAATTTAAAAGAAATAAGATATATAAGAGTTTTAGGATTTAATCAAAATGGAAGAAATTATTTAAATAAAATTAAAAAAGAAATAGAAATTCCTATCATTACTAATTATTCTGATATAAAAGATGAAATGCTAGAATTAGAATTTAAAGTTAATGGAATATATGCAAGTATATTTAAAGAAAAAAATTATTTAAGTGAACTAGAATACAAACATAAACCAGTTATTAAATAATTTTTTTCTTTTTATATTTCTTCTATTTTCATTAAATTAGTTGTTTTCTTTACTCCGGTATTTGGAAAACCACCAGTTAAAACAATAACATCTTTTTTTTGCATAGGCATAAATTCTTTAGCCTGAATAGTTGCTTGTTCTAAAACCTCATCAGTTGTACTTAAAACAGGAACTACTTTTGTATATACACCATAATTAAGTGCTAAAGAACGACATATGCTTTCATTTGGACATGCTGCTAATATAGGACAATTAGGTTTTAAATTACTAATTTTTCTAGCTGTAAAACCACTCATAGTTGCTGCCACAATTAATTTAGCATCTAACATATTAGCACTGGCTACAACACTATTAGCAATTGTTTGTGTTAAACCTATTCTTTTTTTATAATCAAAAACCATTTGATTTTCACGATGAGATTCAGCATTTTCACAAATAATTGCCATATGTCTTACTGTTTCAATTGGAAACTTACCTGTAGTTGTCTCACCACTTAACATAACAGCATCAGCTCCAGATGTAACAGCATAGGCTATATCTGATACTTCTGCTCTAGTTGGTCTAGGAGACTTTTTCATAGATTCTAACATTTCAGTTGCAACTACGCAGACTTTCCCTTGTTCACGACATTTTTGAATCATAAGTTTTTCTAAAAATGGTAGTTCTTCCATAGGAACTTCTACTCCTAAGTCACCACGAGCCACCATGATTCCATCACTTACTTCAATTATTTCATCTAAATTTTCAATTCCTGTTGTACTTTCTATTTTAGATATTATTTTTAAATCTTCTCTATTATATTGTTTTAATATTTCTTTAGCTTCTAATACATCATCTTTAGTAGATACAAAAGATAAAGCTAGAAAATCACCATCATTTAAACATGCATAAGTAATATCTTCCTTATCTTGATTAGAGATAAATGGAATATCTAAATGAACTCCTGGAACACTTAAACTTTTTTTATTACCTAAAATACCACCATTAATAATTTTACAAGTAACTCCACCATCAATATCTTCACTAATAACTTCTATTTTCATAAGACCGTTTTCTAACAAGATAACGTCTCCTACTTTTAAAGAATCAATTGCTGAAGCATGATTAACACTAATTCTTTCTTCAGTACCTATTACATTTTCTTTAACAACTCTAATTTCTTTGCCTTCTTCTAATTTTATTTCATCATTTTCTAACATACCATTTCTAAATTCTGGTCCCTTAGTATCAAAAAGAATTGCAATATTTTTACCAGTTATTTCTCTCACCTTTTTTACAGTATTAATAACATTTCTTTTTTCTTCTTCTGTAGCATGAGAAAAATTAATACGAGCAACATCCATTCCTGCTTTAACCATTTCTGTCATAACTTCTACATTACAACTAGCTGGACCTATACTACAAATAATTTTAGTTTTCTTCATAAAATAACCACTCCCTTTTTTTGACAAAAAAAACATTATGATTTTACCATAATATTTTTTGTAATGCAATATAAATATATGTCTTTTAATTTATTTTTGACAATCAGGGCAAAAATAAGTTCCTCTTCCACCAACTTTTATTTTCAAAATATTTGTACCACAAACAACACAATTACTATTTTCTTTACTATGAACTAAAAGTTCTTGTTGAAATCTACCATGTACACCTTCACTAGATTCATATGATCTAATCGTAGTACCACCCGCATTAATTGCTTTTTCTAAAGTTATTTTAGTATTTTTAATAATATTTTCTAAATCATTATAATTTAATTCACAAGCTTTTTTCAAAGGATTAATTTTACTTAAAAAAAGCACTTCATCCGCATATATATTACCAATACCTACAATAATACTTTGATCAAGTATAACAGTTTTAATAGGTAATTTTTTACTTTTATATTTTTCTTTTAAATAAGATACATTTAAATCTTCATCCCAAGGTTCTAGTCCCAATTCATTTAATGGTTTTCTATTTAAAACCTCTTCTTTTTTTATTAAATGCATACGACCAAATTTTCTTGTATCTAAATATCTTAATTCTTGCTCATTATCTAAAACAAAGGTTACATGTTCATGTTTTAATATACTATCACCTTTGTTTTTTAGAAAGTATCTCCCTTCCATCCTTAAATGACTAAGTAAATAATAATCATTTAATTCAAACATTAACCATTTACCTCTTCTTTTAATATCCACAATCACTTGATTAATAATTTGCTTTTTAAATTCACCACTTGTAGGATATTCAATAATGTTATCATAATATATATTAACGTCAACTATTCTTCTATTCAATATTTGTTTTTTTAATGTTTCTTTTACTGTTTCTACTTCTGGTAACTCTGGCATATTATCACCTCAAAAGTTATTATATCATAAATCATTTTTTTACTAAATAATTATTTTACCGGATGGATTTAATAAATATGCAAAAAAAATACGCAAAATGGCGTATTTTGTATAAATTTAAATAAAAAATTTAGGTATTTCTATTACTGGACGAACACCATAGTAGTCGGAACCGTTGGAGACGTGACTGCTGAAAATGCTACCACCACGATAAACGAGCCAAGCATATTTAACCCCGCTCGCATAAGCAGAGCTTGTCCAGTAACCCTCTGTCGAAATCACAAAATTACCATATGACCAGCTATTTGATATTATTGAATTTGCTTCTATTTTTGTTAACATTCTTGCTCTTGCATTTGGTCTTGTTATTGTTCCATATACATTATCTGTCAACGTGAATGTTTGGGCCGCTATATTTGTCCATCCACTTGTTTGACTTTCTAAATAATTTAACGCTGTGATTGGACCAAATGTATTATTGTCTGTCCAATCATCCCATGCAGTTCCTCCTGCGGCTTCATAATCATCTTGTGTTATCCACGCTACTGTTTCTCCGATATTTTTGTCCATAAGCAATGTTAAAACGTTATCAATGTCAGATACCACATAGAATCCCTGTGTGTCCGTTGTATTGACTTGTACTGTCAATTTTGTTCCTACTACACATTCACTTCCATCTGTTAAACACGTTTTTCTTGATATAATGATTGGATTTAAAACCATTTTATATTCACAACTTCCTTCATATTTTGTTGTTGTGATTGCACTTTCACTTGTTGCTTTTGTTACACAATGTGCTCCATTTGTGATTGCTAATGCGACCTTTCCATCTTTTGTTACTGTTATTTTTCCATTTGTTGGAAGTGCTCCTTTAACTTCTAATTTGTTTTCT
>SVAS01000003.1 GCA_015059285.1 Bacillota bacterium | reverse complement strand
GAATGGACGTACCTCTGGTGTATCTGTTGTCACGCCAGTGGCAGTGCAGAGTAGCTATGTACGGAATGGATAACCGCTGAAAGCATCTAAGCGGGAAGCCAACTCCAAGATGAGTTTTCCCATTTTTTATAAATGTAAGTTCCCTCTAAGACTAAGAGGTTGATAGGCCAGAGGTGGAAGCATGGCAACATGTTGAGCTGACTGGTACTAATAGAACGAGGATTTAATCCCATTTAATTTGATGTAATTCCACATTATCATGTTTTCAGGGAATTATTTCTCTATATTTAAATTCGTAACGATAGCAAAGAGGATACACCTGTTCCCATCCCGAACACAGCAGTTAAGCTCTTTAACGCCGAAGATAGTGTAAGCGAAAATAGGTAGTTGCGAATTTTTTTTTGTATATTTTTATAATTAAAATGATTTGAAAATTTAATGAATTAATTATTGTAATAATCTAATTATTTTTGCTATAATAATAATGGTGATAGAAATGGAATATAAAATAACAACACGTAATGAAAAAGAAACATTTGAATTAGCGCAAAATTTTGAATCAGAAAAATTTCCAAATATGATTATTTGTTTAAATGGTGAACTAGGTAGTGGAAAAACTATTTTTACTAAAGGAATAGCTAGTGCACTTGGAATAGATGAAACAATTACTTCTCCAACATTTACAATTATTAAAGAATATGAAGGAGAATTACCACTTTACCATATGGATGTTTATAGATTAGATGGTGTAACAGATGGAGTTGGAATTGAAGAGTATTTTCATAAAGGTGGAGTAGTTGTAATTGAGTGGGCTAAAACAATAAAAGATATTTTACCAAAAGAAAGACTTGATATTAAATTTGTAGTTGCCGGTGAAAATAAAAGAGTTTTAGTACTAGAACCACATGGAAAACAATATGAAGAATTATGTGAGGCTGTAATATGACAAGTTTAATTATTGATACTTGTAATTCTAATTTAACGATTGGCATAGTTAAAGATAATAATATTTTAAGCATCTATAATGAACAAGTTAAAACAGATTTATCTACTAAAATATTTCCTGTTATGCAGGATGTTTTTGTTAAAGTTGGTGTAGATCCTAAAGACATTGATACTATTTTTGTTTCATGCGGACCAGGCTCTTTTACAGGTATTAGAATAGGTGTTACAGTTGCTAAAACATATGCTTGGGCTTTAAATAAAAAAATTATTCCTTTTTCTAGTTTAGAGTTATTAGCAACTACTAAAGTTAAAGAGGATTACCTTGTTCCTATAATAGATGCTAGAAGAGGTTATGTATATGCTGGAATTTATGATGAACATTTAGATACATTTATGAATGATCAATATATTAGTATAGAAGATCTTGAAAAAAGTTTAGAAGGCAAATATTATAAAATGATATCTTATGATGAATTTGAAAAATTTAAAGTAATAAAACCTGAAATAGATATTTTAAAGTTAATTGAAAAACATAAAAAAGATAGCGGAGTAAATCCTCATAAGATAAATCCTAATTATTTAAAATTAACAGAAGCAGAGATGAAATTAGGCGAAAAATGATTAAAAATTTAAACGATATAAACGAAATAAACTTATTTTTGAATAAATTTGATACTCAGGTAAGTGATATTAATGATCCTTTTAAAAAATATATTGGTTATGAAATTAATGGAGAAATTATTTCATTTTTAAATTATAGCTTAATATATGATCGAATAGAAATAGAATATATTTATACTAAAGATGAATACCGTAATCAAGGTATTGCATCAATCCTTTTAAATTATTTAGTGGAATTAGGTCAAAAAATTGATTGTTTAAATATAACATTAGAAGTTAGACTATCTAATGAAAGTGCTATAAAATTTTATGAAAAGAATGGCTTTAAAAAAGTCAGCACTAGAAAAAATTATTATAAAGAAGAAGATGGTATCTTAATGTTAAGAGAGTTGGTGTAATATGAAAGATGTATATATATTAGCATTTGAATCTAGTTGTGATGAAACAAGTGTATCTATTATTAAAAATGGTTATGATGAAATAGCTACAGTTGTTTTATCGCAAATGGATATTCATGCTTCATACGGTGGAGTGGTTCCAGAGATTGCTAGTCGTAACCATGTGGAAAATATTACTATGGTTATAGAAGAAGCGCTAACTAGAGCAAATATGAAAATAGAAGATATTGATGCTATTGCAGTTACTTATGGACCAGGGTTAATAGGATCTTTATTGATTGGAATGCAAGCTGCTAAAACACTTTCATTTCTTTATAATAAACCATTAGTTCCCATTCATCATATAGCGGGTCATATATATGCTAATAATTTAAGTAAGCCAATGGAATTTCCACTGATTGCTCTTGTTGTAAGCGGTGGACATACTGATTTAATCTATATGAAAGAAGATTATAGCTTTGAAAAAATAGGTGGTACTTTAGATGATGCTGTAGGAGAAGCTTATGATAAAGTTGCTAGAGTAATGGGTCTTAATTATCCTGGTGGACCACTAGTAGATAAATTAGCGCATCAAGGCAGTGATACTTATAATTTACCTCTTCCTTTAGATGATGACACATATAATTTTAGTTTTAGTGGTTTAAAAAGCGCTGTTATTAATCTAGTGCATAATGAATTACAACGTGGCAATGAAATGAATAACGTAGATTTAGCAACTTCTTTTCAAAATAGAGTAGTAGATATTTTAACTAAAAAAACAATGAGAGCATTAAAAGAATATAAAGTGAATAATTTAATTGTAGCTGGTGGAGTTGCGGCTAATAAAGGATTAAGAGAAAAATTAGAAGAATTATGTGAAAAAAATAATATTAGTTTGACAATACCTCCAGTAAAATATTGTACAGATAACGCAGCGATGATAGGAGTAGCCGGTTATTATGCTTATAAACTTGGAAAAACTAGTGATTTAGATTTAAATGCTAAAGCTAGTTTAAAATTACAATAATTATCCACAGGAAAACATATACAACGTTTTTGTATATGTTTTTTTATGGTGGAAAACTAGCATCACAATAATTACATTTATGAATATAATAAATTAGACTTAGAGAAAGGAGAATGAGTTTGAAAAAAATAATAATTCCTATTGTCACCTTAATTTTATTAGTTATAGGCTTTATTTTAATAAAATTCAATAATGAAGAAAGTAATTTAAAGAAAGTTAAAGTAGCTGAAGTAACACATAGTGTTTTTTATGCACCGCAATATGTAGCTCATGCGCTTGGGTATTTTGAAGAAGAAGGAATGGACGTTGAAATTATGTTAATTCCTGGTGCTGATAAAGTAACAGCAGCAGTACTTTCTAATGATGTTCAGATAGGTTTTTGTGGTAGTGAAGCAACTATATATGTTTATAATCAAGGAGAAAAAGATTATTTAGTTAATTTTGCAGGACTTACAAAAAGAGATGGTAGTTTTTTAGTTTCAAGAAAAAAATATGATAATTTTTCTTTAGAAAATTTAAAGGGGAAAGAAGTTATTGGTGGTAGAAAAGGTGGTATGCCAGAAATGACTTTTGAATGGGCTCTAAAAGAAAATGGAATTGATCCTAAAAAAGATTTAAACATAGATACAAGTATAGCATTTGCGGCAATGCAAGGTGCTTTTGTAGGTGGTACTGGAGATTTTGTAACTTTATTTGAACCTAATGCTTTACAAGTTGAAAAACAAGGTTTAGGTTATGTTGTAGCATCTATTGGTGAACTTGGTGGTGTAGTTCCATATACTGCTTATAATGCTCGTAAAAGTTATATAGAAGAAAATCCTGATGTTATAGAAGGTTTCACAAATGCAATTCAAAAAGGTTTAGATTATGTTTATAACCATACTGATTTAGAAATAGCTGAAATAATATTAGATTATTTTCCTGATACATCTTTAAACGATTTAGAAGAAATTGTTAAACGTTATAGAAGTATAGACTCTTGGTTTAAAACAACGTATATTGAAGAGGAAAACTTTAACCATATTCAAAAAATCATGGAGAGTGCTTCTGAATTAGATAAAGAAGCACCTTTCAGTGAATTAGTAAATAATACTTATTCAAAAAAGCAATGAAAACAATACTAAAAATAAATAATTTGAAAAAAGCTTATCACACTAAAAGGGATGAAATTTTAGCTGTTGATAACTTTTCTTTTGATTTATGTGAAGGTGAGTTTGTAGCTATAGTTGGACCTAGTGGTTGTGGAAAATCTACAATATTATCTATTTTAAGTGGCTTAGAAAGTAAATCGGATGGGCAAATAATTAAAGATGAAAAGTTAAAAATAGGTTATATGTTACAGGAAGATGCGCTTTTTGATAATCGTACCATTTTAGATAATTGTTTATTAGGATTAGAAATCAATAAAAATTTAACTAACGATAATAAAAAATATGTTCTAGATCTTTTAAAAACATATGGGCTTGAATATTTTATAAACAGTTATCCAGAAAATTTATCAGGAGGAATGAGACAAAGATGCGCACTTATTAGAACTCTTGCTACTAAACCAGATATTTTACTTTTAGATGAACCATTTAGTGCTTTAGATTATCAAACTAGACTAGCTGTTTCAGATGATGTTTATAATATTTTAAAGAAAGAAAAAAAGAGCGCTATTATTGTAACACATGATTTAGCGGAAGCAATTTCAATAGCTGATAGAATAATTGTTTTATCTAAAAGACCAGCTACTATAAAGACTATTTTTGAAATAAATTTAACTGATAAATCAACACCAATCAATAATCGTAAAGCAAAAGAATTTAGCTATTATTATGATTTAATATGGAAAGAGATAGATCATCATGTATAGTGAAGAACACGAAAGTTATTTAAAAACAATAAAGAAAAGTAATTTTTTGGTAAGATTTACACAAATTTCTATTATTTTACTCTTTATTTTGATATGGCAATTTCTTGCTGATAATAATCTTATTAATACATTCATAACATCTAGTCCAAAAGAAGTAGTTAGAACGATAATTGATTTGCATAATTCCAATAATTTATATAATCATATATGGATTACTATATATGAAACATTAATAAGTTTTATTTTAGGTACTTTAATTGGAATAGTAATCGCAACCATTTTATGGTGGAATAAATTTTTATCAAGAGTTTTAGATCCATATTTAACTATCTTAAATAGTCTTCCCAAAGTAGCGTTAGGGCCTATTATTATTATTTGGGCTGGAGCAGGTATGAATTCAATTATAATTATGGCACTTTTTATTTCAGTTATTATAACTATTATTAATGTATATCAAGGTTTTATTGAAACTGATCCTATTAAAATAAAACTTATGAAATCTTTTAAAGCAACAAAAGCACAAACTTATTTTAAATTAATTCTTCCAAGTACATTTCCGATTATTATTAGTACTCTAAAAATTAATATTAGTATGTCATTAATTGGAGTTATTATGGGAGAATTTTTAGTATCAAAAGAAGGCATTGGATATTTAATTATGTATGGTTCACAAGTATTTAATTTGAATTTGGTTATAAGTGGTATAATTATTTTATGTGTTGTTGCGACTTTAATGTATTATGTTGTTTTGTATATAGAAAAGAAACTAATTAAAAATTAGCTTCTTTTTGTTTGTTAAAATAACTTTTCTTCTGATATAATGGTATTAGGGTGGTAATATGAAAGAAGATAAAATTAAAAAAGCTATAGATAATGCTTCTTCTAATGTATCTATTGAAGATATGGAAAATAAGACAAGAGATTTAAATTTTATAAAAGAAGCACTAATAAGAACAAGAGATAATAAAAGTTTTTTACATGAACTTGTAAAATTAGTTCAAAAAGAACATAAAGAAAAAGGTAGCGAAAATGGAAAAGGGAAAAAATAATGAGTATTTAGAAAGTCTTTATACTGAACAATCTAAATATTGTTACCCTAATAGTGATGTATTAATAAATAGTAAAGGAATAATGGATTCTGATGTTTTAGAACAAGTAGAAAGAGTTCATACAACATATATTTTATCTAAATTATATATGGAACCAATTAAGGGTGATTTTGGTGTAGAACACTATATTAAGGTACATAAAACTTTATTTGAAGACTTATATCCTTTTGCAGGAATTATAAGAAACGAAAACATACGAAAAGGGAATATTCCCTTTTGTAGGCCAGAGTTTATTTATGAATATTTAAATTCTTTGTTAGAAGAAATGAATGAAAAGAGTTATAGTTTAAAATCAGAAGAAGAATTAATTACTTTTTTAGCGCATTATTATTCTGAAATAAATTTAGTGCATCCTTTTCGTGAAGGTAATGGTAGAGCTCAAAGAGAGTTTTTTAGAGAGTTTGTGTTAGAAATAAACAAACGTATCAATTTTGGACGTTTTGAAATAGATTTTTCTAGACTTAAAGAACTGGATAAAAAAATCTTAATTTTGGGATGTATAGAAGGAGCTACTAAGGGAACAACAGAAAATTTAAAACAATTTTTTGAATCTTGTTTAGTAAATCATTTAGAAAAAACATTATAGAGGTGATAACATGAATTTAGAAAATTTAAATGATAGTCAGTTAGAATCAGTAAAAACAACAGAGGGACCTCTTTTAGTAATGGCTGGAGCAGGTAGTGGTAAAACTAAAGTTTTAACAACTAGAATTGCTTATTTAATATCAGAGATGGGTGTTGATCCTAAATCTATTTTAGCTATTACTTTTACTAATAAAGCCGCTAAAGAAATGAAGGATAGAGTTATAAGTATGCTTGGCGTGTTAGCTTACGATATTCAAATATCAACATTCCATTCTTTTGGATTATCAATTATTAAAAATCATTATGATAAACTAGGTTATAATAAAAATTTTACTATTATAGATTCTGATGATGTAACAACACTTATAAAAAAAATCTTAAAAGAATTAAATTATGATCCTAAAATATATAATCCTAAAGGAATTAAAAGTAGAATTAGTGGTGCTAAAAATGAACTTTTAAGTGCTAGTGATTATGCTAAATACTCTACAAGTGAATATGAAGAAATTGTTTTGAAAGTTTACCAAATGTATGAACAAAAACTAAAAACCAATAATTCATTAGATTTCGATGACTTACTTATGCAACCAATAATTTTATTTAATAAATATCCTGAAGTACTGAAAGAATATCAAGAGCAGTTTAAATATATTTTAATAGATGAGTATCAAGATACTAATGAAGCACAATACACTTTAACTAAAATGATTTCAGCTAAATATAAAAATATTTGTGTTGTAGGTGACTCTGATCAATCTATTTATGCATTTAGAGGTTCTAATTATAAAAATATTTTAAATTTTGAAAAAGATTATAAAGATGCTAAAGTGATTATGCTTGAAAAAAATTATCGTTCAACTAAAAATATTTTAAATGTTGCTAATGATATTATTAAAAATAATAAATTTAGAAAAGATAAAAATCTTTATACTGATAACGAAGTTGGTAAAAAAGTATATTATCATAGAAGCGATAATGAAAAAGATGAAGCTTTCTATGTAAAAAAAGAAATAGAAAAACTAAAAGAAACAGAACCTTTAAGTGAAATAGCCGTTTTATATCGCACTAATGCGCAATCTAGAAATATAGAGGAAGCTTTACTTAGAGATAATATTCCATATAAAGTAGTAGGTAGTATTTACTTTTATAAACGAAAAGAAATAAAAGATTTAATAGCTTATTTAAATGTTTTATATAATCCACGTGATGATATAAGTTTAACTAGAGTTATTAATGTTCCTAAAAGAGGAATAGGAAATAAAACTATTGAAAATCTTTCTAATAAAGCTACTGAAAACAACACAAGTATTTTTGAAGTTATTAGTAGTGGTAAAGAATTAGAATTTAAAAAAATAATTGAAGAAATTAATATATTAAGAGAAAACTTATCATTAACAGAATTAGTTGATTTAGTTTTAGATAAAACAGGAATTAAACAAGAACTATTAAATGAAAAAACATTGGAAGCAGAAGTTCGTCTTGAAAATTTAGAAGAATTTAAATCAATTACCCGTTCTTTTGAAGATAAAAATGGTATAATTTCTTTAGAATATTTTTTAATGGAAATTTCATTAGTTTCAGATATTGAGGAACATAAAAACAATAGTAATGTAGTAACACTTATGACTATTCATTCGGCTAAAGGGCTAGAATTCAATAATGTTTTCATTGTTGGTTTAGAGGAAGGTATTTTTCCTCATATGAATAGTTTAGATAATCCTAATGATGTAGAAGAGGAAAGAAGACTTTGTTATGTAGCTGTAACTAGAGCAAAAAAAAGATTATGGTTAGTTAATGCTAAAAGAAGAACTTTATTTGGTAACGATAGTACCAATCCACCAAGTAGATTTATTAAAGAAATAAGTGATGAATTTTTAGAAAGTGATCAAGTAGAAGACGTTAAAGTTATTGTTAAAGAAGATATGATAGATGAGTCTATTGAATATAATTTAGGCGATAAAGTCTTACATAATATATTTGGACAAGGAGTTATTGTGGGAATTGATAAAACCATTTTATCAATTGCGTTTCCTCATCCACATGGAATAAAAAAACTTATGAAGGGACATAAAAGTATTAGAAAGGTGTGATAATGTGTTAAATATTATTGATACATTAGAAAAATGGATACAACCATTTAAAGATTTTATAATGAAAAATCATGGTAATCCCTTTTTATGGGCAGGATTAGTCTTACTAGGATTAATTGTGTTCGGGTTTACATATAATGCATTAAATAAAAATAAATAGGAGGTAATTTATGACATTAGTTATTATGGCGGCAGGAATGGGAAGCCGTTTTGGAGGATTAAAACAAATTGAACCATTTGGAAATGATGGAGAATTCATATTAGATTTTTCTATCTATGATGCAATCAAAGCAGGATTTAATAAAGTAGTATTCATTATAAAAGAAGAAAACTATGATTTGTTTAGAGATACTGTAGGAAAAAGAATTGAAGATAAAATTGAAGTAGATTATGTATTTCAAAAAAATGATGAAATACCTGAAGGGTACGAATGTCCAAAAGATAGAGTAAAGCCTTGGGGAACAGGACATGCAATACTTGCTTGTAAAGATGTAGTTAAAGAAAGTTTCTTGGTTTTAAATGCTGATGACTTTTATGGAAGTGATGCTTTTGAAGTAGCAAGTTCTTTCTTAAAACAAAGCAAAAAAGCAAACGAAATGGCTATGGTAGGTTATCAAGTTGTTAATACTCTTACTGAAAATGGTTCTGTAAAAAGAGGGGTATGTGAACAAAAGGATGGTAAATTAACTAGACTTATTGAAAGTAATGTGGAAGAAATAAATGGTATTGTTAATTGTAAACCATTAGATGGAAGTTTAGAATTTAATGTGGAAGCCAAATCTTTAGTATCAATGAATATGTTTGTTTTCACGCCACTTATTTTTGATATTTTAGAACACGATATTAAAGACTTTTTTGAAAAAAATAAAGATAATTTAGAAAAATGTGAATTCTTAATACCAGATGTTGTTTATAACAATATTTTAAATGGTAATATTACAGTAGATGTTTTAGATACAAATGCTAAATGGTATGGTGTAACATATAAAGAAGATAAAGAAAGTGTTTTAAAAGCAATAAAATCAATGATTGAAGATAAGATTTATCCTGAAAAATTATGGAAATAGTATAGTAAAATATACTATTTTTTCTTTTAACTTAGATGTATAAATGCTATAATAATAATAGGTGATAACAAAGTGGAAAAGAGAATGCAAGAGATTATAGATATTATAAATAAAGCTAATTATGAGTATTATACTTTAGACAAGCCTACTTTAACTGATCAAGAATATGATCGTTATATGCAAGAACTTATTAAATTAGAAGAAAAATATCCAGAGTTAAAACAAGATAATTCCCCAACAGTTAGAGTTGGTGGTACAGTAATTGATGAGTTTGTCAAAGTAAAACATGAAATACCTATGTTAAGTTTAAGCAATGTTTTTAATGAAAGTGATATTATTGCTTTTGATGAAAAAGTAAGAAAAGAAGTAAAAAATCCTGTTTACGTTTGTGAACTTAAAATAGATGGCTTATCAGTATCTCTTCTTTATAAAGAAGGAAAATTAATAAGAGGAGCAACTCGTGGCGATGGTGTTACAGGGGAAGATATAACTCACAATGTAAAAACAATTAAAGAAATTCCACTTACTTTAAAAGAACCTATTTCTATAGAAGTTCGTGGAGAAATCTATATGAGTAAACATTCTTTTGAAGCTTTAAATGAACTAAGAAAAGAAAGAAATGAAGAATTACTTGCTAATCCTAGAAATGCAGCTGCTGGTTCAGTTAGACAATTAAATTCTAAAATAGCCGCCTCTAGAAATTTATCTAATTTTATTTATCATTTACCAAATGCAATGGAATATAATATAAGTTCACATTATGAAGCTTTAAATTATATGAAAAAATTAGGTTTTACAACAAACGCTAATACTAAAAGAGTAAATGGAATAACAGAATTATTAGAATATATAAATTATTGGACTGAAAATCGTCATAACTTGCCATATGAAATAGATGGAATTGTAATTAAATTAGATGATATAAACAAACAAAAAGAGTTAGGTTTTACTTCTAAATATCCAAAATGGGCAACTGCCTATAAGTTTCCTGCTATGGAAGTTTTAACTAAACTAAAAGAAATTAAATTTACTGTAGGGAGAACAGGTCAAGTGACACCTAATGCTATTTTAGAACCTGTCCGTTTAGCTGGTTCTGTAATATCAAAAGCAACTCTTCATAATGAAGATTATGTTAAAATGAAAGATATTCGTGTGGGTGATATTGTAAGCATCATTAAAGCTGGTGATGTAATTCCAAGAGTTGAAAAAGCTATTACCGAAAGAAGAACTGGAGAAGAACTACCTTTTGAAATGACATCTATTTGTCCAATTTGTAATTCAAACCTAATAAAAAAAGATGCTGCTTATTATTGTAAAAATCCTTTATGTGATGCTAAAAAAATAGAAGGATTAATTCACTTTGTAAGTAGAGATGCTATGAATATAGAAGGATTTGGAGAAAATATTATAGAAGATTTTTATAATATGGGTTATTTAAGAACAATACCAGATTTTTACACTTTATATAATAAAAAAGAAGAGTTAATGGAACTAGAAGGATTTGGAGAAAAAAGTATAAATAATCTTTTAGATAGCATAAAAAACAGTAAACAAAATTCTTTAGATAAATTGCTTTTTGCGTTAGGAATACGCTATGTAGGTAGTAAAACAGCTAAAATTTTAGCGCATCATTATAAAAATATAGATAGCATTATAAATACAACTTATGAAGAACTTACTTCTATAAAAGATATTGGAGAAAAAATAGCAGAAAGCATAATAAACTATTTTAAAGATGAAGAAAATCTTTCAACAATTCAAAAACTTAAAGAATTAAATCTTAATATGGATATTTTAAGTGAAGAAATAAAAATGAATGTTGAATTTGAAAACAAGACATTTGTTTTAACTGGATCTTTAGAAAATATAACTAGAGATGAAGCTACTCAACTAATAGAAAAAAATGGCGGAAAAACAAGTAGCAGTGTAAGTAAAAATACAAGTGCTGTAATTGTTGGAACTAATCCAGGTAGTAAATATGATAAAGCGATTAGTTTAAACATTCCAATTTGGACTGAACAAGAATTTTTAGAAAAAATAAACTAATTTTTAAACAACTAAAATTTAGTTGTTTTTTTGTTGAAATATTTATGTTATAAAACAAATTGAAGATAGATAAAAATGTATAATGAATAAAGTCAGAGTAGCAGTAAAAAAAGAGAGAGAAAAAAGTCGAAAAAAGAAAAAAGTATAAAACAAATAGTAATACAACAAAAGAAAATAATAAAAAACTGCTAAACTGATAATAGAATGAAACGATAGGTGGTGATAGATATGAGAAAAGATAAAGGGTTTACATTGATCGAGTTACTAGCAGTAATAGTAATACTAGCCATAATAGCACTAATCGCAGTACCAGTAATAATGAATATCATAACAAGTGCAAGAAAAAGTGCATTTGAAGATACTGCATATGGATTAATAAGTGCTGGGGAAATGTATTATGCTCAGGCTCTATTAGAAAATGGAATGACAAGTGATGTAGAATTCACAATAACAGATGGAGAATTTGTAGGAGAAAACAAATTAGAAGTTAAAGGAGCATTACCATCAAGTGGTAGTATTAAAGTTACACGAGATGGTAAAGTAGCGCTAGCTATTTCAAATGGAGCAATGTGTATAACAAAAGGATACGAAGATAGTAAGATTGATCCAGAAGCAGATGTAGATAATTGTGTACTACCAGCAGAACCAGCAAAAACACTAAGTGAACTAGCAAAAACAAATGATTTTGCTACAAGTGTAGATGCATGTGCAACAAGTGGTACATGTACAACAGGTACAAAATTTGCAATCGAAGTAGCCCCAGGAAATATCCAAAACTTCTATGTAGTAAGTGATGCTAGTAATAAAGTTACGTTAATCATGGATAAAAATATTGATGAGGAAACAGTAGCATGGATAACAAAAACAGATTATTTAGCAGCAGGAGGAACAGAAGCAGAATGGGATACAGAATGTGATGAATGTGGTAACAATAATAAAGGGCCAATCACAGCGTTAAATTATTTAGAAAGTCAAACAAGTGGATGGACGAATATAGCACCACAGGACTATACATTAACAGACAGTAAATATGGAACGATGACAAGAACAAATGCGCGTGCTAGAATGTTAACAGAAACAGAAGCAAATGCAATAATTAGTAACGATTGGTCATATGGGAATTTAGCAATGCCTCCATATGGATACTGGACAAGCTCTGCTGATGCGGACTATGCTGGCAACGCTTGGTTCGTGCGCGGCGACGGTGGCGTTTTCAACTTCTACGCCAACTATGGCATCGACTACGGTGTGCGCCCAGTTATCGAAATCTCAAAATCTGTCATCTAAACTTGGATATTTGTAGTAATGTAATACGAAGTTAGAAATAAGGTTTTGAAAAGAATGATAATAAGAGCACATATGTAAGAAATCTTTGATTTCTTGTTGAGGGCAAGCTTGTCTTGTCTTATAGTAGCTAGATAGCGAAATTTATTTCGCCAATCTTGCTACTGGAAAATTTTTGAAATAAAAACTAATTCAATTTTTTGAATTAGTTTTTTTGTTTTTCTAAAAAAATAAAAAAAGTAGTGAAATAAAAAGGAAAAAGCCTTCCTTACGTCGAATAATATAAGTAGGAAGGTGACAAAATGAAAAATATTGAAGAATACACTCCTACAATTTTTGAAAATATAAAACACATTGATGAACAGGGTAATGAATATTGGTTAGCAAGAGAATTACAAATTGCTTTAGATTATAAAAAATGGAAAAGTTTATAAATGTAATAGAAAATGCAAAAATAAATTAATTAATAAAGAGAAAAAGAATATAACAGACTTTGTTAAAAACCCTATAGTGGTTAAAAACAAAAATAGCTATGAAATTATATCTGAGAAGATATTGCATAAATTAATATTAGAAGATATAGAATTATTTATGAAAGAGTTAGGTAATTTATTTAGTTTTATAGGAAGCGAATATAAAATAAAAATAGGTGATACGTTTAATTTTATAGATCTATTACTTTTTAATATTGAATATAATTGTTATGTTATAGTAGAATTAAAAGTAACTGAATTAAGAAAAGAATATATTAGTCAAATACAAGTTTATATGAATTATATTGATGAAAATTTAAGGAAAGTTAATCATGATAAAACTATAGGTATAATAATTTGTAAACAAGAAAATAAGTATGTAATAAAATATTGTTCAGATGATAGGATTATTGTTAGAGAATATGAATTGGTGTGATATAATTAACTATAGGATGTGATAAAGTTGATTATTAGAGTTTTTGACGAAGAAAGAGCTAATATTTGTGATAATCTATTAACAAAACTAATTCAAGATGAAAGACAATATGATAATTCTATTGATGATAGTTTTGTAGTAAAAGATTATTTCAAAAATGTCATAAAGAACAAAAATAACATATTATTATGTTACGAAGAAGATACGATTATAAAAGGATATATATTTTTTAAAATAATAAATACTAATAATAACAATGGTTATTTAATAGATGGTTTATATGTGATAGAAGAATATAGAAATAATGGGATTGCTACAAAGTTATTAGAAAGTGGATTAAATATATTAAATGATACCAACGTAAAATTTATAGATATTAATGTACTATCAAATAATAAAAGTGCTATTAATTTATATAAAAAATTTGGTTTTAATGAATTCAAAATAAGTTTTAGAAAAGATTTATAATAATTAAACTATTTTTAAGAATTGTATTTGCGCAATTCTTTTTCTATATAAGATTTTATCAGAAATATCTAGATTTTAGAAAATACTTTTAAATTGTTTTTATACCCTTTAAAATGTGATATAATTATAATGCATTATAAGGAGGGTACAAGATGAATATAGATGATTTTAAAGGAATAAAATGGAGAAATAGTATTGATGTTGAAAATTTTATTGAAGAAAACTATACTGAATATTTAGGTGATGATAGTTTTCTAGAAGGTATTAGTGATAAAACATCAAAATTATGGGATAAATGTGAAGATTTATTAAAAGAAGAATTAGAAAAAGGCGTTTTAGATATTGATACTGAACATGTGTCAGGTATTAATAATTATGAACCAGGTTATATAGATAAAGATAATGAAGTTATATTTGGTTTACAAACTTCTGCACCACTTAAGAGAATTGTAAATCCATATGGTGGTATAAGAATGGTACATAGTGCTTTAGAATCTTATGGCTATAAATTAAATGAAACGATTGATAAAGCTTTTACTAAGTATCGTAAAACACATAATGATGGTGTTTTTTCAGCATATACTAAAGAAATAAGATTAGCTCGTAAAGCAGGATTAATAACTGGTCTTCCTGATGCTTATGGTAGAGGTAGAATTATAGGTGATTATAGAAGAATTGCTTTATATGGAATAGATTTTTTAATTCAAGAAAAGCAAAAAGATTTAGATAGTATTACTAATTTAAATGAAGCAAATATTCGTGTTCGCGAAGAAGTTTTTGATCAAATAAAGGCTTTAAATGATATTAAAGAAATGGCATTAGGTTATGGGTTTGATATTTCTAGACCTGCCATTAATGCTAAAGAAGCTACTCAATGGTTATATTTTGGTTATTTAGCTGCTATTAAAGAAAATAATGGAGCGGCTATGAGTTTAGGACGTACTTCAACTTTCTTAGATATTTATATTGAAAGAGATTTAAAAAATAACATAATTACAGAAAAAGAAGCTCAAGAGTTAGTAGATCAGTTCATTATTAAATTAAGATTGGCTCGTCATTTAAGAACACCAGAATATAACGAATTATTTGCAGGAGATCCTACTTGGGTTACAGAATCAATTGGTGGTATGCTTAATGAAAGTATGTCATTAGTTACTAAGAATTCTTATCGTTATTTAAATACTTTAATTAATTTAGGTACTTCGCCGGAACCTAATATCACTGTTTTATGGTCTACAAAGTT
This sequence comes from Bacillota bacterium, assembly GCA_015059285.1. Taxonomy (GTDB): domain Bacteria; phylum Bacillota_I; class Bacilli_A; order RF39; family UBA660; genus SIG208. The sequence continues at coordinate 104,461 of SVAS01000003.1, read as the reverse complement.
ACCAGAAAACTTTAAAAAATATTGTGCGAAGATATCAATTATTACTGATGCTATTCAGTATGAAAATGATGATATTATGAGCCCTATTTACGGTCATGATTACGCAATTGCTTGTTGTGTATCTGCTATGAAAGTTGGAAAACAAATGCAATTTTTTGGAGCGCGTTGTAATTTGGCTAAAGCTCTTTTATATGCTATTAATGGTGGGGTTGATGAAAAATTAAATTTAAAAGTAATTGATGGAATTGAGAAGATAGAGGATGAAGTTTTAGAATATGATAAAGTTATAAAAGCTTATTTTAACGTTTTAGATATTGTAGCCAAAAATTATGTGGATGCTATGAATATCATCCACTATATGCATGATAAATATGCTTATGAAGCAAGTCAAATGGCCTTACATGATACTAATGTAGAAAGATTGATGGCTTTTGGTGCAGCAGGACTTTCTGTTGTTGCTGATTCTTTATCTGCAATTAAATATGCTAAAGTTAAACCAATTAGAAATGAAGATGGTTTAGCTATTGATTTTGAAATTGAAGGAGATTTTCCTAAATATGGAAATGATAATGATTTGGTTGATGATCTAGCTGTTTTAGTTGTAACAGAATTTTCAAAACGTTTAAAAGAACATCCTTTATATAGAAATGCAATACATACATTATCAATTTTAACAATTACTTCTAATGTTGTTTATGGACATAAAACAGGTGCTACACCTGATGGTAGAAAAGAAGGGGTTGCTTTTGCACCTGGTGCTAATCCAATGCACGGTAGAGATGAATTAGGTGCTTTAGCATCTTTAAACTCAGTTGCTAAAATTCCATATGCTTGCGTATGTCAAGATGGAATATCTAATACATTTTCTATTATTCCAGATGCTTTAGGACATACTGATGAAGATAGAATTATTAATTTAGTTCATATTTTAGATGGTTATTTTAAACAAAAAGCTCAGCACTTAAATGTTAATGTTTTTAATAGAGAAACATTGATAGATGCTATGAACAATCCTGAAAATTATCCTAATTTGACTATTAGAGTTTCTGGATATGCTGTTAAGTTTAATCGTTTAAGTAAAGAACAACAATTAGAAGTTATTAATAGAACATTCCACGGTAGTATATGATAGGTTATATTGATTCGGTAGAAACAATGGGGCTAGTAGATGGTCCTGGTATTAGATTTGTAGTATTTTTTAAAGGGTGTAAATTAAGATGTTTGTTTTGTCATAATCCAGAAACTTGGACTAAAGATAATGCTTTAGAAATAACATCTGAAGAATTACTAAAGAAAATATTAAAATATAAAAATTATTATGTTGATGGAGGAGTTACTTTCTCTGGTGGGGAACCTTTATTACAAGATGAATTTTTAATTGATATTTTAAAAAAATGTAAAATGGTTAATCTTCACACAGCTATTGATACTAGTGGAGTTGGTATTGGTAATTATGAAGAAATTCTAAAGTATACTGATTTAGTTATTTTAGATATAAAAGCAATTGATAACGAAGGTTTTAATTATATGACAGGACAAAATATAGATGAATTTTATAAATTTTTAGATATATGTCAAAGATTAAATAAAAAATTATGGCTTAGACAAGTAATTGTGCCAGGGATTAATGATACAGAAAAATATATTTTAAAACTAAAAGAATTTATTAGTAAAATAAAAAATGTAGAAAAAATAGAGTTACTGCCATATCATTTATATGGAGTAGATAAATATCAAAAACTTGGTATTGAATATAAATTAAAAGGTGTTTCTGCAATGGATGAAACCCACTTAAAAGAGTTATATAATTTATTAATACAAAAGGACTAAATTTGTCCTTTTTTTCATACATTTTTATAGGTGAGAAAATGAAAAAAATAGTTTTATTAATTTTATTTTTAATAATACCTTTAAATGTAAATGCTTATAGTAGTAGTGCTACTAGTACAATTCTTATGGATACTGACAATAATAGAATTTTATATGCTTCTAATATACATGAAGTAAGAAGTATTGCTAGTATATCTAAAATTATGACAGCGATACTTGCTATTGAAAACTCTGATTTAGAACAAGAAGTAGTAATAGGTGATGAAATTAATGAAGCCTATGGTTCTGGTATATATATAAAAAAAGGTGAAGTATTAACTGTAAAGGATTTAGTTTATGGTTTGATGCTTAGGAGTGGAAATGATGCTGCCTTAGCAATTGCGCATCATGTAGGTGGAAGTGTAGATGATTTTGTTAAATTAATGAATGAAAAAGCTAAAGAATTAGGTATGAAAAATACAACATTTAATAACCCTAGTGGTCTTGATGAGGATAAAGGAAATTATTCTACTGCTTATGATATGGCAATACTTACTAGTTATGCTATGAAAAATGAAACTTATAAAGAGATAACGAAAACTAAAAAATATAAATTAAAGACTAATTTAAACTATTATGAGTGGATAAATAAAAATAAACTACTTTCAAGTTATAAATATGCAACTGGTGGAAAAACTGGTTTTACAAAAATTGCTAAAAGAACTTTAGTTACAACCGCCTCTAAAGATAACATTAATTTGGTTGCAGTCACATTAAATGATGGTAATGATTTTGAAGATCATAAAAATTTATTTGAGGAAACTTTTAATGCATATCAAAATTATTCCATTTTAAAAAAAGGTAATATTAATATAACGGATGAAAAATATTATAAAAAACATATATTATATATTAAAAATGATTTTAATTATTTACTTAGCAATAACGAAAAAAATAATATTATCTTAAAATTTGAGTTAGAAAAAAAGTATGATTATAAAGATGGTGATAAGATAGGAAATGTGATCGTTAAATTAGGTGATACAAGAATACATAAAGAAGATATTTATATTAAATTAAATAAAACCAAGATAAGTATATGGGAACTGATTGCAAGGTGGTTTAAATGATAAATAAAATATGGGGCTTGTTTATAGTTTTAGGTGTAGTATTTGCTTTAGCGACTAATAACTTTGATATTCTTAATAAAGAAATCTTAACGGTTCCAAAACAAGCATTAGATATGACACTCCAAATATTTCCAGTGCTTGCACTATGGTTAGGAATTATGAATATTGCTAAAAAATCTGGGTTATTAGATAAATTTTCTAAGTTAATATCACCAATACTAAAAAAAATATTTCCAGAAGTACCTAATAATCATGAAGCATTAGGCTTTATTTCTTCTAGTATAATAGCCAATATGTTTGGACTTGGTAATGCAGCAACTCCTTTTGGGTTAAAAGCTATGAAATCATTGCAAGAGTTAAATAATAAAAAGGATACTGCTAGTAGAAGTATGATAACTTTTTTAGTACTTAATACTAGTGGTATGACAATAGTTCCTACAACTATTATTTCACTTAGAATGTTATATAAAAGTGCAAGTCCAACAGAAATAGTTTTTGCTTGTATACTTGCAACTATTTGTTCAACTATTGCAGGTTTAATTATAGATAGGATTTTAGCTAAAAGATGTTTGCGCTAATATCAAGTTTAATAATACCATTAATGGTTTTAGGAATAGTTTTATATGGGATAATAAAAAAAGTAAATGTTTATGATGTGTTTATAGAAGGGGCTAAAGAAAGCTTTGAAATGGTACTTTCTCTTTTTCCAACTTTTCTGGCTATGATTTTAGGTGTTAATATATTTTTGAAAAGTAATTTATTAAATGTTTTAATTAATTTTATTAAACCGGTTTTATCATTTTTTAAAATACCTTATCAAATATTACCAATGGCTTTAATAAGACCAATTTCTGGTTCTACATCTTTAGTTTTTTTAAAAAATATTTTTGAAAATTTTGGACCAGATAGTATTTTAGGAAGATTAGGTTCGGTTATTCAAGGTTCTACAGATACAACCTTTTATGTTTTAACTCTTTATTTCGGCTGTATTGGTATTAAAAAAATTAAGTATTCATTATTTGCTGGATTATTTGCAGATTTAATTGGAATAGTTAGTAGTATTATTATTGTTAATTATTTGTTTTAATTGTCAAAAAACTTTTTAAATGTTATAATTTTAGTGGTGATTTGTATGGAACGAATTCAAAAAGTAATTGCAAATAGTGGTTATACTTCAAGAAGAAAAGCAGAAGAACTACTAGTTAAAGGTAAAGTCAAGGTAAATGGTAAAGTAGTTAGAGAATTAGGGACTTTAGTTGATAGTAATGATACTATTATAGTAGAAGGTCATGTACTTAAAAAAGATGAAAAAACATATATTTTACTTAATAAACCAAGAGGGGTAGTAACTACTACTAGCGATGATAAAAATAGAAAAACAGTTATTGATTTAATTGATATTCCTACTCGTATTTATCCGGTTGGAAGACTAGATTATGATACAACAGGAGTACTTATTTTAACTAATGATGGAGAGCTTACTAATGGATTAATTCATCCAAGCAGTAATATTGATAAGCTTTATATTGCTAAAATAAAAGGACTTATTAGTCCTGAACATATAAAAAGATTAGTAAGTGGTGTCATTATTGATGGTAAAAAAACATCAAAAGCTAAAGCAAAATTAAAAAAACTAGATAAGAAAAAAGAAACTTCTATAGTAGAACTCACTATTCATGAAGGTAGAAATCATCAGGTTAAAAAAATGTTTGAAGCACTTGGTTATGAAGTTTTAAAATTAAAAAGAGAAAGATTTGCCTTTTTAGATGTTAAGAGTTTAAAACCAGGAGAATACCGTTATTTAACTATTAAAGAAGTCAAAAAATTATATAGTTTAATTAATAAATAAAAAATATCATTTCAACATGATATTTTTATTTTTCTTCTTTATTTTGTTCTTCTACTTCTACAATTGCACTTGTAGGACAATTTTCTAAAGCATCAATAGCATCTTCTTCTAATTTTTCAGGTATTTCTTCTAAAATTACTTCAGCGAGTCCATCGTCACCGATTTCATAAACTTCACTACAAATTGCTTGGCAGGCTCCACAACCAATACAAACATCTTTTAAAACTTTTACTTTTTTCATAAAATCCTCCTTGTCTAATTATAGTTAAATTAATAAAAAAAAGCAAGTTATAGTTTCAAAATTAGTTAAAATATGATATTATTATTATGGTGATAGTATGGCTAGTAGAATGGAAAAGTATTATAAAACTCGGGATTCTAAAAGAAGAGTAATTAGAAATGAATCATTATATCAAACAATTTATGAAGATGAAACATATTCTAATATTGAAGGAGTGGTTGCAACTCCTAAAGCAAATGAAGTAGATATTGAAAAGTTAAAAGAATTAATTGCTAGTCATGAACAAGAAAGAAATCAAACTCGTAAATTAGTAAGAAAACCAGTGGAGCTAGAACCAGAAGTTGACCCTTTAGATGAAGAAGAAGAAAAAAGTTATGATATTAGAGATGTTTTAGTAAAAGCTAAAGATTCTCGTGAAAATATTCAAGATGAACATCGTAGTTTAAAAAATACAGAATATAATATTTTAAAAAATATTAAAATCAATAATAAACAAGATATAGAACAGGAAGAAGAATTAAAAGAATTAATAAATACAATAACTAATACTAGTTTACTTAATAAAATGAGTGATAATGAACTAAGTTTAAATATGTTTGATGATTTGAAAAGTGATACTATGGTTGGAGATAGTTCTGCAATTAGATCTATTTTACAAGAAACTAAAGATGAAAAATTACACAAAACTGGAGAGATGGACACATCATTTTTTACATCTAGTTTAGACTTTAAAGAAAGTGATTTTGAACAATTACAGAATTTAAGTAATTCAATTCACAAAAATAACAAAATAATGAGAGTTGTTTTAATACTTTTATTTATTGTAGTTGTTGTAGCGTTAGGTTTCATTATTTATAATGTAGTAATAAAATAAGCCAAAATTTATTGGCTTATTTTTTTCTTAAAGTATATTAAAGTTGGAATTATCAAAAAGAACAAATAGTTGAAGAATGGAAATATATGTAATATAACAGAATTGCCGATTGTATTATTTTTAAATAAGTAATTAGTAACAATAACTAATGCAGTAACTAAAGTAAAGGGAATAAATTTATATGGTTTAATATTAAACGTTTGAACGATAGATGTCTTAATAAAATATATTCCCATTACAATAATTACAAATAAATCCAAAATCCACTGAATAGAAGAAATACTTTCAACTCTTTGAATAAAGCCTAAAATAGATAGCCTTTTTAGAATGTGATAAGAAGGATACTGTAGTATTTGGGAAAATTCTATCCCATAAATAGCAACTAGGAAAAAAGAAACTACAAACAAACTGAATGATGAAATTACATAAGTTATAATACCATTTCTAATAAATTTTTTATTTTTATCAGATATTTGCTCTTTAGGAATAATGGTAATTAAAAATAGAGGTAATATATTATATGATATATATTGAAGAGAACCTGTAAAGATGGGATTTATTCCATATTCTAAGGTTGGTTTTAAATTGTTTAAATCTAGTTGAAATGAAAGTCCTAATGCACTTAAAATAAAAAGGATTGCGGATATGTAAAATAAAATAACAGTAGTTCTTCCAATCACATTAATACTTTTACTACAAATATAATAAATGGCAATTGCGAAGGTAATAGAAATTGCTAAATTAGGTGTTTTATATAAATATTGTGAACTAATAAAGTTTATTAAATTCCACATTAATAAAGATGTAAATATAAAGATAAAGATAGATATTAATACATTTATAATATTTCCTAGAGTATTACCACAATTGTTTTTTATAAAATCAATAATATTTCCTTTAGGATTATCTTTAATTATTAAATAAAAGATTCCTAGTGGAATAAATCCTAAAATAAAAGCTAAGATAACAGATAACCAACTGTCTTGTTTAGAAATAATTAATAAATTATTTAAACAAATACCAATAAAAGCTCCTCTAATTAAAAAGTATGATAGACAATTATATTCAAATAAGTGTAATTTTTTAGCGTTCATTTCTTTTCTCCTTAATTGTATTTTCTAAAGAACCTTTACTTCTAAGGTTAACATCAACTTTTACTTTAATTTTTAATTTAGGAAAATATAAATCATCCCAGTTATCTTTTAGTTTATACCAATTTTTATAATTATTAATATAAATCATGTTACCAAAGCCAAATACATCTGTTTTATGTTCCTGTGCTAAACTAATACCACTATAAACCATTTGTTTTATATTTTCTTCAGTTTTTTGATTTATGTTTTCTATAGTTTTAGTTTTTTCTAAGTCAAGATTTCCACTAACTTCAGTAATAGCTCCTTCTGCTTTGATATTTAAAACAACGGAAAGGTCTTTTTTTATTTTGGGACTACATTCAATGTCATCAAGAAGAACAACGACTTTATCTTTTTCTACTTCATTTGTAATATACATACGATCTGCATTATTATTAACAATGTTAATGCCTAAACTTTCTTCTTCATTTGTCCATGTAACTAATTTAAAATCTTTAAATAGTCCCATTGTATCAGTTTTAAGCATAGCTTTAGGTTCTGTTTCTTTTAAATCGTCTTGATTATCATTATTATTAGATTCTCCTTCAATGCTAATACTAGACATTATTCCGTTAATTCCAGGTTTTAAAAGCGTAATAATAAAGTCACTTAAAAAAGATTCTGCTATAATACTTTGGCTTTTGGAAGAGTTGGAAATATTGTTTGAAACATTTTGTGATGGAAAAGATTCTAAAGGAGATAATGTTTTTAAAATATCTTCAGCTTTATTATCTTTAGCCAAAACAATATGATATTTTTTTGCGGTTTCGGGATTTCTAACTAATGCTTCTAATACAATATCAATGTCTTTTTTAGCAACTTCTTCATCAATAACGACAACTGCTAAATGACCTAAATATAAATTCCTAGGTGTTTTAATATCTATATTATTAAGTGCTTCTGTGATACTATTTCCAATTCCTGTAAAAACAGTCGCTCCGGCTTCTCCTTCACGAGATGATGATTGTGGGGTTTGTGAGTTAGAAATCATTAAACTGATTTTAAAACCATCTTTATGTTCATCAATACCCATTCCTGTTGCGATTGCAAAGTCATTTAATTCATTATAATTCCAGCATCCGCTAGTAAAAAAACATATGAATAATATTAAAAACAGTTTAATTTTCATTATTATCACCCATTCTTATTGTGTCTTGTTGTCCTAAATAGTTAGGCCTTTGTTTCATTTTGTTTCTAGGACGTTTTAAAATACTTTCTTTAATTAAATTAGGATAAAGTGGGCTAATAGGAGTTAGGTATGGAACTTCTAAGGTTTCAATACTACATAGTTTTACAATAAAGATAATGCCGGCCACTATAAATCCAATAGCCCCAAGAACGGTAGAAAAAAGAATAAATAAAAATCTCCACCATCTAAAAGCATTAACAACATCCATATCGGAAAATAAAAGTCCAGTAACCGATGTAATAGCCACAATAATAACAACAATAGGGGATACAATACCTGCGTTAACAGCTGCATCTCCTAAAACTAAAGCTCCAACGATGCTAATAGATGTTCCCATAGTCTCAGGTAGTCTCATATCACTTTCTCTAAGGATTTCAAATGTTGTCATTAAAATAATAATGGCAAAAGAAGTAGGAAAAGGGACACTTGCTCTTTGAATAGCTAGAGAAATAAGAAGTGTATCCGGAATTATTTCTTGATTAAAAGTAGTAAGCGCTATATATAAACCAGGTGCCATAATAGTAATAATCATGGCTATAAACCTTAAAATTCTTGTTAAAGAAACATTGATAGCTTTTTGATAATTATCTTCTGGTGTATGAATGAAATTAGCAAGTACTCCAGGCATAATAAGAGCAAAAGGGGAATTTTCTACCATAACAACAACTTTTCCTTCAAGGAGTGCTGCCGACACTAAATCAGGTCTTTCTGTACTAATAATAGTTGGAAAACTAGATCTTTCATCATTAGTTAAAAAATCTCTAATAAAGCCACTATCTAAAATACCATCTATGTCTATATCTTCGATTTTCTTAATAACTTTATTTACTTTAGATATATCCGCAATATCTTTTACGTATCCAATAGCTACTTTTGTTTTAGTCCTTGTACCAACTTTAATCTCTTTAAACCATAAATTAGGATCTTTAATTCTTTTACGAATAAGACCTAAGTTTTTATTATAATTTTCTGTTAAAGCATCTTTTGGACCTCTAATACTAATTTCCGTTGTTGGTTCTGTAACACCTCTATCTAGAGTTTCTCTAGTTTCTAAAACAATAGCTTTATTAAAACCATTTACTAAAACTACTGTAAAACCAGATGCTAAATAATAAAACATATCATCATAGTTATTAATTGTTTTAATTTTACTATTAGCAATGTTGTTTTGAAGTTCTTTATATAAATTAGTAAAAAAATTATCTAAAAAATTTAATCTTTTTAATCTTGTAATACTTTTAACTAAAAAATCACTGATTTTATCATCCGATGAAACACTTTCTAAATATATATAACCAATTTTTTTATTTCCAATAGTAATTTCTCTAGTTGTAATATCAGGACTATTACCATTCCTTGTTTTTATTTTTTCAAAAACAACTTCAATTTTTCTATCTAAATTCATGCTATCACCTAACTTTATTATTAGCAAAATTCTCCAATTAATTCAGAACAAAATAAAAAAGATGACTTTTGTCATCTTAATTGAAATTACTATTATTAAAAGGATTGTTTGTATCTTCATTAGGAGTATTAACTTGAGTGTTTATATCAGGTATGGGACTTGTAGGTGTTTCATTTGTTATATTTTGAACTGGTTCACTATAAACGTTAGGTATTTGATCATTTATAATGTTTTGGTTTTGAATAGGTTCACTGTAAATATTAGATATTTGTTCGTTTGTAATATTTATAAAACTATTAGTATCCAGTTCATCGTTCAATTCTTCTCCAATAATTTCTGGTTCTTGATTTTGAAAAGATTGTCCAAAATTAACGTTTGGAGCTTGATAATTATTGTTAACCATATCTTGATTATTAATATCTCCATAAGAATTAATTGGATTTTCATTAATGGTATTTTGAGTAAAGTTATTTACATTTTCTGGTTGATAAATAGGTTCGTTAGTTTCTATATTGTTTTCTTTATTTTTTTTCTTTTTTCTTTTAATAATAATTAAAATAATAATGATAATAATTAATAAAACAGCGCCACCAATAATAGCATAAATTAATAATGGATTTATTAAACTGAATTCAAATTCTATGTTTTGAGTGTCTTTATCAGCCAAATCCCAAGTTAAAGTTTTACCATCTTCTGAAACTTCAGTAGCATTGTGACTTGATGGTTTGTTAGGTAAAGTTACTATAAATTTGATATCAGCATCAATGTCATAACCTTCGGTTTCTTCGTTACTTGTTATACTTAAATTGGCTTTATAATTATTTCCTTTTTTTACAAAAACTATTTTTTTAGAAATTTCTTTAAAGTCTTCAAATGTAAAATCAGCAGTATCACTACTGATTTTGTCAATGTTAGAAATATATATAGAATAAGTAAATCCCTTGTATTTGTCTTTTTCGTATCGTGTTTTAGTAAAACCAAAATCTTCTGGGTTTTCATCACCTTCAATACTACTTTCTAACATATTCCATTTTTCTTCATCAGTATATTCTTTTTCTTCATCACTAGAACTACCACAATTAGTCATACCTGTTTCATCATCAATACAATTAGAATCTGTATCTATATTAGGATTATTTTGCATTGAAAGCAAAGCTTCAATAAGTTCGTCATCCATTGCTGAAGTTACTGAAAATTTCATTGATTTATCACTAGAAATTTCCATTTTATATTCAGATTTCATACTACATCCACTAACTAATAAGATAGCAGCACATAAAATAAATATCTTCTTTAAATTTTTCATCTTATCACTCCTACTATAATATCTATTTTCAAAGTTATTATAACATTCTATAAAAGATTTTACAATTAAAAAATTTAAAATAAACTTATTGTTTTAATCTATAAAGAACAATCATTAATTTACACACTAATTTATAAGTGGTATAATGATAGTGGTGATGTATATGGCAAATGCCGAACTTTCAAAAATAATTATAATGGTATCAACAACATTTTTGTTTGTATTTTTAATTATCCCATTTATTAAAAATGTAGCACTTCATGTTGGAGCAGTAGATATTCCCAATGAAAGAAAAGTGCATAAAAAACCGATGCCTAGGTTAGGTGGGTTAGGTATATTTTTAGGATTTTTATTAGGTTATATGTTATATGGTAGAACTAGTTCAATTATGAATTCTATTTTGATTGGTAGTTTTATAATAGTTTTAACTGGTGTTGTAGATGATATAAAACCTTTAAAAGCGAGTACTAAATTTATTAGTCAGTTAGTTGCAGCTTGTATTGTTGTTTTTTATGGCAATATTATTATGAAAGATATAAGTGCTTTTGGTTTTTATATAAATTTTGGTATATTTGCATATCCTATTAGTATATTTTTTATCTTAGGATGTATCAATTGTATTAACTTGATTGATGGATTAGATGGACTTGCTGGAGGCATTAGTTCTATTTACTTTTTAACAATTGGAATAATAGCTGCTATTCAAGGGAAGTTTAGTTTAGATTGTGTTTTAACTTTTGTTATGTTAGGTTCAACTTTAGGATTTTTAGTTCATAATTTTAATCCAGCTTCTATTTTTATGGGAGATTCTGGATCTATGTTTTTAGGTTTTATGATTGCGGTTATTGCTTTATTAGGTTTTAAAAATGTAACTATGACATCTCTAATTATACCTTTATTAATACTGGCAATACCAATTTTAGATACTTTATTTGCAATTGTACGACGTTTACTTAAAGGAGAAAGCATTTCAACTCCAGATAAATTTCACATTCATCATCAACTTTTAAAACGTAATTTTTCACAAAGAACAACAGTTTTAATTATCTATGCAATAGATTTATTATTTGCAGCAGCGTCTATTATATACTTTTTGAAAGATAGAGTATTGGGTTATATTATATATGGCATATTATTATTGATTGTAATCCTTGCTGTTGTTAAAACAGATGTTGTGTTTGAACATAATAAAAAAGAAAATTTGTTTGAAAAAATAATTAAGAAAACTAAAAAAAATAAATAAATTGGTAAAAAAAATCCATAATATTGATAGGTGATAATATGGATTTTTTTGATATAAAATGGATAGAAGTATTTGATACAATTGCAAGAGCTTTGATTTCTTTAACAGCGTTATTTTTGGTTACGAAATTATTAGGAAAAAAACAAGTGTCGCAGCTATCTTTATTTGATTATGTTATAGGAATATCAATTGGTAATTTTGCGGCTGAAATGACTATTAATATGGATTCTCAGTATGCAAATGGGCTTACCGCTATTATTGTATTTGGATTAATTGCCTATTTAGTTTCTTATGTTACAATGAAAAGTATGGTGTTAAGAAGATTTTTTATAGGTACACCTACTATTTTAATTCAAAATGGCAAATTAATAGAAAAAAACTTAAAAAAAGTGAAATTTGATATAAATGATTTATTAGAAGAATGTAGAGGAAGCGGTTATTTTGATTTAACTCAAATTGAATATGCTTTATTAGAAGCAAATGGCAAATTAAGTATTTTGCCTAAAGGAGAATATAGTCCTGTTACTATTAAAGATATGAAACTTAAAGCTACAAAACAAGAATTGGTTGCGAATATAATCATTGATAGTAAGATAATGCCTAACAATTTAAAAAACATGAAAAAAGATATATCTTGGTTAGATAAGGAATTAAAAATAAAAGGATATAAAACTTTAGATAATATATTACTTGCAACTCTTGATATAAACGATAAATTAACAATCTATGAAAGAAACAATCACGATAAAGTTCACAATGTGTTAGAATAAAGTTAATAAATTGACATTATTAGACATATAAAATAATATAAATGTTTCTAATAATGTTTTTATTTGTTATAATAATGATAGGTGATAAAATGGCAAGACATTTTTGTGCGTCGGTATTTGTAATTAACCCAGAAAATAAAAAATTATTATTAGTAAAACATAAAAAATTTAATAAATGGGTTCAACCAGGTGGACATATAGAAGAAGGAGAAACTCCAGAAGAAGCTGCACTTAGAGAAGTTTATGAAGAAACTGGAATTAAAGTAACACTTCTAGGTGAGAGATTTCCAAGAGAAGATGATTTTATTAGACCCTTAGGAATTCAAAAAAATCGTAATTTAAAAGGTGATATGCATATTGATATTATTTATGTTGGAATACCGAATGGAAAGATACATGAACAAATTTCAGAAGAATCAACTGTCATTTGTTGGTTTAGTAGAGAAGAACTAGAACATATTGATATTTTTCCAGATATAAAAATTACGATGGACTATATTTTAAAAAATATAATAAGGTGATGTTATGCAAGAGGTATTTAAATTTGTAGATAGCTTGTTACCAATTTTATCTATTGTTATTCCTGTTTTTGCGACAGTTTATACAGTTAATAATAGAATAAAAAATGAGAATAAAGAAAATCATAAGCCATATTTATTATTAGATAAAGTAAGAGATTTAAATCAAATAGATGCTTATTCTTATTATTTAACTCCAATTGGCCGTAATTATTTAGAAAAGTATCCAAATATTGATTATAATGATTTAAAAGGTAATAACGATATAATAGTTAAGTTAATACTTAAAAATATTGGTTATGGAGTTGCGACTAATATAAAATTTTATAATTTATTAACCGCTGAACAAGTATATGGCACACAAGAAAGTTCTAAAGAACAAAATCAAAAGTTATTTACTACTTTTGATATAGCGGCTAATGAAGAAAAAAGTGTTCAAGCCAAACTCATTAATCTTTTAAAAGAAGAAGAAGGAATTATTATTGAAGATCATATTCGTATACTTTGTGTCTATCAAGATTTAAATAATAATATTTTCAACTTTATTATTAGTATAAATGCTAAAGAAAATAATCATTATGATTTCTTTACTTATCAGCCATCTTCACTAAGTTATAAAAGATGGATTAAAGAAAATAAAAAGCAATTTAAAAGTATTATAAAAAAATATATGAATTAATAGTTGAAGCTAGTACAATGCGTGTACTAGTTTTTTTATGAATTTTATATTAAAAAATATATTTTTTTATTGTAATATGTTATACTAAATATAGTATAGGAGTGTAGTTATGAATGAGGAAAAGAATTTAAATAGCGAACCAATTGAAGTATTAAATCCTAATGAGATTTTAGAAAATAATGGTGCTATTTTAACAGAAACTTTAGAACAAGAAGAAATTGAAGAATTATTGTTTGAAAAACCAAAATCAAAAGGAAAATTGTTTGGTTTAATTTTATTAGGAATTATTTTAGCGAGTGTTCTATTACTAGTATTAGGTTATTTTTTGATTTTTAATAAGCCTAAAAATATATTTTTAAAAGCTATTAATACTGAATATAAAAACTTTATGAGTATCTTTAATAATCAATTTGATTATTTGGATATTAATTATAAAGAAGATAAAGTTTTATCAGAAGGTACGCTTGATTATAATGTTACTCTTGCGGATGAAGTTTTAAATGAATATCCAGAAGAAGATGATGCACTTATCCGTGATGCTATTAAGGATATTAATGCGTTAAATTATAAAGTATCTAGTTCAATTGATTATAAGAATAAAGAATTTGTAGCACAACTGTCTGTAGATGGTAAAAATGAAAACATCATAGATTTAAATGTTTATGCTTTACAAGAAAGAATGTATTTAGAACTTAAAAATTTATTTGATAAAGTAATTGAGTTGCCAGAATTTGATTATGATATTCTATATGAAGAAAATGTTTTAGATATAGAAGATTTGGAATATATTTTAGAACAAATTAAAAATAGCTTTCTAAATAATTTAGTTGATGATGATTTTTCTAGTATCAAGTCTGAATTAGAAATTGATGGTAAATTAGAAAAATTAAAAAAGGTGACTTATAAAATCACAAGTGAAACAGTCACTGCTTTAGTAGAAAACATGTTGAATGATTTAAAAGATAATGAAGAGTTTATTGAAGCATTAATGCGTGTTACTAAACAGGAAAGATCAGTTATAAATAATGCAATCAATTCTATGTTAGATATGGTTAAGGTAAAAGAAAACACAACTAAAGAAAGCTCTGAATATATGGAAATATCTGTTTATACTAAAGGTTTAATGAATGAAGTTGTGGCTTATGAAATTTTAGATAAAACCAAATATAGTGAAGAAATTATTAGAATTATTAAGGGTGCAGTTACTAATTTTCAAGTTATTTATAATGGTGAAGAAGTATTTACTGCTTTAATAGAATTTCCTAGCAATAATTTGATTAATATTACTGCAAAACAAGATACTTCTGAATTCACACTTAATATAGAGTATAGTGCTAATGAATATAAAATGAATTATGCGTTTAGTGAGGAAGAAGGTAAGTTTTATGGTAAAGCTAGTCTAAAAAAAGAAGAAGTTACTCAAGATAAAGTTTATAATACTAATTATAGTTTTGAATTTGCTATTGATATTGATGGCATCCAAGAATTTATGAAAGTGGACTGTAATATGAATATAAAAACTGAAGTAGGGAAAAGTTTAACTATTCCAGAAATTAGTAATAAGGTATCTTTAGAAGATATGACTGATGCAGATTTAGAACAAATTATGACTAAATTAATGGAAAATGAGTTTTTTCAAAAATATATTGTAACAAGTACTACTGATAGTTACTAAGAAGTTTATTAAATAAAACCTAGCAAATGCTAGGTTTTAAAGTACTTTTTAATTCTTTTTTTAGTTTCTTTTTTAATTTTATTAGTTGTTTTGGTTCTAAAATTTCTATTAGTTATAAAAAGCGTTATTCCAACAATTAAAATTATGATAACTATAATAATTTTAACATAATCAATTTCTTCATTCCAAATACCAATTCTTTTGGATTTGGCAATTAACTCTTCAGTTTCTAGTTTTGAAGTATATTTGTAATCATCATATAAATATGCAACTTTAGCAAGTCCTTGTTCAATTAAATTTTCTTGTAATAACTCATCATCAACAAATACCCAAACTAAGTGTCTATCATATTTATCTAATTTGTCGCTGTTGTTATCATATTCAATTTCAATTTTTTTAGCTTTTTTTAATGAATTACAGGTGTAATTACTAGCTTCTTTTCCATATGGTTCTTCCTTAATAGTTGGATGCTTTGTTTCAGGAGTGTCAATTGCTAAAAATCTTATTTTTATTTTTTCCTTGTTTAATATTACAGAGGCGGTGTCGCCATCAATACATTCATTAAAAGTAACAACTTTTTTTGTTTTGGCCTCAATATTTATAATAAAAGCAAAAAAGGCTAATATCAAAACTAATATTTTTTTCATTTTAATTTCCCCTAAATCTAATAATAGAAATAATTCCTGATATAATTTCCAAGATATTTCCTAAAACAGTGATATGAGCTCCTACTTTAATGTTATAAAAAATCCAAATAAAAGCAGAAATTAAAAAGATGTATCTAGTAATATTTAAGTTGTTTTGCCAAACCGAATAAGTATAGGCAAGAGTTATAACAATTGGAATTAAACTTATAATGCCATCAAATGTTAGTAAGCCTGTTATTAAAATTGCTACAAGAAAAAATGCTAAAATATAACTAGAATTTTTCCTTTTATTTTTTTCGTTATCATAAAAAACAAAACTTCTGATAGCAGAAATAATATTCATGAAAGCTGCACCATATACATTCAATAAAAAGTATTGAATTGAATATAATGTATTCGCGCTTAACTGACATACTATAATGTTTTCCTTCTTTTTGTTTTGAATACTAATTATCCAACAAAAAATTGCTAGTACACTTATTAGTTGTGCTAGTGCATTCATATTATCACCAATATCATTTTACTATAAAAAAATAAAATTGTCTTTGGTTATTTTAAAAAATTAGATATTAAACTTTTTGTTTACATAAATTAAGGTTTATGGTATAATTACTCAGTTGAAAGAAGAGTGGGTTTTATGAAACAAATTAAAAATGTAGCTATTATTGCACACGTTGACCATGGTAAAACAACTTTAGTGGATCAATTACTTCAATCTTCAGGTACTTTTAGAGCAAATGAAGAAGTTCAAGAAAGAGCAATGGATTCTAATGATATTGAAAGAGAAAGAGGAATTACTATTCTTGCTAAAACAACTGCTATTGATTATGAAGGGTATCGTATCAATATATTAGATACTCCAGGACATGCTGATTTTGGTGGTGAAGTGGAACGTATTATGAATATGGTAGATGGTGTACTTTTAGTAGTTGATGCTTATGAAGGCACTATGCCACAAACTAGGTTTGTATTAAAAAAAGCTTTAGATGCAGGAGTTACTCCTATTGTTGTAGTTAATAAAATAGATAAACCGACTGCGCGTCCAAAAGAAGTTGTAGATGAAGTAATAGATTTATTTATTGAACTTGGCGCAGATATTGATCAATTGGATTTTCCTGTTGTTTATGCATCTGCTATAAATGGAACAGCTAGTTTGCACCAAGAATTAGAAACACAACAAAATACAATGAAACCAATTTTGGATATGATTGTAAGTTATATACCATCTCCTAAAATATTAGATGGAGCTTTACAGTTTCAACCAGCACTTTTAGATTATAATGATTATGTAGGTCGTATTGGAATTGGTATTGTTAAAAGAGGAAGTATTAAAGTTAATCAAATGGTATCTTGTGTTAGATTAGATGGTAGTATTAAACAATTTAGAATTCAAAAAATGTTTGGTTATTTAGGACTTAAACGTATTGAAATAGAAGAAGCTGAAGCAGGAGATATTATTGCTATTGCTGGTCTTTCTGATATTTCAGTAGGTGAGACTGTTTGTGAAATCGGAAAAGAAGACGCTTTACCAATTCTTAGAATTGATGAACCAACTTTACAAATGACTTTTGGCACAAACACTAGTCCTTTTGCAGGAAAAGAAGGGAAATTCTTAACAGCAAGAAAAATTGAAGAACGTTTATTTAAAGAAACTGAAAGAGATGTATCTTTAAAAGTAGAAAAAAATGACAATGAATCATGGATTGTTTCTGGTAGAGGGGAATTACATTTGTCAATCTTAATTGAAAATATGCGTAGAGAAGGTTATGAGTTACAAGTATCTAAACCTCAAGTAATTGTTAAAGAGATAGATGGTATAAAATGTGAACCATATGAAGAATTACAAATTGATGTTCCAGAAGATTATGTTGGTTCAGTAATTGAGGCTTTAGGGAATCGTGAAGGAACTATGGAAAATATGGTTAATCATGAAACACAGGTTAGATTATTATATACTATTCCATCACGTGGATTAATTGGTTTTTCTACTGAATTTATGACTATGACTAAAGGCTATGGTATTATGAACCATACTTATAAAGAATATCGTAAACTTGCTAGTAATAATGTTGGAAAAAGAAAAAATGGTGTGCTTGTCTCTATGGAAAATGGCAAATCAACAGCGTATGCATTAGGACAACTTGAAGATAGAGGAGTTATGTTTATTGAACCTGGTGTTGATGTGTATGAAGGTATGATTGTTGGAGAAAATAATCACGATAATGATTTAGCAGTAAATGTTGTTAAAGGTAAAAATTTAACAAACACCAGAAGTTCTAGTAAAGATCATACAGTTGTTTTGAAAAGACCTAGATTATTTAGTTTAGAAACAGCTTTAGATTTTATTGATGATGATGAATATGTGGAAGTAACACCAGTAGCTTTCCGTTTAAGAAAAAAAATATTAAATACGGCAGAAAGAAAGAAATTTGATGCTAAAAAATAGGAAGTTTAACTTCCTATTTTTGTTTGAATTTATTTAATTGTTGTTTTAAAAATAAAGATAAATGTTTCATAGATTTTTCTTCAAATGGATTAGCAAGATTAAATTTTGCTACTAATTCATTTAAAGGTAAGTAAGATGCAATTGCCGACATTTTTTTGAAAGTGTCTAAATCTTTAGAACTTTGTTGCCAAATTGCAAAAGCACCAAAATAAGAAATAGCATAATCTATATAGTAAAATGGATTTAAAAATATATGATTTTGACGATAAAAGAATTCACCATTTTCTAAAGTTGGATGACCTGTAATATGGTTTTTAAGATTATATTTGTTACATAATTGTTTCCATATTTCTTTAATTTCAGAAATAGAAATATTTTCTTTACTATAAACTTGTTCTTGAAATTCGTCTACTGTGGCAATATAAGGCATAGTAGTAATTAAATCTTTAATAACTAGAAAAGCATATTTCTTATAATCACTTTCAGAAAATAAATCTTGAACATAATTTAAGGTAGTTAATTGAATGGCGTAAGAAAACATCTCAGCAATTTCAAAAGTAGGATATTTTAATAAAGGGGAAACAATATGATTTTTATCTTCAATTCCAGCAAAATATTTTTGAAAAGAATGACCTGATTCATGAGTGAGCGCCGTTAAATCAGAATACTTACCATTAAAATTCCCTGTAATAGTTGGAAGAGAAGATAAACTTAAATAATTAGTAATAAAAAATTTAATTTTATTATCGCTATTAAGTAAATCAATATATCCGTTATTTAACATGTCATAGTAAAAGTTTCCTAATTCCGAGTCCATGTTAACAAAGATTTCATGCATTTTTTCTAATAATTCTATTTCTGTATAGAGCAACTTTGGTTCTTCTTTATAAAAAACAGTATCATAATATGTTAATTGTTCTAACCCTAGTTCTTGTTTTTGCATTTCTCTAATCTCTGAAACTAATTCAGTAATATATTTTTGGATGTTTTCTCTAAATATTTTTATTTCATTATAACCATAACCAAATCTTCTTAATAATAGAGTACTCATTTCAGAGTAATTATTAAAACCTAAAATTTTAGCTATTTGATTTCTAACTTGTACCATTTCTAAAAAGATATGATCAAATTCTTCGCGATTTTCTATAAAAAAGTCATTATATGCGTCATGAGCTTCTTTTCTTTCTTCTCTATTTGATGATGAAAAGAATTTTGTAACATATGAAAGGTTATGTTCTTCGTTTCTAAATTTGCATTTTTTATTCATTATTTTTCTATATTGACTTTTAAGTTCATTATCACGTTTTTGTAATTCTAAAATTTCTTTAGAACTAGTTCTATTTTTATAATCAATAGAATAAAAAAAGTTATCCGGTATTAAATTTTTAATTTCTTCTTTAAATGGAGTAGTTAAACAAATTTGGTAAAAATCCATAAATAATAAGTCAAATTTAGATTTAAAAGTATTCCAATATTCCATTTCTTTTTGAAAAAATTCATCGCTATCATTACGCATATTGCGAATATCAGCGTAGTCAGCATATTCTTCAATTCTTAATTGAATTAAATTAATTTGTTTAAATAGTTCTAAAAAAGTTTTAACATCTTTAACATTTTTTAATTTTTTAGTTAAGGATTCTACTTCTTCTTTAATTTGATTATAGTCTAATCTTTTATATTTAATTTCATTAAAATTTGTCATTTGATCACCTTAAAGGTATTATAACATAAAAGTTGATAATAAAAAAAGATATATAAATTATATATCTTTATCGTGGTCTATAAAAAACAAGTATAATTCTTTCTTTAAAACTTCAGCAAATCTTTCTAACATATCAATAGAGATTGTTTGATGAGTGATAGATTCTAACTTAGCAACAAAACTATCACTAACAGGTATTTTATCTGCAAGTTGGTGTTGAGTTAAGCCGGCTTCTTTTCTATATCTTTTAATATTAGAACCAATAATATTATAAATGTCTTTGCGTTTGCTAATAGTCATATTATCACCTACCTCAATTTTCTCATAGAAATAAAGTTTTAATTCTAGACTAATAGTCTATATGATGATATAATTAACTAGAGGTGATTTTGTGTATTCAACAAATAAATTAAAAAGTATTCGCAAGAAAAAAGGTTTTACACAAAGGTATATGGCAGAAAAACTTAATATTACAATTTCTTTTTATTCTCAACTTGAAAGTAAGAAAAAAAGACTATATTACGATACAGCAATTAAAATAGCAGATATATTTAATATGCGCCCAGATCAATTATTTTATGTAAATGATGATGATATATAAAAGAGCTTTAGTTAATTTAAAGCTCTTTTGCATTTTTAATAAGTTTTGTTATTAATTCTTTATAGGTAATATTTTGCTTGGTGATTAATTTTGGATACATGCTAATAGTAGTAAATCCAGGGAGCGTATTTATTTCATTTAAATAAATTTGGTTACTCTCCTCATCATAAAAAAAGTCAATTCTAGCAAGTCCCTTTGCATTAATTCCCTTAAAAGCTAATACTGCATATTCTTTTATTTTATTAGTAACATTAATATCTAAATTAGCGTTTATGCTTGTATTAGAATTTTGCTTATATTTAGCTTGATAATCATAAAATTCGTTGCAAGAATTTATTTCTCCAATATCTGATACAATTAACTCTTTATCTTCTAAAATAGCACATTCCAATTCTCTAGCTTTAATGAATTTTTCAACGATAACTTTATTATCATATTTTAAAGCTATTTTAATAGATTTGATTAATTCTTTTTTATTATTTGCTTTATTAATTCCAATTGAAGAACCACCATTAGCGGGTTTTATAATTAAAGGATATGTTAAATTTTTTTCAATATCTTTTATATTGTAGTTTTTATTGATAGTTATGTAATCCACCTGTGGTATATTTAAAGAACTAAAAAGTATTTTAGAAATTTCTTTATCCATTCCAATTGCGCTTGCTAATGTTTTAGAACCTACATATTTAATATTAAATAAATCTAGCAAGCCTTGTAGTTTTCCATCTTCACCATTAGTGCCATGGGTTATTGGAAAAACCACATCAAATTCTTTTAAAAACTCAATTATATTTTCTACTTTTTTTGTTTTTCTTTTTAACCAATTTTTATCTAATAACCTTATCTCATCTTGATAAATAAACCATTCATTTTTTTTGCTAATGCCAGCTGTAATTACTTTAAACTTCTTTTTATCAATATTTTCTAAAATAGATTTGATAGATTTAATAGACACTTCATGTTCTGTTGAATTACCACCAAATAATATTAAAACTTTCAAATTATTCACCTCAATAAAACATATGAAATTTAGTCATAAAAATGTAAAGTTATAATATATTTTTAATGAATAACTTGTTTATTTTATTTATTTGTGATATATTGACTTTGGTTTAAAAAATTATTTCATTACTTCCCTTTTTGGAGTTAAAAATAACGATTAAATCAAATACTAAAAAGGAGGTAAGTAAGTGGAAAAACAAGACAAAGTTATTGTTTGTAAAGATTGTGGCAAAGAATTTACTTTTACGGTTGGTGAACAAAATTTTTATGAACAACAAGGTTTTACAAATGAACCAGTAAGATGTAAAGAATGTCGTGATAAGAAAAAAGCTGCAAGAAATAATAATCGTAAATTTGAAAATTAAAAAATAGACCTCGGGTCTATTTTTTTGAAGAGTTATTTACAAATATTTAATTTAAAAGATTAGGAGTAAGTCAAAATTAAAAAAAGGATTTATATAATATTTGTACTCTTCATAATAAATATTATGACTAAGAAAAATTAATTTATACGTTTTAATTCACAAAAATATTGGTATAAATAAAAAAAACGGCTTTTTAAAGCCGCTTGATATTAAATTTTCTTTTCTAGATAATAATTTCTTAATTCCTTAAATCTTTGATAGTGAATAATTTCTCTTTGTCTTAAAAAAGAAAGTGGTGCTAGTAAATCGGGATCATTTGTTAAATCCATTAAGTGTTCATAAGTAGCTCTTGCTCTTTGTTCTGCAGCCATATTACTTTCTAAATCAGCAATATAATCCCCACTTGCTTCTATGTAAGCTGTGGTAAAAGGAACTCCCATAGCATCAGTTGGAAATAAAGCGTGATCGTGTTGTGCAAAATGACCCCCAAGACCTGCTTTTTCAAGTTCATCAATGGTTGCGCCAGCCACTAATTGCGTAATCATTGCCGAAATCATTTCAACATGAGCAAGCTCTTCAGTTGCAATATCAGTAAGCAATGCTTTTCCTTTATCATCAGGCATTGTATATCTTTGGTTTAAGTATCTTAAAGAAGCTGCAAGTTCAGAATCAGGACCCCCATATTGGCTTAATAAATATTTAGCCATCTTTAAATCTCTTTTAGTAATGTTTACGGGATATTCTAATTTTTTTTCATATTTCCACATAATAAACCTCCTATTTTTCCCATGGCCATGGACCTTTGATCCACATCCAAGGATAAGTATTTAATGAATCACTATTTAAAGAAATTGGCCCATATTTATTTTGATACTCTTGCATGTACTCTTCTTTTAACAAGCGGTATTGATTAAAAAGTTCTAAAGCCTTTCTATCATCTGGAAAATTATCCAAATATAAATTTAAGTCAATGGTTGCGAAACCTAAAGCATCAATAAAGGTTAGTAAATTTGCTTGTTCATTCATTGGTTTAATTTCAAATGGCTGGTTGACTTTATATGTGTTATAAAGTTCAGGAAACATATTTCCTCTAATGAAACCATTATAAGGGTTATAAAGATTTGTTTGTTCTGATGCTTGGTTATAACTTGGTTGATTATAAGTATTATTTACATAGTTGTAATAGTCTTGTGTAGGATTATAATTTTTCATCATCTTACCTCCTTGCTTTTAGTTTATGTGTTTCTAAATTGAGGGTATAGATTTTGGCCTATATAACTTTAAAAAAAGTAATAAAATAATGTTTTTTTCTTTTTTTTTATTTGAAAATAAGGTATAATTATTATGTAAGATAGGAGGTGGAAGTATGATACTTAGAAAACCGTATGCATTTTTAATTAAACACTTTAAATTAATACATATGGTATTACTAGCTTTAATGAGTTATCTATTATATCGTACTAATATCTTCTTACGTTTTTTACAAGAATATATAAATTCTGAACAATTAATGTCAGGGCAAGATTTTTCTGGGCAGTTGTTTAATACTTGGATGTTTGCTCTGCCTTTTATTATTATAGTAATATTAATAATTTTATTAGGAGTAATGTTTTACAAGAAAAAGCCAAAAATATTTTATATTGTAAACATTATTATAATGGTTTCTCTACTAGTTATATATAACATTGGTTATGATAATGCGGTACTACTAGAAACTAAATTAATTGAAACTAGAAGTCTTAGATTATTAAGAGACTTTTATATGTTAGTAGTAATAGTTCAAGGTATTGGTCTAGTTTTTACTTTTATAAGAGCTACTGGTTTTGATATCAAAAAATTTGAGTTTGGTAAAGATTTAGAAGAATTAAACATTACGGAAGCTGATAATGAAGAATTTGAAGTTGATGTTAGTGTTGAAACAAATGTTTTTAAAAGAAATGTTAATCGTAATTTAAGGTTTGCTAAATATATTTATAAAGAAAACAAGTTTCTTATTAGTATAGTCTTTTTAATTTTATTTGCAGCAACGTGTTTTGTAATATATATGAATTTAACTATTTACAATAAAATTTATGAAGAAAAACATTTATTTATGGCAACTGATGTAACTATGGAAGTTAGTAAAAGTTATTTGACAAGTGTAGATTACAAGAATAAAGATTTAGTTAATACTAATTTGGTAGTTGTTGAACTAAATTTAAAAGCAAATAGTAATAATGATTTTGTTTTTAATACAACTAAAGCGGAGCTTATTATTGATAATAAAATATATTATCCTAAATCAAAACATATAGAAGGATTATTTGATTTAGGTAAAGTTTATCAAGATACCATTTTACAAACAGAATTTCAAAAGATTTTATTAGTATATGAAGTGCCAACTATTTCCACATCTTCTTCATTTATGTTTAGATATATTGATGATTTGGTTTTAGAAAAAAAAGGTATTAATCCTAAATATATTAAAATAAGATTAAATCCTTATAAACTAGATGATAACAACACCATTGAGGATATTGAAGTAAATGAACAAGTTATTTTGAATGAAAATGTTTTAGGTAAAACAAATATTGTGATTAATAAATTTGAAATAAAAGATTATTTTGTTATTAATTACAATTTCTGTGTTAGTGATAATGAATGTTATCCGTCTAAACAGTATTTAAGACCTAGTACTAACACCAATTATGATAAAGCCATTTTAAAAGTAACTGGTTCTTTTGAAAAAGATAGTGAACTTATTAATGATAGTTTATATGATTTATACACAATTATTAATTATTTTGGTTCTATATCTTATGAATTAGATGGCAAAATAAAAACGCAAAATATTGGTTTTAGTAGAATTAGGCCATCAAAAATTAATGAAGAGAATGTATATTATATAGAAGTTTTAAAAGAAATAGAAAAATCTTCTAATGTAGAACTTATAATTAGAGTTAGAAACAATAGTTATAGATACAAAATTAAATAATATTAATAATCAATTATGATTAAAAAATAATGCAATAATATATAAATATGTTATAATTAAAGGAGGGTAGAAAATGATTAAAAAAATATATCAATTGTTATTTCTTTTGTTTTGTTTGATACCCATGAGTATTAAAGCTGATTGTGCTTTAGAGGAAAAAATTCGTTTGAAGGCATTAGCTTCAAATATTGATTTTAGTTATTCATATGTAATGAATGATAATGATTATCTTACATTTAATATTACAATAACCAATTTACATCCGGATTTATACATATATGATAATAATAAATTAACATATTATTATCATAACAAAGATAATGAAACTACTATTAGTGGTTATGACCAAGGTTCTTCAGTAAGATTTGATATTATATCTAATTATGGAAGTTGCAAAGGTGAAATACTATTTACCAATTATGTTGCACTTCCTCATTATAATCGTTTTTATAAAAATCCTTTATGTCAAGGTATTGAAGAACATAATTTGTGTAAAAAATGGAATTTAGTAAATTTAGGAAATGAAGAATTTGAAACAAAAATAAAAGCTTATAAAAAAAGTTTAGAACAAGAAGAAGAACCAATAGAACACAATCAAGAAAACGATGTTATGTTTGCTATACTTGATTTTATTGCTAAATACAATATATATATATTTGGTGGAATAATTGTTATTGGTTCTGGTTTAATATTTTATTTAAAAAGAAAAGATGATTTTGATTTAAGTACAAAGTAGGTGTAACTATGAAGAAAAAAATTTTAACAATATTAATGTTCAGTTTCTTTATGTTTTTATCTTATGATATTGTAAAAGGAATTGATATTGGAGGTTATTGGGGTGCTAGTTTAACAGGCGGTGCTGCTAAATTAGGAGGAGATTGTCCAAATTCTCAATATTTTTGTGCTTATAACAATTCAAATTCCGATGGTTCTTTTAGACATAAAACAATAGCTATTACGTTAGCTTATATTGACCACGGTAATGCTCAAAAGATTGGAAATACAATTTATGTTACTAATAATACTAGTGCGTTAACGGCTATTGGTATTCCAGTAAGAGATGATGGACCAATTAAGTTATATACTACTATTAATACTTGGTGTAGTGCTAACGGAAGACAAATGACTAGTGATTTGTATAATAGTACTATGTTAAACAATTATTTTAAAAACGACCCTCAAAACTTTAGAAAATTTGTTTCTTGTATGGGGATTAATTATGATAGTCTTACTAAAGAAAGTATTGCCACTCCTGGTGATAAAGGATATCGCTTGATTATAGAACCTGTAAAAACTGGTAAAATTTGGGGGATTGCATATTTAAAAACAATTAAAGAAATAGCAGCAATAGGACCAACAGGAAGATATTTTAATAATAGTTATAAATATCAGTATAATATATATCAAACAGTAAACGATGTTGGAATAACAGCACCGCCTACCGGAAAATATACTAATGCTACTGGAAATTCTGATGCTACAATAAGAGACATTGCTAGTAGTACAACAGGGTATGGGATGGCCTTGGTAGATGTAAAATCAAGTTTACCAACACCACAAACCTGTTCACAAAAAAAGGCTGCATTAGCTACAAATAGTACTGAATATTTGAAGTTAATGAATGATACTATATGGGAACTTTTACATAACGAAAGTATAACTCAAGATAAAATTGATTGTTTTTCATGTAAAGAATATATTGACTATTATAATAATGCTAGTAATCCCTTTATTTCTCATACAGAAGAAGATAAAACAACTATGTTGGATGCAATAAAAAGAACAGGAAAAATTAGTTGGGCCAATTCTGCTTGTAACGTTGGTGATGAAGTTATAACTACTTGTGAAAGTTTTAAAACTGCCAATCCAGCTGCAACTTATGCAGATATGGTTGCTGCAAATACAAAATGGCCTGGTTGTTATTCTTGTGATCCAACAAGTTCAAATTATAATGTTAGGTTTAATGAATTAATGCCAGAAGCAGATAAACCAGCAGCTTGTAAAACAGTACCAGAAAGAGACTTATGTGACTTTACTTTAGATATTTCAATTTCTAAGAACTGTTTAAGTACTACAAGAAGTCATATTTATGATATTGGAGATTGGGGATGTATTTTTGCTTCTACAGTAGCAGACGATGAACATATTAAAGATTATTTTATACAAGATGACATGTCAAGTAATCGTTTTTGTGATGTTTACTGTCGTGAAGAAGTTGATTATCAATATCCAAACAATTCAATGATAGTTTTAGCTGGTCAACGTTTTACTATTGGTAATGGTTATGAGGCTTTTCCAGTATTAACACCGGTTCGTTTTAAATCAGTTACTACTTGTAGAACAACAAGTGATGCTGAAATAGGTAAAATTGACTTAGAAAAATTTAAAGATGAATATAAAAAAGCAGATGATGAAGTAAAAGAAAAATGGGATGAATATCAAGTCGCCAAAAAGAAACAATATGCAGTGGATAATGCTACTAATGTTAATTCTTATAAAGATTGTAATTGGACTTGTGATACTCCTTGTACTTGTCCACCAGGGACAAGTTCTTGTGGATGCTGTGGGGGTAGTTATAAAAGCCATATGAAAAAGCCTGCAACTGTATATTATAATGATGGAACTGGTAATAAAAATATAACTCCAAGTAATTATTGCAGTAATAATAAACCAGATTATTCTGTTAGTACAAAACTTTCTAATTATAATAGTGCAGTTACTACTAGAAGTAATGTTGTTAAAGAATTGCATGAATGTAATACATTCCAATATACAAATAGAAAATTTGAACCTGAAATTGAATTTGCATACGAAGAAGAAATGTATGGAAATTTAAATGGTAGTATGATTAATGCTTCAAAATTTAATAACACTTTAACTAATAGTGTGTCATTCTCATCTAAATCAAGATATTATGCAAACGGTAGTGCAGCAACAGCAACTGGGACTTTAAAGCAAACAAGTAGTTGGGGTACTAGTAGTTATAAAGGATCTAGTGTAGATATGTTTGCTTTACCAAATGACACTACTTATAGAGGAAAAACATCTACTATTCATAGTTACAGTTGTACAACTGATGGAGTTACTTGTACATCTAGTACTCAAACTTATGAAAGTAACGATTGGGTAGAACAGCAAACAACAAAAACATATAACTATAGATTAGCAAATAACGTTTATAGATATATAACTAAACCAAGTGGTTTATCGGTACATACATCTGGTCAAGCTATGGCTGAAAGTAGTGTATATTACGATATAGGGACTAGTAATTTACCAGTTCATTATAGTAGAGATGAAGGAGACTATGATTATTTATTCCAATATAATACATTTGGAGAATTATCTGGTGGAGATAATCATAAATTTGATTACTATATTTTTGATGGTGGTAGTATAGATATTACCTATGGGGCATATTTAAATGTTTATTCAGCAATGTTAGCCGATTCAAATGTAAGAAGTAAATTACAACATTGTAATGCGGCCGATCATTTAGGACATGGTATGCCAAACGCTTTAAGTAGAATAGGTTTATTAGACGATTTCTTAGCTTCTACTTGCGGAACACAACATAATTGTTATGTATACGGAAGCGATGTTGTATGTGATACTTATTATGAAGATGGAGTAAAAAAAACGTATGTACCTTGCAATCAAAGGGGAGGCGGTAGATGTGGTTCCACAGCTTCTTATAAAACTTATAATCAAGTTGCGGATTGTGTAGCAAGATATGCAATCACTACCGGAAATGTTGCTTATCCTTCTAGAGATACAGCATACAAGTGTACTTATGAAGTTGAACAAAAATTAATAATTGAAAAAGATTTAAATCTAATTTACAGACCAATATCATTGAATAGACCATTTCCAGGACAGTCTGGTACAAATAGAACACCTGGGGCTAACTGGAATTCATCACCAGTAATTAATGTTAATATCACAAGTAATAGAGATACAGAAACAGAAAATATATATAAGGAATTAGACCCTTTATATAAAATTACATTAACTCCAGCATTAATACAAGAAATTAGAGATTATAATGATGCCCAAGATAATAAAGATGTAACTTATTATAATGGCATGGTTGAAGAAAAAAACGGCAAAGCAGGCTATTCTGATTTTAATTTAACTTGTATAGACGGACAACATTGTTTAAGTAAATTTATACGTAATACAGTTTCTATAGGTGGAAGATCATATAATTTTAGTAGGTACTTTAGTGGTTGTGGCATTGATGATACTGGCTTAAGATGTAATACAGACGAGGAGTGGTAAAACGTGAAAGAATCGTTTTGGGGAGTGTTAGTTATAGGTATAGGAGTAATTGCTATTGCATTTATCTTCCTATTTCAAAATATAACTAATACCGATGAGCATAATATGCATCTTCTAAAAGAAACTACAGAAGCTGCAATGTACGATGCTTTTGATTTAGCTGCTTATAGAAGTGATGGTGTTATTAGAATAGATCGTGAAAAGTTTGTTGAAAACTTTGTTAGAAGATTTGCTGATAATGCTTCACTTGCTCGTACTTATGTAATTGAAATATATGATGTTAATGAACAACCACCTAAAGTTAGTTTAAAAGTGTCAAGTACCGAAAAAGGAAATGTCGCTAATGAAATAATGGAATTTGACATTCAAAATAAAATAGATGCAATATTGGAAACGCCATATTAGAAGAAAGGGATGAGTTTATGAATAATTTAGTGATTTCAATAAAAAGATTTTTTAAAAACAAAAACACAGTTACAATCTTAGGGGTTTTAGTTGTTTTAGTACTTTTATATTGGGGATATAGTTCTCAAGTCAATGGTGCAGTCGCCCCTGTAACAGTGCCAGTTGCAGCTCAAACTATACAACCAAGAACAGAAATAACTGATGCTATGCTTTCATCAATTGAAGTTCCTTCTATAGCAGTTACTGAAAATGTTTATACTTCAGCGAATGCTATTATAGGAAAATATTCTAATGTTAACACTGTAATACCAAAAGGAAGTATGTTTTTCTATCAAACATTAATTGATAAACAAGACTTACCAGATAGTGCTTTTGTAGAAGTAGGAGAAGGTAAAGTTCCTTATTTATTTAGTGTTAATCAAGAATCTTCATTTATGAATTCAATTTATCCAGGTAATAAAATTGATATTTATATGAAAGCTAATGATACTTCTGGAAAAGTAATGATTGGTAAATTAATTGCTGATTTAGAAGTAATTGCCGTTAAAGATTCTGGTGGTAGAAATGTATTTGAAAATACAGAAGAAGATAGACAAGCTGCTTATTTTGTCTTTGGTTTAGAAGAAGAAATTCATATTTTACTTAGAAAAGCTACATATTTGAGTGGAGTTGAATTAATACCAGTACCTCATGGTGGAACTGTTGCAAGTGATGGTGAAACTAGAGTTAGTACAGAGTATTTAAAAAATTATATTAATGCTAATACAGTTGTATTAGAAGGTCAAGAAGGAACATCGTCTCAAACAGACACAACAAAAGAAAATAGTACACAAACAGGAGAATAATTATGCATGATAATATGTTTTCCCAAATTGATTTTGGTCCTGTTAAAGAATATCTAGAAAATGACGATATTACCGATGTTTCATATAGTAATGGGGGACAAGTTTGGTTAAAAACATTATCTAAAGGTATTTTTAGAGTTGATAATCCAGCTATTAATAATGCTTTTATAGAAAAACTTGCATTTCAATGTGCAAATGCAATGGGAAAAACTTTTAATATGGCGCATCCTTTTTTGGATGCTGAAAGTGCTGAATTACGTCTTAATTTTGTGCATGATTCTGTAGCTAGAAATGGTGTTGCATGCGTTATGCGTAAAACACCAGCTAAAATAAGACTTCAAAAAGAAAAAATATTAGCAGACAACTATATTACATTAGATATTCATGAATTTTTAATAAAATGTATTGAGGGACATTGTAATATTATTGTTTGTGGAGAAACTGGTTCTGGTAAGACAGAATTTGTTAAATATTTAGCTTCAAAAATTAAAGAAAATGAAAAAGTTATTACAATTGAAGATACTTTAGAACTTCATTTGGATCGTATTTTTCCAACTAGAGATATAGTTGCTATGAAAACTAATAACATTGCTTCATATAGTGATGTACTTGTTACTTGTATGAGGCAAAATCCTAAATGGATTTTACTTTCGGAAGTTCGTAGTGCGGAAGCTGTAATGGCTGTTCGTAACTCAATTTCTTCAGGACACTACATTTTATCAACAATTCATGCTGATAAAGCAGCATCTATACCAAACCGTATGTATAGTTTGCTAGAGACTAATCAAGATATTGATCAGTTTTTAAAGTCAATTTATCGTTATGTTCAATTAGGTATTTATATTAGAGCATACCAAGATAAAGAAACTAAGAAATTTGTTCGTGAAATTGCTGAAGTAACAGAATTTTATGTAACTAAAGATAATAAAGCAGAGTATAATACAATTTATCGTAAAACATCCGAAGGTAAAGTAATGCGTAATAATCCTAGTCCTTATATAATAGATTATTTGGATGCTCAAGGTGTTAGTTTACCTAAAGATATTATAAATGTTGGTGAAAGTGATAATACAAATCAAGAACAAGATTTTATAATTGAAAAACCTCAAAACACATCAAATGTTGAAATAATAGATTTTTAAAGGAGGGATGATATGACTTTTTTAATTATATTTTTAGTAGTAGTTATTGCTGTATATGTATATGTTTATAGAAAAAACAGTGGAGAAAATATTTATAAATATATTTCTAAACAAGTAGGTTCTGCTTATGAAAAATTCGCTCCTTATTCTTTTAAAGTTGTAAGAGAAAAAGTTAAAGAATTAGGACAAGAATATACACCTAAACAATATGCTTTACAAGTAGGTATTTTTGCAGTTGCTTCTGCGGTTATATCTTATTTATATTTTTATAATATAGTAATATCTATTATATATGTTTTTGCAGCAATCATGGTAATCCCTTATCTTACTTATTTAAGATGTAAAAGGATTTATAGTGAATTTATATTTGAACAAATTCAAGTTTATACAACCAATACAATTATGGAATTCGCAACCACTCAATCCTTTGTTAAAGCAATAGAAGGAGTTTATGAATCTGGAGTGTTAGAAGATCCTATTAAAAGTGACGTTAAAGCTATGATTGATTTAGCTTATCAAAACGGCACAATTGATCAATCTTTAGAATATATGAATAGTAAATATGATTATTATATTGTTAAAAATATGCATCAATTATTTTTACAAATTACTAATGAAGGTTCTAAAGATTCTGGTGAAGCTTTGGAAAATATGTCACTAGATATTGATATGCTTGTTGAAAACGTTTATCGTGATAGAATGGATAGGGCAAGCTTCCATAAAAAATTTATACAGTTTGGTATTATCTTATATTTGATGGTTATGTTAGTTCAATTCTTACTAGGTATAGAATCTTATATTAAAATGCTAGATAGTATATTAACTCAATTATTGTTACATGGCATTGTAGTAATAAATACATATTTTTTACTTAGTGGGGAAAAATACTATAATGAAGATGTGGGGGCGGAATAATGTTATTTGTATTTATTGGTTTAATTATTTTATTAATATTTGAATATCAAAATGTAATTGATTCCAAAAAATTTATAGCAGATACTGAACCATATCTTAGATTTTTGATGGAAGATGACTATAAGTTTTTACTTAATGTTAGATATAATGGAGAAATAACAGAAGAGGATGTAAATAAATTATTTAGTAAACGTATTAGTACGGGATTAATTACAATTGTAATCTTATTCTTATTTTTCTTATCTAATTTATCATTTGTAACAATTCTTATTTGTTTTATAGTAGGTTTCTTGATGTTTAAAATGCCTTATTCTAAATTAAAAACTTATTATAAAAATAATTTACATCATATAAACTTGATGTTACCTTATTATTTAAAAGGTTTAGAAATTTTAATTCAACATTATACTGTACCAGTTGCTTTAGCGAGATCAATTGATACAGCACCAGAAGTTTTTAAACCTGGTTTAAGAAGACTTGTTTCTAAAATAGAAGCAGGGGATGCGACAGTTGATCCTTATATGGATTTTGCTAAAGAGTATCCTGTAAGGGATTCTATGCGTATGATGCGTTTGCTTTATCGTTTAGGTTTAGGTTCTCAAGAAAATAAACAAGATCAATTGTTGATGTTTTCAAGAACTATTTCAACCTTACAAAATAAAGCTCGTGAACAAAAATATAAAGAACGTTTAGAAAAAATGGAAAAGAAAACATTAATGATGTTATTTGCTACAGGTGGAGGTATTTTATTCTTTATGTTACTAGCAATGATGTCAATGATGCAAATATAATGACAAGTAATTTAAAAATGATTGATTTTTTAAATTAATAGATGTTATAATAAAATTAACAAAGTAAAGGTGGTGATTTTGTGAAAGAAGCAGCAGGAGAAGCTAATTTAACTGTAGTTGCTATCATTCTTATTGGGGTAATTGTTGCTATTGTAACACCAGTTATCAACAGTATGATGACAAATACCCAAAAAAGAACTTGTTGTAATAACTATGGAGGTAGATGGGAAAGCAATAAATGTCAATCTATTAATGCTGATGGTTCAGTAGGGTCAGACATTGCAGAATCTAGTTATTGGGATTCAGCTAATAAAACATGTAAATAGTTAGGAAGTGAAATAATATGAGAGAGAGTATTGGTAGTACATTTTTATACAATATAATTATTATTTTCATTGTTATTATATTTGGTATACTAGCTGCCACTCTAACATATTATAAAGCTTTTAAAGTGAATACAAGAATTATAACTTCAATTGAAAAATTTGAGGGTTATAATTCTTTAGCTATTACTGAAATACAAAATACTTTAACTACAGTAGGATATATGTTTAAAGAAGAACATAAGTGTCCAAGTACTAAAGATGGTGGAGTTTTGCAAACAGAAGATAAAAAGTTCCGCTATTGTGTTTACTATTTTGATAGTAGTAAAGAAGGTACAAAATATTATAGTTATGGTGTAATTACATATATAACAATTGATTTTCCAATAGTTAATCTGTATTTACAAATACCTATATATACAAAATCAAATCGTATATATAAATTTAATGGATAGGAGTGTGTGAGCCATGAAAGAATCAATTTCTAATTCTTATATATTTAGTATTGTTATTATTTTTGTGGGAATTATAATTGTACTCTTGATTGGTTCACTAAGCTATTCAAAGGCATTTAAAGTTAAAACAAAAGTTATTAGTATTATTGAAAAACACAGAGAATTTAATAACGCAGCTAAAACAGAAATTGAAAGTTTTTTAAAAACTAGTGGTTATACTGTTACTAGATCTAATAATTATGGTAGTTGTCCTAATGTTAATGGTGCTGAAGCCATAAATACAACAAAAAATTATGATTATTGTGTCTATCGCTTTGATACTGTTAAAGGACCATATTATAGGGTTACAGTATTTATAAGTTTTGATTTTCCTGTACTGTCTTCTTATTTAAGAATTCCAATGTCAGGGGAAACTCGTGTTATTTATGATGTCTAGAAGAAGGTGAGATAATGAATGTAATAATTTCAAATCGTTATGCTACGATGTTACAGCAATTAGATATTGATATAATTAAGAGTTTAAGTGGTGAATTTGAAGTTGATGAAATTGTATCTACTTTTCAAAATTTTTATTTCCAACGTATGATTTTAGATATAACAGCAATTAAAGATTATCAAGATATTAAAAATTTACAAAAGCTTTCTATCGCACTTGATATGGATAAAGTAATTCTACTTCTTGATGATTCTTTAGAAAGTTCTTCTAATGAATATCTATCTAAACTAATTTCTATGGGAATTTACAATTTCACTAAGAATGCAGAAGGAGTTATGTATTTATATAACAATCCAAATTCTTATCGTGATGTTGCGCATATTCACCAATTAGAAAATATGAATGAAAGCTCTGGTGAGAGTGGTGACAACCAAAAGATTATAGTCAATAACGTTGTTACCCAAGTTCACCAAGTAAAAATAATTGGTTTTAAAAATATTACCGAAGATGCTGGAGCAACTACTTTAGTTTATATGTTAAAAAAACAATTGGAAAAAAATTATCAAGTTGTTGGTATAGAAGTTGATAGAAGGGACTTTATGTTCTTTAATGACAAGGATTTAGTTAGTACAACAACTAATGAATTAAATGGAATTCTTGCTAAATATAGTGGTTATGATGTTATTTTAATAGATGTAAATAAAAGTGTGGCTGCTGAAGGAATTTGTAATGAAATTTTTTATTTAATAGAACCATCTACAATCAAATTAAATAAATTAATGTTAGTTAATAATAAAGTGTTAGATGTTTTAAAAAATAAAAAAGTAGTTTTAAATAAAAGTGTTCTAAGTTCAAAAGATGTGCTAGATTTTGAATATGAATCTAGATTAAAGGTATGTTATAATATTCCGCCACTTGATGATCGTGAAAAAAATATTATGGCCCTAAATAAATTTTTAGTTAGATTAGGTTTTGATAAACAACAAGATGAAGAACATGAAAAGAAAAATAAGATTTTGGGTTTATTTGGTTAGTATTGACAAATAAGGTAAAATAAAGTATTATATTAATTAGTAAAGGGAGGTATTGTATTATGGTACAATTATTAGATATTGCTTGTGGGGCAATCACAGTTCCATCAAAATTAGCTTATATTATTTCGTTAGTAATTTCATTAATCCAAATTTTCGTTCCGATTTTATTAATCGTATGGGGAATGTTAGATTTAGGTAAAGCTGTAATGGCTCAAAAAGAAGATGAAATTAAAAAAGGGCAACAATTATTTGTTAAAAGATTAATAGCTGCTGCAATTGTATTCTTTGTAGTTGTAATAGTAAAATTATTAGTTGGTCTAGTTGCTGACGATTCTAATAATATTACAAGTTGTATAGATAATATAATTAAATGTAAAACTACTACATGTATTAGTGAGTAATGTTTAGAATGGCAAATGCCATTCTTTTTGTTTTTAAAGCAAAATAATACAAAAAAAGTTTGATTTGTGATATACTATATATAGATTTTATTAAAGGAGTTTTTTATGAAAAAAAGAATATGGATATTAATGTTTTTATTATTGATGCCTCTTGGAGTGGTTAATGCTTTAACAAATGATGATCCACACAAAAATGTAACTTGTTTATATAAAGGAAAAGATGGTTATACAGCCAATTTACAAATTGTTGGTATGAATCCCGATAATAGTATGTTGGCTGGTGTGTATTCACTTAATATTGAAAAAAATAAAACCAGTGTATATAACAAAATAGATATTGCAAATTATAATATACCTATAGCTGATGAAAAATTTACATTGGAGACACACATTACGAACAATGTGGAAAAAGCAGATAAAGGGAATAGTGCTGCTATGGTTTGTCCTCAGTACTTAATTTATTATGAATATTATTTTCAGGGTAAAGATAAAAAAAATCAGTTAGTTTTTGTTTCTGATAAAGAGAGTCGTATATCTTCTTATACTAATTTTGTTAACAGTGATACTTCAGGAATGTGGTGGTGGAAAAAGTCTGTTGACACTAGTAAAACTAAAACAAACATTTTAAATTATTATGAGGGTTCTGCTATTTATGGAACTGATGCTGATGAAAAAAAATTAGATACAGCTAACAAAATGGAACAGAATCAATCTCAACAAGAAGAACTAAAACAGAAGTTAGAAGAAAATCCAGACGATACACAAACTAAAGAAGAGTTAGAAAAACTAGAAGAAGAACAACAAGTATTAAATGATCAAGCTGAGATTTATACTCAAGCTACAATAGACCAAGGAACACAAAATTCAGAAGCTTCTAAAGAAGCAACTAAAAAAATTCATAAAATTAGAAAAGAAAATAATTTGTTAAATATAACTGTTACTATAACAAGTGGTTGTGCTGTTATTTCAGATGATTTAGGAGATTGGTTGATACAACTTTTAGATATTATTAAAATTGCAGCATTAGTATTAACTTTAGTATTAGGTATGTTTGATTTTTTAAAGGGAACTGTTTCTGGAGAAGCAGATGCAATGAAAAAAGTTTGGAAAAGTTTTTCTAGAAGACTAATCGCAGTTGTTTTATTATTCTTACTACCAGTTATTATAGAGTTTATATTAGGTTTGGTATCTATTCATGGAGTAGATGTTGATAATCCTTTATGTTTAAAAGATATTTAATAGGTCATAAAATAGTTGGCTATAATTATTAAATATATTAAATCACAAAAAAGTGATAATAATGTTTATTATTGCTTTTTTTTATGATATAATTTATATGTGAATTTGTATATAAAAGAATAGGAGAATGTTATATGTTAGTATGGCTGGCAAAAATATTTAGATCATTATTTTTATTAATTGATAAAGTTATTTATTGGGCAATAAATATGGTATATCAATTGTTTATGATGATTGCAGAAACTGGAATTTTTACTCCTGAAACAATTAGAGAATTTGGTGGTCGTATATATGTTTTGCTTGGTGTATTTATGTTGTTTAAAGTGGCATTCTCAATGATTACATATATATTAAATCCAGATAGTTTAACTGATAAAAATAAAGGTGTTGGGAAGTTATTAACTAACTTTTTTGTAGTACTAATTGGAATAATAGCAATACCTTATGTTTTTCAAGCTGCTTTTAGTTTACAAACCATTGTATTGAAAGATAATATTATTGGTAATATTGTGCTGGGAATGGATTCTAGTATTGCAGATAGTCAAGCGGGAGATTATATTAATAATGGTGGCAAGCTTATGTCATATACCACTTTATCAGCTTTTATTAGACCAAATCCTAATATCGTAGGTGAAGATTGTGCTAGTGATTACTATGATATTGGTGAGGATGATAGTGGTAATCAAGTAGCAGTTATGAAAGAAGAATGCGATGATATTTTGTCTTCTATTACTGTAAACAACGGTGATAATGTATCTACTGTTTTAATAGATGCTCATAATGAAAAAAATATTAATTATTTTACTGATACTGATTTAGTTAATTTAAGAACAGAGATTGAAGATGAAGATGGAAATAAAATAGAAGATTGGGTGTTTGACTATACTTTTATTATTTCAAGTATCGCTGGTGGTTTTTTAGCTTGGATTTTGCTTTTATTCTGTATAGATATAGCAACGCGTAGTGTAAAGCTTGGTTTTTTACAATTAATAGCACCTATTCCTATTATTTCTTATATTGATCCAAAAAGTGGTAAAGATGGTATATTTAAAAAATGGGTCAATCAATGTGTAAAAACATATGTTGATTTATTTGTAAGATTGGTAGCTATTTATTTTGCAATATTTATTATTAGTGCGATAGCTAATGGTAGAATTTATAATGTTGTGTCTGGAGAACCACAACGAAATATATTTGTTATAATATTTATTATTTTTGGAGCATTAATGTTTGCTAAACAATTACCAGATTTAATATCTGATATTACAGGTGTTAAATTAAATGGTGGATTTACCTTAAATCCTATGAATAAGCTTCAACAAATACCAGGTGTTGGTTGGGGAGCTACTCAATTAGCCGGAAGAACAGCAGGGGCTTTATATTCTATGAAAAATGACCAAACAGGTCATAGAGGACGTGCTGCTTTAGCCGGTTGGTTTGGAGCTGGACAAGCATTAAAAGGACAAGTCCCTTTTACGGGAAATAAAGCAGGATCTAAAACGGTTAGAGGTTGGGGAATTGGTAGAGATACTGGTTATGAAATTGCAACTGGAAGTAAAATGAGAAAACAAATGCCTTTTTCATCTTACTATAGAGAAAAAGGACAACAAGAAATTGCAGATCTTAAGAAAAACGTAAGAGCTCCTTTACAACAAGAACTTAGTAGAATAGGTTTACAAAAACAAGAAACGGCTAATGCTTATAAAAATTTAAATGAGCAATTACAAACAGCTAGAACAGAACAAGAAAGAGAAGCAATAAGAGCTAGAATGCAACAAGTACAAGAACGTTATCAACAACTTTCTGCTGCTGAAGGAAAAGTTACTGGTGATATTGGTACTGTTAATGATCAAATTAAAGACCTTGAAAGAGCTTACAACATTGATAAATCTACAACTACTAAATTACGTGAAGTTCAAGATAAAATTGTTGATGGTAGTGTAAGATCCGGGACTTATATAGATGATTTACCGCCTCTTGTAGATACTGCTCCAACAGGTGGTGGAAGTGCAGGAGGAACGGTAGGTGGTGTAGATGTATCTGCGCCAAATGCTAGTGGTGAAAGAACAACTTCTGGTGGTATAATTTTACCTTCGGGTGTAAATTTAGATGATAAATAATAAAAAGGGTGTGATATAGCATGAATAATTATTTAATACCTGCTAATTCAAAAAAATCAATGTTGATTTTTGGATTATTCAATCAAG
Source organism: Bacillota bacterium (assembly GCA_015059285.1). Lineage (GTDB taxonomy): Bacteria > Bacillota_I > Bacilli_A > RF39 > UBA660 > SIG208. Next base: position 64,429 of record SVAS01000003.1, on the reverse strand, counting down.
TAGATTTAATAATATTTTGTTCCGGTGCAGGGGCAACTTTATTGCTATTACTAATCTTACCTGTAGAACAATTGCTTACAGCTATAATAGCAATAACTCCTGGTTTAGTTTGTGGTTTTTTGGTATTACCAATTCCAAACTATCATAATGTTAGAACAGTTATTAAATCTGCTTATACATTTTTTACTTCAAGACAAAAATTTATTTGGAAGGGTTGGTGTTTTCTAGATGGCAAAGATGAGAAGTAAGTATACTAATGATGATATTCCTATTAAAAGTATCACTAATGGTAGTATTATTTTAACTAATAATGAAAAAGTAACTGGTGTAAAAATTATGCCTAGAAATATTTTTATACTTGATTATGATATTATGAACGGAATAATTAGTAATTTAAGAAACGTTTATAATATTATTGATTATGAATTTTGGATTATAGCTGCTGATAGACCGGTGGACATTAATCTTTATTTATCACAGTTACAATTACTTTATAATTCAACTCAAGATACAGTTAAAAGAAAAATGATTATGGATGACATTAATAAAGCTAATATGTTTATGAATAATAATGTTGTTGATACAGAGTATTTCTTATTATTTAAAGAAAAAGATAACGAAATCATTCAAAAAAGAATTAGAAATTTAATTAATTCTTTAGCGGGAGCAGGGCTTTCTTCACATCAAGTTACAAATGATGATTTGAGAATGATTTTAGATAATTTCTTAAATGGTGGACAAACTACTACTTTTGGGACGGTGATGGGATAATATGGATATAAGAAGTCAAGTAGCCCCAAAGGGGTTAGAATTTAAACCAAGTGAATTTATAATAAGTGATAAATATGCAACAATATTAACAGCAGTGTCATATCCAAAAGCAATTCCAATAGGTTATTTATCTAATCTTACTAGCATGTCAGGAATTAAGGTTGTTATTAAACATATTCCACTTCCTTTTAGTGTTATTAGTAAGATGTTAAATAAAGAAATTGCTGATTTAAAACAAAGATATCAAACAGAAAATGATAAAACTTTACAAGAAAGAATTAGACAGGATTATGAATCTTTAGAATACTTTATTTCTATGTTAGCAAGTAGTCAATCTAAAGTATATGATTTTCAACTACATATTATGATTACTGCTGATTCACAAGACGAATTATTAGCAAAAAAACTTCAAGTTCGTAATTATTTAGAGGCCATGGAAATGAAAGCATTCCCTTTAAGATTTGAACAAGAAAGTGTTTTAAAATCAATTATTCCAATATATCCTAAACAAGATGTGGAAAATAGAATTGGAACACCTATACCAGCTCCAACACTAGCAGCAATGTATCCATTTATTTTTGATAGTATCAAAGATCCTGGATATGCGTGCTTACTAGGAGTAGATTTTTCAGGTGGGGTAATTTTATTTAATCAATTTTTATACCAAATAAAAAAAGAACATAATAGAAATAACGCTAATATGATTATTTTAGGTACATCTGGTAGTGGTAAAAGTACAGCAGCTAAGCTTCTTATTAGAACTAATATCAGAAATAACCATCAAATCGTAGTTATTGATCCAGAAGGTGAATTAGAAGAAATGTCTCGCCTTTATGGAGGAGACTTCATTGACCTTGGTAAGGGTGGAGAATTTGGTATGATAAATCCACTTGAAGTTGTATTAGATGCTGATGAAGATGAAATTAAACAAGGATTAGGTTACACAGTTTTAACGAGAACTATTCAAACTGTTAAAGCATTCTTAAAATATTATGATCCTAGTGTAGAAGAAGATGTTGTTAACATTTTTAGTGAAGTTTTACAGGAAACTTATAGAAGATTTAATATTAATTTTGATTCTGATTTTACAAAATTTACATCTAGAGATTATCCAACTTTTAAAGATGTTTATGCAACAATTAGAGGGAAAATTTTATCAATGCCTGAAAAAACACATGAAAAAGAAGTATTAGAAAAGCTTGAATTAAAAATTCGTCCTCTAATAAAAGAATTAAGATATTATTTTGATGGACATACAACAATTAGTCCAAGAAGTAATTTTATAGTATTTAATATTAGAGAACTTATGAATGCGGATACTAATATTAGAAACGCATTATTCTTTAATATTTTAAAATATGCTTGGGGATTAACTTTAAATAAAAGTGTTAATACCGTTTTAGCAGTAGATGAAGCTCACGTATTATTAAGTGGCAATAATACACTAGGGGCTGATTTCTTAGCTCAAGTACAAAGACGTGCTAGAAAGTATAATACAGGTACAATCTTTATTACACAACAACCAACAGATTTCTGTGATCCTGCTATTATTACTCAAGGGAAAGCTATCTTTGATAATGCTTCATATTATTTAGTTATGGGACTTAAAAAGCAAGCAATTGAAGATTTAGCAAAATTAATAGATTTAAATGATAATGAAAAAGAAAGTATAAAAAATTACAATCAAGGAGAGGCACTTTTCGTTTGTGGAAGCCGAAGAATGCGTATTAATATTATTGTAACTGAACAAGAGTTAGACTCGTTTGGTAGTGGCGGAGGCTTATAATATTTAAAAGAATTCTCTAGTTTGGTGGTGAAGTGAAATGGAAGAAAGTAATAATCAACAACCTAATATACCAAAAAAACCAACAAAAAAAGAAAAGGCTGAAAAAGCAGGTAAAGATTTAGGTGAAGTAGCAGCAACTGCTGCCGGTAATTATTTTGGTGGTCCAGTTGGTGGTATGGTAGCAAATAAGATAGCACAATCTAAATTGGGACAACAAACATTGGGTCAAGCAGCAGATGTCTTAGCTAAAAATCCTGTTACAAAAAATGCTTTAGCTAAAACGCAACCTGTAATTGAAAAGGCTAAACCTGTTTTAAATGCAGCAGCTAGTAATATGGGCGGAAGTTCCTCTGGTGCTAATCCAGTAGGAAATAGTTCTTCTTCTAATTCAACTTCATCACCTTCTACAAATAAACCTAACAGTAATTCAAATAATTCTGGTTTTGGAAGTGATAAATCAGGATTATTTTCAAGTAAAAATCCCTCATCTTCAAATGAGGGTTCTTCTGCAGTAGATAGTGCTAAAGGCGCTGTTGAGGCATTTAAAAAAGCGAAGAAAATTATTGGGATAATTAGTGCAGTTGCACCAATTGCTTTCCCAATTATTGTGGCATTTTTAATAGTAGTAGTTATAATGGCCCAAATAATGACTATTAGAGATAATATTACTCAATTAGCTCAACAATTTACAACTGGAGTAGAAAAATTAATAAATTTTGCTCAAGGTGATGGTTGGATGACTAATGAGGAGTATTTATTTAGTTATTTAGATAAACAATATAAATTATATTCTACTACTGCTGGTGGAGCTCAATTAGATGTTCCTTTGATTGCAGCCACTATTCATTATTCAACTATGGTTGATTTTGAACAATATGAACAAAATACAGCTACTGATGATACTAGTTATGATACTGATGATTTTGAAAACTTAGGAAATGCTTTAACAAAAGATCAAACTAGTTCATTTTATAGAGTAGCAAAAGATAAATTAGGTAGTGTAAATACTTTGGTCCCTGGTCAAAAAAGATTATTGGGTCATGTTGCTAAAACAAAAGTTATAGTTGCATGGGTTAATCCGGGTGCGGCTTTAGGTTATTGGGCCAGATTTGCAGGATTATATTCTGCTGAAGGTTTAGAAGAATTATCTAATGTAATAGGGGAAACTATAAATCTTGCCAATCCACTAGGGTTTATAAATGCTTATAATTATATGAAAGCATATTATGATCAAACGGGTAGTGTTGTTGCAGGTTTAAAATATGATGCAGCTAATGTATGGTATGAATTAGGAGAGTTTATTTCGATATTTGGTAAAGCTTATCATTCTATTGCAGGCACATATGATAGTGAGACCGGATCACAAAGTGAAATAAGTGTAGATTCTATAAATGCAGGTGACTTGAGTGATACGGAAAAATATATCCCACTTGAAGATAGAGATGGATTGATAAGGATTCCTGTTCCATATGTTGTTTTAGAAGAAAATTATGGTTATGAAGAATATAAACAAATGAAAACAGATTTAATGAATATTAAAGTAATGTTAAATCAAAATGGAATTGATTATTCTGGGGATAAACAAGCTTTAGAAAAGGCTAAAGATAGTTCTGATGAAGAACTAAATTCTTTATATAAAAGTTATAAAAGTAGTGAATTAAATTATGAATATTCTTATACACACTATTTACAAAATTTATATATTCCATTTACTTACTTTTATGGCGAAGATTATACACAACAGCAAATTGATTCTATTGTAGAAGAAATTTTTGATCAAAGAGATTTTTATAATTATTTAATAGGAGAAGATTTTAATTATAGTTGTGGTGGTAGTTGTGTATATAATGTTAATGGTCAACAAATTGATAATTTAAAGGTAAGATTAATGCAATGTTCTGACGGAACTTTGGGCGAACCAATTCTAGGAGAAGAATTAGTTGATTTTGAAAAATATATTTTGGGTGTTGTATATGCTGAAATAGGTCCTGATGCTCCAGTAGAAGCTGCCAAAGTTCAAGCTATTGCCGCTAGAAGTTATGCACTTACTAGACCTAAAGCTATGGGGAATGCAGCTGGTTTAAGTCTAAAAAAAGAAGCTGATGGCTGGGTTTTATCTATTAGAAATTGTACAGAAGATCAAGTATATTGTGATCCGGATAAAGGTTGTTCAAATACAACAGATCCTAGTAAATCTGGTAATGGGACAACAGTTTATTCTGGTGCAAATACAAAGGCTTATAAGTATAAAGGACCTTTGGCTGCCGATGCAAAGATTCGTTCCGCTGTAAGTGCTGTTTCTGGGCAAGTTTTACTTGACGGTGATGGAAATATAGTTAAAACAGGTTATGTTAATAGTAACCAAGAAAAATGGGCTTCACAGGCAAATGCAGGAATGGATCATACAGAAATTTTATTAGCAGAATATACAAATGGTTCTACCATTTCATCATCTAATTGTTCTAAAGTTTGTAATCAAGCTACAGGAGATTATACACAATGGAAGCAGCTTGCTTCTTTAGGAGCACCTTGGGCAGGAACAGTTATAGGAAATGGAAAAACAATTGGTGATATTGGGTGTCTTGCAACTTCAGTTGCTATGCAAATAGCACGTTCTGGAGTTCCACTTCAAAATATTAATGGTGAATTTAATCCTGGAACCTTTGTAGAAGCAATTAAACCAAATGGATTTGTAACAAGTTCTGGCGCACCAGGTGGCACATTATTTGTTTGGGGAATTACTACAAAAGTTGCTCCAAATTTTGTTCATCAAGGAGCAACAAGCTTATCTGGATTATCACAATCAAATAAAGCAGCAAAAATTCAAGATTTAATCAATCAAGGTTGTTATTTAGTTATGGAAGTAAAAGGTGGATCTGGTGGAGAACACTGGGTTGCTGTTGATTATGTTCAAGGTAATTCAGTTTATATGATGGATCCTGCCTCAACAGAAACAATAGCTTGGGTTAAATATCCGCAAGCTTGGACAACTCAAGTACATTGTTATAAAGTGACCAGTTAGAAAGGATAATTGAAATGAAAAATAAAAAAACAATAATAGTTATTATTTCTATAGTGTTAATATATTTAGTTCTAGCGATTGTCCTTTTTGGTTGGGAAAATTTTATTAATAAATTTCAAGGGTTATATATAATGCTTGATTCTGGTGATAAATGGCAATTAAAAGATGGCAAATGGTCTGATATAGAAAATGAAAAAGATTATAATTGGAAAAAATTTGATGTTTATATTGATAATCAATTGATTGGTAATTATAGTTTAATGTATAATAACAAATGGTATTTATTTGATGATGAACGAGTATCTCAAAAGTACGAAGGTAAAATTTTGGCTATCAAGGGGAATAAAAAATATCAGGTTATAGATTTTTTAGAAGAAGACATTAATGAAGAAGATAAAGAAATCTTAAATGATATTTTAAACGATAAAGAAATAACTTATCCAGAAAGTTTTACATATGCTAAAAAGGTCTTTATTAATTTGGATGATGATCAAAAATTGGAAACGATTTATACAATCTCAAATGCATTTACTAATGATACGTCTGTAAATAAAAAGTTTTCATTGGTTTTTATAAAGGATGATCAAACTAAAATTTTATATGAAGACAAAAAATATGCTGATTATCAATATGATATGTGTGTTCCTAAAGTGAATAGCATTATTGACATTAATAAAGATAAAAAATATGAAATAATAATTGAATGTAATTATTATAGTGTAATGGGAACTTGCAATCAGTTGTATCATCAAAAAGATGGAAATTATAGATTAGCGAAAGGTTGTTAGGAGGATTAATATGAAATTAAAATTTAGAGCAGAACCTAAAGATATAGTAATATTTGTAATCTTTTGTGTATTTTTACTTTATTTTGTTGCAATAGCGGTTTTAAATTTATCAACATTTGCATCTGAAAGTACTTTTCATGGTTTAAATCCTCTACCAGCATTTACTAAAGAATATATTTTATATACTTTAATATTTTTCTTTATTGCATTAATTGCAATCATGATGAGTGTTTCGTCATATTTCTTTGATAGAGAAAAAGGTTTTGGTATTTCTACTAATGCTAAAAAAGAAAAAGGATATTCACGTTGGGAAACAGATAAAGAAATGAAATCGCAATTAAAAGTGGTTAATCCAAGTGCTGAAAAAAGTGATGTGGCTGGTATTCCTTTAATTAATGATGGAAAACGCATTTGGGTTGATGATAGTGAGTATCATAACTTAATCATTGGTTCTACTGGTAGTGGAAAAACAGAGATGATTGTTCAGCCTATGGTAAAACTACTTGCTAAAAAGGGAGAATCAATGATTATTACCGATCCTAAAGGTGAAATATATGAAAAAAATGCTGAGGAATTAAGGGAAAAAGGGTATAATATAGTTTTATTAAATTTTCGTAATCCTCAAAATGGTAATTGTTGGAATCCTTTAACTTTGCCATATGAACTTTATAGAAATGGTAATCAAGATAAAGCTATAGAATTACTTGAAGATTTAGCACTTAATATTTTGTATGATGAAGCTAGTAAGGGTCAAGATCCATTCTGGGAAAAAACATCGGCTGATTATTTCACAGGTTTAACTTTAGCATTATTTGAAGATGCTAAAGAAGATGAAATTAATTTAAATAGCATTAACTTAATGACAACTGCTGGAGAAGATAAAATAGGTAATACTACTTATATAAAAGAATATTTTAGTAATAAAGATCAAGGGTCATCAGCATATATCAACGTAGCAAGTACATTGATGGCACCAAATGATACAAAAAGTAGTATTTTGTCAGTATTCAAGCAAAAAATAAAACTTTTCTCATCTCGTGAAAACTTGTCTGAAATGTTGGCGCATAGTGATTTTGATATGGATGATATTGGTAGAAAAAAAACAGCAGTATTTATTGTTGTTCAAGATGAAAAGAAAACATATCATTCATTAGTAACAATATTTTTAAAACAATGTTATGAAACATTAATTAGAGTAGCTCAAGAAACTGGTGGAAAACTTCCATATAAAACTAATTTTATCTTAGATGAATTTGCTAATATGCCACCGCTTAAAGACGTTACAACAATGGTTACAGCAGCTAGAAGCCGTAGAATAAGGTTTACTTTTATTATTCAAAACTTTGCTCAATTATATGAAGTATATGGTAAAGAAAATGGAGAAACAATTAAAGGTAACTGTGGCAATATTATTTATCTAATTAGTAGTGAACTTGGTGCTTTAGAAGAAATAAGTAAATTGTGTGGAGAAGTTAAATCAAAAGAAAAAGATAAAACAGCATCAACGCCACTTGTGACAGTAAGCGATTTGCAACGTTTACCACAATGGACAATGATTGTTCTTCGTATTCGTGAATGGCCTTTTAAAACAAAAATGACACCAAATTTTAAAATGGTTCAAAATAATACTTGGGGTAGAAATTATCCTCTAGCAACTTATCCTAATAGAGAGAAAAAAGATGTACCAACATTTAATATAAAAGCTTTTGTTGAAAAGAAAAAAGAAGAGAAAATTAATAAAATGTTAGGTGAATTCAATAATAGTCCTAGTGCAAATACTATTAAGCCAAGTGTACCACCAATGTTTGATTCAATTTCAAAACCAACTTCTTCAAATGATACATTTAATGTAGATGAACTAGTAAAACGTATTGATGCTAAAATTGCTGAATTAGAAGAAGAAGAAAGAAGAGAAAAGGAAAAACTTAATAATCCACAGACTTCTTCAAATACTCCTGATATAGTAATTCCACCAAGTGTGGAAAAAACAGTAGAAACAAACAATCCTGGGGAAAAAGAAATTTTGAATTTCTTTAATGATATTAAACCTGTGGAAAAAAGTATAAAAGAAGAAGCGATGATTAATATTCCTGTGGAAAATAATGTTATTCCGCAATCTCAACCAGAAAATATTGTGGAAAAGCAAACTGCTCATAATATTACAGAAGATCAATTTTTTGATGATTTCTTCTTTGAGGATGAATAAGATATAAACAAGTATCATACTTAAATATAATAATTTAACATATATTATATTAGGGTGGTAAAATGATACATAGTATATCAATATCAGAGTTATTAAAAAAAACTAATAATATATCTATTATTGATATTAGAAGTAATCAAAGTTATAATAATAATCATATTCCAAATGCCAAAAATGTACCTAGCCAAGTATTAATTAGTAATCCGAATAAATATTTAAATAAAGAAAAAACATATTATATTTATTGTCAAAAAGGTTCATCTAGTATTAGAGTATGTTCTTTATTAAATAATTTAGGTTATAATACAGTAAATATAAATGGTGGGTATGAAGCTTGGATATTACAAAAATAATTTCTATGTAAATCATAGAAATTTTTATTTGTCTTTATATGACAAAAAAGTCACTAAAATCATGCTAAAATATGATAAAATAATATAGAGGAGATAGTATGAGAGAAGCAATAGATGTAGTAATAGATTTTTTTAAATTACAAGTACAATCTAATAGTCCTATTATTGGTTTAATTATAGGTATGCTAGTTATTATTTTAGAATCCATTATACCTATTTTACCCTTAGCTGTTTTTATTGCTGTTAATATGCTTATATTTGGTAATATTGTTGGATTTATTATTTCATGGGTTGCAACAATTATTGGTTGTATTTTAGCGTTTACTATTTGTAAAAAAGGGTTAAGTAATATTTTTTATTCTAAAATAAAAAAGGATGGAAAAGTAAAAAAAATTATGAATAAGATATCTAATATAAAATTTCCAAACTTAGTTATTATAACAGCTTTACCTTTTACACCTGCGTTTGCTGTAAATATTGCGGCTGGACTTTCAAATATTTCGTATAGAAAATTTATAGCCGCTATTTTAATAGCAAAGGTAGCTGTTATTTACTTTTGGGGATTTATAGGAACTACATTTATTGAAAGTATTACAAACATAAACGTTTTAATTGAACTTGTTTTAATCATGTTAGGTGCTTATTTAATTTCTAAAATTATTATGAAAAGATTTGATATTGAGTAGGAGGATTTGTATGGAGTATGTAATAGTAGGAATATTAATAGTTATTTTAATTTTATCAGTTATATCACTTACTAAAAATATTAATGAATCAAATATAACAGAAAGATTAGGTAAATTAGAAACTAATACCATTAAAGAATTAGGAGAATTTAAATCAACAATCACGCATAATTTAAATGAAGATTTTAATAATTTAAATGAAAAAATGGAACAAAAATTACGTCTTATAAATGATCGTGTTAATGAAAGATTAGATGAAAATTTTGAAAAAACCAATAAGACATTTACTTCTGTTTTAGAACGTCTTTCTAAAATAGATGAAGCTCAAAAAAAGATAGATGTGTTATCAAATGATATTGTTTCCTTACAAAGTATTTTAACTGATAAAAAAACAAGAGGGATTTTTGGAGAGATAAATTTAAAACACATTATGAGTAGTGTGTTCGGTGAAAATAATGACAAAATTTATAAAATGCAATATACATTAGATAATGGAACTATTGCGGATTGTGTTTTATTTGCACCAGAGCCATTAGGATTAATAGCTATTGATTCTAAGTTTCCTTTAGAAGACTATCAAAATATGGTAGATAAAAACAATTCACCACTTAGAAGAGAACAAGCTGAAAAATTATTTAAAATAGATATGAAAAAACATATTGACGCTATAAGTAGTAAATATATTATTCCTTCTATTACTTCAGAACAAGCAATTTTATTTTTACCTGCGGAAGCAATATTCGCAGAGGTTAATGCTTATCATCAAGACATTATTGATTATGCTTATAAAAAAAGAGTTTGGATAACTTCCCCAACAACTCTTATTAGTACACTTACAACAATTCAAGTTATTATTAAAAACATTGAAAGAGATAAATATACTAATATAATTCATCAAGAATTAAATTTACTTTCAGAAGAATTTAAAAGATATAAAGACCGTTGGGATAAACTTTATCGAAGCATTGAAACTGTTTCAAAAGATGTTAAAGATATTTATACTACAACTAATAAAATTACTAAAAGGTTTGATTCTATCAATCAAGTTGAGATGGAGGAACTAGATTATGAAGAAGATAAATTTATGTCTCATAATAATAGCTAGTCTAGGTGGTATTTGTTATAGCATTATTCCTCTAATAAACGCGCAAATATATAAATTTTTAATTTGTTTGGCTATTATTCCTGTTATGTTAGTGCCAAAGATAATTAAAAAAATATTAAAAATTAAACTTACGCCTATGACAGAATTTGTATATTTAATTTTTGTTTTTTGTGCTCATTTCTTAGGCTCTATTGTAAATTTATATCATTTGATTAATAACTACGATAAAATAATGCATTTAGCTTCTGGCATAGTTACAGCATTTTTTGGTATACTTATAATAGTTAATTTTAAAAAATATCATAAAAAAAGTATTATATTTAATGTATTATTTATAATTTCTTTTGTACTTATGATAGCGTCATTTTGGGAATTTTTTGAATATTTTTGTGATAATTTATTTAGTAAGGATGCTCAAAATGTTTTAACTACAGGAGTTAATGATACTATGAATGATATGATAGCAGCTTTTATTGGTGCGATATTATTTAATATTATGTATATATATGAAGAAATAACAAATAATAGTTTAGTGATTAAAAGATTTATACAAGAAATAGAAAAAGATTAAAAATATAGGTAAATACTATATTTTTTTTTAATTTTCCTTTATAATATAATAAGAGGTGTAATAGATGGAAAAGACAATTATAGAGTTATTAGAATTAGAAAATAAAGCCTTAGATTTTTTTCAAATAAAAGACTTTTTAAAATTAGAAACCGCTGAACAATTTAAAGAGTTAACAGAAGTATTAGATAGTCTTGAAAAAAGTTTGAAAATTATTAGAACTAAAAAAAATAAGTTTATGGCCTATAAAAATAGTAATTTAAAAGTAGGACGTTTAATTGTTAATAAAAAAGGATTTGGATTTGTTGATATTGAAGGTGATACTGACGTTTATATAGCTAAAGAAAACATGAACGGAGCAATTCATAACGATAGAGTTATTGTAGAAATTACTTCTGGTAAGAGTATTGACTTAGAAGGTAGAATCGTTCGTATTGTTGATCGTAAACTTGATAATGTAGTTGGTGAAATCTATGAACATAAAGGTAAATACTATATTGATTTAGATGATGATAAATTAAAAATTAATGTAGAAATTAATCAAGACAAATTATTAGGTGCAATGCCAGGACATAAAGTACTAGTTCACGTATATAAGCAAGTTCACAACAACAATTATTTAGGTGAAGTATTAAAATTGATTGGACATAAAAATGATCCTGGTGTAGACATTCTTTCTATTGCATATAAATATGAAATTGAAACAGAATTTTCAGAAGCTGTCATGAAACAAGCTGATAGCTTACCTTCTTGTGTTTTAGAAAAAGAAATATTATCGCGTTCTAATCACGATTTAAGAGATAAAATGATTTTTACCATTGATGGTGATGATACTAAGGATATTGATGATGCTATATCAATTGAATTATCAGAAGACGGTAATTATAAATTAGGAGTTCATATTGCGGATGTAAGTTATTATGTTACCGAAGGAAGTCCTTTAGATTTATCAGCGCAAGATAGAGGTACAAGTGTTTATTTAGCTGATAGAGTAATTCCTATGTTACCACATAAATTATCTAATGGGATTTGTTCATTAAATCCAGGTGTAGATAGACTTGCTATTACATGTGAAATGGTTATTAATAAAAACGGAAAAGTTATTGACTATGATATTTATGAAAGTGTTATTTGTTCTCGTATTCAAATGACTTATAAAAAAGTTAATCAATATTTAGAAGAAGGTATAATTCCAGAAGGGTATGAAGAATATACAGAAAGCTTAACTATGATGGCTGATTTAGCGTCTATTCTTCGTGCATCTAAAATAAGAAGAGGCTATTTAGACTTTAATATTGATGAAGCAAAAATAATTGTAGATGATAATGGAAAAGCAATTGATGTTAAACTTAGAAACCGTGGCGTTGGTGAAAATTTAATTGAAGACTTTATGATTGTAGCAAATGAAACAGTTGCTTCACATATATATTATATGAGTTTACCTTTTGTTTATCGTATTCATGGTAAACCAAATGAAGAAAAAATAAGTAGTTTTTTAAGTTTTGTAAGTGTGTTAGGTCATAAAGTACATGGAAAGATAAAAGATATAAATCCAAAAACAGTTCAGGGAATATTAGATGAATTAAAAGAAGTAAAAGAATTTCCAATTTTATCTAAATTATTACTTAGAAGTATGCAAAAAGCTGTGTATGATCCGACTAACATTGGACATTTTGGCTTAGCTAGTGATATTTATACACATTTTACATCCCCAATTAGAAGATATCCAGATACAACAGTTCATCGTCTACTTAGAACATATTTATTTCAAAATAGAATGGATGAAGAAACAATTAAATATTATGAAACAAATTTACCTTATATAACAGAGCATTCATCATATAAAGAAAGACAGGCTGTAGAATGTGAACGTGAAGTTGATGACATGAAGAAAGCTGAATACATGATGGATCATATTGGTGAAGAATATGAAGGTACAATCAGTGGTGTTATGAGTTTTGGTATGTTTGTTGAACTTGATAATTTAGTTGAAGGACTAGTTAGAATTGATGATTTAAAAGATGATTTTTATACTTATGATGAAGTTACGTATTCTTTAATAGGGAAAAAAAATAAAAGGGGTTATCGTTTAGGAGATAGAGTAAACGTTATAGTTAAAGCAGCGTCAAAGGAAACTAAAACAGTTGACTTTGAATTAACTAAAGAAAAGTAAAAGTATTAACGAAGTAAGGAGTGAGTTTATGAAACATTTGAAGTATGTTTTATCCATTTTATTAATATCTTTATTACTCGTGGGTTGTGGTAAAGAAAAACCAAAAGAAGAAGTAAAAGAACCAGAAAAACCAAAAGAACCAGTAGTGGAAACAACTTCTTTAAGTGTTATAGGTGTTGGTGATGCATTAATTCATAATGGTGTTTATATAGATGCTAATACTTATCAAACAGATGCTAATGGTTATTACAAATATGATTTTACAAAGATGTTTACTTACATTAAAGATGTAATTGCGCCATATGATTTAAAGTTTTACAATCAAGAAACAGTTATTGGTGGTAAAAATTTAGGTCTTTCTAATTATCCTAATTTTAATTCACCAGATGAAATTGGGTTAGACTTAATTAAAACAGGATTTAATATGGTTAATGTTGCTTCTAATCATACTTTAGATAAATTTGAAACAGGAGCTACTTATTCTGCAAACTTTTGGAAAAATCAAGAAGGGGTATATGCAGTTGGAAATTATGCTTCTAAAGAAGAAAGAGATGCAGTTAGAATTGAAGAAAAAAATGGTATAACTTATACTCTTTTAGGTTATACATATGGGACTAATGGAATACCAGTACCATATGGTAAAGATTATTTAGTAAATGTATATAGTGATGCTCAAGCTAAAGCAGATATTGAAAAAGTTCGTGATAAAGTAGATATTGTTATGGTATCTATGCATTGGGGAACAGAATATACACATGTTCCAACTGAAGAACAAAGAAGACAAGCAGCATACTTAGCTTCACTTGGAGTAGATGTAATTATTGGTCACCATCCTCATGTTATTCAACCAATTGAATTTATTGATGATACTTTAGTCATTTATTCTTTAGGTAATTTTATTTCTGCGCAAGATGGAATTAATAAAAGAGTAGGTATGATAGCTGCTTTTACAATAAATAAAACTACTACAGATGGAAAAACCACCGATATTAGTATTAGTGATGTAAAAGGAGATCTTATTTGGACACATTATTATTATTATACTAAGTTTCAAGTAATACCATTTAATAAACTTAATGATAGTATACTTTATGGTTATCAATCAATTTATAATGAGTATAAACCAATTATAAATAAAACTAATGATTCTAGAATACAAACAGGATTTATTGAATAGGAACAATTATGATAGAAATAAATAATAGAAAAGCAAAATATGATTATGAAATATTAGATACGATAGAAGCAGGAATTGTGTTAACTGGTACGGAAATCAAATCTATAAAAAATGGTTCTGCTAATTTAAAAGATAGTTATGCTATTATAAAAAATGGTGAAATATTCTTACTTAATATGCATATTAGTCATTATGAGCAAGGTAATATCTTTAATCACAATGAAACCAGAACAAGAAAGTTATTGCTTCATAAAAAAGAAATTTTAAAATTAAATGAAAAAGTTCAAATGTTAGGTTATACTTTAGTTCCTATAAAATTATATTTTAAAAAGAATATTGCTAAAATATTAATAGGTGTTGCTAAAGGGAAAAAAAATTATGATAAAAGAGAAGCAATTAAGAAAAAAGATATTGATAGAGATATAGAAAGACAATTAAAAAAATATTAAAAAAGGAAATAAAATTAATTATTTCCTTTTTTTATTACTCTTCTTTTTCTAAAAAAATTTTATTATCAAAAGCACCTCTTTTTGAAACTTTTTCTTTTCTTATTTTTTCAAATTCCTCATAAGTCATATTAGTAGTATTTATAAGGGCTAGTAATACTTCTTGAATATCCGCAAGCTCTAAAATATCATCACTTTCTAAATATTCATTTACTTCTTCTAAAAGTTTTTTATTTAGTTCTAATTTATATTCTTCGTCACTTAGAATTTTAGTTACAGGTTTTGCACCATTTTTAATCATTATTTCAGGAATTTTATCTCTGACTAATTTATTATATATTTTCATATTATCACCACTAAAATTATAACATATAAATTCTAAATCGTTAAATTTAATATAAAAATTTATGTAAATGACTAGAAGTTTAACATAAATTATGATATTATAGTTTTCGCTTAGGAGGGGATTTTATGAAAATAATAACAGAAAATGCTGCATATGTACAAAAAAATGATATAGCATATTTAACTCATACAGAGCTGCCAATACCAGCAACTATTTTTGAAAAAGTATATGGTGAAGGTATTGTTATAATTGATAACAGAAATAGATATGAATTTGTAAAATTTGACAAGTGTTATGAAATAGAATTTTTTAAAGGTTTAGATTGGATGATTGATTATAACCAAGTAAAAGATTTAAAAGATGAAGAAATAATGCAAATGGGACAAGATATTTGTGATAAAAGAAATAAATTAGCAGAAAAATATAATGCGATGTCTATGGAAGATAGAAAGAAAAATGCAAGTTTATCAGATGAATGTGATTTATTAGAATTTAAAATGCATTCATTAAGTGACGTATTCTTATTTATGTCAGGCAAATTAAAAATGCCGTTTCCAAAAGAACTGCGTGAAAAAAATGTTATTAAAAGATTTATTAAAAAATTTGGGAAAGATCAAAAATAAAATATATTTATGAAAATAAAAATTAATTATGATTTGTTTGAAAAAATGGAGGAAGCAAAAAAAGGTTTTTCATTAACAAGACTTACTAAAAGAGTTTGTATTTATTCATCTTTATCTATGCTTATTGGAATGCCTTTGAATATGGCGCTTTCATTACCATTTGAACAAAACTTTAAAGATCTTTTGACATACGTTCCACTTCATATTTTATTTAGAATACCAGAGGCATTATTATTTAAAATGTTTCAACCTATGTCAGTTCAGCAATTAAAAGTTTTAGTGAGTTCTTTAAGAAAAATAAATGTTAATACAGATTATGATCTTTTGTTAAAATCATATAATTATGAAACAAAATATAAAATAGAATTTAATGAATCTTTTATTCCTAGATTAAAACAAGAAAAATTTATTATGGTTCCTGTACATGAATTAGGTGAAGAAAAAGAAGTATCTTTAGTTCAAGAACATATAGTAGGAAGTATGAGTTATTCTCTTTCTTATGGTTCACCACAAAAAGCTTTAAGATATGTATTAAGTCATGCATAAAAAAGTAACTAATATTAATTACAATATTAGCTACTTTTTATTTTTATCCCATTATTTGACCACCATTATTATGAATTACTTGCCCAGTTACATAACTAGAATCATCACTAGCTAAAAAAACAAATGTTGGCGCTAATTCATACGGCATAGCTCCTCTAGCCATAGCTGCATCAGCTCCTAATGAAGGTATTTTTTCTTTTACCCAGCATGCAGGTTGTAAAGGTGTCCAAAAAAATCCAGGAGCAATCGCATTAACTCTAATGTTTTTTAGAGCTAAATTACGAGCAAGTGAACGAGTAAAACCTACAATAGCCCCTTTAGTAGTTACATAATCTATAAGTTGTGGTTCACCATAGAAAGTTGTTACAGAAGATAAATTAATGATAGATGAACCGGGTTTTAAATAAGGTAAAACAGCTTTAGTTAAATAAAACATTCCATAAACATTAACTTTCATAGTTTGGTCAAATTGTTCATCTGATATACAATCTAAACTATCTTGTTGGTATTGTACACCAGCGTTATTAACCAATATATCAATTTTACCAAATTTTTCTAAAGCACAATTCACTATTTGGTTAGAAAAATTTTTATTGG
Source organism: Bacillota bacterium (assembly GCA_015059285.1). Taxonomy (GTDB): domain Bacteria; phylum Bacillota_I; class Bacilli_A; order RF39; family UBA660; genus SIG208. The sequence goes on along the minus strand of SVAS01000003.1, from coordinate 47,236 downwards.
CAATGTCTCCAGAAATTATTTCACATATTCCACCCAGATTTTCTATATATTCTTTTGTTTCTAAAGCATCTCTATGTTCATTATAATAAGGTATTAAAATTTTAGCGCCTTCTTTAGCAAATGCAATGGCAGCAGCTTTTCCTAAACCGCTATCTCCACCAGTAATAATTGCCACCTTATCTTTTAATTTATTACTTCCTATATAATTAGGATTATCAAAAATAGGTCTAGGTGTCATTATGTATTCCATTCCTGGTTGGATTAATTGTTCCTGTTCAGGGGCTAAAATATTATATTCTATACTTTTAATTCCTTTATCACCAAAATATTGGTAGTATTGATTTCCAAAGCTATAATCAATATTCATATAATCACCTTTAATATTTTATGAAAAGAGTTTATTAGTGTGCTATGTATATTTGATTTTTTTTGTAAGTATGCTATAATGGTTATACATTTATGGGGCTGTTTAGGTTTCGACAGAAATATTGAAGTATAGATGGCAAGTCGAAGGCACGCGTTAAGTGCAAACAAAAAATAACTGGAAACAGAAATCAATTAGCTTTCGCTTAATATAATGGAGGCTGCTTCTTATAAACTTTCTCCCATGGAGTTTTTAAGAGGCTCGATTTAATGGGATATATTATTACGGCGCCTAGAAGTAATAATGAATTTTATAGGCTTACTAGAAAATAGATTGTTAGTTATCAGTTTATCTAGGAATTTTATTAACTGACTAAACTTGTAGAAATTTATATGAATATATTTTTGGACAGGAGTTCGATTCTCCTCAGCTCCACCAAAATAAAAAAATAGCTAAAGAAAATCGCTTTAATATATATAAAAAAGGTTAATTTACGTTAACCTTTTTTTGTTGTGTTGCAGATAAAGACCCCCATATGATATAATAAATTTATTAAACAATATAGTGTTGGAGGTGTAGTATGAATTTGAATGTTGATTTAAATTTATATAAAACATTTTATATAGTAGGAAAATACAAAAGTTTTACTAAAGCTTCACATGAGTTATATATTTCACAACCTGCAGTAACTCAAGCAATAAAAAAATTAGAAGAACAATTAAATTTAGAACTTTTTAAAAGGACTTCTAAAGGGATTGAGTTAACACCGGCTGGTGAAGTAGTTTATTATTATTCTGAAAAACTTTGTGAACTTGCACTCGCAAATCAAGAGATGTTAGATAAAGCAAAAGAGGCTTCTTTTGATATTATTAATATTGGGGTGCCTACTCATATAGGGACATTTTATTTTGTTAATTATTTGAAAATTTTTAATGAAAAATACCCCAATATAAGAATTAATATTGTTAATAAGAAATCTGAAGAAATGTTAAAGATGCTAACTAAAAGAGAACTGGATATTGTTATTGATACTGATATGCCTGATTTAGATGGTTCTCCTTTATCTAAATATGATATTCTTAATTTGGAAAGTTGTTTTGTATGTAGTGAGCAATTTAAGAGTGTTGCAGAAAAAGAGATAGTAAAGGCTTCTGAATTAGTAAATTATCCATTAATTTTACCTGGACCACATACCGCCAATAGAAAAATGATAGATATGTATTTTAAGAAAAAACAAATAGTATTAAATCCTTTAATTGAAGCTAATTCATCTTCTGTTTCAAAAGGCATAATCAGTAAAGGAATTGGAATTGGCTGGATGATTAAAAATTTTGTTTTAGAAGATATTGAAAATGGTAAATTATTTGAAGTTAATGTTGATATTGATAAAGTATTTATCCCTGTTAGTGTAGCATACAATAAAAAATTTAATCATGATATTGTCAAAGATTTTGTAAATATATTTAAAAAAGGAAATAATTAAAGTTTCCTTTTTTTGTTATAATTATAACTTATAACATATAAGATTTAGGTATTGGTCAAATTACAGATAAGTCTATATAATTATAATTAGAGGTGATACTTATGAGTAAATACATTGATTTGCATGTTCATTCAAATAATTCAGATGGATATTTTACTCCGACAGAAATTATTGAACTAGCAAATGATAACAGTACTAAAATTTTATCAATTGCTGATCATGATACAATTGAAGGTTTGAATGAATTTAAAAAAAGTATTAAAAAGGGTTTAGTTGGCATAAATGGAGTTGAGTTTTCTTCTTATATAGTAATTAACAATAAGAAAATAAAACTACATATTCTAGGTTATGGTTTTAATGAAAATAACCATAAATTAGAAGAGTTATTAAATGAAATGAAAGATAAAAGAATAGATGCTCATATGAGCGTAGTAAAAAAGGTAAAAGAAATGGTAAAAGTATTACCAGAAGAGGAAATTGGCTATTTAAATTTTAGCCGTTATTGTTGGTTTGATAGAGAGATTATTAAATGTTTTGAAGAGGGTAATTATTCAAAAGAATCAATAGATAAGTTAAGAGTTTATTATAAAGCTAATAGATTTAGTTATGGCGAAGATTATGAAGTTTCTGTTAGACATGTAATTGATGCTATACATTCTGCTGGAGGATATGTTGTTTTTGCTCATCCTATGGCTTATAAATTAGATAAAGCAGAAGTTGAAGTTATTACTCACAAACTTATTTCTATGGGAATAGATGGAATAGAAATATATCAATCAGATTGCTTAAAAAAAGATACTATTTGGTTATATGATATTGCTAAAAAACATGATTTATTAACTTCTGTTGGAAGTGATTTTCACCGTTTAGTAAATACTGATGGAAGATTTATTGCAACCGGAATTAATAATAATTTATGCATAAGTGAAACATCATTAACAGATAAATTATTAACAAAGAAAAAATATTTTAGAAGGTAGGAAAAAAATGAAAGTATTTATATCTTGTCCATTTACTGGATTATGTGAAGAAGAAAATTATGTTGTAAAAAAAGAATATCAGCCGTTTTTTGAAAACTTAATTAATTTGATTACTAATAAGGGTTTTGATTATTATTTAGCTATAAAAAGAGAAAATTGGGGAGTAGATCATAAGGGACCTCAAGAGTGTACTTTAAGTGATTATGAAGGAATTAAATCTAGTGATGCTATTATAGTAATACCTGGTAATCATTTATCTAAAGGAATAAGTGGTGGAGTTCATATTGAGTTAGGTTGGGCATCCGCTTTAAAAAAAGATTTACACATTTTAGTAGAAGATAATTTTATGTATTCTCCAGTTGTTATGGGATTAGATACTTTAACTAATACTAAATATTATAAATGTAATGATTTTTTAAATGATTCAATGTTACAAACAATAAGTGGAATATTGGATGGTTTAAATGAGGTGTAACTATGTATTTGAAATTACTAAAAGAAAAAAAACAAGACTTACTAAAGTTTTATGACAAACCATATTATGCTTATTTATCTTTAAGTAATCTTTGTAATGCTAATTGTGTTTTTTGTGATGTAAGGGAGAATAAAGAAAAAAATTGTTCTATAGATGTATTTAAATTAATAGATGAATTAAGCTTACTTGGGACTAAATATATTCATTTTACAGGTGGTGGAGAGCCTTTTATTAATGATGATATATTTAAATATATTGAATATGCTACTAAAAAAGGTATTCATATAAATGTTATTTCAAATGGTTTAAATTTAGATGAAGAAAAAATAAAAAAATTAGCTACTTATGATATAAATGCAGTGTTTTTTTCAATTGATAGTTTTAATGCAGAAATACATGATGAACTGAGAAGAGTAGTTGGTTTATGGGATATTGTTACTCGTAATATTAATTTAATAAAAAAATATATGCCAAATACTAAAGTAGCAATTAACCACGTATTAAATAAAAAAAATATAGATGATTTTGAAAGTTTTATTAGGTTAAAAGAAAGATTTGATTTTGACTATATTAATCCAATAATTATTAAAGATTGTGATGATTTATTTTTTACAGAAGAACAAATGAATAATTATAATAATAATTTAGATTATTATTTAAGTTTATCTGCTTCATTAGGTATAGAATTTTTATGTAGTGATATTAATTTTTTTAAAAAAGAAATTAATTCAAATGGAGATAGAAGTATTAATTTAGATTTAAAATGTGTTTATCCATCATATTGCGTTTTTATAGATGCTCCAACAGGATTTGTATATCCTTGTGATTGTAGTATCCATAGAGATAGAACTATATATAAGATTGGTGAATTACATAATGAAACATTTACAGAAATTTGGAATGGTTCAAAAAGAAGTGAATTACAAACAAAATTATTAAATAGTGAGCTTGATTGCAAGAAAAAGTGTGATGAAGCTAATTGTCAATTTAATAAATGTTATTTTAAAATAAAGGAGTTATAAAAATGAAAATATTAGTATCAGCTGAAAGTTTTGGATATGGTCCTATTGCGACTTGTCTTAATGTTATAAAAGAATTAATTAAATATCCTGATGTAATTGTTGATTTTATCGGTTCAGGAATTTCTTTAGAACAAGCTAAAATGAGTGGATATTTTAATGAATTTTATGAGTGCGATACTTTTGACATGGTTGATTTAGAAAAACATAAAGATGTATTTTTAAAATATGATATCTATTTTTCAAGTGAAAATATTAATGGAGCAATCTTCAGTTTAGATTATATAAAGAATGTTTATTATGTTGATAACTTAGTATGGATGTGGGATGAAATACCAGAAAAGTTAGGTAAAGTTAAGAAGTTCTTTATATCAGAAACATTCTCATGTAAAGAAAACTTTGATAGAGTTGGTCATGTTATTGATAATCCTATATTTTTAGGACCTGTTAGAAATTTAAAAAACTCTTATAAAGGCAAAACTAAAAATCAATTAATTATTAATTTAGGTGGGGCTTCATCATTTCTATTTGATCAAACTATAATAAATAAATTTTATAATAAAATTATTAATGAAATTCTTTCTACAAACGAAATAAATAAATTTGATAAAATTATTATTTGTGGTGGTAGCAAAGTAATTAATAATATTAAATTAGATAAAGAAAATGATAAAGTATTTATTAAAACTTTATCAAATGAAGAATATTTAAAATGTATGCAAGAATCCAGTCACTGTATTATGTCATCAGGACTTGGTAATTTTATAGAAACAATTAATGAAAATAAAAATATTATGTATTTGCCTGCTATAAATTATAGTCAGATGTTACAATTAAACTACTATAGAAAAATGGATTTTGGTTTTGATATATTAAATTGGGATAATTTTAATTTTTATAAAGAAATACCTATGTATTTAGATGAAAAATCTGGAGTAGATATGGTTTTAGAAAATATAAAACAATATTTAGATTATGATTATAAAGAAAGTGTTAATAAAATAATTAGTAAATATTTAAATTCTAATCAAGAAAAATATTTTGAAAAAAGAAACACTTATTTTAATGAATTTGAAAAAGATGCAGCTTTTAAAATAGCTAAAATAATATATGAAGAAAATAAGTAAAGGGGGGATTTTTGTGAAGATTCCAAATGATCCTTTTATTGGTACTCATTATATCGGTAAAGAAGAGATTAAAGCAGTAAAAAAAGTTTTAAAAAGTAAAAGTTTATTTAGATATCATGGTCCTAATTTACAATATAAAACAGACAAGTTTGAAAAGAATTTGGCCGAATATTTAGGCGTTAAATATGTACTTGCTTGTACAAGTGGTGGTGCTGCTTTAAAACTTGCTTGTATTGCGAGTGATATAGGATGTGGGGATGAAGTTATAATGTCACCTTTTACATTTATAGCATCAGCAAGCGAAGTGCTATCTTGTGGTGCTATTCCTGTATTTGTAGATATAGATAATACTATGAATATAGATTATAAAAAAATAGAAGAAAAGATTACTGATAAAACAAAAGCTATTATGGCTATTCATATGCAAGGACAACCTTGTAATATGATAGAAATAAATAAAATTGCTAAAAAACATAACTTAGTAGTTATTGAAGATACAGCTCAAGCTTTTGGAGCAAGTATCAATAATAAAAAGGTAGGGACTTTGGGAAACATTGGAGCATTTAGTCTTCAAGCTGGGAAAACAATTACTTGCGGTGAAGGTGGATTTTTAGCAACCAACAATAAACAAGTATATGAAAAAGCTAAAATGTACCATGATAATGGAGGATACCGAAATGGTTGTAATTATCCAACTTGGGAAAATGGAAAAACTTTTTTTGGAGAAAACTTTAAAATAACTGAAATTCAAAGTGCTATAGCTTTAGAACAATTAAATAAAATTGAAAAAATTATTAGGAAACAAAATGATACTTATTATAAAATTGTAAATAATATTGATACCAAATTTTATAATATTAGACCATTTGTAATAGGTTCTAAACCGATATTTACAAGCCTTGCTATAGAGTTTAAATCTGAAAAAGAGTGTTCAGATTTTATTAAAAAAATGAATAATAAGGGAATTGGTTTTAATTTATATTGTAGTAATTTAATTTCTAATTTTGATACATTTATAAAAAAACAATCATGGCATACAAGTGGATTTCCTTATAATGTAAGTCATTATCGAGAAAGTGATTTATCTTATTCATATTCTTTATTTAAAAGAGTAGCGTTTTACAACTTATCTGCTTCTTTAAAAAATAAACATATTAAATATATTATAAAATGTTTAAAGGAGTACAAAGATGAACTTTAATTTTACGATGAGTTCTGATTGGATAAATGCATTATATATAAGATATGATATAGATAAAATAAAAGTATATGATAATTTATATTTTTATGAAGATAAGAGTATTTTAAAGTGCCAAAACTTCTTTAACTTTAATATAAGTGAAAAAGTCTTAGAACAAATTAAAAAGGAAATAGAAAATAATAAAAAAGTAAGATTTAGTTACTTTGATAATCAAGAAAGTATTGAAAGATTAAAAATTTGGGCAAGAAAAAATAACTTTAAATTTGAAGAGCTTGATTGTTGGGATTCTCCTTTATTAGATTTAAATACACCTTTAAATGTTTATATTGATACGTTAAGTTCTAATCAAATTAAAAAGAATTATAAGAAATATATAAAAAATAAAGAAAAATTTCAAATAAAAAATTCTAAAAATGAAGATGTTTTAAGATTATGGAAAGATGTATTAGTAATTGATTATAACTCTTGGAAAAGGGAAGAAAATTCAGATATGAAAAGTTTGGATAGGGAAGATTTACAGTACCTTCCAATGTTATTAAATAATCCTTTAGAAACAAGCTTACAAGTTATTTATAAAAAAGGTATTCCTTTAGGGTATACTTTAATGTTTAAAAATAAAGACACTTGGTTTAATGTAAAATGGGGTTCTTCGTATGAAGGTAGAAAAGAATGTGCTGGATTTTTTTGCTTATTTAATCATATTGAATATTTATATAGTGTTTCTAGTATTTTGAGTTTAGATTTTTGGGGAAGAAGAAATAAGACATATGATGATTTAAAAAATAATGAAATAAAAAGATGTCATATAATAATTTCAAAGGAGTAATTTATGCATATAGAATTTGGAAATATAGAAGAACTTAAAAATATAGATGAGCTTATAGATAATAGTTTTAATGGAACTTGTTTTGCTTATTCTTGGTTTTTGAAGTTTAAAAATAGTAATAAAATTTTAAAAATATTAAATGATAAAAATGAATTACAAGGATTTATGCCTTATTTTAATTCTGGAAATTCTAAAATTATTTTTCAAAGTACTATGTATATTCCTTATGGTGGACCTGTTATATTTAATTTGCCTAAAGAAAATCGTAATAAAATAAGATATATTAGAAATGTAGAAAAAGTATTGTGTAAATTTATTAAAGAAAATTTTGAGAGTGCGGATTTTTCTATAGATAATGAAATTATTGATATTATGCCATTTATTAGAAATAATTTTACTCCAGAAGTTAGATATACTTATAAATTAGATTTATCTAAAGGAATAGAAGAAATTTTTAAAAATTATGGTAGCGATAGAAAAAAAGATATAAAAAGAGCAATAAAGAGAAATTATGAGTTTGTAGTTGATAAAGATATTAAATATTTTGATACTAATAAAGCTATGAAATGGGAAGCAAAATATAATTATGAATCTACTGCATTAGATGTTAAAGATTATATTAGAAAAACTATTAAACATAATCGTGGAATGTGTTTTGTAGCTTTAGAAAATGGTAAAGTCGTAGGCGGAGTTCATATGGCATGGGACAAAAAAACAGCCTATATACTTTATTCATATTATGAAGAAAAACAAGATGATGTTGCTATAGCGTTTTTATATCATCAAATATTTAAGTTTTTTATTGAAAATGATATTGTTAAATATGTAGATTTTGAAGGTTCTGTATTTGAAAGTATAGAAGACTTTAATATTTCTTTCGGAACTTATCAAAGTAGATTTTATAATATGCATTGGAATAAAGAAAATAAACCTTATTTAAATTTATATGATTATGGAGAAAAGTAGGGGTATTATGAATGATAATGAATTATTAGCTCTTATGTATGATTTTTATAATGAATGTACTTTAAGAGGTCAAAATGATGACATTAATTATTATATAAAACAAATGAAATTTTATAAGGCAAAGAATGTACTTATTATAGGAGCAGGTACCGGAAGAGTTGCTATTCCTTTAAGCAAGTATGCTCAAGTTACAGCGTTAGATATGGATTTAGAAAGATTAAATCTTTTAAAAAAGAAAACTAGTAATATTAATGTAGTATGTTGTGATTTTATAAATTATAATCCTATAAAAAAAGATTTTGATTTAATTATAGTTCCTTATAGTACTTTACAGTTTTCTGGTGATAAAAATAAATTCATAGAAATGATTAAACAAATCTATAAGATATGTAACGAAAAAACAATTGTTTTATTTGATTTATCCGAAAGTTTTAATAAAAAACCAGAAATCAAAGAACAATTACTATTTACGAAAGAACATAGTGAATTAAAAGAACAAGTAGAAGTTTATTATACTTCTATAAGAAAAAGTAATTATATAGAATTTATAATTAAATATCACTTAGTAAATAGTCAAAAGATAGTGATAGAAAAAGAAAAATATTTATATTATGATGAGTATTTTGTTTTAAATACTTTAAATAATTTATTATCAATATTAAAAATTGATGATGGGTATGGAGCACCAGGTTTTGAACATAAACATGTATTTCATTGTAAAAAATGAAGGAGTGGAAAAAGTGAGAAAAAGTAATCAAAAATTAGGTAATGCTTTAGCTAAATATTTTAATAAGAAGTATGGAGTAATAACATATTCTGGAACACTTGCAATTGAACTTGCTTTTAAATGTTTAAATTTAGAAGAAAAAGCCAATATATTGGTTTCTTCAGAAGTATGTTATTCTATTATGAGTACAATTAAAAAGTTAAATTATAATCCTATTATTGTTGTACCTAAAGATAACTTAATATTAACAGATGAAGAAATTTCTGAAGTAATAAAAAAGCAAAAAATAGACTGCATTTTGTTAGTTCATCAGTACGGTATACTACATAACTTAGATAAAAAAAAGTATAAAAAAATGGGTATTAAAATAATTGAAGATATAGCACAATCGTGGAATATTTTAAAATGCCAAGATGCTGATATAGTCGTAACTTCTTTTGGACACACTAAACCACTAAGTTATGGAATTGGTGGGGGTATGTTTTTTAATAATAAAGAATATTATAAATACTTTGATTTTTGTGATAATGAAAGTAGATTACAAAATAATTTAATATATTCTTATTTATATCCACTTTGTCATAAAATTAATTTGAAAAAACTTATAAAAATAGGTAATAAAGTAGTTAAAGAACAAAGAAAAAATGCATTTAAGTACTTTATAGAATTAAAAAATAGAAATATCGAAATGATTGCAACTAAAGATAATATATATTCTAATGTATGGCATCGTTTCCCTATTCTTTTGGATCGCGATAGTTATAATAAATTTATAAGTCTTTCTAAATTATATAAATTAGAATATCAACAAAAACATAAAGTTCCTAATTATGGATTACCAAGTTTAAAAAATAGTAAAATATATAACTTAAAAAACAGTGATAAACAGGTTATATTACTTAGAACTAGAAATGTAAAAATAAATAAGCAAATAAAGAATTTACAAAAAATATTTGACACCATAGAAAAAGATAAATAATTGTGTTATAATATGCTTGTTTAATTTGAATTTCATTTGATGCGAGGTGAGAAAATGATAGATATTAGTGTAAATAAAGCTGTAAAAAGTTTTGGTTTTAAAAATGTTTTAGATGAATTTGATTTGGAAGCAAATACAGGGGAAAGAATAGCTTTAATAGGTCCTAATGGTTGTGGTAAGACTACTTTATTTAATGTAATTATAGGTAAAGAAACAGTAAGTAAAGGAATGGTTGCAACTCGTAAAGGCGCAACTATTGGAATGCTTTCACAAATGCCTCCTAAAGTAACTGATGATTGTACAGTAAGAGATATATTACTTAGTAGTTTTAAAGAAATTTTTGAAATAGAAAAAAAATTAAGAGAATATGAACAAAAGATGGCGAATATTGATCCATCTAAATTAGATTCTATTCTTAAAAGTTATGGACAATTACAAGAAAAATTTGCTATGATGGGCGGATATGAAATAGATGAACAAGTAAGTAAAATTTGTAGAGGATTTAAAATAAATGATAATATGTTAGATAGATATTTTAATACATTATCAGGTGGAGAAAAAACAATTGTTAATTTAGCTTCACTTATTATTAGTAATCCTGATATATTACTTTTAGATGAACCCACTAATCACTTAGATATAGACACATTAGAATGGTTTGAACAATTTTTATCAAATTATAAAGGAACAATTATTATTAGTTCACATGATAGATATTTTTTAGATAAAGTAGCCACTAAAACAGTTTTAATGGATAAAGGGAAAGCTGAAGTTTATCATGGAAACTATTCTTATTATTTAGAAGAAAGTGAAAGAAGAGCTTTAGCGGAATTTGAAGAATATAAAACACAACAAAAACAAATTGAAGCAATGAAAGCTGCTGTTAAAAAATTAAAAGAATGGGGAGAACGTGGAGATAACCCTAGATTTTTTAGAAGAGCTGCTTGTATTGAAAGAAAACTAGAAAAAATGGAAATTTTGGATAGACCAGATAGTAAAAAACAAATTCCTCTTGATTTTGAAATAAAAGGAAGATCTGGGAACGATGTTTTAGTTATCGATGATTTAGGTATTATATTAGGCGATAGAGTTTTATTTGATGGAGCTTCAATGAGCCTTAAATATGGCGAAAAAGTATGTATGATGGGTAAAAATGGAACAGGTAAGTCAACTTTAATTAAAGCTATATTAAATGGAGATAATATAAGTCAAGGAACAATTAAAGTAGGAAGTAATGTAAGTATCGGTTATATTCCTCAAGAAATAAAATTTGAAGATGATAAAGCTACTATATTAGATACAGCTAGAAAAGTATTTGATGGTGATGAAACTCGTCTTAGAGCTACTCTAGCCAAATTCTTATTCTATGGTGAAAATGTATTTAAAAGAGTTGGTACATTATCAGGTGGAGAAAAAGTAAGATTAAAATTATTTGAATTAATTCAAAAGAAGGCTAATCTATTAATACTAGATGAACCTACTAACCATATAGATATTGATACAAAAGAAATATTAGAAGAAGCTTTAAATGAATATAAAGGTACATTATTCTTTATATCTCATGATAGATATTTTATTAATAAACTTGCTCAAAGAGTAGTTAATATTGAAGAAGAACAAATTGTTCAATATTTAGGAAATTATGATTACTTTAAAGAAAGTAAACAAAAAAGATTAACTAATACTCCTTCAGATAGAAAAAGATAGGATGATAGTCATGAAATTTAATTATAAATTAAGTAGTAAAGTAGAGAACTTTTTAAAAAACGCTGAATTAAAAGAAATAGGAATTGGATGTTCTGATTCTCAAGTTTTTGAAATAAAAAAAAACAATGAAATATTTTTTATTAAAATGGCAAGTGAAGGCTTACTTACAAAAGAATATAATGCTTTAAAATGGCTTGAAGGAAAACTTGAAGTTCCTAAAGTAGTTCTTTATGATGTAGATAATAGTACTGAATTTTTAATTACAGAAGCTATTTTAGGTGAAATGGTTTGTTCTAAAAATATGTTAGAAAATCCAAATTTAGGTATTAAAATAATAGCCCAAGCATTTAAAAAAATTACTAGTGTAGATATTTCTAATTGTCCTATGAATGTAGCTTTAGATTATAAACTTAATTTAGTAAAAACTAATGTTAAAGAAGGTTTAATTAATTATAACGAGTTACCAGAAGCTGTAAAAGACAAATTTAATTCATTAGAAGAAATTATTAAATATTTAGATGATAATAGATTTGAAGAAGAACTAGTTTTTTCACATGGAGACACTAGTTTACCTAATATATTTTGTTTAAATGATAATTTTTCAGGATTTATTGATGTAGGTGAATGTGGTATTGCTGATAAATGGTTTGACCTTGCTATTTGTCAAAAATCAATTGTTAGAAACTTTGGTAAAGAATATGTTGAAAAATTTTATGAAGAGTTAGGAATAATTCCAGATTATCATAAAATAGAATATTATTTATTAATGATGCAATTATATTTATAAGATGGTTTAACCATCTTTTTATTTAATAATATTTTAAAATTTTGTTATAGTAGTATTTGGTTACATCGTATGTTATAATATTATTGATTTCGTAAAAATAACATATAAAGTAGGTGATCATATGAAGAAAAAAAGATTAAAGATAGGTATATTTATGGATAGTTTTTATCCTGCTATAGATGGGGTTGTTGTTGTAATAGATAGTTTAGCTCGCGCGTTAGCAAGATATCATGATGTAACAGTTGTAGTCCCTTACACAAAAACATATAAAGAAGATTATAAAAAAGAATATAAAATTATAAGAATAGATAGTATAAAAATTCCTTATACAGAACATAGATTAGGTTTGATGCCTAGAAAAAAATCTAAAATATATAAAGAACTTTTAAATGAAAGGTTTGATGTTATTCATATTCATTCACCTTTTACAATGGGTAAATTAGGTATTAAATTAGCGCATGATTTAAATATACCTTGTATTGGAACCGTTCATACTAGATTTGAATTTGATATTAAAAGAATTACTAATCAAAAATGGCTTGTTAATAAAGTAATGAAATTTATAATAAATGTTTTTAATAAGTGTGACAAATGTATAGTAGTTAATGAACCACTTACAGATGATATAAAAAAATATGGTTACAAGTATGAACCAGTAGTAATACATAATGGAACAGATTTACGTCCCTTAGAAGATGTAAAACATAATTTAGAGGCAACTAATAAGATCTATAAATTAGAAAATAAAGATATAGTTTTATTATATGTGGGTAGAATAATAGATTATAAAAATATATTTTTTATATTAGATGCATTAAAACTGTTAAAAGAAGATAATATTAAATTTAAAATGTTATATGTAGGTAGTGGGCCAGATGAAGATAGATTAAAAACTAAAATAAAACAATACCATATGGAAAAGGATATTATTTTAACTGGTAGAATTGAAGATAGATTGGTGTTATCATCTATTTATGCAAGAGCTGATTTATTATTATTTCCGTCTTTAATGGATACATCTAGTTTGGTACGCATTGAAGCAGCTGTCAATAAAACTCCAGGATTATTTATTAAAGATAGTATGGTTGGTAAAACAATTGAAGATAGTAAAAATGGTTTTCTTTCAGAATTAGATGAAGTGAAATATAAAAATAGAATAAAAGAAATAATTAATAATAAAGACTTATTAAAAAAAGTTTCTATAAATGCTCAAAAAACACTTGGAATTAGTTGGGAACAAATTGCAAATATCACATGTGATGAATATTTAAAATCAATAGAAGAAAAAAATAAATAAATATAGATGGTTTAACCATCTTTTTATTATGTATTAAAAAATATAATTAAAATATGGTATAATAATATAAATTATAATTAATTAAGTATAATTTATAGATGGTGATTGTATGAATAAGAATTTTTCAGATTTAAGAAAATTATATCCAACTTTTATTTATGAAAAGTATGAATATAAAATAGAAGATAATAAATTAAAGATTAAATATTTTTTTGATATTCCTAATTTAGAAAGTTTTACTCCAACTTTAGAAATAAAAGCTAATAATGATTTAAATTTAGAAGATAATTATTTAAAGACATTAATTTTTCATATTGGTTTAATTGAAGTAATTAGTTATATTAAATGTACTTGTAGTCCTAATATAGTTATAAAAGCTGGTTATTTAGATAAAGAACAAATAAATTGGTTTAAAAAGTTATATTATTATGGTTTAGGTGAATTTTTATATGTAAATAACATTTCTATTGAAGAAGATAATTTATTTAATTTTCAAATAGAAGGTGAAGAATTAGAATTAGGTCCATCTTCATTTAAAGGAATAGGTAATTTAATTCCTATAGGTGGTGGAAAGGATTCTGTTGTTACTTTGGAACTATTAAAAAATGAAGAAAATAATGATTGCTTTATTTTAAACCCTAAAGAAACTAATTTAGAATGTGCGAAAGTTTCGGGGTATAATGAAAATAATATTAAAATAGTAAAAAGGACTATTGATCCAAAACTTATTGAATTAAATAAAAAAGGATATTTAAATGGGCATACTCCTTTTAGTTCTTTAGTAGCATTTATTACTTATTTAACCGCATACATTAATAATAAAAAATATATAGTTTTATCTAATGAAGCAAGTGCGAATGAAGCTACTGTAATTGGAACTAAAATCAATCATCAATACTCAAAGACATATGAATTTGAAAATGATTTTAATGAATATACAAAAAAGCATTTTAATTTAGATATTAAATATTTTAGTTTACTTAGACCTTTAACAGAATTTCAAATAGGAATGTTATTTTCAAAATATGATAAGTATCATAAAGTATTTAAAAGTTGTAATGTGGGCAGTAAAAATAGTAATTGGAATTGGTGCTGTAATTGTCCTAAATGTTTATTTGTATATACTATTTTAAGTCCGTTTTTATATAAAGATAAATTAATTGGTATATTTGGCGAAGATTTATTTGAAAGAAAAGATTTATTAAATACCTTTATTGAACTTTTAGGATATGGTGAAACTAAACCATTTGAATGCGTTGGAACTTATGAGGAAGTTAGATATTCTGTTAGTTTGTTAATTCAAAAATTAGAAGATTTACCATATTTATTAAAATATTATAAAGAACACTATCCTTCGGAACTAAATCACAAATATGAATCAAAGTTTAATAATATTCATAATCTTGATGAACACTTTTTAAATATTATTAAAGGAGAACTAGAAGATGTATCATAAAATAGTTGAAGAATTAAAAGATAAAAAAGTAGCAATATTAGGTTTTGGAGTAGAAGGTAAATCAACTTATAATTTTATTAGAAAATATTTACCTAATCAAATTATTACTATTATTGATAAAAATGATGTTAGTACTTTAGAAATGTTACAAAATGATAATAATATTGATTTTGTTATGGGGGATGATTATTTAAATAATTTAGATATTTATGATTTAATTATTAAATCTCCGGGTATAACATTTAAAGATATTGAAACTAGTAACATTAGAGAAAAAATAACATCACAGTTAGAACTTTTACTTAAATATTATAAAAATAATGTTATAGGGATAACTGGTACTAAAGGTAAAAGTACAACTTCTACACTTTTATATGAAGTTTTAAAATCTCAAAGAGAAAATGTATTTTTACTTGGTAATATAGGTAACCCTACACTAGATGATATTGATAAATTTAATGATGATTCTATTTTGGTAGTAGAAATGTCTAGTCATCAATTAGAATTTATTAATACCTCCCCACATTATGGAGTTATCTTAAATTTATTTCAAGATCATTTGGATCATGCTGGAAGTGTTAATCATTATCATGACTGTAAGATGAATATGTTTAAATATCAAACTTTTAGTGATATTGGCGTGTATTGTTTAGATAATGATACTTTAGCAGATAAAATAAAAGACAATAGTTATTTTTGTTCTTTATATAAATTTACAGATAATTCTAAATTAGTAGATGATAAGACTATTTATATAGAAGATGATTATATAGTTTTTAATGGTGAAAAACTTTATAACATTAATGATGAAAGAAAATTATTAGGCATACATAATTTAAAAAATATTATGGTAGTATTGTTGTTTTCAAAATTATTTAATTTAGATTTAAATAAAACAATAGAGACAATAAATAGTTTTAAAGGGCTTTCTCATCGTATGGAAAATATTGGAACATTTAATTCTATTACTTATTATAGTGATACAATTGCGACTATCCCAGAGGCAACCATTGCAGCTATAAATTCTTTAAAGCGTGTTAATACATTAATTTTTGGGGGCATGGATAGAGGAATAGATTATAATGACTTTATAGAATTTTTAAATAAATGTGATGTAGAAAATATTATATGTATGCCAACAACTGGTATGGTGATTGGTAAAAAATTAAATAATAACAAAAATATTTATTTTGTAGAAACTTTAGAAGAAGCTGTAAGTATTGCAGCCAAAGTTACTAAAAAAGATATGATTTGTTTACTTAGTCCAGCAGCACCTAGTTATGAGTATTATAAAAATTTTTTAGAAAAAGGATATGCTTATCAAAATATAGTTAAAAATCATTATAAATAATTTTTGACAATGGACTACTCTTTTGATATAATTGAGGCATTAAAGGACAGTGATTTTATGCGTATTAGTTCTGTTGAATTAAAAATTTCAGCTGTTAGACGTAGTCAATATCCAACTGATGAAAAGCCAGAATTTTTAATGGTTGGAAGATCTAATGTAGGGAAAAGTAGTTTTATTAATACTTTAATTAATCGTAAAAATTATGCTAGAACATCATCAAACCCAGGTAAAACTCAAACAATTAACTTTTATTTAGTTAATGATTCATTTTATTTAGTAGATGCGCCTGGATATGGGTATGCTAATTTAAGTAAAAAGAAACAACGTAAATTTGGTCTTATGATGGAGGATTATTTAGTTAATCGTAAAAATTTAAAACAAGTTTTTATGTTAATTGACTTTAGACATAAACCGAGTAATGATGATATCATGATGTATAATTTTTTAAAGCATTATGAATTACCAGTTACAATTATTGCTACTAAAACTGATAAAGTAGGAATAACAAGTCAACAAAAACAACGTAATCTTATATTAGAAGAATTAGATTTAGTAGTAGGGGATGATTTTGTAATGTTTTCCAATGTTACAAAATTAGGAAAAGATGAAGTATATAAAAAGATAGGAAGAACGATTTAGTTATCTCATAATATATTTATTTTCATACAATAATTTAGGTGACTATATGAAAGTAAGTATCATTGACGATAATAATATAATCGTTTTTTTAAATACATTTAATATTAAAAATATAGATTTTGATAGTAAAGAAAATGTTGAAAAACATTTTAGAAATATATTTTTAAAACTGAAATTATTATATAATATTAATATAAAAGGATATTATAACATTAATATTTATATGAATAAAAAATATGGGGCATTTCTAGAAATAGAGCATGAAGATATTGAATATTTTGAATACTTTGATAGTAAAGTAGATATGCGTATTAATGTTATATCAGATGTAATATTTTTATATAAAATTAAGGATATATTCATGTTAGATAAAAACATCTTAAAAAAATTAGATATCTATTTTTTTAAGGGCAGTTATTATTTATATTTAAATAGTAATTTAGATGTTTATAAAATGAGTGAGTTATTTGAGTTAGGAAATTTAATATATGGAAATGAATGTAGTGAGGTAGTAAAACTAGGACAAAAAATAACTTTAAATTAATTTGGTATCAAACGTATTTTGTGTTATAATTATTAGTCAGAGGTGATTTTATGAAAAAACCTGTAGTAGCGTTAGTAGGAAGACCAAATGTAGGTAAATCTACAATCTTTAATCGCTTAGTAGGTAAAAAAATATCTATTATTGAAGATACGCCAGGGGTTACTAGAGATAGAATATATGGTAACTGTGAATTTGGTAAATATAAATTTCATTTAATTGATACTGGCGGTATTGATATAACAGATGAGCATTTTAATGATGAAATTAAAGTTCAAGCGGAAATTGCGATTGAAGAAGCTGATGTAGTTTTATTTATTGTTGATGGTAAAGAAGGCATAACTGCTAATGATTATGTTGTTAGAGATTTACTTATAAAATCTGGTAAAAAAGTTATTGTAGTAATAAATAAAACAGATTCAAAACAAGCTAAGGATCATTTATATGATTTTTATGAATTAGGTTTTGATAATTATATTAATGTTAGTGGTGAACAAAATATTGGAATTTATAACCTGTTAGAAGAAATCACAAAAGATTTTAAAGAATTTGAAAATGAAAGTGAAGACGATATTGTTAAATTTTCAGTAATAGGTAGACCAAACGTAGGAAAAAGTAGTTTAGTAAATGCTTTATTAAATGAAGAAAGAGTAATTGTATCAGATGTTGCTGGAACTACTAGAGATGCTATTGATACTCCTTTTACATACCATAATAAAGAATATATTGTTATTGATACAGCTGGTATGAGAAAAAGAGGCAAAGTATATGAAAATATTGAAAAATATAGCTTACTTCGTTCTTTAAAAGCAATAGATAGATCGGATGTATGTTTAATTGTAATTGATGCTAGTACTGGTATAATTGAACATGATAAACATATTGCAGGATATGCTATAGAAGCAGGCAAAGCTGTTATTATTGTAGTTAATAAATGGGATGTAATTGAAAACAAAGATGAAGAAATGAAAAGGTTTACTAAAGAAATAAGAGCTAACTTTCAATTTATGCCTTACGCTCCAATAGTATTTTTATCCGCTCTTACTAAAAAAAGAATTCATACATTAATGCCAGAAATACTTAGAGTTTATGAAAATAGTAGAAGAGAAGTAAAAACAAATGTATTAAATGATGTAATATTAGATGCTTATAATCTAAACTTACCACCAACATATAAAGGTAAAAGATTAAAAATATATTTTTCAAATCAAGCAAGTATTTGTCCACCAACTTTTAATATACAAGTTAATAGTAAAGGATTAATACACTTCTCTTATGAAAGATATTTAGAAAATAAAATTAGAGAATCATTTGATTTTGAAGGAACACCAATAGTATTACAATTTAAAAACAAAGGAGAACAGTAAAACGTTCTTTTTTTTAACTAAAATTTTACTCTTGCATATATTAAGTTAGGGAGGAATTCTAATGTTTAATTTTTCAGATAGTTTTTTTAATAAAATAGAAAAGAAAACAAATGTAAATAAACAAACAATTTTAGATTTAGCTAGTAAACTTCAACAATCAGATTTAAAAAATGAAGCTACATTAAGAGAGATAATACAAGAGTTAGGTACAATGACTGGTAAAGAAGTATCTAAAGAAAAAGAGGATAAAATAGTAAGTGCGGTTGTTAATGACCAAGTGCCAAAAGATTTAAATAAGTTTTTATAAGAATTTAGAAATAAATTCTTTTTTATATGTAATTTATGTTATAGAAACCACTTTAAATAAAGTTTATGTATAATAAATATGTCAATGATAACAAAATAAAACATTATGTTATTGACAGCAAAATATTTATGTTGCAAAATTAATCTAGAACAATATGTTATACAAATTAAACAAATGCATAAAAGAATAAAAAAATTGTTCAAGATAAGAAAGAAGGAGTGGAAAATATGAAACAAAACAAAAGAGGTTTTACCTTAATTGAGTTACTAGCAGTAATAGTAATACTAGCAATAATAGCCCTAATCGCAGTACCAGTAATAATGAATATCATAACAAGTGCAAGAAAGAGTGCATTTGAAGATACTGCATATGGATTAATAAGTGCAGGGGAAATGTATTATGCTCAGGCTCTATTAGAAAATGGAATGACAAGTGATGTAGAATTCACAATTGAAGATGGAGAGTTTGTTGGAACAAACAAATTAGAAGTCAAAGGAGCATTACCATCAAGTGGTAGTATTAAAGTTACACGTGATGGTAAAGTAGCGATAGCAATATCAAATGGAGCAATGTGTATCACAAAAGGATACGATGATAGTAAGATTGATTCGGAATCAGACATAGATAACTGTGAATTACCAGTCGGAGAACTACAACCTGGGACATTAGCTTATTTAGCAAGAAAGACAACATTTTCAGAAAATGTTGTAAATGCATGTGCAACAACAGGTACATGTGCAGTAGGTACAAAATTTGCGATAGAAGTAGCCCCTGGAAATATCCAAAACTTCTATGTAGTAAGTGATGTCGATAATAAAGTAACATTACTAATGGAAAAAAATATAGGTGAAACAGTAGCATGGATTAATAAAAGTGATTATATTACTTCTGGTGGAACAGAATCAGGATGGAATGCGGAATGTACTGGGTGTGGCAATCCAATTAATGGACCAATAACAGCATTAAATTACTTAGAAAGTCAAACAAGTAGCTGGACAAATATAGCAGCTAAGGATTTTACATTAACGGATAGCGTATATGGAACAATGACAAGACCAAATGCAAGAGCAAGAATGTTAACAAAAACAGAAGCCGATGAATTTATTAGTAATAGTTGGTTATACAATGATTTAGGAGATGGTTTATCTACACCATCTGGATATTGGACGAGTTCTGCTTTTGCGGGAGTTGGCAATGATGGCGGTTGGTATGTTTACTATGATGGTAGTGTTAACTCTGGTTTTTCCTACTATGCCGATCGCTATGGTGTCCGTCCAGTAATAGAACTTTCAAAATAATTATTTTAAGATAGAGTTTTCTATCTTTTTTTCTTTTTATACATAATAAATACTTTCTATTCATATATTTTAATGAATTATGGAAAGTAGGGATTAAATGGAAAAATTTGATATTATTAAAAGTATTACTGAACGAACTGGAGGAGATATTTATTTAGGTGTAGTAGGGGCTGTTAGAACAGGAAAATCAACTTTTATAAAAAAAGTTATAGAAAATTTAGTAGTTCCTAATATTGAAGATGAGTATGAAAGAAAAAGGGCATTAGATGAAATACCTCAAAGTGCTCAAGGGAAAACAATTATGACGACAGAACCTAAGTTTGTACCTTCTAATGCCGCAACTATTAAAATTGATGATTTTAGTGCAAATGTTCGTTTAGTAGATTGTGTTGGTTATGTAATTCCTTCAGCTAAAGGTTATGAAGATGAAAATGGTCCTAGGATGGTAAAAACACCTTGGTATGATGAACAAATTCCTTTTATAGAAGCTGCGGAAATAGGAACTGAAAAAGTTATAAAAGATCATTCTACAATCGGTATTGTAGTTACAACAGATGGTTCTATTGGAGAAATTAGTAGAAATGATTATTTAGAAGCAGAACAAAGAGTAATAGATGAATTAAAAGAAATTGGTAAGCCATTTATAGTATTATTAAATTCTACTCATCCAATGCTTCCAGAAACTGAAAGATTATCTGAAAGTATGAGAGATAATTATAATGTACCAGTACTACCTATTAGTGTTGAGAATATGGCTGAAAGAGATATTTATAATATTTTAAGAGAAGCTTTATATGAGTTTCCAGTAGTTGAAGTAAAAGTTGATATGCCAGAATGGATTGCATGCCTATCACCAAATAATTGGCTTAAAAAGATTTACATTGAAAAAATAAAAGAGAGTGTTGTAGAAGTAGATAAATTACGTGATATTGAAACAATAACTAATCATTTTACAGATTCTGAATATATTAGTAAAGCCTATTTATCAGACGTAAACACATCTACAGGTGAGGTTACAATTACTTTACAGGCTCCTTCAGAACTTTACAATCAAGTTCTTAAAGAAATTATTGGTATAGATATTCAGAGCAAATCACAATTATTATCTTTATTCCAAGATTATAATGAAGCAAAACAAGAATATGATCAAATTAAAGGTGCTTTAAAAATGGTTAAACAAACTGGTTATGGAGTAGCGTCTCCAAGTTTAATGGATATGAAATTAGATACTCCTGAAATAATTAAACAAGGTAGTAGATATGGAATTAAGTTAAAAGCAGTCGCACCTTCAATACACATGATTAGGGTGGATGTAGAATCAACTTTTGAGCCAATCATAGGATCAGAACTTCAAAGTAAAGAATTAATAAATTATTTAATGAAAGATTCTAGTGAAGAAAGTGGTAATATATGGAAAAGTGAAATATTTGGTCGTAGTTTAGATAGTATTGTTCAAGAAGGAATTCAAGCAAAACTTTCATTATTACCTGAAAACGCAAGGTATAAATTACAACAAACATTATCTAAATTAGTAAATAAAGGTTCTGGTAATTTATTTGCAATAGTATTATAAAATAATCTTCGGATTATTTTTTACATTAACTAGACACATAATAATCAATGTTTTATTGACAAATTTTTTATAAGAAGTATAATTGTAGTAGAGGGGTAAACATTGTGAGGTGTTATTATGAAATGTAACAAGTGTGGTACGCCAATTATACCAGGAGAAAATACTTGTCGTATATGTGGAAATAAAACTGATTTTTCAAAAAGAGAAAAAGCTCCAGAAATTATAGATTTACCAGAAGATATGGAAGAAACTTCTGATATGTCAATAGATTTACCGGATTTAGATAATATTGTTAATTTAGTAGAAGAACCTATTAAAAAAGAAGAGAAAAAGGAAGAACAAGTAAAAGAAATTGAAGTACCAGAAGTTGTAGAAGAAACTATAATTGAAGATGTAAAAGAAGAACCAATTGTTGAAGATGTTAAAATAGAAGAAGTTAAAACTGAAATTAAGGAAGAAGTTCAAGAACCAGTAGTCGAAGTTAAAAAGATAGTTAAATCAGAACAAAAGAAAGTTTTGGATAAAGCAAATAGTAAACCTGAAAAAGTAGTAAAACCAAAAGAAAAAAATAAACCAGTAAAAAATCCATCTAATTCGGGTATGATCTTATTATCTTTACTTTTAATCTGCTCTTTAGTTGGAAATATTTATTTATTTATAATTAATGGTAATGCTAAGGCTAATGGAACAACAGAACCAACAGAAGAAAAATTAACTTATTCTAAAGTTTCTTATAAAAATTATAAATTAACGCTTCCTTCTAGTTGGATAACTGAAAATGGAAAAAGTAGTTTATTAATTTATGATGATACTCAAAATTGGACCGCAAGTATCCAAGTTATTGATAATGCTAATTATGAAGCATTTGTAACTAATAAAGATGAGTTAGTAACATCTTTAGGTAATTTAAAATATCAATTTACAAGTAATTATTCAAAAGAATATGAAGAACATGATTACTATTTATTTAAAGGTAAATATTATGATTATAGTGTGTATGTTATTGTAACAAATATTAATGAAGAAAAAGTATTAGTTACAGATTTAAAATTCAAAGGAGAAGTAGATGATATTTTACTTAATAATATTTTAAGTGTTATGGGTAATGTAAAAGAAAATAATACTACTGATTTATTTAAGGATAATTTTGAATTTAAAGATATAAGTAATGAAATATTTACTCTTAGTCAAAATAAAGAATAATAGTTTATAAATAACATATAATAAAAGGGAATAAGTATTTTCTTATTTCCTTTTTTTTCAAAAACTATTGACATTTAAATCATTCTATTTTATAATTACTTACGTAACTTAATTTAAGTGCCCAATTAGCTCAGTCGGTAGAGCACTCGGCTGTTAACCGATAGGTCGTAGGTTCGAGTCCTACATTGGGCGCCAGTGATGCCTAATTAGCTCAGTCGGTAGAGCACTCGGCTGTTAACCGATAGGTCGTAGGTTCGAGTCCTACATTAGGCGCCATTTAAAAATAAACTTCTTAGGAAGTTTTTTATATATATTGACAAAATTATGTCAATACTTTATAATTAAAGACACAAGCGACGAGGAAGAAAAGTAATAATAACCACTGATTAAAGCGAGTTAGGTATGGTGGGAGCTAACAATTAAGATTATTATGAAGAACACTTATGAGCTAAATGGCTGAAATGGTAGTAGGCTATTTCGGAAGTAATCCGTTATCAAATTACTAGACTGATAGGTCGTAAAGCGATTATATGAAAATATAATAATATGGGTGGTACCGCGGATACAACAGTAATTCGTCCCAATTGGGATTTTGAATACTGTTTTTTTTAGTATAAAGGAGGATATTATGAAAAAATTTACACAAGAAATGGTAGTTAGTTATGCTGATAAACTATTAATTGGTTTAAAAGAAGATGAAGTTGAAATGGTTCTTAGTGAATTTGAAGCAATTGATAAAGAAATTGATTTAATTAATGAGATACCAAATATTGAAAGCGTTGAACCAATGACACATTGTTTAGATGATTTTGAATATGTTTTAAGAGAAGATATTGTAGAAGAGTCTGTTGATATTGATGAATTACTTCAAAATTGTGATTCTAAATTAGATAGAGAAGTAAAAGTACCAAAGGTGGTGGAATAATATGGAATATATGAGTAAAACAATTGAAGAAATACATGAAGCTTTAAAAAATGGTGAAGTTACAGTTAAAGAATTAATAGAAGAATCTTTAAAAAAATCACATGAGCTTCAAGATAAATGTAATGCTTTTGTAACAATTATGGATGAAGCGAAAGAAGTAGAAGTAACTGATAATTTACTTTCAGGAATTCCTTATGGTGTAAAGGATAATTATAGTACTAAAGGTATTTTAACAACTGGTTCTTCTAACACTTTAAAGGATTATGTTCCATTTTTTAATGCAACTGCTATTGAAAACTTAGATAAAGCAGGAGCAGTAAAAGTTAATAAAACAGTTATGGATGAATTTGGTATGGGTGGAACTGGAACTACAGGTCATACTGGAATAGTATTAAACCCTTGGGATACTACAAGAATTTGTGCAGGATCTTCTTCTGGTAGTGCAGCAGCAGTTGCAGCAGGAGTTTATCCATATGCACTTGGAACAGATACTGGAGATTCTATTAGAAAACCAGCGGCTTACTGTGGTATTGTGGGTTATAAACCAACTTATGGAATGATTTCAAGATATGGTGTATTTCCTTTTGCTTCAAGTTTAGATCATTGTGGAGTTTTAGCTCGTACTGTTAAAGATGCTGCTATTGTTGTTGATAACATGAAAGGTATCGATAAAAATGATATGACTTCTTGGGATTCTAGTAATATCAATTTATATGAAAGTATTGAAAATAATCCTAAAGGTAAAAAGTTGTGTTATGTAAAAGAATTATGTGATATTTCTAATTATCCAAATGCTGATAGTGAATTAAAAGCTCATTTAGAAAACTTCCACAAAACTATTGAAAAGTGCAAGGAATTAGGTATGGAAGTAGAAGAAGTGAGTGTAGATAGAACTTTACTTAATGCTTCATATAGTGTTTATGTAGTTATTCATTCCGCAGAAGCATCAAGTAATATGAGTAACTTAACAGGTATTATTTTTGGTCCAAGGGGAGAAGGTAAAAACTATATTGATATGATGAAAGATCATCGTACTAATGGTTTTTCACCACTTATTAAACGTCGTTTTGTAATAGGATCTTATGTATTACAAAAAGAAAATAAAGAAAGATACTTTAATAATGCTCAAAGAGCTAGAAGATTACTTGTAGACACTTGGAAAAAGTTATTTGAAACATATGATGCTGTTATTTCTCCTGTAGGAATTGGTCCTGCTAAAAAGTTAGAAGATTTAAATAAAGTATATGATACTAATACTATAGCTTTAGATGAACAATTACAAATAGGTAATTTTGGTGGTTTTCCTTCAATTACTATTCCTAATGGATTTGTAAATGAACTTCCTGTTGGAATTAATATTACAGGTAATTGTTATGATGACGTTAATGTTTTAAGTATTGCTTATAGTCTAGAAAGTAATATGGAATATAAAAACCAAATCGCAAAGGAGGTATATCGTGGATAAATATAAAGTACTTATTGGATTAGAAATGCACTGTGAAATTAGTGAAACTAATACTAAAGTTTTTTCAGGTGCAGCCAATACTTTTAATGATACTCCAAATGCAAATATAAGACCTGTTGATATGGGTTTCCCTGGTACTCTTCCAGTTGTTAACAAGGAAGCAGTAAGAAAAGCTTTGATGGCTAGTATTGCTTTAAATTGTAGTCAACCTGAATATTTATATTTTGAAAGAAAAAACTATTATTATCCAGATTTACCTAAAGGTTTTCAAATTACCCAAGAAACTAAACCAGCACCAATTGGTATATATGGAGAGTTAACATATGAATGTAATGATGAATTAAAAACAGTTAGAATTAATAACATTCACTTAGAAGAAGATGCAGCATCTACTGATCATCATACAGTTTATTCAACAATCGATTATAATAGAGCTGGTGTTCCTCTTTTAGAGTTAGTTACATACCCAGATTTTCATAGTGCTGATGAGGCAGTTTCTTTCTTAGAAGCAATGCGTAGTATTTATAGATATGCAGCTATTTCTGAAGCTGATAGTAGAAAAGGACAAATAAGATGTGATGTTAACGTTTCTATTATGGATGCTGCTTTAGATGAAACTGATGAAAATAATTGGGGCACTAAAGTTGAAATAAAGAATGTTAACTCATTTAGTGGAGTAAGAGATGCAATTAATTATGAAATTGAAAGACAAATTGAATTAAAAGAAACAAATAAATATGATGAAATGGAACAACAAACAAGACGTTGGGATGAAGCTAGTATGTCTACAATCTACATGCGTAGTAAAGTAGATGCTATTGATTATAAATACTTTGTTGAACCAAATATTCCTAAATTTAAAATTGATCCTAATTGGATAGAAGAGATAAAAAAAGATATTCCAATGTTTGCTTTACAAAGAAAAGAAATGTATGTAAGAGATTATAATTTATCTAGTTATGATGCTACTGTATTAGTTAAAGAAAAAGCAGTATCTGATTATTTTGAAGAAACTATTAAATTAGGAGCTAATCCTAAAAGTAGTGCTAACTGGCTTACTAGTGTTATTTTAGGTCATTTAAACAAATATGATTTAGATATTAAAGATATTTTCTTAACACCTCAAATGTTAGTAGATTTAATGAAATTAATTGAAAGCGGTAAAATATCTTCTAAACAAGGGAAAGAAGTTTTATATAAAGTGTTAGATGATAAAAAAGAACCCGCTATTATAGTTAAAGAATTAGGTTTAGAACAAATAGGGGATGAAGATACTATTAGACCAATAGTTATTTCAATTATTGATGAACATTTAGATTTAATAGAAGAATATAGAAAAGGCAGAAATGTATTTGATTTCTTTGTAGGTCAAGTTATGAAACAAACTAGAGGAAAAGCAAACCCTAGTTTAACAGCTAAAATAATAAAAGAAGAAATTGAAAAAAGATAGGTGAATATATGCTGAAAGATTTAAAAGAGGTATATGAAAGTTATAATGAGTTATTTGATCAAGATATAACTTTACAAGGATGGATTAGAAATCATCGTAAACAAAAAGAAATAGGTTTTATTGATTTTAATGATGGTACTTGTTTTAAAGGAGTTCAACTAGTTTATGATAATAGTTTAAAAGATTTTGAAGATATTAGTAAACTTCATATTGGAAGTGCTATTACAGTAGTTGGAACATTAATTAAATCATTAAGGGAAGATCAAGCTTTTGAAATTAAAGTTAAATCAATAACTCTAGAAGGAGATTGTCCAGAAGATTATCCAATCCAACCAAAAAGACATACTCGAGAATTTTTAAGAGAAGTTGCCCATCTTAGACCTCATACTAATCTTTTTGGAGCTATCTTTAGAGTAAGAAGTGTTGCTGCTATGGCTATTCATGAATATTTCCAATCACATGGTTATGTATATGTTCATACACCATTAATAACAACAACAGATTGTGAAGGTTCAGATCAAATGTTTAAAATAACAACTTTAAATATGAATAATTTACCTATCTTAGATAATAAAGTTGATATGTCAAAAGATTTATTTGGTAAAAAAGCATATGTTACAGGAACTGGTCAACTTCATGGTGAAGCATATGCTATGGCTTATAAAAAGATTTATACTTTTGGTCCTACTTTTAGAACAGAAAACTCTAATACAAAAACACATGCTAATGAATTTTGGATGATTGAACCAGAAATAGCATTCTGTGATATAAATAAACTTATGGATATTGAAGAAGAAATGTTAAAGTTTATTGTTAATTATGTATTAGAAAAATGCCCAAATGAACTTGAATTTTTTGATAAATTTGTAGAAAATGGCTTAATTGAAAAACTAACTAAATTAGTCAATTCTAAATTTGTTAGAATTACTCATCATGATGTTGTTGATATATTAAATAAAGTAGATATTAACTGGGAGTTTGAACCTAGTTATGAATCTGATATAGCAAAAGAACATGAACATTATATTACTAAATATTTTAATGGTCCTGTATTTATTACTGATTGGCCTAAAGATATAAAAGCTTGGTATATGAAAGTAAATGATGATTTAAAAACAGTTGCGGCTGTTGACTTAGAAGTACCAGGAGCAGGAGAACTTATGGGTGGTTCTCAAAGAGAAGAAAATTATGATAAATTGTTAGAAAGAATAAATGAATTAGGTGTTGATAAAGAGCCTATTGATTGGTTCTGTAATTTAAGAAAATTTGGTGGATGTATTCATAGTGGATTTGGTATGGGCTTTGAAAGATTACTAATATATTTAACTGGTGTTGAAAATATTAGAGATGTAATACCTTTTCCTCGTACACCTAAAAATTGTGATTTTTAAAGGAGGATTTTATGAAAAAGAATATATATAGAAGTCATTACTGTGGAAAAATAAATGATTCAGATATTTCAACTGAAATACTAATTTCAGGTTGGATTTCTAATATAAGAGATCATGGTGGAATTGTATTTGTTGATTTAAGAGATGAAACAGGAACTGTTCAATTAGTAAGTAATGAAGATAGTATGTTTAATGGACTCACTCGTGAAACTGTAATTAAAGTAGTTGGTACTGTTAGAAAAAGAAATGAAGAAGATTATAATGATCATATTGCTACAGGTACAATTGAAGTATTAGTAAGCTCTTTAGAAATTTTAAGTAAAGCACCAAATGAACTTCCATTTGAAGTAATGACATCTACTAATGTAAATGAAGAAGTTAGATTAAAATATCGTTACTTAGATTTAAGAAATGAAAAAGTACATAATAACATTATTTTTAGAGCAGAAGTAATTAAATTTTTAAGAGATAAAATGTATGATTTAGGATTTAAAGAAATTCAAACTCCTATTTTAACCGCATCATCACCAGAAGGAGCTAGGGATTATGTAGTTCCATCTAGAAAACATCATGGTAAATTTTATGCTTTACCTCAAGCTCCTCAAATCTTTAAACAATTATTAATGGTATCAGGATTTGATAGATATTTCCAAATAGCGCCTTGTTTTAGAGATGAAGATGCTAGAAGCGATAGAGCTCCAGGTGAATTTTATCAATTAGATTTTGAAATGGCTTTTGCGGAAGCAGAAGATGTATATGAAGTTGCTGAAGAAGTATTATATGATACATTTACTAAATTTAGTACTAAAGAAGTTAGTCCAAAACCATTTAGAAAAATACCATTTAAAGAAGCTATGTTAAAATATGGAACAGATAAACCAGATTTAAGAAATCCATTAGAAATTATTGATTTAACAGAAGAATTTAAAGATACTACTTTTAAACCATTCCAAAAATCTATAGTTCGTGGAATTAAAGTAGATGGTATAGCTTCTAAATCAAATTCATGGTTTAATGAATTAGTAGATTATGCAAGTAGTATTGGTATGCCAGGTATTGGGTATATTACAGTAGAAGAAGGAAATGCATTTAAAGGTCCTATTGATAAATTCTTAACAGATGAAGAAAGAATGAGTTTAATTAATAAAGCTCAATTAGAAGTTGGAAGTGTGCTTTTCTTTATTGCTGATAGAAAAGAATTAAAAGCTGCTTCTTTTGCGGGACAAATAAGAAATGAATTAGGTCGTAAATTAGATTTAATAAATCCAAATAAATTTGAATTCTGTTTTATTGTGGATTTTCCAATGTATGAATATGATGAAGAATTAGAACAATATATATTCACACATAATCCATTCTCAATGCCACAAGGTGGTATGGAAAGTCTTTTAAATAAAAAACCAGAAGATATTTTAGCTTATCAATATGATATTGTTGTAAATGGTGTGGAACTATCTAGTGGTGCTGTTCGTAACCATGATATAAATATTATGACTAAAGCTTTTGAAATAGCTGGATATAAAGAAGAAGAACTAAAAACAAGATTTAAATCTTTATATAGTGCATTCCATTTTGGAGCTCCTCCTCATGCAGGAATGGCACCAGGTGTAGATAGAATGATTATGCTTTTATGTGATGAACCAAACATTAGAGAAGTTATTGCATTCCCTATGAATAGTAATGCTCAAGATGTTATGATGGGCTCTCCTAGTGAAATTACTGAACAACAATTAAGAGATGTGCATATTAAGATTAGATAAAAATGGCAAAAAAAGCCGTTTTTTTCTTAAAAATAAAGGAAAAAATCAAAAAAATTATTAAAATATATTGCATTTATATATAAAAAATGATATTCTTTAATTGTAGGCAAGATAGCTTATGACAAAATAGGAGGTAAATAGAAATGTCAAAAACAGATTTAGTAACTTATATTGCTGAAGAAGCTGGTTTAACAAAAGCAGATGCATCTCGTGCATTAGAAGCTGCAATCAGTGGAATTACAAAAGGATTAAAAGAAGAAGGAAAAGTAACTTTAACAGGGTTCTGTACTTTCGCTACTAAAGAAAAAGAAGCTAAAGTTGGACGTAACCCAAGAACTGGTGCTGCTGTTAACATTCCTGCAAGAACTGCAGTTGTTATCAAAGCTGGTTCTAAATTAAAA
Organism: Bacillota bacterium; assembly: GCA_015059285.1. Lineage (GTDB taxonomy): Bacteria > Bacillota_I > Bacilli_A > RF39 > UBA660 > SIG208. The sequence goes on along the minus strand of SVAS01000003.1, from coordinate 16,171 downwards.
GACGCTTTAAACTAAAAGGCATAAGCCTTTTTTTCTTGCGTAAAGGAGGAAAAATGTATAATATAGCGCTAAAATTACTTCATAAACTAACTGATAATGGATTTCAAGCTTATATTGTAGGTGGCTATACTAGAGATTTAATTTTGGATAGAAAAACAACTGATATAGATGTATGTACTAATGCAACCCCTAAACAGTTAAAAGAAATATTTAAAGATAGTATGTTACCGAATGTTGAATACGGTTCAGTTACAGTAATTTATCATAAAGTAAGATTTGAAATAACGACATTTAGAAAAGATATAAAATATGAAAATCATCGTTTACCAGTTAAAATAAAATATATAAATAGCTTAATAGAAGATTTAAAAAGAAGAGATTTTACAATTAATACTCTTTGTATAGATCAAGATGGTAATATTATAGATTTATTAAATGGTAGATGTGATATAGATGATAAAATAATTAAAATGGTAGGTAATCCTAGATATAAACTAAAAGAAGATGCTTTACGTATTTTAAGAGCAATTAGATTTGCGACTATTTTAAATTTTGAATTAGATCCTAAATTAAAAAAATATATAAAAAAATATGGTTATCTTTTAAAAGATTTATCATATTTTAGAAAAAAAGAAGAATTAGAAAAACTATTTTTATCAAGTAATGCAGAAGTTGGTATTAAACTTTTAAAAGAATTAAAATTAGATAAACATTTAGAATTATCTAACTTAGAAAATTTAAAAATAGTACCATCTATTTTAGGAATATGGGCTCAACTAGATGTTGAAAAAATTTATACATTTAATAACAATGAAAAAGATTTAATTAAATTAATTAAAGAACTATTAAATAAAGATGTTTTAGATGAATTTAATTTATATAAATATGGACTTTATGTGAGTACTATTGTAGGTGAAATAAAAGATATTAATAAAAAAATAATTAATCAAAAATATAATGATTTACCTATAACAAATAAAAAAGAAATAGATATAAGTGCTAAGGAAATTTGTGATTTGTTAAATAAAAAACCTAATTCTTTTTTAAAACAAATTATTGAAGATTTAGAATATAATATTGTAGTTAAAAATATAGAAAATAAAAAAGAAGTATTAAAGGATTATATACAGAATAAATAAAAAGATATAACTTTCAATTAGTTATATCTTTTTATGTCTAATTTGATTTAAAATGTTTTAAGTTTCTTTATTCTTTATTAAAATAATGGTATAATTTTAAGTAGGGTGGTAAGTATGCATGATAAGTTAGAACTATTATTAAAACAAGTTAATATGGACGAAAGTGATTATATTTATTTTAAAGATGGTAACTTAGATAAAATAAATATATCTAAAAAAAATAATGTAGTAGAATTTATCATAACGCTTACTAATTTTTTAGAAATAGAAGTTCATTATAAATTTTATGAATTATTAAAAAAACATTTTAATACATTTAATGATGTTTTGTTAACTTTAAATGTAGTTGAAAAAAGTGATAAATATTTAAATATTCATTTTGATGATTGTATTAAAAGATATGCTTTAGAGTTTCCACTACTTGAGATGTTTATTGGGAGCAATATTAAGTTAGAAGATAATAATTTAATAATAGAAGTAAGTAATAAAGCAGAAGAAATGAAGATTAAAAGTCTTAGTAAACGTTTAATAAATGATTTTAAATCTTTTGGTTATGGTACTATTGAAATAAAAATAAATATTAATGAAGAAAAAAGTAAAGAAATAAAAGAAGAAATAGAAAATGAAATTAAAAATGAGACTTTGAAAGTGGTAAAAAAAGACGAACCAGAAAATGTTGTTGTTAAAGGTAAAGAAATAACTGGAACACCAACTCCTATTAGGGACTTACTTTATGAAGAAGAAAATGTGCTTATTGAAGCCAGTGTATTTGGTATAGAGTTTAAAGAAACTCCTAAAATTAATATTATTACTATGAAAGTTACAGATGGTACAGATAGTATTTATTGTAAGATTTTTGAACGAGATAGTGATGAATATTCTAAATTGCAAAAAGCTTTAAAAAATAATAAAGATTTTTTAATTAGAGGTTCTCTTAGAAATGATGCGTTTTCTAAGGAATTAGTTATATCTGTTAGAGATATGATGACTATAAAAAAAGATACGGTGTCTATTAAAGATGAAGCTATAGAAAAAAGAATTGAACTTCATGCTCATACTAAGATGAGTCAAATGGATGGGTTAGTGGATGCTAAAGCGTTAGTTAAACAAGCATATAAATGGGGACATAAAGCTATAGCTATAACTGATCATAATGGATGTCAATCTTTTCCAGATGTATATCATACTATTTGTGATTTAAATAAAGGTAAAGAAGAAAGTGAAAAATTTAAGGCTATATATGGAACAGAACTTACTTTAATTGATGATAGTATAAATATAGTATTAAGAGAAAATGATACTAATTTAATGGATAATACTTATGTTGTATGGGATTTTGAAACAACAGGTTTTAATGCTGGTGGAGGAGATTCTATCATTGAAGTTGGAGCTGTAAAAATCCTTAATGGTGAAATTATAGATAGATTTAATGAACTTGTTAATCCAGGACATAAATTAAATCCTCGTATCACAGAGGTTACAAATATCACAAATGAAATGTTAGAAGGTAAACCAAATGAAGAAGAAGTTATAAAAAGATTTATAGCTTGGTTTGGAGATTTACCAATGGTTGCGCATAACGCTAAGTTTGATGTTTCTTTTTTAGAAATGGCTTATAAAAAATATGATTTAGGAACATTTAATAATACAGTTATTGATACTTTAGAACTTTCACGTACTTTAGATAATAATTATGCTAGACATGGTCTTTCAGCGCTTGTTAAAAGATATAATGTTCCTTGGGATGAAAATGCTCATCATAGAGCAGATTATGATGCTGAAGGAACTGCTTTAGTATATCACAAGATGATGATGAAATTAATTGGCCAAAACAAGACTAAATTATCCGATTTAAATAGACTTGTTTCTAAAGATGAAATACATAAATATGGGCGTGCATTTCATGTTAATTTATTAGTAAAAAATAAAGTTGGTTTAAAAAATCTATTCCAAATAATTTCTATGGCTAATACAAAATATTTATATAAAACACCTAGAATATTACGTAGTGAAATAGATCGTCATAGAGAAGGATTACTTGTTGGTAGTGGTTGTTATGAAAGTGAAGTTTTCATAGAAGCTAAATCAAAAAGTGAAGAAGAATTAACTAATATTATTAACTTTTATGATTATGTGGAAGTACAACCATTAGATTCTTATAGCCATTTAATTGATACAAGTGATTTTGGTTCACAAATAGAATTAATTGAACACATTAAAAAAGTTGTAAATACAACTAAAGAAGCCGGTAAAATAATTGTTGCAACAGGGGATGTTCATTATTTAACTGAAGATGATAAGATTTATCGTGAAATTATTATTAATCAAAAAGTACCAGGTGGAGGAAGGCATCCACTTGCTCGTAATAATATTACACATTTACCTAATAATCATTTTAGAACAACTAATGAAATGTTAGAATGTTTTAATTTCTTAAGTGATGAAATAGCTCGTGAACTTGTAATAGAAAATCCAAGTAAAATTGCTGATATGTGTGAAATTATAGAAGTTATTATAGAAACTGGTGGAGTTCCTTTTTCACCTAAAATTGATAAATCAGTAGAAACCGTTACTGAATTAGTATATGGTAAAGCAAGTGACTGGTATGGTGAACCACTTCCTTTTAATATTGAAGAGAGAATTGCTAAAGAATTATATGGCGATGGAATTTATAATAGTATTAAAGAAAAAATGACTAGAGAAAATTATCCTGAAGATAATTTTGAAGCAGAGTCGTTTAAAAGATTACATGAAGCTATATTAAAAGGTTTTGATAACGTAAAAGATATTATTCGTGAAAATTTAAAAGAAACAAATCCTGATTTAGATAGTTCTGAAATAGAAAAAATGATGAAGAAAAATCTAGGAGGAATTATTGGTGGTGGATTTGACGTTATTTATCTAATTGCCCAAAAGTTAGTAAAAAAATCAAATGATGATGGTTATTTAGTTGGTTCTCGTGGTTCAGTAGGTTCATCGTTTGTAGCAACTATGATGGGAATTACTGAAGTAAATCCACTAGCGCCTCATTATAGATGTCCAAATTGTAAACATAGTGTTTTTGATATGGATGGAAGTCCTTTAGGAGCCAATTATTTATCTGGGTTTGATTTACCTGATTTAGCGTGTCCAAAGTGTGAAACTAATATGCTTAAAGATGGTAATGACATGCCATTTGCAACTTTCTTAGGATTTAATGCTGATAAAGTTCCAGATATTGATCTTAACTTTTCAGATTTAAACCAAGCTGATGCACATGAATATACGAAAGTACTATTTGGTGTTGATAACGTATATCGCGCTGGTACTATTGGAACAGTTGCTGAAAAAACAGCTTTTGGTTTTGTTAAAGGTTATTGTGAAGATAAAGGAATAACAAAAAGAACTGCTGAAATAGAACGTTTAGCAGCAGGTTGTACAGGTGTTAAAAGAACTACAGGTCAACACCCTGGTGGAATAGTAGTAGTGCCTGGATATATGGATGTATTTGATTTTACACCATTCCAATTTCCAGCAGATGATCCTAACTCTGCATGGAGAACAACTCACTTTGATTATCATGCAATTGATCAAGATTTATTAAAACTAGATATTTTAGGTCATTCAGATCCAACCCAACTTCGTATGATACAGGATTTATCTCATATGGATATAACAAAAGTACCACTTGATGATAAAGAAACTATGGGAATATTTTTATCACCTAAACCACTAGGCGTTACTAAAGAACAAATATTAAATGAAACAGGTACGCTTGGGATACCAGAGTTTGGGACACCATTTACTATTAATTTAGTTGCAGAAACTAAACCTACAACTTTTGCCGAACTTATTAAAATTTCTGGACTTTCTCATGGTACTGACGTTTGGGTAGGAAACGCTCAAGATTTAATTAAAAATAATGTAGTTCCTTTTAAAGAAGTTATTGGATGTCGTGATGATATCATGGTATATCTTATGTATAAAGGAATGAAACCAATTAAAGCATTTAAAATAATGGAATTTGTTCGTAAAGGAAAAGCAAGTAAAGATCCTGAAACATGGGCTGGATTTGAAGCAGAAATGCGTGAAGCTGGTATTGAAGAATGGTATATTGATTCTTGTAGAAAGATAAAATACATGTTCCCAAAAGCTCACGCTACAGCGTATGTTACAAGTGCTTTTAGAATAGCTTATTTTAAAGTTCATCACCCAAGTTGGTTCTATGCATCTTGGTTTTCAACAAAAGCTACTGACTTTGATATTGAATCTATGATTAAAGGTTATGATACTATTAAAGCAAAAATGAGTGAAATTATTAACAAAGGATATGATGCTACTAATAAGGAAAATGGCATTTTGGAATGTCTTAGATTAGCGCTTGAAATGACAGCTCGTGGACTTAAATTTGCGAATATTGACCTTAATCGTAGTGATGCTTTAAATTTTAAAGTAGATACTGATAATATGACCTTAATACCACCTTTTAGAACTATTGATGGACTTGGTGATACTGTTGCTCAAAAAATAGTTGAAGAAAGACAAAAAGGGGAATTTTTAAGCATTGAAGATTTACAAAAACGCGGTAAAGTATCTGGTACTCTAATTGATAAAATGCGTTCAATGGGAATACTAGATGGTATGGATGAATCAAGTCAATTATCTTTATTTTAAAATGAATGATTTAAATAAGTTTTATTATGATATTTTAAATATTAGAAAACCTAGTGTTAATTATAATTTAATTAAAGAAATTGTTAATAAAAAAACAAATGAACTATTAAAACGTACTAATGATATTAGTGGTTTATGTAAAGTTATAGCTTTGTTTGTGTTAGAGGAATTAAATAAACTTAATATTAGGACTCTTGAATTTAATATTAAAGATTTGTGTGAATTAAATTATGAACATGTATTTTTAATATCATATTATAAAGAAAATGATGAAATAAAATATATTTTGATTGATCCTACATATACCCAATTTGTAAAAACTAAAGGTTTTTTAAATCCTAAGTTTAATGCATGGCCAAGTGAAATTTTAAGTAAAACAGAAAAAGGTACAAAAATATTAGAATCTTTAGTTGGAAATGGATGCTCATTAGTTGAAAATGAAGATGTAAATTTATATTTAAATAGTTTTGGATCTGTAGTAGAAGAATTTAATTTAGAAAAAAGTTTTATAACGCATTCAAAAAAGTATTAAACTTCAAATGTAGTTTCGTCTAGAAATTTATAATTAGTTTTAAATTTTAATTCACGAACTAATTTAAACAAAGCCTCATCTTTGGCTTTAGCTTCAATCATAATATCTAAATTAGTATTTAAATATTTAATTGATTCAATAAAAGAAATAAAATCATCAGAATTTATATAATCGTGATGACTTCTTATTTCTTTTTTTGTTTTGTTTTTAGGAGATGAAAAATGAATTTTAGGAGTTTTTTCTTTCCACGTAGAAAATATCTCTTTATAATATTTTTGTATTTCAATATCGTTATTATTACAAACATGATGATGATAGTCCAGTACAAAAGGCACATCAATTTTTTTGCACAAATCTAAAACATCTAAAATATTATAAGTTTTATCATCATTCTCAATAACAATACTTTTCTGTAAATATTTAGGTAATTTATTAAAAATATTTATAAATCTTTTAATAGAGTTATCTTTACCCAAAACACTAGAACCAACATGCAAGATGATAGTCGGGTTTTTGATATTTAGTGTTTTTAAAATAGAGTAATGGTAATTAAGACTTGTAATAGTATTTTCAATTACTTCCTTTTTAGTACTATTTAAAACAGTAAATTGATCTGGATGAAAATCTACGCGCATATTATTATGTTTAATTTTTAAGCCTATTTTTTGATATTTTTTTAAATAAGGTTTTATATAATCAAAATCAACACTTTTTAAAGTTGCTAGTGGTATTAAAGCAGAGCTCAATCTAAAAAAATGGATATTATTTTTAATGTTATAATCAATTAATTTATCTAAACTATCTAAATTACTAGTTATTAATTCATTTAATTTGTCTTTTTGTTTATTTTTATCATTTAACTTTAAATAATTAGTATAACTTATAGTTTTAGAAGTAGTTATATCTATTGTTTTAGATAAACAAGCATATCCTAGTCGTATAATCATATTATCACCACTTATATTATGTTCTAAAACTTTAATTAATATTAATTTTGTAGTATAATAAATTTGGTGATAATATGGCTGAGATAGAAATATTAGATTTACCAAATGGATTTATAGATGAATTAAATATTAGTGATATTCAGAAAAAAATATTAAATGAACAAATTAATCGTTTTGATAAATTAAAAACACAAATTATTGATAATAAAGGAATAAGTATAAACGAAGATGGTAAAGTAGTTTTAAAAGAAGGTACTTTAATTCATGGAACTAGTTATTTTGAACCAGAAAAAATAACCAATATTTCTAAAACAGGAATTTTAACAGGACAATCTTTAGGAATAGAAGAAGATGGTGAAACTTTCTATTGCGCAGATTTTCATAGAGTTTCAAAAACTACAACGATAGAAGAATATAATAAAAGTTTTAATTATAGAGATGGGAGAACTCCTTTTGGACATTTTAGAAATAGTAGTATAGCTTTTATTATAAGTCCAGATTCTAAATTAGATGAACTTTTAAGTTATGATTGTTATAGAGAAAATACAAATGCATCAGATATAACTAAAAGTTTTGTTAACGAAATGGGATTACCTAATGTAGATAAAGAAAAATTATCATCTATACTATATGGTGTTCCAAGCAATGCTTTTTTAGGTATAGTAATAGGTGATGAAATATTTAAAAGTGAAGAAACTGTTAGTTTTTTAATTCAATTATTTCCAAATTGTTATATAACTTCTAAAACAGGAGAATTAGTTTATGAACCTACTAAATTTAATGAAAAAGAAAAAATAGATTTGGCTAGACAAAAATATTTGTTATCAGTAGAAAAAGAAATGTTAACTGAAAATTTAAAAAATAAAGAAATAGAATTACAAAGAGAAAAAAACAAATATGATGCTTTAATGGATGCTATGTTAGATGTTTGTACTATTGAACAAGTCGCAGCAGTTTTATTAAAAAATGGTTGGCAAGGAAGTTTAGAGTCAACTATGAAATATGTAGAAAGATTAAAAGAAGAAAGAACTAATCAAATAGAACTCCAAACTCAAAAATAAAAAAACATTTGTATTCATTATAAATGTTTTTTTGATTTAATTTTTAAAATAAACTATAAATTCATGGTATAATTAAATTAGGTGATTATATGGAAAAAATAATCTTAGTAGATGGTAATAATTTATTATTTAGAAGTTATTATGCGACAGCTTATAATGGTAATTTTATGAAAAATAGTAAAGGGTTTCCAACTAATGGTTTATTTGGTTTTACTAATATGATTAATAAAATAATTTTAGAAGAAAAACCAATATATATGATTGTTGCATTTGATAAAGGAAAAACTTTTAGACACGATAAATATGATGATTATAAAGCAGGAAGAATAGAAACTCCGGATGAATTAAAAAAACAATTCCCAGTTGCTAAAGAATTGCTTTCTAAAATGGGTATTAAGTATTATGAAATTGATAATTATGAAGCTGATGATATTATTGGGACATTTGCGGAATATTGTAATAAAGATAGTAAGTATATAGGTACAATTATTAGTAGTGATAAAGACTTACTTCAATTAATATCATCTGATGTTGATATAAAGCTTTTAAAAACAAAAGATTATATTAGATATAATGAAGAAAGTTTTAAAGCTGATTATGGTATTGATCCTATTAATATAATAGATTTAAAAGCATTAATGGGAGATAGTTCTGATAATATTCCAGGTGTAAAAGGAGTAGGAGAAAAAACTGCTTTAAAACTTTTGCAACAATATAAAACATTAGATGGTATATATGAACATATTGATGAAATAAAAGGTGCTTTAAAAAATAAATTAATAGAAGACAAAGAAAATGCTTATAAAAGTTATGATTTAGCGACTATCGTTAAAGATGTACCAGTTGATATAGACATTAATGATATTAAGTATTTAGGTCCAAATCATAAAGAATTAAATGAATTATATGAAGAGTTAGAGTTTTACTCATTTTTAAAAAAGGAAAGAGTAGAAGAAGTAAAACCTTTAGATATTAAAGTATTAGATAATTTAGATAATATTAAAATAGAAGAAGATACAGCTATTTATTTAGAGATATTAGGTACTAATTATCATACTGCAAAAGTATTAGGAATGGCCTTTTATAATAGCCATGATAGTTTTTTTGTTCCTTTTAGTTTATTAAAAGATAATCCTAATATTTTAAATGGTTTTAAAAAATATACTTATGATTTAAAGAAAACTTATGTAGCTTTAAAATGGAATAATATTGAATTTAATGATTGTATTTTTGATACTATGTTAGCATCTTATCTACTTGATTATAATGTTAAAGATGATATTGCTTATTTAGCAAGTTCTTTTGGTCATGAAATACCATTTTATGAAACGACTTATGGTAAAACTAAGTTAGTAGAACCTAATATGGATGTAATAGCTTATAATTCTATTTTAAAAGCGAAGTTTATTTATGAAAGCTATAATTTATTTAATGATAAATTAAAAGAAGAAAATATGATAGAATTATATGAACAAATAGAACATCCTTTATCTTTAGTATTAGGTGATATGGAATATGATGGTGTATTAATAGATAAAAATGCATTAAAAGAAATGGGAGAAGAAATTAAAATAAAGATAGAATTAGTAAGCAAATCTATTTATAATCAAGCTGGATGTGAATTTAATATATCATCCCCAAGCCAATTAGGGGAAATACTTTTTGAAAAGTTAGAACTCCCTCATGGTAAAAAAGGTAAAACAGGTTATTCTACGGCAATTGATGTATTAAATAAATTAAAAGGAAAACATCCAATTATTGAAGATATTATTGAATATCGTATGCTTACAAAACTATATACAACTTATGTTGAAGGACTTTTGAATTCTGTTTTAGAAGATTCAAAAATACACACTATTTATACTCAAGCAATAACCAGAACTGGTAGACTTTCTTCAATAGAACCAAATTTACAAAATATTCCAATTCGTACAGAATATGGAAGATTAATAAGAAAAGCTTTTGTACCAAGTATAGATAGTGTTATTGTAAGTGGGGATTATTCGCAAATAGAACTTCGTATTTTAGCTCATATTGCAAATGTAGAGGCTTTAAAAGAAGCTTTTCAAGAAGAACAAGATATTCACTCTAAAACAGCTAGCGATATTTTTAAAGTTAAAATAGATGAAGTGACTAAAGATATGCGAAGAATTGCTAAAGCTGTAAACTTTGGAATAATTTATGGTATTAGTAGTTATGGTCTTTCTGAAAACTTAAATATTCCTGTTAGTGATGCTAAAAAGTTTATAGATGATTATTTAGTTACTTACCCAGGAATAAAAGATTATATGGATAAAACTATTAAAAAAGCTCATGAAGATGGCTTTGTTAAAACGCTTTTAAATAGAAAAAGACATATTGATGAACTTAAAAATAGCAATTATATGATTATAAAGCAAGGAGAGAGAATGGCTTTAAATGCACCAATTCAAGGAACAAGTGCTGATATAATTAAAAAAGCTATGGTAGAAATACATGCTTCTTTAAAACGTCAAAATCTTAAAACTAAAATGATTATTCAAGTTCATGATGAATTAGTATTTGACGTGCCTTTATCTGAATTAGAACAAGTAAAAAAATTAATAGAAGAAGTGATGGAAAATACTTATAAACTTAGTGTGCCTTTAAAGGTAGATATCGAGTATGGTGATAACTGGTATCAGGCTAAATAAGGTTTCCAAAATAATAATTTAAAATATAATATATAAGGTGATAATATGCAGATAACAATGCGTGTAATGATTGTTAGTATGATTACTAACATCTTTTTAGCTCTTTTAAAAATAATAGTAGGTTTTATTGGCTCGTCTAGTGCTTTGATTGCTGATGGGTTTCATTCGTTTAGTGATTTAGTTACAGATATATGTGCTATGATAGGATCTCATTTTTCAAATAAGCCAGCAGATGATAAACATCCATATGGACATGGTAAGTTAGAATACGTAACAAGTATTATTATAGGTATAGTAATTTTATTATTAGGTCTTACAATTATTTATAATTCTACTAATAAAAATATTATTATACCAAGTAATATAGTTATTATTGTAAGTATTATTACAATAATTTTTAAACTTATTCTATCTGGTTATGTAATTAAAATGGGTAAAAAGTATAAAAATAATATTTTAATTTCTAGTGGTTATGAAAGTAGTAGTGATGTAATATCTTCTATCGTTGTACTGGTATCCGCACTTTTAATGAAGGCTTCTAAAATTATTCCTATACTTAAATATTCTAACATTATTGCTACTATTATCGTAGGTATTTTAATTGTAAGAATAGGTTATAGTATTTTAAAAGATAATATTAGTATTATGTTAGGAGAACAAGAAACAGATGAAGAATATTTAAATAATCTTAAAAATGTTATTTTAAAAAATAAAGAAGTACTTGCGATAGATAGTTTTGTTCTTTTAAAGTATGGACCATATTACAAACTTATAAGTGAAATTAGTATGGATTCAGATACTAAATTAAAACAGGTGCATGATGTTTTAGATTTAATAGAAGAACAAATAAATAGTATAGATAGTAAAATAAGGTATATTACAATTCATGTTAATCCTTATTTAAATATTGACAATAATTAAACTTAATGTTAGAATTGATTTATAAATCAATGACGGAGAATAGTAATAAATAAATTGTTTTTAAGAGAATTAGTGGTTGGTGGAAACTAATAATAATTATTTATGAATCTACTCTAGAGAGAAATGCAAACATTTCCGGCTTTGCCGTTATTACAAATTAAGACTGTTTTAGGATGGTACCGTGATTATTCACTCCTATGAAACGGTCTTTTATTTTTATGAAAGATTTTTTATAAGTTGATTTATAATAAAAAAGAAAGGATTGTTAATTATGATTGATATTAAATTTTTAAGAGAAAATAAAGAAATTGTTAAAGAAAATATTAAAAAGAAGTTTCAGGATAAAAAACTACCTTTAGTAGATGAAGTAATTGAATTAGATAAAAAGAATAGAGAATTTAAACAACTTGGTGATGATTTACGTAAAGAAAGAAACTCTATTAGTGGGCAAATTGGACTTTTAATGCGTGAAAAGAAAATAGATGAAGCTAATAATTTAAAATCTCAAGTAGTTGAAATTAATAATAAATTAGAAAATATTGAAAAAGAAGAACAAACTTTAACCGAACAAATTAAAAAAATAATGATGGTAATACCAAATATTATTGATGATAGCGTTCCTGTTGGGAAAGATGATAGTGAAAATGTAGAAATAGAAAAATATGGAGAACCAGTAGTTCCTGCTTATGAAATTCCATATCATGCTGATATTATTAGTAGATTAAATGGATTAGATAAAGAAAGTTCTGGAAGAACTAGTGGTAATGGTTTTTATTATTTGATGGGCGATGTTGCTAGACTTTCTTCAGCAATGCTTACTTATGCTAGAGATTTTATGATTGACAAAGGCTTTACTTATTGTATACCACCATTTATGATTAGAAGTGATGTTGTAACTGGAGTTATGAGTTTTGACGAAATGGATGCTATGATGTATAAAATTGAAGGAGAAGACCTTTATTTAATTGGTACTAGTGAACATTCTATGATTGGTAAATTTAAAGACCAAATTGTAGATGAAAAAGAACTTCCAATAACACTTACATCATATTCACCATGTTTTAGAAAAGAAGTGGGTGCTCATGGTATTGAAGAAAGAGGTATATATCGCGTGCATCAATTTGAAAAACAAGAAATGGTAGTACTTTGTAAACCGGAAGAGGCAATGGACTGGTATAACAAAATGTGGTCTTATACAGTAGAATTATTTAGAAGTTTAGATATTCCTGTTAGAACACTTGAATGTTGTAGTGGGGACCTAGCTGATTTAAAAGTTAAATCATGCGATGTTGAAGCTTGGAGTCCAAGACAACAAAAGTATTTTGAAGTAGGTTCTTGTTCTACTTTAGGAGATGCTCAAGCTAGAAGATTGAGTATTAGAGCTAAAGGAGGAAATGGTAACTATTTTGTAAGTACTTTAAATAATACAGTACTAGCAAGTACTAGAGCACTAATAGCTTTTTTAGAAAACAATTATAATGAAGATGGAAGTATTAATATTCCAAAAGTTTTAAGACCTTATATGGGTGGTAAAGAAAAAATAGAAATAAAAAAATAAATAGAATAAAGGAGTTGTATTATGTCAAAATATGAAAAAAACAGCACTAAACCAGTAGAAATTAAAGATATTATTGTAGAAGGAGAAAAAATTCTTTGGAGTGGTAAACCCAAAAAAAGTGCATTTGTTTTTAATAAAACGATGACTATGTTTCCGGTAGCGCTAATTTGGTTATTATTTGATGGATTTTTTATAGCTATGTTAATAATTTCTGGAGATGTTGGACCAGGATGGTGGTTTATAATACCTTTCTTCGCACTTCATTTAATGCCTGTTTGGATATGGCTAAGTAATTTACTTACAGCTAACAAAAGATGGCAAAATACTAGATATGCTTTAACTAATAAAAGAATTATTATTTCTTCTGGTTTTATAGGAGTAGATTATCAAACTGTTTTTTATAAAGAAATTAAACACGTGCGTTTAAATGTTGGATTTTTGGATAAATTATTAAAAGTAGGAGATATTTTCTTTGAATTAGAGAATGGTAGTGCTGATTTTTTGGATATAGAAGATTGTTATGAACTATATCCGAAATTACAAAAAGTAGTTTTAGATATTCAAACAGATATAGAATTTCCTAATAAACTTAGACCAAAAACAAATGATGGATTTGAAACTGAATATACAGCTAAATTTTAATCAAAGATTTCAAGTGTAATACTTGAAGTCTTTCAGACTGTTGACAAAGTTCAATGGTCTTTTCTTTTTTTTAAAATATTATATAATAGATTTGTAAGGAATGCTTTATAATCCCAAATTAAAGCTTACAATCCTTACTTTTTTTATACAATTTTGGTATAATTATATTGGGATTATAAAGAAAGTAAGTGATGTAAAATGATAACTATAAATAAAAATATTCAAAGTGAAATCTTAATGACTACAATGGAAGAACTTGTCCCAGAAGACAGTTTATTTTGAAAAGTAGATAAATATATAGATTTCACTTTTATTTATGAAGAAGTAAAAGATTTATATTGTGAGGATAATGGAAGACCAAGTATAGATCCAGTAATTTTGTTTAAATTAGTTTTTATACAAGCTTTAGATGGAATAAAATCAATGAGACAAACTTGTAAGAAAATAAAAGTAGATGCAGAATATAGATGGTTTCTAGGTATTCCTTTTGGAGAAGATACTCCACATTTTTCTACGTTTTCTAAAAATTATGAAAGAAGATTTAAAGATAGTGATATATTTGAAAAGATATTTATAGAAATAGTAAACCAAGCAATAAAGTATAAATTAGTAGATGGAAAAATACTATATACAGATTCAACTCATAAAAAGGCAAACGCAAACAAAAATAAATATGATGAAGAAATTGTAAAAGTAATAAAAAAGAGACGTCGGTGGCTAGAAGAAGAAATAAATGAAGAAAGAAGAAACCAAGACAAAAAAGAATTTGAATATAAAGACGAATATGAAGAAAAACACATTAAAGTAAGTACTACAGATAAAGAATCAGGATACTATCATAGAGATAACAAAGAAAAAGGTTTTATGTATTTGGATTATAGAACAGTAGATCATAAAGCTACTATAATATTAGATGCACATATGACAGAAGGAAATGTTCATGATTCAAACCCATATAATGAGAGAATAGAAGATATAGAAAAAACTTTTAATTTTAAAATAAAAAAAGTTGCTCTGGATGCGGGATATGACACATTAGAAATAAAAAAGAATTTAATCGAAAAAGGAATCTTTGGAGTTATAGGATATAGAAGATATGGAAGTAAAGAATCAAGACAAGAAAAAAACAAATATGAATATAATAAAGAGTTAAATATATATGTAGAAAAAGAAACAGGAGAAATATTAGAATATAAAGGAAAAATAGACAGACTAGGATACATGACATATACAAATGAATCAAAAACAAAAATAGTAAGAAGACACATATGTGAATGGATGAATGAACAATTTAGAGAAAATAGAATATCGGAAGAAGGAAAAGAATTATATCATTATAGAAAAGAAAAAGTAGAACGAAGTTTTGCTGACTCAAAACAAAATCATGGATACAGATATGCTATGTATAGAGGTTTAAAAAAGAACCAAAATTATACATGGCTAATTTGTGCTGCTCAAAACATGAAAAACATATCAATAAAGATGGAAAAAGTTAAAGGGAAACCATTAACTAATACATCAATTATTAATAAATTTATAAAAATTATCAAAATATTATTCAAAATAATTTTTGCATAAGAAAACCTCTAGAAAAAATCTAGGGGGTTGTCTACAATCTGAAAGATTTCAAGTGTAATACTTGAAATCTTTTTTGTAATTCATGTTATAGGCACCACTTCAAATAAATTTATATATATAATAAAAATGTCAACAGTAGTGAAGTAAAACAAAATGTTATTGACATCAAAATATTTATGTTATAAAATTAATCTAGAACAATACGTTATACAAGTTAAATGAATGTATAAAAATTAAAAAGTTGTTCAAGATAAGAAAAGATAAGAGGAAATGATTATATGAAACGAAAAAGCGGTTTTACTTTAATTGAACTATTAGCAGTAATAGTAATACTAGCAATAATAGCACTTATAGCAGTACCGGTAATAACAAATATAATAGAATATGCTAGGCGTGAAGCCTTCAGAGATAGTGCTTATGGAATAATTGAAGCCGGGAATTTATATTTTACTGAAAATTTATTGAGTA
>SVAS01000001.1 GCA_015059285.1 Bacillota bacterium | reverse complement strand
ATACAAAAAAACAAAAATGAGCCTAGTTTTAAGAAACGGCTCAAAAGGAGAAATGCCCAAAAATAAAGGGATTTAAGGCATTATGAGTGCATCAAATAGGAGATTTACAAAGCCCCCTGAAGAGAGCAGAACATCTCTTTTTATGGTATAATAATCTTATAAGGATGTGGGATTATGACAAATATTAAAATAACCGAAGAGTATGTCATTGAAAGAATAATTGAATTTATGAAAAATAAACCTAATGGTAATTGGCATGAAGAAAAGATTCAAAAAAGTGATTTGCACCAACATGGCGTAGATATTAAATTTGTTGGTGGCAAAAGAAATAGTGAGTATTTCTTTGTTGAATGTAAAGGTAAATCTTATTCAAAATCGGCTAAATCTGTTAATAAAGAAGTATGGGTCACTGCTTTAGGACAACTTATTACGAGAATGGATGTTAAAAGATTTTCAGTATCTAAATTAGATAGTAAAATTTTAAGGATAAATCAAGCTTATAAATATGGACTTGGTTTATATTGGGAAACAGCTCAAGTTGCATTAAGAAGAATTCCAAAACCAATTGCTAAAGTACTTTGTCTACACATATTTGCTGTTAATGATAATGGTGATGTTAAATACTTCACTCCGAGTAAATTTGGAAAAGAGTATTCAAAAGATGAATTTATATAATATTTATTTAAATAGGTGATTGTATGAATGAAGTTTGTTTAAAAGAAAATAATAGAAATTATGGTATAGATTTGCTTAGAGTTATAGCTATGTTTTTTGTGGTTACATTACATTGTTTTGGTAAAGGAGGAATATTATCTAGTGCAGTTATAAATTCTTCTCAATATAAAATAGCTTGGTTTATAGAAATTTTTGCTTACTCTGCTGTAGATATATTTGCTTTAATTAGTGGTTATGTTTCATATACAGAAAAAGACAAAGAAGTAAAATATTCAAAATATTTAAATTTATGGTTTCAAGTAGTTTTTTATGGTATTTTAATAAATATAATATTTAATATTATTAATCCTATGTTAGTGCCTATAAAAAGTTATATAAAAGTATTACTGCCAGTTTCATTTAATCTTTATTGGTATTTTACAGCATATACTGGATTATTTATTGTCATGCCATTACTTAATAAAAGTATCAGAAATTGTAGTGAAAAATTATTAAAAAAACTTTTTATAGTAATTATTGTTGCATTTTCTATCTATAACTTAATATTTAATGTCTTTGCTTTACAAGCAGGTTATTCATTTTTATGGATTATGATTTTGTATATTTTAGGCGCTATTATGAAAAAGTGCAACATTGGAAGTAAGTTAAAAAATTGGCACATTGTTCTTGGAATAATAGTTTTATTATTGTTTACGTTTATTTATAAAATATATGGTATTTCATTTTTTAGAATAAATAAAGATACCTTTGTTTCTTATGTTTCGCCAACAATATTAGGAATATCTATTTTATATATAATTGGTTTTTCAAGAATCAAGTTTAATAGTTTTATGAAAAAAATAATAAGTTTTGCAGGTCCGTCAGCATTTACTGTTTATATATTAAATAATCATCCATTAATTTGGCAACATGTAATGAATGGGTTATTTATAAGTATTGCTAATACATCAATTATAAAGTTGATAGTTTATCCACTTGGTTTTTCAATACTATTTACTATATGTTCAATACTTATTGATAGATTAAGAATAGTTTTATTTAAGTTTTTAAAAATTGATAAACTATCTACATACATTGTAAATATTAGTTCAAAAGTTTTAGATAAAATTATTAAATTATATTAAAAAATTACTCATTTGAGTAATTTTTTAGTTTGAATAAAGATTGTCAGAAGTGAATTTTGCTTCACATGTTAATCTTATTTTTAAATCTTTTAAAGCTTTCAAATCACCATTTGTTATTATATGACTTGAATGAGCTTCTAAGTCTTTTAGTTTTTCAAGTTGTGTTAAAGCATTTCCGACCATAGGATTGGTAACAGAACAAATACTTAAAGCAATTAAAACTTCTTGTAAGTGTAGAGGTGATTTCTTTTTATTATCTCTAAGTTTTAATATTGGTTCTAAAATAGCTGGACTAAGTAAATCAATAGTATCAGGAATTTTACTTAAATATTTTATAGCATTAATTATAACTGCACTAGAGGCACTTAAAAGGTTAGATTCTTTACCAGTAATAATTTTGCCATCAATTTCTAAAGCGATTACAGGAATGTTTTCTTTATTTGCTTTTTCAAGTGCTGCTTTACGGCAAGTAATTAAATCTTCACTAATTTCAAGTTCATTCATTAGGATTTTTATTTTTTCAGGTACTTCAAAATCAACAAGCCCCATCTTATAATTATTCATTTCTTGAAAGTATCTTCTTACAATTTCTTTTTTAGCAGCTAAGCTTACTATTTCATCATCAATAATACAATTCCCAACCATGTTAACTCCCATATCAGTAGGAGAATTATAAATGTTTTTGCCATTTATTTTATAAAGTATTGATTTTAAAACTGGGAATTGTTCTAAATCGCGATTATAGTTAATAGCAATTTCATTATAGTGAGATAAATGAAAAGAATCAATCATATTTACATCTTTTAAATCAGCAGTAGCAGCTTCATAAGCAACGTTGACAGGATGTTTGATATCTAAATTCCAAACGGGAAATGTTTCAAATTTAGCGTATCCTGCATTAACTCCGCGTTTGTTTTCATGATATAGTTGAGATAAACATGTAGCAAGTTTGCCACTTCCTGGACCTGGAGCATTAACAAGTACTAGTTTTTTAGTTGTTTCAATATATGGATTAGCACCATATCCTTCTTCGCTAACAATTGTATCAATATCCAAAGGATATCCTTTTGTAAATTTATGAATATAGGTTTTAATATTATATCTTTCAAGTTTTTTAATAAAATTATCTACACTAGGTTGGTGATTATATAAAGTTACAACAACACTATTAATTAAAAAACCTAATTCTTTTAAATTATCTATTAAACGCATTACTTCAATATCGTAAGTTATTCCAAATTCAGCTCTTATTTTATTTTTTTCTATGTCATTAGCGTTAATACAAAAAATTATTTCTAAATCATCTTTAAGTTCTTGAAACATACTTATTTTAGCGTCACTTTTAAAACCAGGTAAAACTCTACTAGCATGATAATCATCAAATAACTTGCCACCAATTTCTAAATATAGTTTATCAAACAGTTTAAATCTATCTTTAATATGCTCACTTTGTATTTTTACATATTTTTTATTATCAAATCCACACTTCATTTTAATCACTCCTATGTTATATAAATATCATATCACTAAAAAGAAATAAAAATAAGGATGTTATTTATAAAAATATTGTGGTATAATTTAAATGAGCCCCTAAAAAAGGGTTAAAAAATTTATTTATAAAGATATCATAGACTAAAGATAAAATAGTCTATTTTTTTTATAATAATTTGTCAAAATTTGTGTAATTTTATTAAAACTATCCAAACTATTTATGAGGTGTTTTTATGTTTAAAAAAGTGAGCTTATTTATAGTTTTATTAATTTTAGGAGTGATAGTTAATAATTCCAAAATAAAAACAGAAATGGTTTATAGTGAAATAGAAGAACATAATTATAGGCAAATATATTTATTATTTGAAAATAATAATTTAAATACAAATAATTTTATAGAACTTTTTAATAATATAGAAGTATTAAAAATTTACCCATATATTAATCCAGTGTATGCTAGTAGAATTAAAGCTAATTATAACTATTCATTTAATGGTAGTAATTATAGTTACGAATTAGAAAAATTTAAAACTGAATATCTTAAAGTTTTAAAAAACATAGGTTTAGTAAGCGAAGCAAATTATTATCAAAGTAGTGGGGTTATTATTAAAAGAGTTTTAGTTTATGAGGATATAAATAATTTAAGAAATCTATTAGGTAAATTTAATGGCATTAAATATAGTCTTAGCTATAATGGCATTTACTATAATTTATAATTATTTTTTAATACTTTTATTGTAATTAAATATATAAGATAGTATAATTACATTAGGTGATGATATGGTTTACATATGGTTATGTATTGTTTTGTTATTAATAGTAGTTGAAATGATAACTTCTAATTTAATCGCGTTTTATTTTATACTATCAGGACTAGTTGCATTAATACTATCATTATTTATAGATATATATTATTTACAAGTATTAATATTTTTAATATTGGGTTTATTTTTACTTGTCAAAACCAGAATAAAATTACAAGAAAAAATAGGAGATAAAAATATTGCTAAAGTAATCAAAGATAAAATATCTAAAAAAGGAAAAACTAAATAATGAAAACAAAATTAGAGTATTTGAAAAAATTTTGTAAAACTTTAATTTGGCCACTTATCTTAAGTTTAAGTCAATTTATATTAATCGTTTTGTTTACGCTATTTTTTAATATGCAATATTTAAATTCTTTAAAAGTCCAATATCCAACTTTAAATAACAATCAAATTAATGATAAGTTTCAAGAAATATTAAATTCCAATAAATATGTTCAAGAATTAAGTGATTTCTTAATAGATAAAAGTGTAATTATGATTATTTTACTTGCACTAATAATTTTACCAATTATCACTAAAAAATATAATAGTTTAAAAAAAGATAAAATAACAAAACTAACTAATAAGGAATATATAAAAATTATTATTACTTCTATTTTTATGGCAGTAGTATTAAACCTTATTATGTATTTATTTAATAAATTAATTCCGTTTACAAATAGATATGATAGTTCTTCAACTAAGTTTTATATGATTATATCAACAGGTATTATAGGTCCTATATTAGAAGAATATATATTTAGAGGAATGGTATTTAATGAGTTAAAAACTTTTAACACTAAAAAAATAGCTTTAATTTTAACGACTATTTTATTTGCGCTTATGCATACAGAACTATCACAAATTATATATGCTTTAATAATAGGTTCATATTTAATTTATTTATATACAAAAACAAATGATATAAAAGTATCTATAATGGCTCATATTGCAATTAATATATCAACAATAATATTTTTACCTTTTATTATGAGTGTAAATGTATTTATTCAAATTGCATTAATAGCAATATTAGGGTTAGGCATTTATCAACACTTTAAATCAACTGAAAAAGTATGATATAAAATTTATTGTTAGTTAATTAACTTGAACCAAGTATAAATAGTACTTGGTTTTAATTTTTGTAAATTGGTTAAAATATATGTAAAGTAATATGTAAAACATTAAGAATAATTGTTTTGTCTTTGTTTTTGTTGTATAATGAATATATGGTGATATGATGAAAAAGAAAATAAAAGATGTTTTTGTCAATTATATAAGATATGGTAATGAAGAAGGAGACGATGTTGTTCTTTTACATGGTTGGGGGCAAAATATTGCTATGATGCAACCTATTGGAAATGCTTTGCAAAAAGAATTTAATGTAACTATAGTTGATTTACCTGGATATGGGGAAAGTGAAGAACCTAAATATCCTTGGGAAGTAAGTGATTATGTAGAGTGTATAAAAGAACTTTTAGATGAATTAAAAATAGATAATCCGGTTTTAATAGGTCATTCATTTGGTGGTAAAATAAGTTTGCTTTATGCCTCAATGTATAATGTAGAAAAGATGATATTATTTGGAAGTCCATTTAAACGAGAAATTGAAAAGTTATCTATGAAAACTAAGATGTTAAAAAGTCTAAAAAAAGTTCCAGTTTTAAATAAATTAGAAGGATTTGCTAAAAAACATATTGGTTCAGAAGATTATCGTAAAGCATCAGATATGATGAGACAAATTCTTGTAAAAACAGTTAATTTGGATATAACAGAAGAAGTTAAGAAAATATCTTGTCCAACATTAATTGTATGGGGAAATTTAGATGAAGCAGTTCCTTTAGAAAGAGCTTATGAGCTAGAAAATTTAATTAAAGATGCAGGAGTAGTTGTATATGAAAATTGTACTCACTATGCATATTTAGAAAACTTAAATCAAACTATAAACATTTTATATAGTTTTTTAGGGGGAAAGTAAGTTATGATGTATTTATTAATATTTAGTATTATTGTTAATTTTAGTTATTATTTTATTAAAAATACTAAAGCATTACATATGCTTCAACAAAATTGGTATGATGATGATTATAGATATTTAAAGTGGATTATTAGTAATCCTAAAAAAGTATTTTTAAGTTTTGATTTATTCTTTATCGTATTTATATTATTTATGTTTATAGATGAAAATTTAAGTATGATATTATTTTCTATTTTCTATGCCATATGTATAAGAAATTTCTTACAAAATAAAAAACAAGAGCAATTAAAAAAACCACTTGCTGTTACTAAAAGAGTAAAAAGATTAATGATTACTTCAAGTATTATCTATTTAATACCAGCACTTATCATTATTCTTTGGTTTGACACTAGTTTAATTCCTTACTATTATTTAGTTTTAGGGGCAATATCTTATTTAAACTATTTTGTTGTTATGTTTAGTAATATAGTTAATATACCTGTTGAAAAGTCTGTGTTTAGACATTTTTATAAACAAGCTTATAAGAAAATAAATGATATGCATAATTTAAAAGTTGTTGGGATTACAGGTAGTTATGGTAAAACTAGTAGTAAAAATATTTTAAATGATATTTTGAGTGTTAAATTTAATACTTGTCCAAGTCCCAAAAACTTTAATACAACTAATGGTTTGATGATTACAATAAATAATCATTTAGATAAGTTTAATGATGTATTTATTGCGGAAATGGGGGCTTTTAAAAAAGGTGAAATTAAAGAGCTTTGTGATTTAGTTAATCCTAAGTATGGCATTTTAACTAAAATAGGAACTGCTCATATGGATAGTTTTGGAAGTCAAGAAAATATTCAAAAAGGCAAATTTGAACTTATTGAATCACTTCCAGAAGATGGGGTAGCAGTACTTAATAAAGATGATGAATTACAAGTTTCATATGATTTAAAAAATAAATGTAAAGTTATATGGATTGGTATTGATAATGAAGCTGATGTAATGGCTACTAATATTAAACAATCTAGTAAAGGTATGACTTTTGATTGTATTTTTAAAGGTGATAAAAATAAATATAAATTTGAAACTAGATTATTAGGTAAAGCAAATATCTATAATATTTTAGCAGGTATTGCTTTAGGTCATTATTTTGGAATAGAAATTGAACAATTAATGTTTGGTGTAAAAAAAGTAAGATCTATAGAACACAGATTAGAACTTAAAAAGTATGGTGATATTAATATTATTGATGATGCATATAATTCTAATCCAGTAGGTTCTAAAATGGCAGTTGAAGTATTAGGATTAATGCCTGGTAAAAAAATTATTGTAACACCTGGTATGATTGAACTAGGAGAACAACAATATGAACTTAATATGAAGTTTGGTGAATATATTAGTGAAGTGTGTGATGAAGTAATATTAGTTGGTGAAACACAAACTAAACCAATATATGATGGTTTGATGAATAAAAAATATAATAAAGATAACATTCATATAATTAATGATGTTAAAGTAGCATTTAAATTAATGCAAGAGTTAAAAGGTAAAGAAACTTATGTGCTTTTAGAAAATGATTTACCAGATATTTTTAATGAAAAATAGAAAAGAGGAGTTTTATGAAAATTAAAGTTGGGATTATTTTTGGTGGTGTTAGTGTTGAACATGAAATTAGTATTATCTCAGCAGTTCAAGCTATGAGTAACATTGATACTGAAAAATATGAAATTATTCCTATTTATATAAGTAAAGATCGTACCTTCTATACAGGTAAGATGCTTATGGATATTGATATTTATAAAGATTTTGAAGATTTAAAAAGATATGCTAAAAAGGTAACATTCTATAAAAAGGATGGTAAATTCTATTTACAATCTTTAGGTTTATTTAAAAAGATAGTAGAAGAAATTGATATTGCATTCCCAATCGTACATGGAACAAATGTAGAGGATGGAACATTACAAGGGTATTTAGATACTATAGGTATTCCTTATGTTGGTTCTAGTGTACTTGGGGCAGCACTCGGACAAGATAAAGTTGTTATGAAACAAATTTTTGAAGCTGAAAAATTACCAGTTTCACCTTATTTATGGTTTTATGATAATGAATACTTAAATAACGCAGATAGTATTATTAAAAAGGTTAAAAAATTAGGTTATCCTGTAATTGTAAAACCTGCTAGTCTTGGAAGTAGTGTGGGTATTACAGTTGTTAAAACAGAAGATGATTTAGATGAAGCTATAATGGACGCAATTACTTATGATACTAAAATTGTTATTGAAAAAATGGTTGATAATTTAGTTGAAGTAAACTGTAGTGTTTTAGGTAATTATGAGTATCAACAAACAAGTGTTATAGAAGAAGTTATGAGTACAGAAGAATTCTTAACATATAAAGATAAATACATAGGTGGATCTAAAGGGTCTAAATCAAAAGGAATGGCTTCTACTAATCGTATAATCCCTGCTAGAATTAGTCCTGAAGTAGCTGAAAAAGTAAGTGAATTATCAAAACAAGTATTTAAAGTTTTAAATTTAAGTGGTGTTTGTAGAATTGATTATTTAATTGATAAAAAGACTGAAAAAGTTTATATTAATGAACCAAATACAATTCCTGGATCATTATCATTCTATTTATGGGAACCAGCTGGAAAACCTTATAAAGATCTTTTAGATGATATGATTACTTTAGCTATTAAAAACTATAAAAACAAAAGCAAAAAAGTATATTCTTTTGATACTAATGTATTAAGCCATGTAGGTGGTACTAAAGGATTAAAAGGAATGAAAACCAAATTAAAATAACTTATGAATTTCATAAGTTTTTTTGTTTTTAAGAAAATATTTGCAATCTCCTTAATTTTATTATATAATATCAAACTGTGAGGTGTTATCATGGCAATTAATTTAACAAGTATAAATCAAAAAGTGTTTCAAAGAAATAATTTATTTTTAGGTAAAGTTATGGACCCATACTTGAGTGGACAAAGAAAAATATTGTTTGAAATGTGTGAAGATAAAAAAGTAGAAGATGTTTTATATGATTCTCCAAATTATCAAGTTGGAGAAAGTGAAGATTATTTTAAAGTTATGGATGAAGTTTCTTTAAGTGATTTTCTATATTATTTAGGTTATCCTAGTGAATTAAATACTACTGATATTAAAAGATTATATTATCAAGTATTATCTTCAACTAGAACTTTATATAAACATCATGAATTTTTTGGTGCTAAAAAATGTGAAAGAGGATATAAATGTGCTTATGTTTATTTAAAAGATCCAAATGGACATGGCTATGTATCTTTTGATAGTTTTGCATCTTTAGAATCTTCAATTTTATTACCAACCAAACCATCAATGCAAGAAATCACACGAAGTGAAAAAACATTCCAAAAAAAGATGTTTTTTGTTGGATAATCTAGTTATACTAGATTTTTTTTTATATTTTTTATATAATTAATAAAGAAAAGAGTGATAAAATGTTTGAAAGCTTAGGCGATAGATTACAAAAAGCCATGGATAAAATAAAAGGCTATGGCAAAATTACTGAAGAAAATATAAGTGATGTTATAAGAGAAATAAGACTTGCCTTACTTGAGGCAGATGTTAACTATGTAGTGGTTAAAGAATTTATTAGTAGTGTAAAAGAAAAAGCTTTAGGTGAAGAAGTAAGTAAAAGTTTAAAACCAGGCGAGTTATTTGTAAAAATTTTAAAAGATGAATTAGTAGAGCTTTTAGGTGGGGAAAAACAAGACTTATATACAAGTGGTAATCCTAGTATTCTTATGATGGTTGGGCTTCAAGGGTCTGGTAAAACCACTACGATTGGAAAACTTGGTTTATTACTTAGAAAAAAATTTAATAAAAAACCATTATTAGTAGCTTGTGATGTTTATCGCCCTGCTGCCATTGAACAATTAAAACAGTTAGGTCGTGAACTTAATATAGAAGTTTATGATGAAGGAAATAATAATCCAGTAGAGATTGCTAATAATGCTATTAAGTATGCAAAAGAAAATGGATTTAATTATGTTCTTATAGATACCGCAGGACGTCTTCACATTGATGAAGAATTAATGACTGAATTAGAAAACATTAATAATAGTGTTAATCCTAATGAAATATTATTAGTAGTTGATAGTATGACAGGACAAGATGCTATTAATGTTATAACAGGATTTAATGAAAGATTAAATTTAACTGGAGCAGTACTCACTAAATTAGATGGTGATACAAGAGGTGGAGCCGCTTTATCTATTCGTCATTTAACTAATATTCCAATTAAATTTATTGGTGTGAGTGAAAAAATGGATGGATTAGAAGAATTTTATCCAGATAGGATGGCTACTCGTATTTTAGGTATGGGTGATTTGATGTCAATGATAGAAAAAGCTGAGGAAGTTATTGACAAAGATGAAGCATTAAAAGCTGCTAAAAATCTAGAAAAAGGCAAATTCGATTTAGAAGATTTTTTAACTCAGTTTAAACAAATAAAGAAAATGGGACCTTTAGAAAATATTATAAAAATGTTACCAGGCGCAAATAAATTAGGTTTAAATAATGTAAAAATAAATCCTAAAGATATTGCTCATATTGAAGCAATTATTCTTTCTATGACACCATATGAGAGAAAACATCCAGAAGTTTTAAAAGCTTCTAGAAAAATTAGAATTGCTAAAGGTAGTGGAAGAAGTGTAGAAGAAGTTAATAGACTTTTAAAACAATTTGAACAAATGAAAGTAATGATGAAACAAATAAAAAATGGTAATTTTAAAATGCCTTTCTAAGGCATTTAACATATGCAATATTTATCTTCCTACATAGTATAAAATAGATAAGGGGGATAAAGATGTTTAATAAACGAAATTGTTGTAATAGGCAAGGATTTGGATTTAATCAACCTTTTGGTGGAAATCAAGGTATGTCAAATCCAATAGTAGAACCAACTATCACAACTTGTGATCAAAAAGATTTCTACTGTGAAGTACCTCATGTATGTCCTATTCATCATCATACTGTAAATCGTGTACACTATGTTCATACTTATACTCCAGAATATAGTTGTTCAGAATCAACAGAAGTTATAAATAATGACTGTGGAAGTTGTTGTAACTTCATAAACAGATAAAATTTTATCTGTTTTTTTAGTGTAAAAGTAAGTGTAAAGTTTTACTCCATTATTGTTAATTAAATTTGTGAGTGATATAATGTAAATATAGGAGAGTGTATTTATGAAAAAATTTAAATATTTATTATTTGCTGTTATGTTTTTATTTATGGTTGATAATGTATCTGCAAAAACATATTCTAAAGTTTTTACTGATACTGCAACCACTTGTTATGAAGCTAATTGTGATGTTGAAGCTTATACAATTACCATTAGTGCAAATGGTTTAGATGAAGTAACTATGATTAATGCTCATAGTCCAAGGACTGAAAGTATATTTATTACTGATAGTCATCAAATATATGCAGAACAATTTTATGAATATAAATTATATTCAAATGCCGGTGAAGTAAAAAAAGATAATGTTGATATTGAAATTTTAGTTGAAGATGATGACTTAAAAAAAGGTGATGTATATAATCTTTATTATTTTAAAGATGCTGATGAATATGGTTACAACAAAAAATTAGATATAGTAAGACTTGGACAACAAGTTACTGTAATGCAAGATGGAAACGGGACACCATATATTAAGTTTACTACAGATTCATTACAGGCTTTTGGTTTAGAAAAACCTGTTAGTGATGAATTTAAAACTGAATTTGAAGCAATTTCTGAAAATGGGTACTATACATTCCCAGCTATTAAACCAAAACAAACAATAGAAGATGGTTTTGATTTTTATTCATATTTTGGAATTGTAGCAAAAAGAGATTTACCATATGAAATATGGCCTGCTGATGAATTTAAAAAAGAAAACGATTATCAATATATGACAATTAAATTTGATAGTTTACCTGATGAAAAACACATTGTTAAATATAAATGGCAAGAAAACGAAGTTCCTAAAAATTTACAAAAAGAGATAGATGCTATTGAAAAAAATATTTTAAATAATACAAAATCTTTATCTAACTTTGAAAGTTCTTTAAAAGGAATATATTTTGAAGTTGAAGATCTTAATTATCTAAATTATATTGTTAATGATTATAACGAGTATCATGATGGTATAGCTTTTTATTCATCTGATTTAAAAAGTATTTTTAGATATAATAACTTTAAATATTATTTTGATTTTAGAGCAGGAAATGGTACACCTTTTTATAACCATATGTTTGGGTATATGTTAGTTGAAAAAAATGATTTATTATACTCTATGATGTTTACGGCTGGTATTGCTGTAAAACCAGTTATTTATATTCCTGATAATACTAAAGATACTGATACAGATTATATAAATGCTGCTTTAAAAAGAATTAAAGCATATTTAGAAATTGATAATGTGTCTATGACTGTGGGTGGAAAAAGAACTGATTTTGAAGTTCAATATCCAGAATTAAGTTCTGTATGGAATAGAATTTATAATGAAGAAAAATTATCTGATAATTATTATATTTTAAATATTGATGGTCAAACATTTAATTTCTTAATTGAAAAAAATACTAAAAAAGCAAAAGATATGGAATTTAAAACTAAAGATTTAGAAAGTGATGTAGAAATCAATACTACTTCTGGATTAGTACCCCTAGATACTTCTATTGAGGTAGACATCATAGGTAAAAATCATAAAGAATATGAAAGAATATTAGAAGCTATAAAAAAAGATAATGCTGATATTTATGATTTAAAATTATTCTCTGAATCACTTGATAATTATATTACTGAACTTCCTAATGGAAAGTTTAAAGTAAAAATTCCATTAAAAACTGAATATAAAAATAAAGAACTTAAAGTTTATTATGTTGCTGATGATGGAAGTGTAGAAACATATGAAGTTATTGTAGAAAATGGTTATGCTACATTTGAAACAAATCACTTTAGTACATATACTCTAGCAGTTGAAGGAGATATAATAGTACCAAATACACTTGATAACATAACTACATACTTTGTTTTAGCGCTTATTTCTTTAGCATTTATTACAATTTCAAGTATTGTTTACAAGAAAAAATTTAATTAGCAAGTAAAACCCTTTTTATAAGGGTTTTATTGTGGATATATGTTATAATTAAATAGAGGTGATTAGTGTGAATAATGTAGTTTATGAAAATGAAATAACAGTTGAAGTAGATACTAGTTTAGAAAACTTAAAAGAAATTTTAAAAGAAAATGATTTTACTATCAAAGAAGAATATGATTTAATTGATATTTATATGGTTAAAAATGATAGACTAAGTGACAATCATTTAGAAACTTTAAAAAATTGTTTATTAATTAGAAATATTATTACTGATAATAAAAATATAAAAACGATTACTTATAAATATAAAGAATATAATGATTTAAAAGAAATAATTAAACAAGGTAAAGTTGATTGTTATATTGAAAGTATTGAAGAAGGGAAAAAATTATTAGAAGTAATAGGTTATAATAAGTTAATGGAAATTAAAGATCATCTTATTGTGTATGCAAATAACAAAACTGAGTTTGCTGTTCAATTAGTAAATAATAAACATATTTATATTGAAATGGAAGAAAAGTGTAATCATATTAATAGAAGTTATACTAGTGTAGAAGAAATGATTAATGATTTAAAACAATATAATATTCCAATTAAAAATGATGATTATTTTGTAAAAAAGGCAGAAATAGAATTAATAGAAATTAATAATAATTAAATAGATTAATATCTATTTTTTTAATAAATTTATGGTATAATTTTAATTAGATAAAAAAGGGTAGTGATATTTATGAAAAAAATATATTTTATAATTATTTTTATATTTGTTATAAGTTTTACAATAAATATTAAAGCTTTAGATATAAATTCAAAATATGCTACTATATATAATTTAAATGATAATGAAATTGTATATTCTAAAAATTCTAATGAAATTATATCCATAGCAAGTCTAACTAAAATAATGACCTCTATTGTTGCTATTGAAAATATTCAAGATATAAATGCTAAAGTAATGGTACCATATGGTACTAATGATGGATTAATTGAACAAAATGCAGCAAGAGTTGGTTTTTTTGAGGGAGGAGTAGTAACTTATAGTGATTTACTTCATGGAGCACTTTTACCATCTGGTGCAGATGCTACTCGTGCTTTAGCTATACTTATTAGTGGTAGTGAAAATGAATTTGCAAAACTTATGAATAAAAAAGCAAAAGAAATAGGAATGAAAAATACTAACTTTGTAAATTCAAGTGGTTTAGATACCAATAACCATTACTCAACTATAGATGATTTATTAATCCTTTTAAAATATTCTTTAAAAAATGAAACATTTAAGAAAATATATGAAACTAAATCATATACTTCTAGTGATAATAATTTTTATATGGAAAGTACAGTAGAAAAATCAGGTAAAAGATTTAATATAGATGTAAGTCATATTAAAGGATCTAAAACGGGTTTTACTTATGATGCTGGTTATTGTTTAGCAAGTGAACTAGTTTTAAGTGATACAACATTTTTAGTAATCACAGCTGGTTCTCCTATAGATGATAAACCATATCACATTATAGATTTTAATACTATATATAATTATTTAAATGATAGTTACAGTATGCGAGATATATTAAAAACAAACGCACTCGCTCTTACTTTAAAACCAGAATATTCAAAAGAAAAAGAAATTAAGTTTTATACCAATAAAACTATAACTAAATTTATTAAAAATGATGAGGAAATTAAAATAGATTATGTATATAATGGTAAAGAAAATTTATTTGGTAATGAGAAAAAAGGTACACACTTAGGTTATATTGATGTTGTTTATAAAAACAAAGTAATTGATACTATTGATGTCATTTTAAATCAAGATTTAACTTTTGATTATTTTAAATATTTAAAACAATATTGGTATTTTGTTCCTATAGCAGGGATATTAACATTTTTAATAATATTTGGAATAATAAAATATAAAAAACATATTAGCAAGCTTATTTAAGCTTGTTTTTATTTATGTTGTACTTCTATTTTAAAAAGTGAAAGGATGTATAATAAAATTTGTTAGAATAGGAGTGAGTTTATGAAGAAAAAAGGGTTTACCTTAATTGAGTTACTAGCAGTAATAGTAATACTGGCAATAATAGCACTAATCGCAGTACCAGTAATAATGAATATAATAACAAGTGTAAGAAAGAGTGCATTTGAAGATACTGCATATGGATTAATAAGTGCTGGGGAAATGTATTATGCTCAAGAATTATTAGAAAATGGAATGACAAGTGATGTAGAGTTCACAATTGAAGATGGAGAGTTTGTTGGAACAAATAAACTAGAAGTCAAAGGAGCATTACCATCAAGTGGTAGTATTAAAGTTACACGTGATGGTAAAGTAGCGATAGCAATATCAAATGGAGCAATGTGTATCACAAAAGGATACGATGATAGTAAGATTGATTCGGAATCAGACATAGATAACTGTGAATTACCAGTCGGAGAACTACAACCTGGGACATTAGCTTATTTAGCAAGAAAGACAACATTTTCAGAAAATGTTGTAAATGCATGTGCAACAGATGGAACTACATGTGCAGTAGGAACAAAATTTGCAATAGAAGTAGCGCCTAATGTAGTTAAAAATTTCTATGTGATAAGTGATGTAGACAATACAGTAACCATGCTAATGGATAGAAACGTAGATGAGACAAAAGTTGCATGGATTAGTGAAACAGATTATGGATGTGGAGTGGCTGGGTCTGAATGCTCTACAAATGAAAAAGGTCCAATAACAGCTTTAAGTTACCTAGAAAGTCAAACAAACGGTTGGACAAACATACCAGCAAAAACATATACATTGACAGACAATATATACGGAACAATGGAAAGAGCAAATGTGCGTGCAAGAATGTTAACTGAAACAGAAGCTAATGCAATAATATCAAACAATTGGTCATATGAAAATTTAGATGCTGGTATAAGTTTATTTGGATACTGGACAAGCTCTGCTCATGAGGAATACTCTTCCAGCGCTTGGTGGGTTGGTAGTGATGGCAACGTTGACTACACTGATAGTGTCTGGCGTGATATTGGCTATGGTGTACGTCCAGTAATAGAAATATCAAAATAAAAAGCGTTTAATTATTTAAACGTTTTTTATATTCCTCTAAAGTTATATTTTGATTATATATGTTAGTAGCGTGTTTAATTCCTACATATCTATAATGCCATGGTTCATATTTAAAACCAGTAATATATTCTTTTCCTTTAGGGTATCTTAAAATAAAACCATATTTATGGGCATTTTCTTTCATCCAATTAAATTCAATGGATTTTTCAAATTCATCATAGTCTTTGTTAGATCCTTCAACATCTACTGCAAGTCCTGTTTGATGTTCTGAATGTCCGGGTTTAGCAGAACATAGTAAAGCATATTCTAGTCCTTTAGAATTAGTATATTCATTAAATAATTTTTCTTGATATTCATAATCTCTAAAAGCAGAAGTCGCAATAATCCTATAACCTAATACTTTCGCATCCGCACTTAAATTTTCAAAATTAATGGCGGCTTCTTCTCTTAAATATTTGTTACTATAAGCATAACGATTATTAATTAATCTTAAATCGTTTGGGATGTATGTTTTAGGTAAAATATTATTTTTATTTACTAATACAGTTATATTATTTGGTTCTTTTATTTCTTTTATATTGGTATAAAATTCTTCATCATTATCATCATAAAAAAATAGTAAAATTAAAATGATAACCATGATACAAGTGAAGTTTTCTAGTTTGTTGTTTTTCATTAAATCACCACTATATTATATGCCTAAATAATAAAAAAAGGTATATTGTTATTTGTTTTGGTTCATAATATAATTGGAGGAGATTTTATGGAAAATAATAATGTAAAAGCATTAAATGAAATTAGTAAGGGTGCTTGTATGGGGATGGACGCTGTAAAATTTATTTTGGAATATGCAACTGATGATGGACTTAAGGAGTTTTTAGATACTAATTATAAAAAATATCAAAATTTAAATGAAAGTATTGAAAAGGTTTATTCCAAGTATAGAGAAGATGAACCACAAGAAACTAGTACTATGAATAAAGTTATGACTTGGTATACATTAAAAATGAAAACAATTACAGATTCTACTACTTCTAAATTGGCAGAAATATTATTTCAAGGCTTTAATATGGGAATAACAGAAGGTAGAAAGTTATTAAACCATAAAGATGTGGATGAAGAAGTTCGTGATTTAATAGAAGAATATGTAGCGCTTCAAGAAGAAAGTGCGGAAAGAGTAAAACAATTTTTATAGACTTTATAAGTCTTTTTTTTGTAATTAATAATAATATTTGATATAATTAATATATGAAAGTATGGTGGGGTACTATGTATAGAAATACTTACGTAGAAATTGATACAGATATTATAAGTTCAAATGTTCAAAATATTTTAAAAAAATATAATGATTATAAATATTATATTGGGGTTGTAAAGGGTAATGCTTATGGACATGGCGGATATATTAGTAAAACTTTAGTGGAAAATGGAATAAACTATTTAGCGGTATCTTCTTTGGAAGAAGCATTAGATATTAGAAAGTATGTAGATGTACCAATTCTTTGTTTAGAACCAATATCATTAGATTATATAGAAGAGTGTATTAAAAATAATATTACAATTACTGTAAGTAATTATAATTATTTTAAGGAATTAATAGAAGCAGATTATCCAAATTTAAAAATACATTTAAAACTAAATACTGGTATGAATAGATTGGGTCTAAATAGTATAGATGAAATTACAGAAATATATAATACTTTAATTGAAAGTAAGAATATGAAGTTAGAGGGAATTTATACTCATATCGCAACTAGTGGAATTACTGATAAATTATATGACGAGCAAATATCTAGATTTAAAGAGTTAACTAAAAATATTGATTTAAATAAAATAGAAATAATTCATATAGGTAGAAGTTCTACTTTAGAGTATCACCCTAAAATTGAATTTGCGAGTGCTATTAGATTAGGTGCTATTATGTATGGAATAAAACAACCTAGTATTAATTATAGTGGGGTAAAAGGGTGTATTCGTAAATATAAACATGATTATTTAATTAAAAAATATAATATATCTAAAACTTATAAAAGTAATGATTTGTTAGTTGATGTTGCTTTTAAATTAAAAAGTGAAGTGATAGAAGTAAGAAAGATTTCAAAAGGTAGTTTTGTAGGATATGGAGCTCGTTTTGAAGCTTTAAAAGATACTTATATTGCTGTATTACCAGTTGGTTATTCAGATGGACTTGATTTAAAATATACTAATATGAATATTTTAATAAATGATACTAAGTATAAAATAGTAGGTCCTATTAATATGGGGATGATTACTGTAGAAGTTGATGAGAGTGTTAAAGTAGGGGATATAGCTACTATTATTGATGGAAATGTTAAAGAAATTGCACATCATACTGGAGTAACACCTTATGTGGTTATGACTGCTATTAATAAAAATGTACCTAGAGTTTATTTAAAGAGTGGAGAAAAGATTAAGACTGTGGAGTGATAAAATGTTTAAAGTTGTTATTTTAGGAACTGATATTAATGCTTATTATATGGCTAGAAATTTTCATGAAGAATATAATATTAAAGTTCATATAATTGGTAAACAAGAAATGAATTTTACTCGTTTTAGTGATATTTTAACTTATGAAATAGAACCTAATTTATGGGATAATGAAGCTTTTAAACAAGTACTTAAATCTTATGCATTAAATCATAAAGAAGATAAACTAGTACTAGTTGCTTCTAATGATCATTATGTAAGATTAATTGTTGAAAATAAAGAATTTTTAAGTAAATATTATTTATTTAATTATCCGAGTTTAGAAATAATTAATAATTTACTTATTAAAGATAATTTTTATACTAAATTTAAAAGTTATGATTTGGATATGCCACTTACATATATTTATAAATGTAATAGTGATAAATTAGATTTAGATGAAATAAACAAATTTATGTATCCAATCATTATTAAACCAGGTAATGGCGTTACTTATTATGAACATGAGTTTAAGGGACAAGCTAAAGTATATAAAGTAATGAGTGAAGAAGAGTTAAAAGAAGTAGTTTCAAAAATAGAAGCATCTGGCTACAGTGATAATTTAATTATTCAAGAATATATCCCAGGTGATGATAGTTTACTTTTTGATTCTATTTTATATGTTAATACTAAAGGTGAAGTTGAACTTATGTCTTTTGCGCAAATAGCTTTACAGGAACATACTCCAACTGGAATTGGTAATTGTACAGTTTTAGTAAATGGTTTTAATGAGTTTAAAAATACAAATCTTATTAAAGATAAACTAAAGAAATTCTTAAGTGATATTGGTTATACAGGTATTGCGGAATTTGATTTGAAATATGATACTAGAGATCAAAAGTTTAAGGTATTTGAAATTAATCCAAGACAAGCTAGAAGTAGTTATTATCTTACTGCTTGTGGATATAATTTAGCCAAATATTTAATAGATGATTTAATATATAATAAAACTCATAAGTTTAAATTAATTGAAGATAAAATGGTTTTATCTTTTGTACCTAAAAAAGTTATTAAAAAGTATGTAGAAAATGCAAAAATTAAAAAAGAAATATTTAAGTTAATTAAAGAAGGTAAGTTTGTAAGACCTTTGCGTTATAAAAAAGATAAAAACTTAAAAAGAAGATTATGGTTATTTTTAAGAGATTATAATTATATGAAAAAATACAAAGAAAATACTTGGTAGAGGTGAGATTATGTGTGGATTTGTAGGTTACATAAATAAGAAAGAAAAAAAACAAGATGTTATTAAAGCTATGAATGATATGATTATTCATCGTGGACCAGATGATGAAAGTTATTATATAGATGAAGATGTTTCTCTAGCTTTTCGTCGTCTTTCTATTATTGATTTAAAAAATGGTCGTCAGCCAATGACAAACGAAGATGAAAGTATAGTTATTATATTTAATGGAGAAATATATAATTTTTTTGAAATTAGAAAAAAGTTAGAGAAAAAACATACATTTAAAAATAATACTGATACAGAAGTTATTCTTCATGGTTATGAAGAATATGGTGTAGATATTTTAAAACATCTTAGAGGTATGTTTGCATTTGTTATTTGGGATAAAAATAAAAAACAATTATTTGGAGCTAGAGATCATTTTGGAATAAAACCTTTTTATTACACAAATATGAATGGTACTTTTATGTTTTCTTCAGAAATCAAAAGTTTGTTAAAACATCCAGATTTTAAAAAAGAAATGAATAAGGAAGCTTTAAAACCTTATTTGACATTTCAATATCCTGTTTTAGAAGAAACTTTCTTTAAAGATGTATATCGATTGAAACCAGGTCATTATTTTATTTATAAAGAAGGTAAACTTGAAATAGAAAAGTATTTTACATATGATTTTAATGATAAAAAAAGAAGTGAAAAAGAAATTATTGATATGATTGATAAAGATATTCATTCTTCTATCACATATCATAAAATAAGCGATGTAAAAGTAGGAGCTTTCTTATCAGGTGGAATTGATTCTAGTTATGTTGTTTCTGTTTTAAAACCAAATGAAACATTCTCTGTTGGTTTTGATTATGATAAATTTAATGAAACTAATTATGCGAAAGAGTTATCAGATTTATTGAAAATTCAAAATAAAAGAAAGTTAATAAATGCGGATGAGTTTTTTGAAGCAATTGAACAAGTTCAATATTATTCAGATGAACCACATGCTAATCTTTCAGCAGTACCTCTTTTCTTTCTTTCTAAACTTGCGGTTAAAGATGTAACAGTAGTTTTATCTGGAGAAGGTGCGGATGAGTTATATGGCGGTTATGAAGCTTATTATAGGTCTAATATGTTTAAACTATATCAAAAACTACCTTTTAGTTTACGTAAAAAAATTAAAGATATGATTAAAGATAAAAAATATTTTAAGGGAAAAGGTTTCTTAGAAAAAGGTGGCTCTAAATTAGAAGATTACTATATTGGACAAGCATTTATTTTTGATGATTTAGAAGCTAATGATATACTTAATAAACAGTATAAATCAGATTTAACTTTTAAAGATATAACAAAACCTATTCTTGATGAAGTTAAAGATAAAGATGAAGTTACAAAAATGCAATATCTTGACATGAATTTATGGCTTCCAAATGATATTTTACTTAAAGCCGATAAAATGACTATGGCACATTCTTTAGAACTTAGAGTACCATTTTTAGATAAGGAAGTATTTAAAAATAGTAGTACTATTCCTACTAAATATAAAATTAAAAATAAATTAACTAAGTATGCTCTTAGAAAAGCTTCAGAAAAAACTGTTCCTTTAGAATGGGCTAAACGTAAGAAAAAAGGATTTCCTGTTCCTTTTGCAATTTGGTTAAAAGAAGAAAAGTATTATAATATAGTAAAAGAAGTATTTGAAAGTAAATACGCTAAAGAATTTTTTAATCAAGAAGATATTCTAAAATTATTAGATGACCACTATCATAATGTTAGAAATACAGCTAGAAAAGTATACACTATTTTTTCGTTTCTTGTGTGGTATAAAAAATATTTTATTGAAATGAATTAGACAAGTTAAACTTGTCTTTTGTGTGTAGAAATGGAGTAAGTTATGAACATTAGTTTTGATTTATATAAAGTATTTTATTATGTGTGTGAGTTTAAAAGTATTACAAAAGCTGCTCAATTTTTATATGTTAGTCAGCCGGCTATTACCAAACATATTAAAAATTTAGAAAGTAGTATTGGTAAAACTTTGATTATTAGAAAAACTAAAGGAATTGAGCTAACTAGTGATGGCAGTAAATTATATAATGAAATAAAAGAACCAGTTGAAAAATTTTTAAAAACTGAAACGACTTTTACTAAAAAGGAAGATGAATGTGAAATCAGAATAGTAGCTGGTTATTCAACTATAAAAGTTTTTTTATTAAAAGCATTATCTAAATTTAATACAAAATATCCTAATGTTAAGTTTGAAATAGGTACATATTCTTATTATGAAGCTATTCAAAGATTAAGAGAAGGTAGAACAGATTTAGTTTTTCTTAATTTAAAAAATGTTAAAGACGAATTAAATGATTTAGTTGTAGAAAAAAGTTATGAAGTTCAAGATATTTTTGTTGTTAGTAAAGAATTAAAAGATAAATTTCCTGAACAAATTAATATATTAGAATTAAATAATTATCCTATTATTTGTAAAACAGGAAGTTCTGTTGCTAGAAAAAATATAGAACAATTATTTAAAGAAAAATCTTTAAAGTTTATACCTAAATATGAACTATCTAATCATTGGTTAATAGAAGAATATGTTAATATGAATTTAGGTATAGGTTTAGTTACTAAGGAATTTGTAATTGATGATTTGAAAAATGGTAAATTAGTTGAAATAAAGACTGATTATGCTCTACCTAAAAGAACAATAGGGTATGTATGTAGAAAAAATACATCTAATTATCACATGTTAAAAGAATTAATTGATGAATTAAATAAGAGTATAGAAAAGACAGTGTTATAACACTGTCTTATTTATGTCTAAAAATTTAAATTCTTTAATACCATTGGTAATTAGTGTATTTTTATTTAATTTAACAAGTTTTGTGTTAGTTATAAAGTTTGAAAATTCATTTAAACTAGTATATTCAGGATTATTAGGAATTGGTAAAAATCTTACTCCTAAGGGTTTTTCTAATCTACAAGATATAGCAGCTATATCTAATATATATGATTTCAATACTTCTTTAGAGACACTATCTTTAATTGGTATCATATCAATACCACAACCACACATAGTGGATAGTTTAATTAAGTCTTCTAAATATATTGCTTTATTATTATTTATTTCACATAATTTATAATCTTCTAATAAAGAATACATAACACCACTAAAACCTATTTTTTTATGTTTATTTCCAAATGATTTTAAGATGTTTGTTAAAAAAGAAGTCACAAACATAATACCAGGTCCATCAAAAACTTTGATACCAAGTTTTTCAATTAGTTCTATAATACTACCATTTTCTTCCATATAAGGCGCTAAAGAGAAATCAAATCCTTTAAATTGAATATGATATTTTCTAGAAACCTTTTCAGCATACTTTTCTATCTCAGTTATTTGTTTATCGATTTTTGTGATAATCTTTTTCCTTAACTCTTCAAAGTTACAATTTGAATTTTCATCTATAATTTTATTTATTTCTTGAGTTAACTCTAAACCAATAGTAAAAGAAAAAATTCCAGAAGATTTTGCAAATGGAAAAAAAGGTTCATCTTCAATTGTGTTTATTGAAAGCCCTAATCTAAAGTTATCTTTCCCATTTTCACTTATATGTGCGACTTTATTCATTAAATCAATATATTTATCAATTACATCAAAATACATATTAGAATCTTTTGCGCCATCAATATTAATAAATACTTTTTCACGAGTTTTAATCATATTATAAGAAAAATCAATTAATTCATTTTGTTTTTTAGAGTTTAAATTAACAGGAATACTATACCAATTAATATTATGATTATCACAAAATTCTTCTAAAGGATCATAATAATTATCTTTAGGTATAGTGTTAATTGGTACTGTACTTATTCTGGTTGTTCTGATTAAATATTTATTTTTATTCCATTCATTAATGCATTTATCCATAATATCAAATTCAATTTTTCCAAATTTCTTTGGTAAGTTATAAGTAATTGTTCTAATATTAATCATACTTTAGCTCGCTTAAACTGTAATTAACATTAGGAATAGTAAACTCGTATTTATGCTTAACAGTTTTATATGGATAAATTTGTTTTTTCTTATTAACTTTTTTTGAAACGTTTTTAACAGATATTTTAATTTCATTTCTTAATGACCAAACTTTTACATCATTATAATTAACTAAAATAGCTGGTATATATTTAAGGTTTAATTTTTTAGATACTTCAAATCTATGGTGTCCATCTAAAATCATATGATTTTTATTTTCAACAATAATTGGTACTGTCCAATATTTATCTTCTAAAATTTTATTTTTTAATTTATCAGCGCGATTTTTATCGTGATCTTCTATTGGTTTTAATGTATTGATATCTATTAAAGTAATATTAGTAAGTTTCTTTTTAAAGTCAATCTTTTTAATATTAATAGCTTTAATTTTATCATTAGAGTAATAAAAATATTCTATACTAGCTTCTTCAAAATCAAGTTTGGTAATGATATCTAAATAATTATTTTCTAAATTACTTAAAACTTCTTTAAACTTGTTTGTATCATGTATTCTTAATATATTACTAAATAAGTGCCTTTTACTTTTATGTTTTTTAATACTAGTAATATGACCATATTTGGTTGCTTTAATATATAAGTTACTATTTATATTTTTTGTTGTAAAAAAAACATTTTTATTTTCAAAATCCGAACCTAATACGTATTTGACTAAATCATTTTCTAAAACCATATTACTATTAAATGAAACAAATGGTCCATCAATATAATTTAAAGCTTCTTTCATTAACTCTAATTCCTTCTTTTTATTAGAACTAATAAGTTTATGTTTTTTATATTTTTTTGACATATTATCAGTATTTCCAATTAAAATTATATTATTAATTTCGTTTTCATTTATTTGCTTAATTAAACGATCTAGTTTTTTTATTTCAATATATTTATCTAAAAAGATAATAACTTGATTGATTTCGTTCATAATACCTCCTATAAAAATAAATTAGGATCAATATCGTTAAGATTATTACCTAAGTCTTTTACTACTAAAGCTCTTGTGTATCCTCTTTTATCTCCAGTTGCATATTTTATATAATTGTTTTTTTCATAAAATTTATTTAGGTATTCAGCATCTTCTAAAGTAGTTAAACCAATTTTACTAAATCCTTTATAGCTTGCATATTTTTCAGCATATTTAAGTAAAATAGAACCTAAACCTAGTTTTTGATATTCATCTAAAACACATAATCTAGATAAACGTCCTAAAGAAAAGTCCATTTGTTTAAGTCTAATAGTACCTATTAGTTTGTTTTCTTTAGTTAGTACAAATACCCATTTATTATCTAAATCTTTTAAAATATCTTCGTAAGTTTCTGAAAGTGGTGCGATGTGGTAATCAATATGGTCTTGATACTTATGGAAAGATGTTTGCATAATTTTTAATATTTCTTTTATATCTTCTTTTTGAGCAAGTCTTATTTCAAAGTCTTGTTTTTCACCAAGAATTTTAGTTCCGTGATTTAATGTGTTAAATAAGTCATAATCTATTTTTTGATTACTATCAATAATATAAGAAATTGCATTTGATTTTTTTGAGTATTCTAAACAAGCATTAACTTTAGTAGCCATGGTTGGTTTTATAATATCATCTGAAATTAATTGTTTTGATATTTTTTCATCAAGAATACTAATTCTACTATTTTTATCATTTAAGTCTTTATAAATGCCATCAATATTAGTAATCATAAATAAAAAGTCAGCTTTAATACTAAGCGCTACTTTGCTGGCTAGATAATCAGAATTTAAATTATAACTATTACCTAAATCATCACAACCAATAGGTGAAATAACTGGAATAATATCATTATTTAAAAGTGTTTTTAGTAAAGTACTATTAATATTAACAATTTCACCAACATATCCGTAATCAATATTTTCATCTAGTATAGCTTTTTTGCATTTTATTAAATGTCCATCTATACCATTTAAACTAATTGTATTTAATTCATGCTTGTTTAATGTTTTAACAATTTCTAAAACTTCTTTTCCTAAAATAGCTTCTTCAACAACCTTCATTATTTCTTTAGTAGTAACTCGGTATCCATTAATAAATTCTGATTTAATGTTATATTCTTTTAATTTTTCGTTAACAGATGGTGTTCCACCGTGAACGATTGCGACTTTATAGTTATTTTTAATTAAATATTTAATATTATTTATTAAATTATTTAAACCTTCTTTTTGAATTAAAGCGTGCCCCCCAAACTTTAAAACAGCATATTTATTCAGGTTCTACCTCCTTCTAATTTTATTATATTTGACATTCTGTGAATAATCAAATATCAAAAATTTATACAGTCATAACTTTTAGTTATATTATGGGTATAAAAATTAATAACTTGTCTTTTTTTTCATATAATTTTATAGGTGATACCATGTTTTTTAAAAATATTCATGCTCGTATTAAAATCGTTTTATTAGTAATAATTTTTTTATTTGTTTTAATTACATGTAAAGTTTTTTATATTCAAGTTATTGATTATGATAGATTAAATGATTATGCTTCTAATTTGTGGAGTAGAAATTTACCTATAGAAGCAGATAGAGGGCTTATTACAGATAGAAATGGAGTAGTTTTAGCGGATAATATAACAACAACATCACTTGTTTTGATACCTAATCAAATAAAAGATAAAGAGGATACTTCTAAAAAACTAAGTGAAATATTAGGTGTTAGTTATGATGAAATGTATAGTCATGTTAGTAAAAAAACTTCAATTGAAAGAGTTCATCCCGAAGGAAGAAGACTTAGTTATGAAATTGCGGATAAGATAAATAATTTAAAAATAGAAGGTGTTTATTTAGTTAAAGAAGCTAAAAGATATTATCCATATGATACTTTTATGTCGCATACTTTAGGTTTTGTTGGTATCGATAATCAAGGATTAAGTGGCTTAGAACTTATGTATAATGGTTATTTAACAGGTGAGTTTGGTGCTATTAAATATTTTTCTGATGCGAAAGGTAATAGACTTAAATTAAATGAAATCTATGAAGAACCACAAAATGGTATTAACGTTACATTAACTGTTAATTATGAAATACAAGCATCATTAGAAAGAGAACTTGATAACGCGATATCAAAATATAACCCAGATCAAGCTTTAGGAATTGTAATGGACCCTAATAGTGGTGAAATATTAGCAATTTCTTCAAGGCCTAATTTTTCTCCTTCTAATTATCAAAGTTATACGACTGAAGAAATAAATCGTAATCTTCCTGTTTGGATGACTTATGAACCAGGTTCTACTTTTAAAATAATTACTTTAGCTTCTTCTCTTGAAGAAAAGTTAGTTGATTTAAATGAAGAACATTATCATGATTCAGGAAGTATTACAGTTGAAAATGCTAGAATTAAATGTTGGAAAGCAGGTGGACATGGTAGTCAAACATTTATGGAAGTCGTTCAAAATTCATGTAATCCAGGTTTTGTAATTTTAGGACAAAGATTAGGAAAAGAAAAACTTTTTGATTATATTAATAAATTTGGTTTTGGAAAAAAAACAGGAGTAGATTTAAACGGGGAAGGAACAGGGATACTTTTCAATTTAGATAATGTAGGACCTGTAGAACTTGCGACAACAGCTTTTGGTCAAGGTGTAAGTGTTACTCCAATTCAACAGATAACAGCAGTAAGTGCGGCTATTAATGGTGGTATTTTATATAAGCCATATATTGTTAAAAGTTTAAATGAACCAGAGACTAATGCCGTTATAAAAGAAAATAAACCCACAGTTGTTAGAAAAGTTATTAGTGAAGAGACTAGTAGTATGGTAAGAGCTACTTTAGAAAACGTAGTATCTTTAGGTACAGGAAGACCTGCTTATATTGATGGATATCGAGTAGGTGGTAAAACAGGAACTGCTCAAAAAGTTGAAAATGGACATTATATGGTTGGTAATTATATTGTTTCATTTATTGGCTTTGCTCCTGCTGATAATCCAGAAGTGGTAGTATATATTGCTATAGATAATGCTAAAGGAGTAACGCAATATGGAGGTACTGTAGCAGCACCAATTGCAAGACAAGTATTAATGGATTCTATAACGAGTTTAAATATTAAAAAAAGAAAAGATGGAGTTGAAAAAAATTATAATTATTTAGATAGAAAATATGCTGTTATTCCTAATGTGGTTGGTAAAACAGTAGATGATGCTATGAAAGAATTAAAAAGTTTTAAAGTAGAGTTTTCTGGTAGCGGAGATAAGATAGCTTATCAGTCTCCGATTGCGAACAGTAGAATTTATGAAGGTGAAACAGTAAGACTATTACTTACTAATTAGGAGGTAGATTATGCTTATAATGACTAAATCAGTAATGGCTATGATGATAAGTTTTATATTTTCTATTATATGGGCAGTTTTTTTAATACCTAAATTAAAAAAGCTAAAAGCTAATCAAAGTTTAAGCATTTATTTAGAAGAAAGACATAGTTCTAAAAAAGGAACTCCTACTATGGGGGGATTAATATTTATTATTCCGA
This sequence comes from Bacillota bacterium, assembly GCA_015059285.1. Taxonomy (GTDB): domain Bacteria; phylum Bacillota_I; class Bacilli_A; order RF39; family UBA660; genus SIG208. The sequence goes on along the minus strand of SVAS01000001.1, from coordinate 547,299 downwards.
CAATAGTTTCTATGTTGGTATTATTTTTGATGAAAAAAATTAATTTTAGTTATAATCTTTTAATATTAATATTCACTTTTTTAGCTTATGCTTTAATAGGCTTTATTGATGACTATTTAATTATTAAAAGAAAAAATAATAAAGGTTTAACTGAAAATCAAAAAATGATTATGCAAATAGTTATTGCCATAGTGTTTTTTTATCTTTTTATGATTTCAGGAAATGAGCCTTTACTTTGGGTACATACTATTAATTTTAAGTGGGATATAGGTTGGTTTTATGGGCTTTTTATCTTATTTGTATTAGTAGCTAGTTCAAATGCTGTTAATTTAACAGATGGTTTGGATGGGCTTGCAGGTGGTCTTTCAGTAATAGCCTTTTTAGCATTTGGAATAATAACTTGGAATACAGGATGGCTTTCTGGTTATGAAGATATTGCTATATTTTGTTTTATTTTAATTGGTTCATTATTAGGTTTTTTAATATTTAATGTAAATCCGGCTAAAATATTTATGGGGGATACTGGTTCACTTTCGTTAGGGGCTACTTTAGGTACACTTGCTATTCTTACAAGACATGAACTTTTATTAATTATAATTGGAATAGTTTTTGTAATTGAGACTATGAGTTGTATTTTACAAATTGGTTATTACAAATTAACTAAAAAAAGACTTTTTAAAATGGCACCCTTTCATCATAGTTTAGAAAAATCAGGGTGGATTGAAAGTGATATTGTCAAACTGTTTTGGATTATCGGTCTTATAGGTGCAATGATAGCAATAACCTTTGGAGTATGGTTATGAAAAATAAAGTTAATATAATTTTACTTATTAGTATTTTAATTATTTCTATTTTTGGTCTTATTATGATAACTTCTGCTTCTTATGTATGGGCAGAATATAAATTTGATGATCCTTTAAAATATTTTAAGCATCAAGGTTTATTTTTAGTCATTTCTATTATTTTAATGATAATTGTAAGTAAAATAGATTATCACATTTATTTTGAAAAAGCTAATATAATGCTTGTTATTAGTTTAGTTCTTTTAATCCTTGTTTTAATACCAGGTATTGGTAGTGTTAGAAATGGTAGTAGAAGTTGGTTTGGTATTGGTTCTTTTGGTATTCAACCAAGTGAATTTTCTAAACTAATACTTATTATTTTTACTTCTAAATATTTATATAACAATGATAGAAATTTAAAAAATATCAAAAAAGGAATTCTTCCTATATTAGCGCTTGCTATATTATTTTTTGGTTTAATAATGTTACAACCAGATTTTGGTACAGGAATAGTACTTGTAATGATAATTATTGGTATGCTTTTTATAGCCGGAGTAGACTTTAAATTTTTTTTAAAAATTGGTGGAGTAGGATTAGTAGGAATAATTGGTTTAATTGCTGTTGCTCCTTACCGGCTAAAAAGAATACTTTCATTTTTAAATCCATGGCAAGATCCTTTAGGAAGCGGATTTCAAATAATACAGTCTTTATATGCAATTGGTCCAGGAGGAATATTTGGTTATGGTTTAGGTAATTCTAGACAAAAACATTTCTATTTACCAGAACCTCAAACTGATTTTATTTTTTCTATTATAAGTGAAGAATTTGGTTTTATGGGGGTTTTAATAGTCGCACTTCTTTTTATAACTATTATTTTTACGGGATTTAAAATCGCTATGAAATGTCAAGATTTATTTGGTAAATATGTTGTTTTTGGAATTGTTTTTTGGATTGCTTTTCAAGCTATATTAAATTTAATGGTTGTAGTTGGATTAATTCCTGTAACAGGTGTAACCCTTCCATTTTTAAGTTATGGTGGTTCTAGTTTATTAATTTTATTTATAGCTATAGGTATAGTTTTAAATGTTTCTAAACATCAAAAATAAAAACTTGAATAATATTTGATTATCCAAGTTTTTTTATTAATCTTCTATAACATTAGATATGGCTTTCATAACACCAATCTTACCATATTCATAAGTAAGTCCACCTTGCATATAGGCTATATATGGTTTTCTTATAGGGCCATCACAAGAAAGTTCAATTGAAGATCCTTGTGTAAAAGCACCTGCTGCCATAATTATTTTATCAGTATATCCTGGCATATCCCAAGGTTCAGGTTTAGCATTAGAATCAATAGGTGATGCTTCTTGTATTCCTTGACAATATTTTATAAGTTTATCTGGATTATTAAAGATAATATTTTGAACAATATCCGCTCTTTCATCATTATATTTAGGTTCTACATCAAAACCTAATTCTTCTAACATTTTACTAGCAAAGATAGCTGTTTTTAAACTGCTAGATACAACACTTGGAGCCATAAATAATCCTTGTAAAATTTGTTTATTCATTCCCATAGAAGGTCCAACTTCTTTTCCTTCACCAGGTACAGTTAATCTTTCTGATACTAATTTAATTAAATCTTTTTTCCCAACTACATAAGCACCATTTGGAGCAATTCCACCGCCTAAGTTTTTAATTAAAGAACCAACTACAATATCCGCACCTACTTCAGTAGGTTCTTTAGTTGTTACAAATTCACAATAACAATTATCAATCATAACGATTGTTTCAGGTGATATTTCTTTTATAAGTTGAATTACTTTTTCTACATTTTTAAGAACTATACTTTTTCTAGTTGAATATCCTTTAGATCGTTGTATCTCGATTACTTTAACAAAGTTTTCTTGAAGTCTTTTTGTTATGCTTTCATAATCAAAATCATCATTTATTAAATCTATTTGTTCATAGTTAACTCCAAAAGATTTTAAAGAACTATCATTAGGTACAATACCAATAACTTCTTCTAAAGTATCATAAGGTTTACCAGTTATACTTAAAAGAGTATCATTAGGTCTTAAAAGTCCAAATAAAGTTACAGTTAAAGCATGTGTTCCTGATATGAATTGTCCACGTACTAAGGCATCTTCTGCATTAAAAATAGTTGCATACACTTCTTCAATAGTGTCTCTTCCAATATCACCATATCCATAGCCTGTAGTCATATTAAAGTGTACTTCATTGATACTATGTTTATGAAAAGCATTTAAAACTTTTAAACTATTATATTCACAGATTTCATTAACATTATCAAATTCTTTTTTTATATCTTTTTCAACTTTTTTGGAAAGTTCAATTACATTTGGATTTATATTTAACATTAAAACCATCCTCCGTCAACTCTAATTACAGTTTTATTGATATAACTTGCATCGTCAGTTGTTAGAAAGTACGCTACTTTGGCAATTTCTTCAGGTTCAGCGAATCTACCTAATAATATTTTTTTGTTTTCTTCGTCTAAAAACTCTATATCTAAATTTTTATTCATTTCGGTATTAACCCAACCAGGAGCAATTGCGTTTACTCTAATATTAGGCGCTAGAGTGTTCGCAAAGTTTCTAGTTAAAGAAATTAGAGCTGCTTTAGAAGCATCATAATCAATAGATTCTATATATTCTGTATCTATACCATTAGTACTTGTAATATTTATAATTGAACCCTTAGTCATTAATTTACTACCATATTTAATTATTAAGAAAGGACCTACTAAATTAGTATTTAATACTTCATTAAACTCTATAGCTGTTTTATCTTCTAAAATTTGATCAATAGCAATTCCTGCATTATTAATAATTGTATCTAAATTACCAAATGTTTCTTTTATTTTATTAAACATGTTTTTTACATCTTTTTCACAAGATATATCACATTTACAAAGTAATACTTTTATTTGATAAATATGTTCTAATTTTTCTTTTAATTTATTAGCAGCCATATCATCTGATTTATAATTTATTACAACATTATAATTATTGCTAGCAAATATTTCTGATATACTTTTTCCAATACCACGGCTTCCACCTGTAACTAAAACTGTTTTATTCATAAAATCTCTCCTTTTTATTTAGTTATATTATAGCACACCACTTTATTAAGTTTAAATAAATTAAATATTTTTTAGAAAAAACCATTTATTTTCTTTATTTTAAATTATTTTTAAGGTATAATTTAAGTGGTGATTTTATGGTATACACGTCTATTAATAATGATAAAATAAAAAATATCAAAAAACTTCAAACTAAAAAATATCGTGATTTAGAAAATAAGTTTTTTATTGAAAGTGAACATTTAGTTGAAGAAGCTTATAAAAGTGGTTATTTAGAAACTTTAATTGTTGATGAAAATAGTAGTTTTAGTTTAGATATTGATACCATGAAAATAAATGAGAGTGTTAAGAAATATTTATCAGAATTAGAAAGTCCTAAGGATGTTATGGGAATTTGTACTAAAAAAGAAGGTATTATAAAAGGAAATCGTATTCTTATTTTGGATGGTGTACAAGATCCTGGTAATTTAGGAACGATTATTAGAAGTTCAGTTGCTTTTAATGTTGATACTATTATTCTTAGTGATGATACGGTTGATTTATATAACTCTAAAGTAGTTCGCGCTAGTCAAGGAATGATTTTTAGTGCTAATATTGTACGTGGTAATTTACTTGAAATTATTCCTAAGTTAAAAGAAGAAGGTTATGAAATATACGCTACTAAAGTTACTGATGGTTTTGATGTTAGAGATGTAAATTCTAGTCATAAAATTGGAATTGTTATGGGGAATGAAGGTAATGGCGTTAAAAAAGAAATATTTGATTTAAGTGAAAAATATATTTATATAAATATGAATAAAATATGTAATAGTTTGAATGTTGCAGTTGCGACAAGCATAATTTTATATGAACTTGAGAAGTAGGTGTAGTATGGAGTTAGTATATATTGGAGATATTGTTAATACACATGGTTTAAAAGGGGAAATTAGAATAATTAGTGATTTTAAATATAAAGAAGAAGTATTTAAAAAAGGTAATATTTTATATGTAGGTTATGATAAAGAAAAATTAGAAATAAACAGTTATCGCAAACACAAAATATATGATATGATTACTTTTAAAGATATTAATTCAATTAATGATGTAATTGGTTATAAAGGCGATAAAGTTTATATTAATAGGTTAGATTACAAATTTTCAGGTCCTTTAGATGAAGATATTATAGGAATGGAAGTTTATAGTGAAGATACATTTGTTGGCAGTGTTACTGCTATTATGAAAAATAGTGTTCAAGATATTTTAGTAGTAGAAAAAAATGGTAATAAAAATATGGTGCCTTTGGTAGAAGAATTTGTTAAAAACATAGATTTACAAAATAATAAAATTGAGATAAATATAATAGAGGGATTAATAAATGAGAATTGATATTTTAACTCTTTTTCCAAAAATGTTTGCTGGTTTTTTAAATGAATCTATTATTAAAAGAGCGATTGAACAAAAGAAGGTAGAAATTAATATAATTGATTTTAGAAAATATTCTAAAGCTCCTCATAATAGGGTAGATGATTATCCTTATGGTGGTGGAGCAGGAATGGTTTTAATGCCTGAACCAATATTTAATGCTGTAGATGATTTAAAAGGCGAAAATACATTTATTATTTTATGTACACCTCAAGGAAAAGTGTATGATCAAAAACTAGCGTATGACTTGACAAAAAGAGAACATATAATTATAATATGTGGACATTACGAGGGCTTTGATGAGCGCATTAGAACACTTGCAGATTTAGAAGTAAGTATTGGAGATTTTGTTTTAACTGGAGGAGAAATACCAAGTATGGCAATTACTGATAGTATTGTTAGATTATTAGATGGAGTAATCTTAGAAGATTCTCACATGAATGATTCTTTTAACAATAATTTATTAGACTATCCAGTTTATACTAAACCCCAAGACTTTAGAGGAATGAAAGTTCCTGATGTGTTACTTTCTGGGCACCATGAAAATATTCGTAAATGGCGTTTGGAAGAACAAATTAAAAGAACCAAGTTACGTAGACCTGATTTATTAAAGAAGGGATGATATTATGAAAAAACAAAACTATCTATTAGTAAAAGATAACTATGAAAAAGGGCTTATCAATATTAATTATGCTAAGTTAGATGGTTTTAAGTTTAATCCTAAAAATCAGGTGGAATATGAAGGTATTATGGTTAATGAAATGGTAATTATTAATCCTTCGTTTATTGAGAATGTCTTAAAAAGAAAGACAAAAAAGAAATTAGAACTTTATTTAAAATTCATTATTAGTTTAATTGATGATGAATCAAGTGCAACAAGTGATGATTTAAGAGAAGCTTTAAATGGTTTAGTTCGTTATAAGAGTATTGTTGAAAATAAATATAGAAGATATTTAGAAGAAAGATATATGAATGTTTTACTTAAAAAAATTGATTTATTAGAACAAGAATTAAAAAATAAAATTTTATATTATAAAGAACCAGAGATGGAAGAAAGTAAAAAAACAAGATAAAAAATAGTTGCATTTACTTTCTGTTTATGATAAAATGGAGCCTGTAATCCGCTGAATGACTATTTATGATTATAGATAAAAAAAGAAGGAGTGACATTATGAATTTAGTAGATAAGATTACTAAAAAACAAATTCGCACAGATTTACCTGAATTCCGTGTTGGGGATACTGTTAAAGTAGACGTGAAAATCGTTGAAGGTAAACGTGAAAGAATTCAAGCTTTTGAAGGAATTGTTATGGCTATTCAAGGTAGTGGTGTTAGTAAGAATTTCGTTGTTAGAAAAATTTCTAGTGGCGTTGGAGTTGAAAGAACATTCCCATATTCATCACCTATTATTGATAAAGTAACAGTTGTTAGAAAAGGTAAAGTAAGACAAGCAAAATTAGGTTACTTAAGACATTTAGTTGGTACACCTAGAATTAAAGAAAGACAATAAGGCTTTATATAGCCTTATTTTTCTTAAAATGAAAGTAATTAAAGAAATATTTTCTTATATTATTGTTATTGCTGTTGCTTTACTTATTAGAACTTTTATAATAACACCTGTTAAAGTAGATGGCGCTTCAATGTATCCTACTTTAGAACATAATCAAATATTAATTTTAAAAAAATATGATACCACTTATGAAAGATTTAATATTGTGGTCATTAATTATAATGGAGAAAAATTAGTTAAAAGAATAATCGGATTACCAGGAGAAATAATTGAATATAAAAATAATAAATTATATGTAGATGGTAAAAAGATAAACGAACCACTAGAATTGGAAACTGATGATTTTTCATTAAACCAAATAGGTTATACAAAAATACCTAAAGAATATTATTTAGTTTTGGGGGATAATAGAGGTAATTCAACAGATAGTAGAATTATTGGACTTATTAAAAAGGATGATATTTTAGGTACAACTAATTTAAGAATCTGGCCTTTTAAAAAAATAGGAATTATAAAAAACGCTTAGGCGTTTTTTTCGGTTTTTAAATATTGTTTTAATAAAATTTTAATTTTAGTTTTTAAAAAAATACCAAAATTCAAAAATTGCTGTTTTTCATATTTCAATTATTATGCTATAATGTATTCAACTTAAGTGATGGAATATAATTAATAAAATGATGTTGTTAATTATAACTTACAAATGATTATTGCCATGGGTTTTAAGTTGAATACTATTACTAGAGTTATAAAAAGTATTTACAAATAAAATGGTAGGTGAAAAAATAATGACAATAGAAGATAAAGTTTATTTAGTAGTAAAAAACAGATGTGAACAACCAACAAATGCATATGGTATTGGTGCTTGGGATCATCATATAAAAACTGTATATGAACTTGCTAAACAATATGCTAATGATTATGGGGCGGATCAAGAAATTGTTTCATTAGCTTCACTTTTGCATGACATAGCTAGTGTTACTGATGTTGGTTATACTGAAGAACATCATATTATAGGTGCTAAAATTGCAGAGGAAATATTGATACAAGAAAATTATCCATCTAAAAAGATTGATTTAATAAAAAAATGTATTTTAAATCATAGAGGAAGTAGACTTGTTGATAAAACTTCTAATGAAGAAGTTTGTGTAGCTGATTGTGATGCAATGGCACATTTTTATAGTATCCCTTCACTTTTAAGTATGGTTTATAGAGAGAAGAATTTGTCAATTGATGAGGGAAGTAAATTTGTGCTGGATAAACTTGAAAGAAGTTATAATAAAATGTCTGAAAAAGGAAAACAACTTGTAAAAGTACAATATGAAGCTGCTAAAAGTATTTTAAAATAATATAAGTATAAAAAGGAAGTGAGATATATGGTAGAAAATAAAACAAACATTAACTGGTATCCTGGTCATATGGCCAAAACTAAAAGACTTATTAGTGAAAAGATAAATTTAATAGATGTAGTTTATGAAGTGGTTGATGCCAGAATGCCTTATTCATCAAAAATTAAAGATATAGACGCGTTTATTAAAAACAAACCAAAAATTATTATTTTTAATAAAACAGATTTATGTGATAGAAGTGAAACGGAAAAATGGATTAAATTTTATGAAGAAAAAGGTTTTAAAGTTATTAGTTTAAGTCTTGAAAAAAATCCTGATTTAAAACAATTAATTAAAATTACTAATGAGTTAATGGAAGAAGTTAATCAAAAAAGAGAAAATAAGGGAATGCTTAAAAGAAAGACTAGAATTTTGATAGTAGGAATACCTAATGTTGGTAAATCTACTTTGATTAACCGTTTAGTTGGTAAAAAGGCTGTTAATGTAGGTAATAAACCAGGTGTTACTAAAAACTTGGATTGGATAAGAATTAATGATAATATGGAACTTTTAGATTCTCCTGGTATTTTATGGCCTAAATTAGATGAACAAAATGTAGCATTTAATTTAGCAAGTTTAACTGCTATTAGAGAAGAAATCTTGCCACTTTATGATGTGTGTGAATATATTATTAATACACTTTACAAGCATTATCCAGAAATTTTAAAGAGTCGTTTTGGTATAGAAAAAGTTGAAGAGGATTTTGTAGAGACTTTAGATTTTATTGGTAAAAAAAGAGGTTGTTTAATGCGCGGTGGTGAAATAAATTACGATAAAGTGATGAATGTTATTATGAATGATATTAAAAGTGGTATTATAAAAAATATAACTTTTGATAGATTTGATGAAATCATAAAACAATAAATGGTGATAGTATGGAAATAAAAGAAATAAATGTCTTAGCGCTTGCTTATTTAGGTGATTCTATATACGATATTTATATTAGAAGTCATTTAATAAAAAAAGGTCTTGTTAAAGTAAATGAATTACAAAAAGAAGCTACTAAATATGTTAGTGCAAAAGGACAAGCTAGTTTTTTTAAAAAACTTCTTGAACTAAATTATTTTGAAGAAGATGAACTAGTTATAATAAATAGAGGTAGAAATCATAAAGGAAGTAGGCATCCAAAAGGAACTGATATTATTACGTATAAGATGGCAACAGGATTAGAAGCTTTAATTGGATATTTATATTTAGAGAATAATCTTGACAGAATAAAAGAAATAATGAAAGAAATAACAGGTGATTAATATGTATATTTGTGGTAAGAATGTTGTTAGGGAATATTTAAATCAAAATCATAAAATAAAAAAGTCTTTTGTATATAATAATTTTACCGATACAGAAATTACAAATATGTTAAAAAATAAAAATATTAATATTAAATATTTAGACAAAAGAGATTTAGATAGAATGACAGAAGAAAATCATCAAGGTATAATTTTGGAAGTAGATGATTTTGAATATTCTAATTTATCAGAAGTTTTAGAAAAAGATAGCGCTCTTGTTGTTATGCTTGATCACATTCAAGATCCTCATAATTTTGGTGCTATTATTAGAACTTGCGAAGCTGCGCAAGTAGATGCTATCATAATCCCTAAAGATAGGTCAGTAAGTGTTAATGGTACTGTTATTAGGACAAGTGTTGGAGCTAGTAAATATGTTCCGATTATTAAAGTTACCAATTTAATGCAGACGATGAATGATATGAAAAAGTGTGGATATTGGTTTTTTGGTACAGATATGAATGGTGAAAATTATTCAAAGTTAGATTATAGAGGTAAAACTTGTTTGGTTATAGGTAATGAAGGCGATGGGATGAGTAAGTTAGTTAGAGATAATTGTGATTTTATTGCTAGTATACCGATGAAAGGAAAAATAAATAGCTTAAATGCTTCTGTTGCAGCAGGAATAGTTATTTATGAAGCTGTGAGACGTAGAGATGAACTATAAAGATTATAATGATTATGAACTAATAAGTTATGTTCATGAAGATAGTGAAGAGGCTAGTAGTATCCTTTTTGAAAAATATCGTCCATTGATTATTACTATTGCGACTAAAATGATTACTTATTCACCAAATTTAGGACTTGAAATAAATGATTTAATTCAAGAAGGAATGTTAGGTCTTAATAAAGCAATTAATACATTTGACGAAAATGAAGAAGCTTCTTTTTATACTTATGCCAAAACATGTATTGAAAGAAGAATGATTAGTTTAGTAGTTTCTGCAAAAAGACAAAAGCATAGAATATTAAATGAATCTGTATCTTTAGAAAATTATGTAGATGAAGAAGGCATAAATATTGTAGAAAATTTAATTGCGGATAATAGTTATAATCCAGAAAATGTGATGATTGAATATGAACAAGAACATAATTTAACTGATAAAATATTAGAACTTTTAACACCTTTTGAACAACAAGTGTTTGAACTTAAGATAACAGGATTCAAATATAAAGAAATTGCTGATATTTTGGATAAAGAGCCAAAGGCAATTGATAATGCTTTAAATAGAATAAAGTTAAAAATTAAAAACATCATTAATAGATAGATTACTATCTTTTTTTCTTATTAAGATTATGTTAAAATAAGGTAGGTGACTAATATGGGAGAAAAAGGTAGTATAAAAAACTTATATAAATCTTGGTGTTTATTTTTAGAAGAAAAAAAGAAACAAAAAAGAAACAAAGAAAAAAAGAAAAAGCTAACTAAAATTAAAACCTTTTTTGTCACATTATTTACTTTCATATTAAGCCCTTTTTTCTTTGGAATAAAAAATAATAAAAAAGATTTAAAAAAATCAAAGAAGCAAATAGATTTATTAATTTTAGAAATAGAAAAAGAAAAAAATCCTGAAATTTTAATTGCACTTAAACAAGAATTAAAAAATGAAAAAACAAAACTTAAAAAAAATAGTATTCAAAAAAATGAAAGAAAAATAAAAAAACAAATAGATATAATTGAAAAAGCTGAACAACAAATAAATTTAAAAATAAAAGAATTAGATAAGCCTTTATCAAAACCTGAAAATTTATCAGAAGAATTAGAAGACTATTGGATTAGTAATGCTCAAATTATCAAAAGTAATTTAAAAAAACAACCGAAGGCAATTAGTAATAATGTAGAAAATCAAAAAGAAAAAATAAGTATTCCTAATTTAAAAGATCCTGAAATTTTAGAATTTTTAAATTATATGAAATTAGAAATTAATACTATTGAATATAAATTAAAAAGTGATTTAAATGTTTTTCAGTTCAAATATTTAAAATCACGTATTATAGAGTTAAGTTATAAACGAGAAAACTTTAAAGACAATTTTGATTTTAGTAAGATAGCTGATTTATACCAATCAAAAGATAAATATCATTTGTTTAAAAGCAATGAAATTTTAGAAAAATTATATCAAAAATGTAATGATAAAATAAAAGATTTAGATAATCAAAAAAAACAAAAACAAGAAAATGTTGAATTGAAAGAAAAGAAACAACAATTACAAACCATAAATTTTGACGAAATATCTAAAGTAAATATATTTTTAGAAAAAGAAATAAAGAAACAACAATTACAAGTTTCAAAACTGAAATTAACTATTTTTAAAACTGATACAAAATTAAGGAAACCAACTTTATTAACTAATATCAAACAAATGGTTAAAAATTCTATAAATTTATGTTTGGGATTAGTACCAATTTCTATTTTTAAAAACAAATTATTAGGTGGTTTGTTTAGTGCTTTTATGCTTAACAATTCAATTAGAAGTATTAGAAATTTAATAAATGATGAGCAAATTGAATATGCTAAATTATTAAGTAATATTAATAATCAAAAAGATTGTATTTTTCATACCCGTTTAGTTTATGAAGACGCTATAACGCAAATAGAATTTCTAAAATATGATTTGCTAGCTAAATTTAGTTTTACTGATTTAAAAGATATCTTTAATAAATTTTACGAAATTGAAGAAGAAATTAAAATAAAAAACAAGATGCTTAGTGATTTAGAACTTGAATTAGAACAAACGTATACACAGTTTAAGAAAAAAACAAAAAAACATGCAGCTTAATTGTTTAAATAAAAATAAAAAAACACAAAATTTAGTTGACTAAGTAGTAATAATGTGTTATTATTCTTGTAGACACGAAAAAGTGTTTTTTTAGTGAAATAAAACATAAAATAAAAAGTAGGTGATTAAATGAAAAAACTAGCAAGATTTTTCATAAGTATCAAAGGTGAAATGCAAAAAGTTAGATGGCCTAATAAGAAAGAAATGATTACTTATTCGGCTGCCACAATTTCTTTTATTCTAGTGTTCGCAATATTTTTCTCTTTAACAGACATTATTTTAACAAATCTTAAATTGTTGGTGGGCTAATGCAAAAAGAATGGTATGTAGTTAATACTTATTCTGGACATGAAAGTAAAGTTAAAGAAAAATTAGAAATGCGTGCTAGTTCAATGGGGATGGAAGACTATATTTTAAGAGTTGTCGTTCCTGAACAAACAGAAGTAGAAATAAAAGATGGTGTAAAAAAAGAAAAAGTAAAAAAGATGTTTCCAGGCTATATTTTAGTTGAAATGGTTATGACTGATGAAGCTTGGTTTGTTGTTCGTAATACACCGGGTGTTACAGGATTTATCGGTTCATCTGGTAAAGGGGCTAAACCATTTCCTTTAACACCAAGTGAAGTTGATAAAATACTTGGTAGTATGGGTATGAGTCGTTTAGAAATTGGTAATAACTTAAATATTGATGATATGGTTAAAGTTATTGGTGGACCATTTGCTAATATGTATGGAAAAGTTAAAAATATAAATATGGAAGAACAAAAATTAGAAGTAGCTCTAGATTTGTTTGGACAAGAAACTATTGTTGAACTAGGTTTAACAGAAATAGAACAAGCATAATATTTACAAATACTAAAAATTGTGCTATTATAATTAAGCTATATTTATTTGATATAGACAAGTGGGAGGCAGGTAGTTGGATTTAATATCCTAAAAGCGGATGCTATTTGAACCACGACGAAAAAATGGAAGGAGCGTGTTTTTCGTGGCAAAGAAAGTTACAAAACAAATTAAATTACAAATCCCTGCAGGGAAAGCTACACCAGCACCTCCAGTTGGAACAGTATTAGGGCCAGCTGGTATCAATCTTCAAGAATTCTGTACAAAATATAATGATGCAACTAGAGATAAAATGGGTGATATTTTACCAGTAGAAATTACAGTTTATGAAGATAGAAGTTTTGATTTCGTAATTAAAACTCCACCTGCAGCATTTTTAATAAAGAAATATGCCAAAATTAAAAGCGGTTCTACTAAAGGTTCTAAAGATATAGTTGGTACTTTATCTAAAGATCAAATTAAAGAAATCGCTGAAATTAAATTACCAGATTTAAATTGCTATACTGTAGAAGAAGCTATTAAAATAGTTGAAGGTACAGCGTTAAATATGGGCGTAAAAGTAGAAGATTAATAAGTTTTACATAGGTAATACCTATGTGGAAGGACTAATATCCGCTAAACCACATAAGGAGGAAAGAAAATGGGAAAAGGAAAGAAATATTTAGAAGTTAGTAAATTAGTTGAAAAAAGTAAACTATATACTAAAGAAGAAGCTGTTGAATTAGTTAAAAAAACAACTATTACTAAATTTGATTCTTCTGTTGAACTTGCTATGCGTCTTAACTTAGACACTAAAAAAGCAGATCAACAATTAAGAGGAGCAACAGTTTTACCAAATGGAACAGGAAAAGTAAAAAGAGTTTTAGTTTTAGCTAAGGGTCCTGCAGCAACTGCTGCAAAAGAAGCTGGAGCTGATTATGTAGGAGATAACGATTATTTAGAAAAAATTGAAAAAGAAAACTGGTTTGATTTTGATGTTATGATTGCAACTCCTGATATGATGCCTGCTTTAGGTAAATTAGGTAAAGTTTTAGGACCTAAAGGATTAATGCCAAATCCTAAAACTGGAACAGTTACAATGGATACAGCTAATGCTGTAAATGATGTTAAAAAAGGACGTGTAGAATACCGTACAGATAGTTATGGTAACTTACATGTGTTAATTGGAAAAACTTCATTTACAGATGAAATGTTAGTTGAAAATATCAAAGCATTTGTTTCATTAATCATTAAAACAAAACCATCTGTTGTTAAAGGTGAATATGTTAAAAACATTTCTATCGCTTCAACAATGGGTCCTGGAATTAAAATTGATCCAAAAAGCTTTGACAATTAATAATTATTGTGTTACAATTAATGCGTTGAACGAAATATTAGTACCGTAGACAGTAGGAGCGTAAGCTTAATATTTCCTACCGAGGAGCTTAAAACAAATTAAGATCATCGGCCTATACTGTCTAGTATAAGGCCTTTTTTATACGGTATTATAAAATAAGAGGAGGTGTAACATGGCAAATGTTAACATATTAGCTAAAAAACAAGGCATTATTGATGAAATTGCCGAAAGAGTAACAAACGCTAACTCAGTTGTTTTCTTTGAATATCGCGGTCTTTCAGTTTCTGAAATGACAGAACTTAGAAGAAAATTAAGAGAAACTGATTCAGATGTTAAAATTTACAAAAACACTTTGGCAAAAAGAGCTTTAGATACATTAAACTATGACTTAACAGAAGAATTAAATGGTCCAAAAGCTATGGCTTATGGTAGTGATACAATCGCTCCAATTAAAGTGTTAAGTGAATTTGCAAAAGGACATCCAGCATTAGAAATTAAAGTTGGTATTGTAGATGGAGAAATTACTCAAATCGACACATTAAAACAATTAGCAACATTACCATCAAGAGAACAATTGCTTACAATGCTTGCTGGAGGACTTATGGGTACTGTTAGAGACTTATCAATTTGTTTAGACCTATATAGTCAAGATTTAGAAAATAAATAATTTAATTAAAAATAAGGAGGAATATAAAATGGCAAAATTTACAAAAGAAGAATTTATTAGTGGATTAAAAGAAATGACAATTTTAGAAGTTAAAGAATTAGTAGATGCAATGAAAGAAGAATTTGGTGTAGATCCAAGCGCTGTAGCTGTAGCTGCTGCTCCAGTTGCTGCTGCTGTTGAAGAAGGACCAAGCTCAGTTAATGTTGTATTAGCAAGTGCTGGTGCTAACAAAATCGCTGTTATCAAATTAGTTCGTGATATGACTGGTTTAGGATTAAAAGAAGCTAAAGATATCGCTGATAATGGTGGCGTTGTTAAAGAAAACGTATCTACTGATGAAGCTAATGAAATTAAAGCTAAATTCGAAGAAGCTGGCGCTACAATCGAATTAAAATAATTAAAAAAATAAAAGATGAAAGCCTATACTAGATTAGTATGGGCTTATCGTCGTTTTTAATGGTATAGGAGAAATTTATGGCTCACTATTTTACAAATGATGAAAATATAAAAAGTGAAGAACAAAAAACATATGCAAAAATAAATAACCAAGATTTTGTTTTTGTTACAGACAATGGTGTTTTTTCTAAAAAAGGATTAGATTTTGGAACAAGAACTCTTTTAGAAAATATACCACAATTTCATGGATTAGTACTTGATTTTGGATGTGGTTATGGACCAGTTGGAATATATATTAAAAAAAATAATGATTGTGTTGTTGATATGATTGATATTAATAAAAGAAGTGTTACGCTTGCTAAAAAAAATGCAATATTGAATGAAGTGGATGTTAATATATTTGAAAGCGATATATATTCTAATGTAGATAAAAAATATGATTATATTGTTAGTAATCCACCTATTAGAATAGGTAAAGAAAAGTTATATCAAATTTTATTTGATGCTTCCAAATATTTAAAAGAAGATGGAGAACTTTGGATTGTAATAAATAAAGACCAAGGTGCTAAATCAGTAGTTAAAGATTTAAGTCAAAAATATGAAGTTAATGTAGTTGCAAAGAACAAAGGTTTCTATATAATT
The DNA here is from genome assembly GCA_015059285.1 of Bacillota bacterium. Lineage (GTDB taxonomy): Bacteria > Bacillota_I > Bacilli_A > RF39 > UBA660 > SIG208. The sequence goes on along the minus strand of SVAS01000001.1, from coordinate 531,163 downwards.
AAAGCAATAAACCATTGACAAGTTGTATATTTTTTGTTAAAATTATAAATTGGCGGCATATACTATTTACCAAGTATATGAAACTTAAAAAATATAGGTTATAGGGGTGAAAGAGTGGCATACACAAATAAAAAATTTGGTGATCACCGTGAAAGACGTAGTTACGCAAAAGTTGAAAATGCTATTGAATTAGGCAATTTGCTAGAAATTCAAAAAAAATCTTATGATTGGTTTATTAATGAAGGAATAAAAGAAGTATTTGATGACATTTTTCCAGTAGAAAGTTTTACTGGAAATTTATCGCTTGAATTTGGAGAATATTCTTTTGATGAACCAAGATATTCTATTAAAGGTTGTAAAGAAAGATATGCAACCTACGCTTGCCCTTTAAAAGTTGAAGCAAGACTTTTTAATCATGAAACAGGCGAAGTTAAAGAACAAGAAATATTCTTAGGGGACATGCCTATAATGACTGAAAGTGGTACATTTATTATCAATGGGGCTGAACGTGTAATTGTATCACAATTAGTTAGAAGTCCAAGTGTTTATTTTGGTAGAGAAATTGATAAGAAAAATGGTAAAAGTATTATCACTTCTCAAATTATTCCAACTAGAGGTACTTGGTTAGAATATGAAACAGATGCTAGAGATAATATTTATGTAAGAATTGATAGAACTCGTAAAGTTCCTATTACAACATTACTTAGAGCTTTAGGTTTATCTAACGATGAGGATATTATTTCATTATTTGGTGAAAATGTTTATTTAGAAAAAACAATTGAAAAAGATGCTAATAAAAATACTGATGAATCTTTAATTGATATTCATTCTAAATTAAGACCTGGAGAACCATCAACACTAGATAGTGCTAAAAACCAATTAATATCTAGATTCTTTGATGCATTTCGTTATGATTTAGCAAAAGTAGGACGTTATAAATTTAATAAAAAATTAAATGTAGCTGATCGTTTATTAAATGCTAAATTAGCAGAAGATATTATTGTAGATGGAAAAGTAGTAATTGCTAAAGATACTATAATTGATTATAAAGTATTAGAAGAATTAATACCTATTTTAAATAATGGTTATGGTGTTAAAGAAGTTGCAATTAATGAAGAATTAGATAAATATAATAAAGTTCAAATTATTAAAATTTATTCTAAAAATAATCCAGAACAAATTATCAATGTAGTAGGTAATGATCAAACAATTGAAGAAAAAAGACTTACTATTTCGGATGTTTATGCATCAGTATCATACTACTTAAACTTATTGGAAGGAATTGGTTCATTTGATGAAATTGACCACTTATCTAATCGTCGTGTTCGTCAAGTAGGAGAACTTTTACAAAATCAATTCCGTATTGGTATAACTCGTATTGAAAGAGTTATTAGGGATCGTATGTCAACACAAGAAATTGGTGAAGTAACACCAAAATCACTTATCAACATTCGACCACTTACTGCAGCTATGAAAGAATTCTTTGGTTCAAGTCAATTATCACAATTCATGGATCAAACAAACCCAGTTGCTGAACTTGCTAATAAAAGAAGATTATCTTCTTTAGGACCTGGTGGTTTATCTAGAGATAGAGCTGGAATGGACGTTCGTGATGTTAATCCATCTCACTATGGTAGACTTTGTCCAATTGAGTCTCCAGAAGGACCAAACATCGGGCTAATTACAGCACTTGCTAGTTTTGCAAGAATTGATGATTATGGATTTATAATGACACCATATCGTAAAGTTGAGAATGGTAAATTATTAGATGAAATCGTTTATATGACTGCTGATGAAGAATTAGAACATTTCATTTCTCAAGCAGCAATCAAAATAAATGAAGATGGTGTAATTGAAGAAAAGAGTATTCCTGTTCGTCATAGAGGCGAAAACTTAATGGTTGCTCCTTCAAAAGTTGATTTTATTGATGTTTCACCACAACAAGTTGTTTCTATTACAACAAGCTGTATTCCTTTCTTGGAACATGACGATGGAAAAAGAGCACTGATGGGTGCTAACATGCAACGTCAAGCAATTCCACTTTTAAAATCAGAAGCACCTTTAGTTGGAACTGGTGTTGAAGCAATTGCTGCAAGAGATTCAGGAGCAGTAATAATTGCTAAAGCAGATGGTATTGTAGATTATGTAGACTCTAAAAAAATTGTTGTTAAAACAATGGGTGGATCAGATACATATTATTTAAATGGATTTGAACGTAGTAATAATGGTACATGTTATCATCAAATTCCAATTGTTAGAGTTGGTGATAAAGTTACAAAAGATATGGTTATTGCTGATGGGCCAAGTACTGATAAAGGTGAAATGGCTTTAGGTAAAAACGTTGTAGTAGCATTTATGAACTACAATGGTTATAACTATGAAGATGCTGTTATCTTAAACGAAAGATTAGTTAGAGACGATGTTTACACTTCAATTCACATTGAAGATTATCAAATTGAATGTCGTGATACTAAATTAGGACCTGAAGAATTTACTAGAGATATTCCAAATGTTGGTGAAGAAGCTCGTAAAAACTTAGATGATAATGGTATTATTAGAATTGGTACTGAAGTTAAGGATGATGATATCTTAGTTGGTAAAGTTACTCCTAAAGGAATGGCTGAACTTACTTCAGAAGAAAAATTATTACATGCTATTTTTGGTGAAAAAACAAGAGAAGTTAGAGATACTTCATTAAGAGTACCTCATGGTGGTGGCGGAATTGTTCATGATGTAAAAATATTTACAAAAGAAGATTCTGATGAACTTCCAGCAGGTGTTTCAAAAATAGTACGTGTTTATATAGCTCAAAAACGTAAAATTTCAGTTGGGGATAAAATGGCAGGACGTCATGGTAATAAAGGGGTTATCTCTTTAGTACTTCCATCTGAAGATATGCCATATTTAAGTGATGGTACACCAGTAGATATTTTACTTAACCCACTAGGGGTTCCATCACGTATGAACTTAGGACAAATTTTAGAAATGCATTTAGGAATGGCTGCTAAAGAATTAAATATCCATGTAGCAACTCCAGTATTTGCTGGTGCTAATCATGATGAAATAATTGATTCTTTAAAAGAAGCAGGTATGAGCGAAGATGGTAAAGCTGTCTTATATGATGGTAGAACAGGTGAACCATTCCATAACCGTATTAGTGTTGGTGTAATGTACATGATTAAACTTCATCACATGGTTGATGATAAATTACATGCACGTTCAACAGGACCTTACTCACTAGTAACACAACAACCACTAGGAGGTAAAGCTCAATTTGGTGGTCAACGTTTTGGGGAAATGGAAGTTTGGGCATTATATGCTTATGGTGCAGCTAATATTTTACAAGAAATGATGACTATTAAATCAGATGACGTTGTAGGACGTGTAAAAGTATATGAAGCTTTAGTAAAAGGTAATCCAATACCAAAATCTGGAGTACCTGAAAGTTTCAGAGTATTAATAAAAGAATTCCAAGCATTAGGTTTAGATATTACTGTATTAAATGAAGAAGGTAATTTTGTAGAACTTAAAGATTTGGAAGAATCTGAAACAGATATTTATTTAACAAATGAAGAATTTGAAAAATCTGCGGATACTTCAAATACTGAGGAAACAAATGAACCAATAAATGATGAAATCGAAGAACAAGATGAATTTGAACAAGAAGAAGATTTTGATGACATCGATGATATTGATGAATTTGAATTGGAAGGGGATGAGGAATAATGGATGCTAACAATTTTGAAGGATTAAGAATTGCAATTGCCTCTCCTGAAAAAATTCGTTCATGGTCTTATGGTGAAGTTAAAAAAGCAGAAACAATTAACTATCGTACTTTAAAACCTGAAAGAGATGGTTTATTCTGTGAAAAAATCTTCGGACCTACTAAAGACTTTGAATGTTCATGTGGTAAATATAAAAGATTAAGATATAAAAATATTATTTGTGATCGTTGTGGTGTAGAGGTAACTCGTTCTAAAGTACGTCGTGAACGTATGGGACATATTGAACTTGCTACTCCAGTATCACACATTTGGTTCTTCAAGGGCATTCCATCTCGTATGGGATTAGTCCTTGATATGTCACCAAGAGACTTAGAAGAAGTTTTATACTTTGTTTCATATGTTGTTTTAGATCCAGGAGCTGCTCCTTTAGAAAAGAAACAAACAATTTCTGATAAAGAATATAGAGCTTACTATGAAAAATATGGTAGTAGTTTTAGAGTAGGTATGGGTGCTGAAGCAATCAAAGAATTACTTGTTCAAGTTGATCTAGAAAAAGAAGTAGAAGAAATCAAAAAGGAAATTGATGAAATAAAAGATTCTACTAGTCAAAAAAGAATTCGTTTAGTAAAACGTTTAGATGTGTTAAATGCTTTCTTAGAATCTGGAAATAAACCAGAATGGATGATTATAGATGCACTTCCTGTAATACCTCCAGAACTTCGTCCAATGATTCAATTAGATGGTGGTAGATTTGCAACATCTGATTTAAATGACTTATATCGTAGAGTAATTAATAGAAATAATCGTTTAAAGAAATTAATGGATTTAGGTGCGCCTTCAATCATTATTCAAAATGAAAAACGTATGCTTCAAGAAGCAGTAGATGCTTTATTTGATAATGGTAGACGTGGAAGAAACATAACAGGTGCTGGTAATAGACCATTAAAATCACTTTCAAGTATGTTAAAAGGAAAACAAGGTCGTTTCCGTCAAAATTTACTTGGTAAACGTGTTGATTATTCTGGTCGTTCTGTTATCGTTGTAGGACCAAGTTTAAAAATGTATGAATGTGGTATTCCAAAAGAAATGGCTTTAGAACTTTTCAAACCACATGTTATAAATGGTTTGGTTTCTAAAGAATTAGCTTCTAATATTAAAGCAGCTAAAAGAATGATTGAAAATCAAGATCCAAGAGTTTGGGATATTGTTGAAGAAAAAATTGCGGAACATCCAGTAATGTTAAACCGTGCTCCAACTTTACATAGACTTGGTATTCAAGCTTTCCAACCAAAATTAATTGAAGGTAGAAGTATTAGACTTCATCCACTTGTATGTGCGGCTTTTAATGCGGACTTCGATGGAGACCAAATGGCTGTACACGTACCTATTAGTGAAGAAGCTCAAGCTGAAGCTAGAATATTAATGTTAGGTGCTAATAACATTCTTTCACCTAAAGATGGTGAACCAATCGTTACTCCAGGTCAAGATATGATCTTAGGTAACTACTATATAACTATAGAAAAAGCAGGTTTACCTGGTGAAGGTAGAGTATTTAAAAATGATAATGAAGTTTTAATGGCTTATGAAAGAAGAGAAATAACACTTCATACAAGAGTTGCTCTTCCAGTAAGAAGTTTCAAACATAAAATATTTTTGGATAAATATATGGACAAATATTTAGTAACTACAGCAGGAAAAATTATTTTCAACGAAATTTTCCCTGATAGTTTCCAATATATTAATGAAGGAACAGATGCTAATATTGAAGGAGTTACTCCAAGTAAATATTTCCTAGATAAAGGAACTAATATTCCTGAAGCTATTAAAGGTATGGATATAGTAAAACCATTTAATAAAGGTGTACTTACAAAATTAATTGCCCAAATTTATAAACGTTATCAAACAACTGAAACTTCAATTATGCTTGATAAATTAAAAGATTTAGGATTCAAATATTCAACACTTTCTGGTATTTCAATTGGTATCGGGGATATCATTGAATCTAGTGAAAAACCAAAAATCTTAAATGAAGCAGAAGAAAAAGTTGCAGAAGTTAATAAATTATTTAAACGTGGTTTAATTACTGATCGTGAAAGATATGAAAAAGTAGTTGAAACATGGAATAATGCTAAAGATAAAATAGCAGATGAACTTGCTGGTATTATTAAATCAAATCCAGAAAATACAATTGCTATGATGATTGATTCAAAAGCTCGTGGTAACATGAGTAACTACAATCAAATGGCAGGTATGCGTGGGCTTATGATGAAACCAACAGGGGAAGCTGTAGAAATTCCAATTACATCTTCATTCTCTGAAGGTGCAACTGTATCAGAATTCTTCTTAGCTACTCATGGTGCTCGTAAAGGTGCCGTTGATACCGCTTTAAAAACTGCCGATGCTGGTTACTTAACACGTCGTTTAGTTGATGTTTCTCAAGATATAATCGTTAAAGAAGATGATTGTGGAACAGACCAATATGTAACAGTAGAAGCATTTGTTAATGAAGATGGTACAAATGTAGAATCATTATATGATCGTATTGTAGGACGTTATACTAACAAAAAGATATTACATCCTGAAACAAAAGATATGATTGTTGATAAAAATGAATATATTACAGAACAAATTGCTGATAAAATAGTTAAAGCAGGTATTACTAAAGTTCCTATTAGAACAGTACTTACTTGTAAAACAGAACATGGTGTTTGTAGAAAATGTTATGGTCGTAACTTAGCTACAGGACAAATTGTTGAAATTGGTGAAGCAGTTGGTATTATGGCTGCTCAATCAATTGGGGAACCTGGTACCCAACTTACAATGCGTAACTTCAACTCTGGTGGAGTTGCTGGTGGAGACGATATCACTCAAGGGTTACCTCGTGTTCAAGAATTATTTGAAGCTCGTAATCCAAAAGGTAAAGCAACAATTGCTGAAATCAATGGTATTGTTACTAAAATTGAAGAAGATAGCGGCAAATTTATAATCCACATCAAAAATGATGTTGAAGTTAGAAAACATGAAACAAATTATGGTTCTAAATTAAATGTAGAAGTAAATCAAGAAGTAAAAGCTGGAGATAAACTTACATTTGGTGCTATCAATCCAAAAGAATTATTAGTAGTAACAGATCCAATTACTGTTCAACAATATATTTTATTAGAAATTCAAAAAGTATATCGTTCTCAAGGTGTTGATATTTCAGATAAACACGTTGAAATAATTGCTAAGAGAATGATTTCAAGAATTAAAATAATTAATTCAGGTAGTTCATTATTCTTACCTGGAACAATGGTTAACATTAATCATTTTGCTGATGTAAATAAAGAACTTATCCTAGAAGGAAAAATACCTGCTGTAGGTCGTCCGGTACTTTTAGGTATAACTAAAGCATCACTTGAAACAGATTCATTCTTATCAGCTGCTTCATTCCAAGAAACAACAAGAATTTTAACAGATGCAGCAATCCATGGTCGTATTGATCATTTGAATGGTCTTAAAGAAAATGTTATCATTGGTAAACTTATTCCTGCGGGAACAGGTGCTAAAAAATATCGTAAAACAGAATATGATTTAGCAATAGATGTACTTAAAGAAGAACCACTTGAAGCTTTAGAACAAGAATTAATGGATTAAAATAAAAAGATAAATAAGTTTGCTTATTTATCTTTTTTGCTATTAAAAAAGAAAGTTTTTAACTTTCTTTTTCTTCTAATAAATATTTAATTTTAGCAGTATTTTTAAAATTTAATTTAGCAACTTCACTTAATTTATCAATGCCATATTTTTTAGCAATCTTAACACCCATTTGATCAACCGTATCAGATGCTCCTTTTGGTAAAAATACTCCCATACTTTCACCCATCTTATCAAATTCTTTTAGGAAAATATAACGGCTTATTAATGATGCACAAGCAACAGCTAAAGATTTATCTTCACCCTTAGTTAGAAAAGTTATATTTCTGCACACGTTACTACTTGTTTTTAAGTAATTATAATAAACATATGGTTTAGCAAATTCATCTACAATAATATAATCATATTCATATCCTTGTGATTTTAAATTATTTAAAGCACGATTATGAAGTAGAGCTTTAATTTTATTCATATTAATATCATCTGAATATCTCTCGTTATATTCTTTATTAGTTAAGATAATACTATTATAAGGAATAAATTTAATAATTTCAGGAACAATTTCCATAATTTTTTGGTCATTTAATTTTTTAGAATCTTTAACTCCTAATTCTTCTAGTTTTGCAATATTTTCTTTAGATACATATGCACTGGTAACAACAATAGGACCAAAATAATCTCCCGTTCCAACTTCATCAGAACCAATTGCACTAGAATAGTATATCTTAGGATCAATATATATTTCCTTTTTTTCTTTCTTTTCTTTTTTATCACTATTAGTCATTTCTACTTGTTTAGTTGGATTTAAGTGCTGCTCCATTTCTTTCCACATTCTAGCATCTATATCAGCACTCACACCTTGAAAAACGGCTTTACCAGAATTATATAAAGTAACTACAGTATCTGCATCATCTGCTTGAAAAACAGCATATGGTGGTGTTTTTTCACGTTTTTTATCTTCAAAATATTCAATCATTTTTTCTTTAGTATTTTCACTAACTTTTAAAGTAATAGTCATAAACTCACTCCCTACATTTATTTTATCATAAATAAAATTAAAATACTTTCTTTTTTTTATATTTTATAATATAATTTAAATAGGAGGATTGTATGAATATAGTAGATATTATAATTATTATCTTTTTAGCATTTGGTGCTTTAATTGGATTTAGGAGAGGATTTACAAAACAATTAATTTCTTCAATTGGTTTACTTGCGGTTGTTATATTAGCTTTTATCTTTAAAAACCCAGTATCAACTTTATTATATGAAAATTTACCATTTTTTAAATTTGGCGGTATTTTTAAAGGCGTTACTGTTTTAAATATTTTAATATATGAAGTAATTGCATTCTTTTTAGTTTTAGCAATTTTAATGATTATATTAAAAATATTATTATTTATATCTGGCATATTTGAAAGATTTCTTAATATGACAATTTTACTTGGAATTCCTTCAAAAATATTAGGCGCAGTACTTGGAATACTAGAAAACTTTATTATAGCTTTTATTGTACTTTATATTTTAACCCTTCCAATTTTTAATATAAAAGGATTAGAAGATTCAAAAATAAAAAATACAATATTAAAGAAAACACCAATACTTTCTACACAAATAGATAAAAGTATTAAAGTGATTGATGAATTTGTAGAATTAAAAAATAAATACGAAACTGCTGTAGATCCTGTAGGATTTAATTTAGAAGCCTTAGATTTATTATTAGAATACAAAATTACAACAGTATCATCTGTTGAAAAATTATTAGAACAAGATAAATTACAAATGACAGGCGTAGATGAAATATTAGAAAAATATAGAGAGGGATAAAAATGAATATTATACATGGTAATGAAGATAATTTTAATGAATTAATAAATAGTGGAGAAGTACTTGTTGATTTTTTTGCAACTTGGTGTGGACCTTGCAGAATGTTAAGTCCCGTATTAGAAGAACTTAGTAGTGATAGATTGGATGTAAAAATTGTAAAAATAGATGTAGATGAATGTCCAAATATAGCTCGCATGTTTGGTGTAATGAGTATTCCAACTTTAATTTTATTTAAAGATGGAAAAGAAGTTGCTAAAGAAAATGGATTTATGCCAAAAGAAGCTTTAGTTGCTTGGATAAATAATAATAGATAAAAAGATATTAAACATATCTTTTTTTATTTGAATTTATGTTGTAAAACTCCCTTCTAAATATAAAAATGTATAATAATTACATAAGATAGGAGTGTGTTTATGAAACAAAAAAGAAGAGGATTTACCTTAATCGAGTTACTTGCAGTAATAGTAATACTAGCAATTATCGCACTAATAGCAGTACCAGTAATAATGAATATTATAAGTAGTACAAGAAAGAGTGCATTTGAAGATACTGCGTATGGACTTATTAGTGCAGGAGAAATGTACTATGCTGAGAAACTATTAGATCCAAATGGAATGACAGAAGAAGCAACATTTACATTCACAGATGGTGCAGTAAGTCCATCAGGATTAAATGTAAAAGGAAGTTTACCAAAAAGCGGAAATATGAAAATAACAACAGAAGGAAAAATAGCTTTAGCAATCACAAATGGTGAACTATGCATCACAAAAGTCTATGGTGCAAGCGAAATAGAAACAACTGATGAATTTGAAAGTTGTGAATTACCAACAGGTGAACCAAAAGTAAATACATTAAAAGATATAGCAAGAACAAATGATTTTGCTACAGAAATAGAGGATTGTTTAACAGATGGTACAGCATGTGCAGTAGGAACAAAATTTGCAATAGAAGTAGCGCCTAGTAATATCAAAAACTTTTATGTAGTAAGTGATGAAAGCAACATTGTAACATTACTTATGGATAGAAATATTGGAGAAACGGTAGCATGGATTACTCAGGGAGATTATGAATTAGCAGGTGGTATTATAACTGATGAATTTCTTAATGACGGAAGTCACTGTCAATTTGGTGGTTTTTGTTCCAAAAATGATAAGGGCCCAATCACAGCACTAAATTACTTAGAAACTAAAACATCAAGCTGGGCAAATATAGCACCTAAGGACTTCACATTAACAGATAGTGTATATGGAACAATGACAAGGTCAAATGCTCGTGCAAGAATGTTAACAATAACAGAAGCAAATGCAATTATAGATTATGATTGGTCATATGGTAATTTAAATAGTTCAGAACTACCTTATGGATACTGGACAAGTTCTGCTAATGCAGATGCTCTTATGGCTTGGCGCGTGTACTCGGGCGGTTTAAACGGTTATGTTGATGGAAATTTCACAGCCATTGCTAGCGACTATGGTGTGCGCCCAGTGATAGAACTTTCAAAATAAATAAAATATATTAAATTTACACATTTCTGATGAATGTGTAAATTTTTTTTATAAATAAAAGAAGCTTTGAGTTTAGTTTATAAAATGGTATAATCTTATTGGTGGTATTATGCAACGATATTTTTCAGATAAAAAAGAAAATGAATATTTCATATTAAGTGAAAATGATTTATATCATATCAAAAAAGTAATGCGTATGAATGATGGAGATAAAATAGAAATAGTTTATAATAAAGATTTATATATATGTGAGTTAGAAAATAATCTAGGTAAAATTATAAAAAAAGAAGATATTAATTTAAATAAAAAAACACACATTACATTAGTAATTCCTTTACTTAAAGAACAAAAAATGGATTTAATTTTACAAAAATCTACTGAGCTTGGGGTAGATGTGATTATTCCTGCTATTATGAAACATAGTATTGTTAAAATTGATGATAGTAAAGTAAGTAAAAAAATTGAAAGATGGCAAAAAATATGTAAGGAAGCTAGTGAACAGTCAAAGCGTTTAGATATTCCTTTAGTTACTCCAATAGTTACTCTTAAAGAATTAAAAAGTATAGAAGGTGTAAAGTTAACTTGTAGTACTAGCGAAAAATCACTAAATTTGAAAAATTTTATAAAAAAATGTCCAAACTATGATAAAATAATACTAGTAATAGGTCCTGAGGGAGGACTTTCTAAAGATGAAGAATTATATTTGAAAGAAATAGGTTTTACAAGCATTTCATTAGGAGATAGAATAATGCGAGTAGAAACAGTACCTTTATTTCTTTTGAGTGTTTTTAATTATGAAACAATGGAGTGATAAAGATGTTTGAAAACTTTAATACGATTGACTTTATAATTTTGGGGATTTTGTGTTTAATGAATATAGTCTGCATTATATGTATTTTAATTTTAATTTTTAAAAACAAAAAAAATGTATCAGTTTTAGATAAAGCAACTGAGGTAAAAGTTACTAAGATAGAAATAGATGAAAAAGATAAAGAACCTGATACAAGTGCATTTGATGAAATAATGGAAGCTATGCAAAAAGATCTTGACGCAAGTAAAGAAAACCCAGTAGAACTTTTTGAACAGGAACAAGAAGAAAAAGCGATTATTAGCTATCAAGAGTTATTAAATGCTAAAAACAAAACTGAACCTAAAAAAGAAATCGTAGAAAAGATAGAAGAAACTAATAATGTAGAAGCTAAAGAAGAAAAAAGTAAAGCAAAACCAAAATTAGTTACAACTAAAGAAAGTAAATTTACTAATTCTGAATTTGTTTCACCTGTTTTTGGTAAAGTGGATAAAAAATCAAAAACTGATATTGAAGTAGAAAACGTTGATAAGATTGATCCGCATGAACTTGAAAAGACGTTAAATATTGAACCTTTAGCTGATGAAATTAAAAAGAATAATGAATTTTTAAATGCCTTAAAGGAGTTTAGAAAAAACTTATAGCCTTTAAGTTTTTTTTATAGGAGGATTTGTATGAAGTTTTATATATATACATTAGGATGTAAAGTTAATACTTATGAAAGTAATGTAATGAGAGATATTTTATTAAATAATGGTTATGAAGAAGTAACAAAAAAAGATGAAATAGCAGATATTTATATTATTAATACATGTACAGTTACTAATACTGCTCATCAAAAATCATTTAAAATAATTAGACATGTTATAAACCAAAATAAGAAAGCTATTATAGTGGTTGTTGGTTGTGACGCTCAAATTAATGCGGATATAATTAAAGAAATAAATGGTGTTAGTATTATTTTAGGCAATAAAAATAAATCAAAGATACTAGACTATATAAATGAGTACAAAGAAAATCGTAAACAAATTGTTGATATTTATGATTTAGAAAATCAAGATTTTGAATGTATGCAATTAAATAATTTTAATAAAACAAGAGCCTTTGTTAAAATTCAAGATGGTTGTGAAAATTTTTGTTCATATTGTATTATTCCTTATGCACGTGGAAATGTTAGAAGTAAAGATATGCAAGATGTTATAGAGGAAATAACACATTTGGTTAAAGAAAACCATCGTGAAATAGTTTTAACTGGAATTCATACTGGACACTATGGAAGTGATAAAGATTATAATTTTGCCTGTCTTTTAAAAGAAATTGTTAAAATTGAAGGTTTAGAAAGATTAAGAATTTCTTCAATAGAAATTAATGAAATCACTGAAGATGTATTAGATATCATTAAAGAAAGTGAAATAATTGTAGATCATATTCATATTCCTATGCAATCAGCTTGTGATAAAACATTAAAAGAAATGAATAGAAAATATGATTGTAATTTCTTTATTAATAAAATTAATGACATAAGAAAAATTAGACCAAATATTTCAATTACTACTGATATTATTGTTGGCTTTCCAAATGAAACAGAAGAGGATTTTAATCAAACTTTAAAAACTATAAAACAAATTAACTTTTCAAAAATACATGCTTTTCCTTTTTCTTTAAGAAAAGGAACAAAGGCAGAACAAATGCCTAATCATTTGTCTGAGATAGTAAAAAAAGAAAGAGTAAAAAAATTAATTAAACTCTCAAAAGAATTAGAATTAGATTATATGAACCAGTTTATAGGAAGAGAAGTTACATTTATTCCTGAAATTTATAAAGATGGTTATCTTATAGGTCATACTGGTAATTATCTTTTAATTAAATATAAAGGAGATGTTAGTGACATTAACAAAACACTAAAAGTTAAAATAGAAAAAACAGATTACCCTTATTCTGTTGCTATTTAACACATTATTTACGTTTTTATTTGACTAACTTAAGTATTTATATTATATTATAAGTAGGAGGCTACGTTATGCAAGATATGAATAAAAAATATGAAAACGCTAGAAAGAAAAGTGTTGATCCTTATATAAGAATCACTATTGATGGAGAAAATTATAAAATTAGTAAAAGGAAATTAAAACAATTACCACGTAAATTAGTGACATACGCAATTGTTGCAGTAATGGCATTTAAAGTAATAGGTTTTACAGCTGACAAAGTTGATCATTATTTTGAAACTAGAGATATAGCAATAGAACAATCAATGGAAGCTAATTCTTTGCTTGCTCAAAATGATCTTAATTGTGTTCCTGTAGAGGATGGTTATTGGAGAAATGATTATTCTAAAATAAAAGGATTAGATGAAACGGATTTATATGGTTTTTATCAATATTGTGGTTATAATGAATCTGAAGAAGTAGTTAGAGCATTAGGGTATGAATCTTGGGAAAATTATTTGTCTATGAAAGGTTATGTTGATAAACATGGTCAACCAAGTGTTGCTGTTTGGGAAAATTATGAAGAAGCACGTCTTATAAATGAAAAAAGAGAGGCTAAAGAAAATGGAAAAAACTTTTGATGTAATTAATTTAGAGGATGGTATTGAATATGCTATCATAGAAGAAATAGAATCTAATGGTAATACTTACATATATTTATCTAATGTAGAAGATAGTGAAGATTTTTGTATTAGAAAGAAAATAGTTGAAAATGGACAAATTTCTATAGTTGGATTAAATGATGATTCCGAATTTGATTTAGCTCTTATGTTATTTGCAAAAAAACATAAAGAAGTGTTAGAAAAAATAAGTGAATAACTTGTTTTTTTTATTTTTCGTTTACAAACTTTTGTTCGTGATGTATAATTATACTATCGTAACTTTAAAGAAAATGGTGATATAGTGAAAACATATATAAAAGGTAACTTTAGAAAATCAATTTTTAAATCTGATAAAGGCTATGTTATTGGTCTTTTTAAAGTACGTGAAACTAATAGTCAAAACATAGAAGAATTTATTAATAAAACCATAACATTTACAGGATATTTTCACGAACTAAATGAAGATGATATATATATGTTTTATGGTGAAGAAGTAAATCATCCTAGATATGGATTTCAATTTCAAGTAAGCGAATATGAAAGAGTAAAACCTGAAGATAAAGATGGCGTGATTGAATTTTTATCTAGTGATTTATTCCCAGGAGTAGGAGAAAAACTAGCTACTAGTATTGTAGAAATATTAGGTGAAGATGTATTAGATAAAATTATTAAAGATCCTTTAGTTTTAAATATTGTACCAAAATTATCAACAAAAAAAGCCAATTCTATCTATAATAACCTTATTAAATATGAAGAAAGTCATACAACAATAGTTTATTTAAGCGAACTAGGATTTACTATGAAAGACGCTTTAACAATCTATAATACTTATAAAAGTAAAACTAAGGAAATAATAGAAAATAATATTTTTAGTTTATTAGACGATATTGATGATGTAAGTTTTGTGAAATTAGATGAAATCTCTCAAAAATTATACTATGATTGCTATGATGAAAGACGTATAAAGGCTTGTATAATTTATAGTATTAAAAAATTAGTATATACAAATGGGGATACTTATTTAGATATAAGTACTATATTTAAAAGTGTTACTAGTTATTTAAAAATTGAAATAGAATATGAACAATTTGAAATGTATATTGAAGAATTGGTTGTTATAGATAAATTGAAAAAAGAAAAAAATAATTATTATTTAAAAGAATTATGGGATGCTGAAGAAAAAGTAGCAGAAAAAATTATAACTCTTGCAAGTATAGAATCTAAAAAATATTCTAAAATGGATAATTACATTAAAGGTTTAGAAAAAGATAATAATATTGTTTATAACAAAAAACAAAAGGAGGCAATAAAAAAAGCTTTAGAAAATAATCTTTTGATTATAACAGGAGGACCTGGAACAGGAAAAACAACAATTATCAAAGCTATTGTAGATTTATATAGTAAAATAAATAAATTAGATTATGATGGTTTGGTTGAAAAAATTGCTCTTCTAGCTCCTACAGGTCGTGCTAGTAAAAGAATGAGCGAATCAACAGGTTTACCGGCAATGACCATTCATAGATTTTTAAAATGGAATAAAGAAACCAATGAATTTGGAGTTAATGAATATAATAAAGATTACAGTCATTTAATTATAATTGACGAAGTTAGTATGATAGACATTAATTTATTAGATAATTTATTTAAAGGTCTTTTAGATGATATAAAAGTCATTTTGGTTGGTGATTATAATCAGCTTCCTAGTGTAGGACCGGGGCAGGTATTAAAAGATTTGATTGATAGTGAAATAATTGATACTATTCATCTTGATTTGTTATACCGTCAAGATGAAAATTCTTATATTAATACACTAGCTCACGAAATAAAAAATAATGATTTGAGTAAAAATTATTTAGAAACTAAAAGTGATTATACTTTTTTAAAATGTAATTCAGAAAGTATTAAAATGAATTTAAAGCAACTATGCATACAAATAATTGATAAAGGGTATGACTATAAAAGAGTACAAATAATGGCGCCTATGTATCATGGTGAAAACGGAATAGATAAATTAAATATTGAATTACAATCTATTTTTAATCCAGAAAGAGAAGAAAAAAAAGAAATTAATTTTGGAGATATCATTTATAGAGAAAACGATAAAATATTACAATTAGTTAATATGCCTGATGAAAATATATATAATGGTGATATTGGTGTAATTAAAAATATTATTCCAGCAAACATAAGTAAAAGCGGTAAAAATGAAATTCATATTGATTTTGATGGTAACGTTGTAAAATTTACTCCAAAAGATTTTTCTAAATTTAAACATGGTTATATAATCAGTATTCATAAATCGCAGGGTAGTGAATTTGAGATGGTTATTATGCCAATTTGTAATAGTTATAAAAGAATGCTTTATAGAAAATTAGTTTATACTGGAATAACTAGAGCAAAGAAAAAACTAATTTTGCTAGGAGATCCTAATGCTTTTAAATATAGTGTAATGAATGATAATGAATATATTAGAAAAACATCTCTTTTAGAAAAAATTGCAAATAATTTGTATAAAAATAGAAAATAATGGAAAAATACTAGTGTATGTATATTACATACAAAATATTTTCTAGCTTAAGAGGTGATAAAATGAAATTAGTAAAAAGCTTAACCCTAATGGCTCTTGGTGCAACAGCTGTATTAGCTTATCAAAAGTATAGCGATGACATGTTATATGCTATGGAAAACATGATAAAAAAGAAAGCTAAATGTGCGTGTGAAGAGTTAGAAGATATGATGTAAAAAAATCCCTTTTGGGATTTTTTTATTTTTTTTAAAAAACAAAAAGGGATTTAATATAAATAAAACGTATATAGTTAATGAGGAGGTGATAATATGTCAAAAAAATATCCGTTTATTAAACAAAATGGAATTAAAGATTGCGCAGCCGCATCTTTATTAATGATTATAAAATATTACAAAGGTTATATTAATATGGATGTTTTAAGCGAAATGCTTGAAACAAATAAAAATGGTACAACAGCTTATAATATTATCAAAGTAGCTAACAAAATCGGATTTAATGCTAAAGGAATAAAAACTGAATTAAAAGAAATTAATACCTCTAATATAATACTTCCGTGTATTGCACATGTAGTAATAAATAAAACGTATAAACATTACATAGTTATTTATAAAATTGATTTTAGAAATAAAAAAATAATTATCGGTGATCCTCAAGATAAAATAAAGAAAGTTTCTTTTAATGAATTTGAACAAATCTGGAGCAAAATCTTAATAGTCTTATATCCCACATCCCCAATACCTAGAAATACCACAAACTCTTTATTTAATTATTCATACGATATCTTAAAAAAATATAAAAAAGAAATTGCTCAAATGTTTTTAATTTCTTTAATGTTGACCATTTTTACTATTCTTTCATCTTTTTACTTTAAATATATAATTGATGGTATCAATTATCCTAAACCGCATCTAATATTGTGCTTTATTATCTTTGGATTTGTTTATCTTTTTAGAATAATTACTGACTTCTGTAGAAATAGATTGTTAATATTTTTTAATCAAAAATTAGATTTAGAACTTAATTTAAATACATTTAAGAACGTATTATCACTTCCATATCATTATTATCGCAATAGAACAACAGGAGAAATAGTTACAAAAATTAATAATTTAGATAGTGTTAGAGACATGATAAGTAAAGTATTTTTATCCATATTTGTAGATATTCCTTTGTCATTAATTTCAATGATTATGTTATTTTTTATAAATTCTAAACTATTTTTTATAGCTTTAATTATATTGCTATTTTACATAATAATTGTTTTGATTTTTGAAAAAATATTAACTAATCAAATTAATGAAGTTCAAGCAAATAAATGTTCTGTAAATTCTTATATGGTAGAAGCAATTACCGGATTTGAAACATCTAAAGGTTTGAAGTTAGAAAAATATATTAATAAAATGTATAGAAATAAGTATGTTACATATCTAAAAACACTTTTTTCACTCCAAAAAAATTATACAAATCAATTGTTTTTAAAAGATATGTTAAATACATTTGGACAAGCTATTATTATATTTTTTGGAAGTTTATTAGTGCTTGAAGGAGAGTTGACACTTGGAACATTACTAACTTTTAATACCATATTGATTTATTTTCTAGATCCTATTAAAAATATAATTGATCTAGATTATACTATTAAAGAAGCAAAAATTTCTTTAAAAAATGTTCTCAATATGTTGGAAATAACAAAACAAGAAGGAGTTCTTAATAAGAAGCTGGAAGGAAATATAAAAATTCATAATTTGTCATTTGAATTAAATAACAAAAACATAATAAATAACATAAATTTGACTATAAAAAAAGGCGAAAAAATTATGATAGTAGGACCTAGTGGTAGTGGTAAAAGTACCTTGTTTAAAATTTTAATGAAGTATTACAAAATAAATCGTAATCAAATTTATATCAATGATATTGACTATAATGATTATAAAACTTCTGATGGAATAAGTATGATTTCTCAACAAGAAACCTTGTTTACTGATACTTTGTATAATAATATTTTGTTAGATAATGATGATTTAGATAAATTCTTAGATATAACTAAAATTTGTGAAGTGGATGAAATTATTAAAGATAATAGTACAGGTTATAATATGTTGATAGAAGAAAATGGTTTTAATATATCTGGTGGACAAAAGCAAAGAATTATATTAGCGCGTGCGCTTATGCAAAATTTTAATATTTTATTAATTGACGAAGGTTTAAATCAGGTAGATGTAAATTTAGAAAGAAGAATATTAAAAAATATATTTAAAAAATATAAAGATAAAACGATACTTGTAATTTCGCATCGTTTAGAAAATTTAGATCTTTTTGATAGAACCATCAAGTTAAATAATGGAAGGATTGTAAACAAAAAAAATAAAAATGAATAGTATTAATGCTTTTTATAATAGCGATGTAATTTTACAAAGAAAATCGTTTAATATTAAAATTTACATATTTTTCTTAATGATATTTTTAACATTATTATTAGCCATTTTATTAAGTATATCATATCATTCATATATTAATTTAACTGCAGTCTTAGTGAAAGAACAAAATAGTTATCATCTTAGAACTTTAGTATTAGAAGAACAAATAGAAAATATTAATCAGGAAAATTTAATTATTAATAATAAAAAAAATAAATATAAAATTAAGAATATAAGTGAAGAATTCATATTAGATGAAAAGTATAATAGATATTACGAAGTAGTATTAGAAACAAAAATTGAACAAGACTTAATTATTAATAACAATATTATTAATATTAGTATTGAATTACCAAAAGAAACATTTTTTCAAAAACTAATAAAAAAGATAAAGAAGGGAATGAAACAATGAAAGAAGTAAAAGAAACTGAATTAAAGCAAATAAAAGGTGGAGGCGTAGGTGTAGGATTTTTAATAGCTGCTGGTATTGTTTTTATTATTGGCGTTATTGATGGTTATGTACGTCCGTTAAAATGTAACTAGAAAGGAGAAATTATGGAATTAGATAAACAACAATTACTTATGGTATGTGGTGGTATTAATATTTCAGGGACACTAATTAGTTCAATAGTAAAAGGAATTAATGCTATTTTAGGATTAGGAAGAAGTGTTGGTACTGCAATTCGTAGAATAGGAAGTAATAATATATGCAGCTTATAACCAATGTGAAAAAATATAAAAAAGAAGTACTAACTTTAATATTGATAGTGTTTTGTATGCCTTTAATAGAAGTTTTAACAAAAATAATTTTTACCTATGGTAATATCGTAGGAACTTTTATTAGAAATGTTTTAGAAAATGGCATTTGTTTTTAAAGAGAAAAATTTTTCTCTTTTTTTCTTTTTGTTAGGAAAAACAATTATTTCATAAACTTTTTCTTGTATTATATATTTATAGGTGGTATAATAATGCATAGTTAAGAAGGGAGGGAATACTATGACAAAAGTTGTTGTTCGTAACGGTAATGTTGATGGTGCATTAAGAACTATGAAACAAAGAAACGTTAAAGACGGCCTCCTAAAAGCAGTTCGTGAAAGACAAGAAGGATATATGAAACCTGGAGTTAAAAGAAGAAAAGCTAAGAAAGAAGCAATTAAAAATTCTAGAAAAAGAGAAAGAATGTATAATTAACTTTATTGGAGGAATATATAATGCGTGAACGTATATTAACAGATTTAGTATCAGCTATGAAAAATAAAGATAAGGAAAGATTATCTGTACTTCGTATGGTAAAAGGTGCTATGCAACTAGAAGAAATAAACGTTAAACATGAACTTGATGATGGCGAAGTGATTAGGATAATTTCTAAACAAATAAAAACAAGAAAAGACTCTATTGTAGAATTTGAAAAAGGAAATCGCACAGACTTGATTAATGCAACTAATAATGAAATAAGCATTTTAGAAGAATATATGCCTGAACAAATGTCAGAAGAAGAAATAGCTAAAGTAATAGATGATGTATTTAATCAAATAAATCCTTCTAGCCCTAAAGATATGGGAAAAATTATGAGTGTAATATCACCTTTAGTAAAAGGAAAAGCTGATATGGGATTAGTTAATAAAATGATTAAAGAAAAATTGAACAATATTTAGTTCAATTTTTTTATTTATTCAAAAAAATGTTGTAAAAACATATAATTATGATATAATATTAATGGCTTTTTTAAAACACACGATGACGGATTTAAGTGCCTAGTGCCTTTTAAGGTGGTATTTAAAGTTGAAGCATCGGAGGAAAATAACAAAAGGAGGAATATTTTATGGCAGTTGTTTCAATGAATTATTTATTAGAAGCAGGAGTTCATTTTGGACATCAAACAAAAAGATGGAATCCAAAAATGAAAGAATACATCTTTACATCAAGAGATGATATTTATATTATTGATTTGCAAAAAACAGCAAAAAAAATTGAAGAAGCATATGTTGCTTTAAATGGTATTGCTGCAAATGGAGGTAAAGTTTTATTTGTAGGTACTAAAAAACAAGCTAGTGACGCTACAAAAGAAGAAGCTACTCGTTCAAATTCTTTTTATGTAACAGAAAGATGGTTAGGTGGTACATTAACTAACTTCAAAACTATCAGAAGAAGAGTAAAAAGATTAGAAGAAATTGAAAAAATGGAAAAAGATGGAACTTTTGAAGTTCTACCTAAAAAAGAAGTTATTGGTTTAAAAAAAGAATATGATAAATTAAATAAATTATTATGTGGTATTCGTGAAATGTATAAATTACCTAGCGCACTTGTAATAGTAGATCCTTCAAAAGAAGATATTGCTATTAAAGAAGCTAGAAAATTAAAAATCCCAGTATTTGGTATTGTAGATACAAACTGTGATCCTGATATGGTAGATTATGTAATTCCAGGTAATGATGACGCAATTAGAGCTGTTAAATTAATTTTAGGCGTTTTAGCTAATGCTATCGTAGAAGCTCATGGTGGAGAAATTGTTAACTATGTATCTAGCGAAGAAAAACAACCAAATGATATTATGCAACAAGCATTAGAAACAGTTAAAAGAAAAGAAGACAGAAGA
This sequence comes from Bacillota bacterium, assembly GCA_015059285.1. Lineage (GTDB taxonomy): Bacteria > Bacillota_I > Bacilli_A > RF39 > UBA660 > SIG208. Next base: position 509,532 of record SVAS01000001.1, on the reverse strand, counting down.
GATAATAGACGTTTTGACCGCAATAATGATCGTAAAGAATTTAAACCAACACAAAAAAAAGAAGCTAAAAAAGTAGAAACAAAAACTGAACAAAAACAAGAAGCAAAAGAAGAAAAATCAACTGAAAAAAAAGCCATAGTTAAAGAAGATTTAACTAGTAAAACAGTTGCAGAACTTCGCGAACTTGCAAAAGCAAAAGAAATTAAAGGTTACTCAACAATGAAAAAAGCTGAATTAATTGACGCTTTAAAATAGAATAATAAGATGATTTAAACAATCATCTTTAATTTTAGAAAGGAAAGTAATTATGATAAGTGCTAGTTTAGTAAAAGAATTAAGAGAAAAAACTGGAGCAGGAATGCTTGACTGTAAAAAAGCTTTAGAAGCATGTGATGCAAATATTGAAGCTGCAATTGATTGGTTAAGAGAAAAAGGAATTTCAAAAGCTGCAAAAAAAGCAGATCGTATTGCTGCTGAAGGTGTATCTGCAATCCTTGTAAAAGGAAATGACGCAGTTATCGTTGAAGTGAACTCTGAAACTGACTTTGTAGCAAAAAATGAAGAGTTCAAAACTTTAGTTAATGAAATTTTAGAAGCAATTATTAGTAATGATCCTAAAACTAACGAAGATGTTTTAGCGCTTCAAACATCTGAAGGAACAGTTAATGATCAAATCGTTGCTAAGACTTCAAAAATTGGTGAAAAATTATCTTTCAGAAGATTTACTAAAGTATCTAAAAATGATAATGAGGCATTTGGTGAATACATACATATGGGAGGTAAAATTGCTGTTTTAACAATCGTTGAAAATGCAAGCGAAGAAGTAGCTAAAGATGTAGCAATGCATGCTGCAGCTATGAGACCCACTTATGTAAGAAAAACAGATGTTCCAACAGAAGAAGTAGAAAAAGAAAGAGCTGTATTAAAAGAACAAGCTATCAATGAAGGAAAACCAGCAGAAATAGCAGAAAAAATGGTAGAAGGAAGAATTCAAAAATATTATAAAGAAATTTGTTTGGAAGAACAACCATTTGTAAAAGATGGAGATATAAGTGTTGCTACATTTGTTAAAAATAATGGTGGCAAAATTTTAGACATGATCCGTTATGAAGTAGGCGAAGGAATGCAAAAAAGAGAAGAAAACTTTGCTGAAGAAGTTGCTAAACAATTAAATAATTAGTCTAAAAAAGAAAAGTGAAACCTTTTCTTTTTTTAAATGTATATATCTTCAATAATAGAAACATCACTAATTAAATTAAGTTTTTCAACTACTTGTTTATATTTATTACTTTTTATTTTAAATTTATAAATTGGTTGATTGTTAAAATTTTTATTAATAATAACTGCATCTTTTATTAAATATTCAATTTCTTTAATATGACTATATTTAAACTTAATTTCAACTAAATAGCCTTGTTCCAAAGTAGTAATTATTAAACCTTCTTTACAAGCCTTAGAATAAGCACGAACTAAACCACCAGAGCCTAATTTAATCCCACCAAAATATCTTATAACAATACACAAAACATTTTGTACTTTTTCTTTTTTTAAAACATTTAAAATAGGTATACCAGCAGTACCACTTGGCTCACCATCATCACTTGCTTTTTCTAAACTTCCAATAATATAAGCATAACAATAGTGAGTAGCGTCTTTATACTTTTGTTTAGCTTCACTAATTTTTGCCTCTACTTCATTAATATTAGATATATTATAAGTTAAACAAATAAAACGCGATTTATTAATAACGATTTCATTTATATTATCAATAACAGTATTCATAAATATTCACCACGTTAATTATAGCTTAATATTTAAAATAAGTCTAGTTTGTGTTAAAATAGGAATAGTTAAAAATTTAAAAATGAAGAAGCTGATATTATGATTAAGGAAAAATTAAGTTTAGTACCAAATGAACCGGGATGTTATTTGATGAAAAATAAAGATAATATAATTATATATGTTGGAAAAGCAAAAAAATTAAAAAATAGATTAAGTTCTTATTTTCATGGTACTCACACTGGTAAAACTGCTAAATTAGTAAGTGAGATTGCTGATTTTGAATATATGGTTGTCACTTCCGAAACAGAATCTTTAATACTTGAGTTAAATCTTATTAAAAAGTATGATCCAAAATATAATATTTTACTTAGAGATGATAAAAGTTATCCATATATTGAACTTACTAACGAAAGTGTTCCTAGACTTGCTATTGTAAGAAATGTTAATAGAAAGAAAAAGAACCATAATCGTATGTATGGACCTTATCCAAATGTAAGTGCTGCACGTAATACAGTAAATTTACTTAATCGTATTTACCCTTTAAGAAAATGTAAAACATTTAATAAAAAACCATGTCTTTATTATCACATAGGTGAATGTTTAGGATATTGTTCTAATGAATTTGATTTAGTAAAAGTAAAAGAAATGGAAAATGAAATAATTAAATTTTTAAAAGGCGATGATAAAATTGTTACAGATAAATTAAAAAAAGAAATGGAACTGGAAAGTGAAAAACTACATTATGAAAAAGCAAAAGAGCTTAAAGAATTATTAGATTATATTACTATCACTCTTGCAAAACAAAAAGTTGAAATCCAGGACAAAATAGATAGAGATGTATTTGGATATTTTGTTGATAAAGGATATATTAGTATTCAAGTATTTTTTATTAGAGGGGGGAAAATAGTTGAAAGGCATTCAAAAATATTTCCTTTAATTGATGATGAAACAGAGACTTTGGTTGAATATATTGCTAAATTTTATGAAAAAGATATATTATTACCACGTGAAATATTAGTTCCAGAAATTGTTGATAGTTCATTACTTTCGGACTTTTTAGGAATTAATGTAATTGTTCCTCAAAAAGGTGTAAAATTAAAAATAGTAAACATGGCTAATGATAATGCAAAAATTGCTATTAATGAAAAATTTGAACTAATAAAAAAAGATGAAGAAAGAACAATAGATGCTAATGAAACCTTAAGAAAAATTTTAAAACTTGATAAATTAGATCGTATTGAAATTTTTGACAACTCTAATCTTTTTGGGACATTTAACGTATCAGGAATGGTTGTTTTTGTAAATGGTAAACCAAGTAAAAATGATTATCGTAAATTTAAAATATCTCTTGATAAGAATGATGATTATGGAACTATGAAAGAAGTAATTTACAGAAGATATTTTAGAGTTTTAAAAGATAAATTAATAAGACCAGATTTAATTATTGTTGATGGTGGAATAGGACAAATTAATGTAGCTAGAGAAGTTTTAAATAGTTTAAATATAAATATTCCGGTAATCGGTCTTAAAAAAGATGATAAACATACAACAAAAGCGTTACTTGCTAATACTCCGATTGAAGAGGTTGAAATAGATAAAAAATCAAATCTATTTTATTTACTAGAACGTATGCAAGATGAAGTTCATAACTTTACTATTAACTATCATAAACAATTACGTAGTAAAGGATCTTTAGAAAGTATTATTGATAATATTGAAGGAATTGGTTCAAAAAGAAAAGAAGAATTATTAAAAAAATATAAAACAATTAATCAACTAAAAAAATTAAATACAGAAGAGTTAGAAAAAATATTACCAAAAAAAGTTTCTGAAAGATTATATGAGTTTTTACAAAACTATTAAAGCCAATTGATGGCTTTTTTCTTATATTTTTGATAAAATGGAGATAGGTGATATTATGGCTAATATAAAAATTATGGATGAAATACTCGCTAATAAAATAGCTGCTGGAGAAGTTGTAGAAAGATGTTCTTCAGTAGTAAAAGAATTAGTTGAAAACAGTATTGATGCAAATGCAACAGAAATAAAAGTTGAATTAGAACAAGCAGGAACTGTTTCTATAAAAGTAACAGATAATGGAAAAGGCATGGAAAAAGAAGATGCATTACTCGCGTTTCAACGTCATGCTACAAGTAAAATAATAGATGAAGATGATTTGTATCACATAAATACTTTAGGGTTTAGAGGAGAAGCATTACCATCAATTGCTAGTGTTAGTGATGTTGTATTAAAAACATCAACTGGTGATATAGGAAGTATCATTCATATTCAAGGTGGCAAATTAATTAGTAATCAAAAAGGAGATTCACGTCAAGGAACAGTAATGTGTATTAGTGATTTATTTTATAATACTCCAGCTAGATTAAAACATATGAAAAGCCTTTACGCAGAACTTGCCAATGTGACAGATTATATGAATAAAATAGCTCTTTCACATCCTAATATTAGATTTACATTAACTAATAACGATAACATAATTTTAAAGACGGATGGTAGTGGAGATTTACTAAAAACAATAAAAGCGATATACGGATTAGATGTTGCCAAAAAAATGTTAGAAATAAAAACAAGTGATGAAGATTATGAAATTACTGGATATATTAGTAAACCAGAGATTCATCGTTCTAGTAGAAATGCTATAGTTACTATAGTAAATGGTAGAGTAGTTAGAAATTCTGAAATCAATAGAGTTATTAATGATGCCTATCATTCTTATAAACCAGATAATAGATATCCGATTGTCGTTTTGAATATAAAAGTAGATCCAACTTTAATTGATGTAAATATTCATCCTACTAAAATGGATATTAAATTTGGTAAAATGGAAGAATTATGTACATTGATTGAAACAAGTATTAAACAAATTTTAGCAAAACCAACATTAATTCCTCATATTGAAGTAAAAGAAGAAAAACCAATAGAAATCAAACCGAAATATGAAGAAATTGCTTTAAACTTGGATAGAGTAGAAGAAAAAGAGGAACCATATGTTTTAATTAATGAGGATTTAATTACAAAAAAAGAAGATGTTGCTTCTTTGAAGAAGGAAAATGAAAAAGAAGAAAGTGACCGTTTACCAGAATTATATCCAGTAGGCTTAGTTCATGGCACATATATAATATGTCAAAATGAACAAGGGATGTACTTAATTGACCAACATGCAGCTAAAGAAAGAATAAATTATGAAATTTATAAATATAAATTAGGTAATCCATCTAATGATAGTATTCAAATGTTATTTCCTATTAGCATTGAACTTTCTAATAATGAATTTATTATTCTAAAAGAAAACTTTAGTGTTTTAAAAAATATGAATTTTGATATTGAAGAATTTGGTATTAATTCAGTAATAGTTAAAGCTCATCCTGTATGGTTGCCAAAAGGGTATGAAGAAGAGGCTATTAGAAGAATTATTGAAGTTGTGATTAATAAAGAAAAAGATTTTAATATTGAAAAATTCAATGAAAAAATTGCTATTATGCTAAGTTGTAAATTGTCTATAAAAGCAAATGAAAATATTACAATACTTGAAATAGAAAGTTTAATTAATGATTTAAGAAAATGTTCAAATCCGTTTAACTGTCCTCATGGTAGACCAACAATTATTCATTATTCTAAATATGATTTAGAAAAACTTTTTAAACGTAGTGGGTTTTAAAAAAAAGAAGAATTTTACACAAATTCTTCTTTTAGTTTGTATTTATTATCATATTCTTTTTTTAACGTTTTACAAGTGATACCAACATCTAATTCATGCTCATCTAAACAACTTTGTTTATGTACCAAATATGCTAAGTTAAAATAAGTTGAATATAAACTTTCTTCTTCATCTAAAGTAGAAATCAAGCATCTAAAGTTTGCTTGCCAATCTTCTTCACTCATACAACTTGGTATTTGTTGTTCAACCATTAAGTTATTTAATTCTATCATCATACTTTCATATGGTATATTGTGACTTAATATTTTTTGATAACTTAATTTAGCATAATGTAATCTAATGTTCTCAGTATCTTCTAAATTTTGGTTTTCAATAATATCCCAATGCTCATTATAAAACTCTTTGATATCATCATTATAACCAAAGTCAGTAGACAAAAGTGTTTCCAAAAATATTTCTAAAGGACTTTTTATAACAGTAGGAATATTTTCTTCTGAATTCTTGTCTTCATAATTTGTATAATCATGTTCAGCTATAATTGCTTGAGGTATATTTTCGGTAGTAATTTGAACTTCTTCATCACTAGAAATTATTGCCTCAGGAATAACTGAATCAACTAAAATTGTTTTTTTTGTTTCCTCATCTGCGCTTTCTATATATTTTTCTTGTTGTGACTTTTGGTGTAGTTCACTTATGTTGGCATTCTTTAATGAACACCCACTTGTAGTTAAAATTGTAAAAGATAATAAACAAGCCATAGTTTTTAAACGCTTGTTTGTGACTTTTAACATAACAATCTCTCTCTTTCTTAAAAAGTCAACTATACAATATCAAATTAATACAAAGTTGTCAAATTAAAAATAATAAAGTTTTTACTTTATTATATTAATTGATTTAAATTAGTTTCAATTTCTTTTAAAAATTCATTTATTTTTTCTTTTTCAATTTTTTCTAAATTAGTCCAACCGCAATCAAATATCATTTCATATAAATCTCTTACCAATCCTTGAATTTCAGTAAACATAATAAATTCTATATTAAACATTTGATCACAACTAGCTTCATTTAAAGCTGTGCTTATATTGTTTGATAAATTTTTTTCTATTTCTAATAAAACTTTTAAATAATCTTTATCGTTCATTTGAGTAGTTTTTAAAATGTTTACTTGAGGATTATTGATTTTAGTCATTTGTTTTCTCCAAAAGTAAATTTTTAATTTTTTTACAATGTTTTGTATGTACGTTTCTTGTCTTAATTAAAATATTTTTAATAATAGGGTTGTTTGTTTCTAAACTGAAATGGTTAGCTAATTTAGAAATGTTAAAATTCCATTCAAATATATCTTCAAGATGATTTAAGTCTTTATTAGAAATTATATTAGGTATTTTATTCATAACTATTTCCTTTCTAATTTATATTGTGTAAAACTTATGATTTATATACACTAAACTCATAAATTATGGTATAATTAAAACGAGTTCAAAAGTTTAAATATAAAAAACCTTAAGGAGGAAAATTATGAAAAATAAAGCAATTACTTCAAGAGATATAGACTTTGCTAAATGGTATACAGATATTGTTACAGCGGCGCATCTAGCTTCATATTCTAATGTAAAAGGGTGTATTATTTTAGAACCAAATGGATATGCTATTTGGGAAAGAATGCAACAAGAATTAGATAGAATGTTTAAAGAAACAGGACATCAAAATGTTGCTATGCCAATGTTAATTCCAGAAAACTTAATGAAAAAAGAAGGAGAATTAATAAACGGGTTCGCACCGGAAGTAGCATGGGTTACTATGGGTGGTTCAAAGCAACTAGAAGAAAGAATGTGTATTAGACCAACAAGTGAAACATTATTTAGTGATTATTATAGTACAGTAGTAAAATCTTATCGTGATTTACCACTTAAATATAATCAATGGTGTTCTGTAATGCGTTGGGAAAAAGAAACTAGACCATTTTTAAGAAGTAGAGAGTTTTGGTGGCAAGAAGGACATACAGTTCATTCTTCACAAGAAGAAGCTGAAAAAGAAACAAAAGGAATGTTAAACATATATCGTAAATTCTTTGAAGAATATTTAGCAATCCCTGTGGTTACTGGTAAAAAAACAGAATCTGAAAAATTTGCTGGTGCTGATTATACATTAACAATTGAAGCATTAATGTATAATGGAGTTTCACTACAATCAGGAACTAGTCATTACTTTGGTCAAAGATTTTCAAAAGCTTATGATATTAAATTTTTAAATAAAAATAATGAATTAGAATATGCTTATCAAACATCTTGGGGTGTTTCTTCTAGAATGATTGGAGCTTTAATTATGGTCCATAGTGATGATAATGGGTTAGTGTTACCTCCTAAGATTGCTCCAAAACAAGTAGTAATAATTCCAATTGGAAATGATGAAAAAGTTATGGAAAACACTAATAGAATTTATAATGAACTTAGAGAAAGCGGAATAAGTGTTTATATAGATGATAGCGAAAAATCTCCAGGATTTAAATTTGCAGAAGCAGAAGTTAATGGAATTCCAGTTAGAATTGAAATTGGAACTAGAGATTTAGAGAATAATAAAATTTCTATAGTACGTAGAGATACAAGAGAAAAAATGTTAGAACCAACTGACGTTAATATCGTAAATTATGTTAAAGGATTAATGAAAGACATTCAAAATGATTTATATACTAAAGCAATTGAAAGAAGAAATAATCAAACTTATGAATGTCATAAACTAGAAGAAGTAGAAGAAATTATGAAAAATCGTCCAGGTTTTGTAAAAGCTATGTGGTGCGGTGATCATGAATGTGAACTTTCTATGAAAGAAATTCAAGGAACTAAGTCTAGATGTATTTTAGAAAATGCTGAACATATAGATGATAAATGTATTGTATGTGGCAAAAATGCTAAACATTTAGTTTTATGGGGAATACAATATTAAAAATTAAACAGTATTCGACAAAAATAGACTAACTAAAGGTAGATAATTTAAATAGGTGATAATATGAAAAAATACATAATGCCTATCTTATCTGCACTTCTAGTTGGTTTTTTATTGGCCAAATTTATGATTAATCAATATGATAAGAAAGAAAATTTAAAAACAGTTTTTAATAGTTATGAAACACTTTATTTTATCCAACAAGGTGTTTATTCAACAAAAGAAAGCATGGAAAAAAACATGTCTGATTTTGCATATTATATTTATAATATTGAAAACGATAAGTACTACACATATATTGGTATTACAAAAACAAAAGAAAATAGTGATAAATTAAAAGGATTTTATGAAAAATTAGGATATATTACTTATATAAAGGAAATTAATGTAGATAATATAGGTTTTGTAGAAATTTTAAATCAATATGATCAATTACTAGAAACAACAGAAGATGAAAATACAATTAAAGCTATATGTAGTCAGGTACTTAGTAAATATGAGGAGTTGATATTAAATGAACGTGAGAATTAAAGATTTACCAGTAGCCGAAAGACCTAGAGAAAGACTAATTAATAGTGGTGTAGAAAACTTAAGCAATGAAGAAATATTAGCTATACTTTTAAAAACAGGAACTAAAGATACATCAGTAAAATTTTTAGCATCCTTAGTACTTTCAAAATTAAACAATATTGGTGACTTACAAAATATAAATTATAATCAATTATTAAAAGTAAAAGGAATAGGTCCTTCAAAAGCAACAGTTTTACTTGCGGCTATAGAATTAGGAAAAAGAATTAATAACCAACAATCTATAATCCAAAATTTAAAAGTAGATAATCCAAAAATTATATTTGATTATTATAAACCAATATTAAAAAATAAAAAGCAGGAACACTTTTATGCTGTATATTTAGATAATCAAAAAAAAGTTATTGATCAAAAATTACTATTTATTGGAACAATCAATAAAAGTTTAGTCCATCCTCAAAACATATTTAAAGAAGCGTATCTTTTAGATGCTTCCGCAATTGTTTGTATCCATAATCATCCAAGTGGAAATGTTGTACCTAGCTTAGAAGATAATCGTCTTACAAATTCGTTAGTTGAAATAGGTAATTTATTAGGAATAAAAATAGTTGATCACATTATTATAGGAGATGATAAATATTATAGTTTTTTTGAAAGTGGCGAGATTTTATGAAACGAACCAAGAAAACTAAGAAAAACAGAAAAAACAAAGTGCTTTTAAGTGGATTAATAATAGTTATCTTTTTTATAGTTATGTCTTTTATAATCAAAGATAATAGAAAATTAACCTTTGTTGAAAAAACAATTAAAGATAGTACATTATTTATTAATCAGATTATCTCTTTTCCACTAAAAATATTTAATAATAATAAAAACTTAAAAATAGTAGAACAAAACATATCAAACAAAAAAGAAGTTGAAATAGAAAACTTGAAAAAAGAATTAGAAGAATTAAAACAAACCTTAAATTTAAAGCATTTAGTTTCTGAATATGAAGAGGTAAATGCTACTATTATCAGCCGTAATTTAGGTTATTGGTATAATACTGTAATTATTGATAAAGGAAGCAAAGATGGTATCAAAAAAGATATGGCAGTCACAACCGCAGAAGCATTAATTGGTAAAGTTATTAAAGTAAGCAGAAACAATAGTACTATAAAATTATTAACTAGTAGTGATATTAATAATAAAGTATCAGTTCAAATAAAAGTAGATAATAATTATATTTATGGGATATTAACTTCTTTTAATGAAAAAGAAGGTAGTTATATTATTGAAGGTATTTCCGATACTAAGAATATTAAAATAGGAAATTTAGTTTCTACAACTGGTATGGGTAATATTTTCCCAAGTGGTATTTTGATAGGAGAAGTAATAGAAATAGAGAAAGATAATTTTGATTTGGAAGCTATTATTAAAGTAAAACCCAGTTTTAATATAGATAACTTTAACTATGTGAAAGTCTTGAGAAAAAAACAATGACTATAATAATTACTTCATTTTTTTTAGATATAATGATTTCCAAATGGGTAAACTTTAATAGTTTCTTTTATCCCTTGTTTTCTATTTTATCTTTAATATTTAGTTTCTTATATTTTAATAAAAAAGATAATTCTTTTTTTATTAGTGCTTTTATATTAGGATTATTATATGACGTTGTAATTACTGATACTTTATTTTTAAATGCTTTTGTTTTTTCTATTTTATCTTTAATCTTAAAACAAATATTTAGAAAAATTAAGTTTAATTACCTTGCTATACTTTTAATTTCTTTAGGAACAATTGTTTATTATCGGTTAATGGTTTATTTAATCTTAATCATATTAAATTATTTAGAGTTTAATATTTTTAAAATAATCAATAGTATTTTGTCATCTGTTTTTTTAAATCTTATATATATAACTATAATTTATGTTGTTATCAATTATAAAAAAATAATATTTAAAAAACGCAAACATATATATTAAATAGGTGAATATATATGGACGAGTTAGAAAAATTAAAAAAAGAAATAAAAAATAAAAAGAAAAAAGAAATTCCACGAAAAAATAATCATTATATTTTTAAATTTGTAACCAAATTTTTTATAACAATCATTTTAACTTTAATAACCATGATTTTACTTAAAAGTAATAAAAGTTTAAAACCAGAATTTTATAAACAAGTATATGAAACGAATTTTTCTTTTGCACAAGTAAATAATTTATATAAAAAATACTTTGGTAGTTCTATACCATTTAAAGATTTTTTTGAAACTACAAAACCTGTTTTTAATGAAAAATTAATCTATACAGAAGCTAATAAATATATTGATGGCGTAAAACTTACTGTTAGTGATAAATATTTAGTACCAAATCAATTAAGTGGACTGGTAGTTTTTATAGGAAAAAAAGATGGGTATGGCAATACCATTATCATCCAACAAGCTAATGGAATTGATTTATGGTATGGTAATATAGACGTTACGAATGTTAAGCTTTATGATTATGTAGAAGAAGGAACTCTTATTGGAACAACTAAGGATAATATTTTATATTTAGTTTATAAGAAAGATGGTAAAGTGCTTGACTATCAAAAATATATTTAAAATACATCCTCTTTTTTATATTGTATCTATATTGACTTTAATAACAGGTTTTTTTAAAGAATTTAGTTATATTATGATTATTATATTAGTTCATGAATTAGGTCATATACTAACGTCTATGCATTTTAAATGGAAAATAGAAAAAATAATTATACTTCCATTTGGCGGATTAACTTTATTTAATGAAAAAATAAATAAACCTTTGAAAGAAGAATTTATAATAGCTATATCAGGTCCACTTACGCAATTACTAATTTTTTCTTTTTTAAAAAACACATTGATATTAAAATATCATTATTTTCTATTACTTTTTAATTTATTACCCATCATTCCTTTAGATGGATCAAAAATTATAAATTTATTATGTAATTACTTAATGCCATTTAAATTATGCCATAAATTAACAATTATTATCTCTTTGGTTACTATAATATTATTCAGTTTTATTAAATTCAATTTAGTGACATTAATAGTTTTGATATTTTTAATTTATAAAATAATTAATGAAGTTCAAAATCATAAAAATATCTTTAATAAATTTTTAATGGAAAGATATTTATACAGAATAAATTTTAAAAAAAGGAAAGTAATAAATGGTTATAATTTAAATTGCATGTTTAGAGATTATAAACATCTTTTTTATGTTGATAATAAATGTTATTCTGAACATCAAATATTAAAAAAAAGTTTGACATATAAAGGTTAATATGATAAAATCTTATATTGTGTAGAGCCTTTACTCTACAACCGCACTGAAAAGGTTTAAGTGTAAACACCTTAAAGGCGAGTCTTAGATTATAAAGGTTAGGAGGAAGAATATGAAAGCAGTTATTGAAACTGGAGGAAAACAATATTATGTAGAAGAAGGAACAGTTTTATATATTGAAAAATTAGAAACTGAAACTGGAAAAGAAGTTGTTTTTGATAAAGTATTAATGGCTAATGGAGCACTAGGACGTCCATATGTACAAAATGCTGAAGTAGTAGGAGAAGTAATTAAACACGGAAAAAGTAAAAAAATTAAAGTATTTAAATACAATCCTAAGAAAAAGTATCGTAAAACTCAAGGTCATCGTCAACCATATACTAAAGTTGAAATAAAAACAATTAGAAGTAAATAATATGATTAAAGTAGTTATTAAAACATTTGATGATAAGATTAATAACATTAGAATATCGGGCCATGCTGGTTATGATGTTCATGGTAAAGATATTGTATGTGCAGCTGTTTCAAGTATTGCAATAACAACTATTAATGGCATTTTAAAGTTAGATGAAAATGCGATTGACTATGATCAAAATCATGATTTAGTTATAAACGTAAAAAAACATAATGAAACAATTGATATTTTAATTCAAAATATGATTGATTTATTAGAAGAATTAGAAAAAGATTATAATAAAAATATTAAAATAAATAGGGAGGTGTCCTAGATGATGAATTTATTAAAGTTAAACATTCAATTATTTGCCCATAAAAAAGGTCAAGGGTCAACAAAAAATGGTCGTGACTCTATTGCTAAAAGATTAGGTGCTAAAGCGGCTGATGGAGAATATGTATCTGGTGGTTCAATTATCTATCGTCAACGTGGAACAAAAATTTATCCAGGTGTTAATGTAGGAATTGGTAGTGATGACACTCTATATGCTAAAGTAGCAGGTTATGTTAAATTCGAACGTATGGGTAGAGATAAAAAACAAGTTAGCGTTTATTTAGAAAAATAATATAATATATTAAAAGATAAAATAGTTGTATTTTATCTTTTTTTGTGATATATTTTAATTGTAGTAATGTTTTAGAGGTGAAAGGAGGCCGTAACTATGTGGAGATGGCTATCAAGATTCTTCTAATTAACTAATAAGTTTATTTTTTTGCGCAGTATATATAACTAATTAGTTAAAACGATGCTCCGGTATAATGCCGGAGTTTTTTTTAAAACCATATGTCAACTTTACTATATTACTTGCTTTTTAATATTATAGTTGTTATAATCTAACTAGAAAGTAGGGATTATATGAATGAGAAAACAAAACAACTGCTAAAACTAATTGTAATATTTCTAGTTTATTTTATTTATACAACAGTAATAACTAGTATTTTAAATATTTGTGGTATAACAGATGAAATAATAACTGTTTTTATTGCGGATTTGGTTTTCTTTTTAGGAATAGTTATTCTTTATAAAAATAATTTAAAACAAGGATTTATAACTTTTGTTAAAGAATTTTCTATTTCAAAAAAAATATTATTTGTTATAAAATGGGTTGCAATTTTATTTGCTATAAACATACTTGGGGGAATTATTACAGAAATGATTTTTCCTTCTTTAGAAAGTGATGGCAATACTACATCTATTTATTCTTTAGCAAGTATTTCTACTATTTATACGATATTTAAAGCTCTTATATTTGCTCCAATTGCTGAAGAATTAGTATTTAAAAAAACAATTAGAGAAATAATAAATAATAATGCTTTGTTTATTGTAACTAGTAGTTTAATATACGCATTAATAAATATTATGTATACAGATATTAGTGTACTAACTATTTTTGATATGATTAGTTATTTTGCTTTTTCAGCAGTACTATCTCATGTTTATATTAAAAATAAGGATAATATTGTTATGCCTATGTTGATAAAATTTTCTTATAACTTAATACCTTTAATTATTATGCTTGCTAGAATGGGAGCATAATAATATGAATATATTAAATTTTGCCAGTAAAATAGATATATCAACATTGGCAGTTGTTCAAAAAGCTCCATCAGGAGCTAAAAATATGAATATGATTATCATAATAATTGTCGTTGTAATAATTATTTTGGTTATTGCGACTATCTTTGGTAATAAAAAATAAAAATGTGTCAATATTAATTGTAGGTGAATGTATGGAATTGTTAATTTTATGTTTAAAAGTGTTTTTAGTAAGGATTTTGGATGTTTCTTTAGGAACCATGCGTACTATTGTTATGGTTAAAGGAAAAACCTTAATCGCAAGTTTAATAGGTTTTGTTGAATTATTAATATGGTTTTTAATAGTTAGAGAAGCTTTAAATACTGATTTAGATAGTATTTGGATTGCTATTTCTTATGCTGGAGGATTTGCAACTGGAACCTATATAGGTGGATATCTATCTAATACTTTTATTAAAGGTAACTTTGGTGTACAAGTTATTTTATCTGAAAATAATAACCAAATAGTTAATACTATTAGAAAAGAAGGGTATGCAGTATCGGTAATCGACGTTAAAGGTCAAGAACAAGATAAAGATAAATATATGTTATTTATTGAAATTGATAAAAGAAACTTTAGTCATCTAAGAGATTTGATTAAAAGTTTAGATGAAAAAGCATTTATTGTTGTTAATGAAACAAAAATGGTACAAAATGGCTATTTTAAATAAGGTAATTTAATTATCTTTTTTTTATAAACTATTTGATTTATATTTAGAATAAGGTATAATATTGAAAGAAAAGAGGTGTCTTTATGTTTGTTGATGAAGTTATTTTAGAACTACAAGCTGGTGATGGCGGAAATGGCTGTATGGCATTTAGACGAGAAAAATATGTTGAAATGGGAGGCCCATTTGGTGGAAATGGTGGTCGTGGTTCTAACATTAAATTTGTTGTTGATGAAGGGTTAAATACACTAATAGATTTAAGATATAAAAAAGTAATTAAAGGTAATAAAGGTGTTAATGGAGAAGGTAAAGGTAAGCACGGAGCTAACGCAACAGACGTTGTTGTTAGGGTTCCAGCAGGTACTGTTATTACGGATTTAGAAAGTGGTTTAGTAATTGCTGACCTTACTGAAAAAACAGATGAAGTAATAGCTGCTTATGGTGGAAGAGGTGGAAGAGGAAATATAGCATTTGCTACACGTTCTAATCCTGCACCTGCTTTTGCTGAAAATGGTGAACCAGGAGAAGTAAGAAAAGTAAAAGTTGAATTAAAATTACTAGCTGATGTTGGTTTAGTAGGTCTTCCAAGTGTTGGTAAATCCACATTTATATCAAAAATATCAGCTGCCAAACCCAAAATAGCAGCTTATCATTTTACAACTTTATCACCAAACTTAGGAGTTGTAAAAACAAAAGATAATCGTAGTTTTGTTGTTGCTGATTTACCGGGACTTATTGAAGGTGCTTCACTGGGAGAAGGTTTAGGGGATAGATTTTTAAAACACATTGAAAGAACTAGAGTAATTGCTCATATTATTGATATGAGTTCATTTGAAGGAAGAGACCCTTACCAAGATTATGTAACTATCAATAAAGAATTAGAAAACTTTAATCCTAAAATTTTAAATAAGCCACAAATTATTTTAGCTAATAAAATGGATATGCCTGATAGTAGCGAAAATCTAAAAAAATTTAAAGAAAAAGTAAAAGATGTTCAAATATATCCTATATCTGCGCTTACGAATGAAGGCGTTGACGAAGTTTTAATGGTAATTGCAGATATGTTAGATAAAATTGAAAAAGAGCCATTATATGAAGATGAAAAAATTGAAAGTCATATTCTATATAAATTTGAAAGAGAACAACCATTTACAATTCATAGAGATAATGATACTTGGGTAATACTTGGTAAAGAAGTAGAAAAACTACTTAGAATGACTAGATTTACAACTGATGAAGCAGCTAATAGATTTGCTAATAAATTAAGAAAAATGGGAATAGATGCTAAACTTAGAGAATTAGGCGCAAAAGATGGCGATACCGTTAGAATTCTTGATTATGAGTTTGAATATCGTTTATAAAAATTACTAAATTAATAGTAATTTTTTTTAATATCTTTATGAAAAAATTAATTCGTGATATAATGGTATTAATTAGAATAGTTGTGGAGGTAATAAACATGGCAAAAAGAAAAAAACGTAAAGAAGAAAAAAAATCCTCAAGTGGATATCAAATAGAATTAGTAGGAATTTTACTTATATTAATTGCAATAATAGGAATATGTGAATTTGGACTAGTGGGTAATTTTATTAAATGCTTTTCCGCATTCTTAGTGGGTGAATTATATAATATTTTATTATTTTCAGTCGCTCTTGTAGGTATATATATGATGGTTAAAAGAGATAAACCTAGTTTTTTTACTTCAAATTTAGTAGGTTTATATATTTTAGTTTTATCGGTTTTGATTTTATATCATATTGGTTATGTTAAAGAATTTAGTTTAGAGGGTTTTGAAATTTTTAAAGAAACTATTAATAATCTAATGTCTTTTTCAGAAGGTGCTAACATATATGGTGGAGGTATTTTTGGAGCTTTATTTTCATTTTCATTTGTAAAATTATTTTCAATTGAAGGAACAAAAGTAGTTTGTATTGTACTCATTATAAGTGGTTTTATTATGTTTACAGGATTATCTATTTATGACATGGTTAAATGGTGTAAAAATAAAACTAAGAACATTGGAGCTCGCAAAGATAGTAAAAAAGATAAATTAGAAATTAGTAAAGTAGAAGATGAATATGAAGAAGATAATAAAATTGTTGTATCTAGCATGAATGATTTGATGCAAATAGATGATAAAAAACAATTACAAGAAAAACAAACAACTACTGATACAAAAGAGGAAAAAGAAGAAAAACCAGGCGTTTATTTTTATCCGCCAATTACATTACTTTCTAAACCAGTAAAAACAAATACAAAAGAAAACGAAGCTGCTATAAAAGCAAATGCTCCAATTTTAGAAACAGTTTTTAAAGATTTTGGTATAGATGGTAAAGTAGTAGCAGCTCATGTAGGTCCTGCTGTAACGCAATATGAAATAGAAATAAAAGCTGGAACGAAAGTAAGTAAGATTGTTAGTCTTGATAAAGAAATAGCTTTAGCTTTGGCTGCCAAAGCTGTTAAAATTCAAGCACCAATTCCAGGTAAAAAAACAATTGGTATTGAACTTCCAAATAAGCAAATATCAATGGTTTCAGTAAGAGAAATATTAGAACGAGTACCAAAAAGTTTAGGAGATGCAAAACTTTTAGTAACATTAGGCCGTGATATTATGGGTAATCCGCAATATTGTGAAATTAATAAAACTCCGCATCTTTTAGTAGCTGGTTCTACTGGTAGTGGTAAATCAGTTTGTATTAATAGTATGATAACTTCTATTTTAATGCGTTCTAGACCAGATGAAGTAAAACTGGTGTTGGTTGATCCTAAAAAAGTAGAACTATCAATGTATAATGGTGTTCCACATTTACTTGCGCCAGTTGTAACAGATCCTAAAAAAGCTAATATTGCTTTAAAGAAAATTGTTGCCGAAATGGAAAGGCGTTATGATTTGTTTGAAAATAGTGGCACTAAAAATATTGCTGGTTATAATATGTATGTTGAAAAGAAAAACGCTAATTTAGAAGAATGCGAACAATTAAGAAAAATACCTTATATAGTTGTTATTATTGATGAACTTGCAGATCTTATGTTAGTTGCTGCTAAAGAAGTAGAAGATTCTATTATGAGAATTACACAAATGGCAAGAGCTGCTGGAATTCATTTGATTGTAGCTACACAAAGACCATCTACAGATGTTATTACAGGGGTTGTAAAAGCCAATATTCCTTCTCGTATTTCATTTGCAGTTTCATCAAGTATTGATTCTAGAACAATACTTGATATGGTCGGTGCAGAAAAACTTTTAGGTAAAGGTGATATGTTATTTTTACCACAAGGTGAAAATATGCCGATTCGTATTCAAGGAACATTCATTTCTGATGATGAAATCAAAAATGTCGTTGATTATACAATAAAACAACAAAAAGCTAAATACGATGAAACATTTACAATGGATGAAGAAGATATGAAAGGTGCAACAACGATGATTGATAGTAAAGATGATTATGAAGAACCTTTATATAATGAAATTGTTGAATTTGTAGTAACTCAAGGAAAAGCTAGTGCATCATTACTGCAAAGAAGATTTAGATTAGGATATAATCGTGCAGCTCGTTGTATTGACTTATTAGAAGAAAGGGGAATAATAGGCCCAAATAATGGTTCTAAACCTCGTGAAGTATTAGTTAAAATTAAAAATGAAGAAAATGAATAAGAAAATCACTTTGTTATAAAAATAAGTTTTATTATTCAAATGTGATAGAATAACTTCGTTAGGTCAATTGATCTAATTTTACTCCGAATATTTTATTATGTTACTTTTGTTAAAAGGTGGTTGATCCACCTTTTAGCATACCTAAAAAAGCTTCTAATAGGCTTTTTTTCTTTTGTTTTGGACAAATTCTTTTATTTTATGGTATAATTAATACGGTGAAAATATATGGCAAAATATGATGAGAGCTCAATAAAAATATTGGAAGGATTAGATGCGGTAAGAAAAAGACCCGGTATGTATATTGGGTCTACTGACAAAAGAGGATTACACCATCTAGTTTGGGAAATTGTTGATAATGCAATGGATGAAGTTATCAATGGTTATGGTAATAAAATAAAAGTAATAATAAATGCAGATGAGTCTATCACTGTAATGGATGAAGGAAGAGGAGTTCCAACCGGAATGCATGCTTCAGGAAAAAGTACCCCAGAAGTTATTTACACAGTATTGCATGCCGGTGGTAAATTTGAAAGTGGAGGCTATAAAGTTTCTGGTGGTCTTCATGGTGTTGGTGGTTCTGTTGTTAATGCGCTAAGTGAGTGGATGGAAGTAAATATTAAAAGAGATGGGCATGAATATTACATCCGTTTTGAAGATGGTGGTAAAACTAAAGTTCCTTTAAAAGAAATTGGTAAAACACATAAAACAGGAACAACTGTAACATTCAAACCCGATCCTGAAATATTTCCTATTACTACTTTTTCCTATACAACAATCGTTGAAAGAATGCAAGAATCTGCTTTCCTTATAAAAAATTTAACAATTGAAGTAGAAGATGTTAATGATAATAAAAAAGATGTATTTCATTATGATGATGGACTTTCTTCTTTTGTAGAATATTTAAATGACGATAAAAAAGAATTACATAAAGTATATTCTTTTAGTGGAAATAAAAATGATATTAATGTTGATGTGGCTTTTCAATATACTGATACCTATTCTGAAAATATTGTTTCATTTGTAAATAATGTAAAAACTAATGATGGTGGTAGTCATGAAGTAGGATTTAAAACTGCTTTAACAAGAGTATTTAATGATTATGCAAGAGCTAATGGTTATTTAAAAGCAAAGGATAAAAACTTAGAAGGTGCTGATACTAGAGAAGGATTAACTGCTATTATTAGTCTTCAAATACCTGAAGCTTTACTTCAATTTGAAGGACAAACTAAAAGTAAACTAGGTACTCCAATTGCTAGAACGGTTGTAGAAAATATAGTTGCTGAAAAACTTCAATTTTTTCTAGAAGAAAACAAAGCAATCGCAACTAGTATTATGGATAAAATTATAAAAAGTAAAAATGTAAGAGAAGCCGCAAGACGCGCTCGTGATGAAGCTAGAAATGGTAAAGATAAAAACAAAAAAGAAAGAGCTTTATCTGGAAAACTTGCTCCAGCTCAAACTAAAAACCCTAAGAAAAATGAACTATTTTTAGTAGAAGGGGATTCTGCTGGTGGTAGTGCTAAAGGTGGAAGAGATAGGAAATTCCAAGCTATTTTACCTTTAAGGGGAAAAGTTGTTAATACAGAAAAAGCAAGAATGGAAGAAATTTTAAAAAACGAAGAAATTAATACAATGATTCATACCATTGGTGCTGGAGTGGGTTCTGACTTTACTATTGAAGATTCTAATTATGATAAAGTAATTATTATGACCGATGCTGATGATGATGGGGCTCACATTCAAATACTTTTAATTACATTCTTTTATCGTTATATGAAGCCTTTAATTGAAGCTGGTAAACTTTATATAGCTTTACCTCCTTTATATAAAGTAGACTACGGTAAAAAGAAAATCTTTTATGCTTGGACGGATGAAGAACTAGAAGAAATAAAAAAAGAAAATACTGGAAAACCAAGTATTCAAAGATATAAAGGGCTAGGAGAAATGAACCCTGATCAATTATGGGATACAACTATGAATCCTGATACAAGAATGTTAATTAGAATTAACATTAATGATGTTGCTTTAGCTGAAAAAAGAGTAAGTGTTTTAATGGGTGATAAAGTAGAACCAAGAAAAGATTGGATTGAAGAAAATGTTATCTTTACTTTAGAAGATAATTATAAAATATAGTAGGTGATTAAATGCAAGATGTTTTAAAAAGAATACATGATTATGCTTTAGAAGATATAATGGGAGATAGATTTGGAAGATATGCTAAAACAATTATCCAAGATCGTGCTATTCCTGATGTTAGAGATGGATTAAAACCGGTACAAAGAAGAATTTTGTATGCTATGTTTAAAGCTGGTAATACATATGATAAAAACTATATTAAATGTGCTGCAACAGTAGGAGATGTACTTGGTAAATTTCACCCTCATGGAGATTCTTCGGTGTATGATGCTATGGTTCGTATGAGTCAGTGGTGGAAACAAAATCACATATTAATTGATATTCATGGAAATAATGGTTCAATGGATGGAGATTCTCCTGCCGCATATCGTTATACAGAAGCTAAACTAGCTAAAATAAGTCATGAACTTTTGGGTGACTTAAATAAAGATACTGTTAATTGGGCACCTAACTTTGATGACCGTTTTTTAGAACCTACTGTTTTACCTGCTAAGTTTCCAAATCTTTTAGTTAATGGAACAACAGGAATTAGTGCTGGTTATGCAACTAACATACCACCTCATAATTTAGGAGAAATTATAGATGCAACTATTAAAAGAATAGATAGTCCTAATTGTCATTTGGATACTATTTTGGATATAGTTAAAGGTCCTGACTTTCCAACTGGCGGTATAGCTGAAGGAAAAGAAGGAATAAGAGATGCTTTCACTAAAGGAAAAGGAAAAGTAATTGTTAGATCTAAAGTAGAGTTTGTTAAAGAAAAAGGCAAAACTCAAATAATTGTTACTGAAATACCTTTTGAAGTAAATAAAGCAACGCTCGTTAAAAAGATAGATGAAATTAGAATAGATAAAAAAGTAGATGGAATTCAAGAAGTAAGAGATGAATCTGATAGAGAGGGTTTAAGAATTGCCATTGACTTAAAAAAAGATGCTGATAAAGATTTAATTTTAAATTATCTATATAAAAATACAGAATTACAAATATCATATAACTATAATATGGTCGCAATTGTAAATAGAAGACCTATGACTTTAGGATTAATTGAAATACTTGATGCATATATCGCTCATCAAAAAGAAGTTATCACTAGAAGAACTAAATATGATTTAGATTTTGCTCAAGCTAGATATCATATTTTAGAAGGTTTAATTAAAGCTTTAAGTATTTTAGATAAAGTTATTAAAGTAATTAGATCAAGTAAAAATAAAAGTGACGCTATTGAAAACTTAGTTAAAGAATTTGATTTCACTTTTGAACAAGCTAAAGCTATTGTTGAATTACAATTATATCGTTTAACTAATACAGATGTAACAGAAATCAAAATTCAAATGGAAGAATTAAGTAAAAATATTAACATTTGGACACAAATATTAAATAACGAAGAAGCTTTAAAACATGTTATGAAAACAGAATTAAAAATAATCAAAAAAGAATATGCAAAACCTCGTAAAACAGAAATCAAAGATGAGGTAATGGAAATTAAGATTGATACAACGAAAATGATTCATAGTGAGGAGAATATTGTTGTAGTAACTAATGAAGGTTACGTTAAAAGAGTTTCTCTTAGAAGTTATAATAAAGAAGAAGATACAACTTTAAAAGAAGGAGACTATGTAATCGGTTTATATGAACTAAATACATTAGATACCATATTATTATTTACTAATTTGGGTAATTATTTATATGTTCCTGTTCATGAAATTCCAGAACTCAAATGGAAAGAATTAGGTAAACATATTAGTAATATTATTAAAATAGATCAAGAAGAAACTATTATCAAAAGTATTCCTGTAACTAACTTTAATGATAATAAAGATATTACAATATTTACTCAAAATGGTATGGTTAAGAAAACTCATTTAGATGAATTTAAAGTTCAAAGATATTCTAAACCAATGACTGCCATCAAATTAAAAGGTGATGATAAAGTAGTATCAGTTACAGATAATAGTGGCAAATCAGTATTTATTTCAACTGAAAGAGGATATGGACTACACTTTAATAATTCAGAAATCTCTACAATTGGGCTTAAAGGCAGTGGTGTTAAAGCAATATCTTTAAAAGAAGATAAAGTGGTATCCGCACATATCTTTGATAATTTAGAATATGTAACTGTTATAACTGATAAAAAAACAGGTAAAAGAATAAAAATATCAGAATTTGAAATGATGTCTAGAGCAAGAAAAGGACTACTTATGGTAAGAGATGTTAAAACTAATCCATATAAAATATTAAAAACATTTATAGTTAATAAAACAACTTTAACTTTAAAATTAAATAATGACTTTATGGAATTAAAAACAACTGAATTACCAATTGCTGATAGATACTCAACAGGGTCTACTATTTCAAAAGTAAAAATAGATGATGTTTTTGAAATAGTAAAATTAGAAAAAGATAAAAAAGAAGACCAACAAGAAGAAATAATTGAAGAAGTATCATTAGAACAAATAGATGAAAAAATTATGACTATAGATGACTTTTTAGATGATTTTAAAATAGAATAACCAAAGTTATTCTATTTTTTTGATTTATGTTATAGTTCTATTCTAAAGAGTAGAAGAATGTATAATAAAACTTGTTAGAATAGGAGTGAACTTATGAAGAGAAAAGGATTTACCTTAATTGAACTGTTAGCAGTAATAGTGATACTAGCAATTATAGCACTAATCGCAGTACCAGTTATTATGAATATTATAAGTAAGGCTAGAGAAAGTGCTTTTAAAGATACTATGTATGGAATTGTCAAAGCAGGGGAATTATATTATGCAGAGGAGCTATTGACAGAAGATATAACGTTTACATTCACAGAAGATGGAGTAAGTCCATCAGGATTAAATATAAAAGGAAGTTTACCAACAAGTGGTTCTATGACAGTAACAAAAGAAGGAAAAATAATATTAAATGCAACAGATGGAACATATACAGCAACAAAAGAAGAAGCTGGTGAAGAAATAAAAATTGTAAAAAATGAGGATGTAGAAGAGACACCAGAAGTGTCAGTCGCAAAAGCACTAAGTGAACTAGCAAAAACAAATGATTTTGCTGCAAGCATAGATGCATGTGCAACAAGTGGGACATGTGCAGTTGGAACAAAATTTGCAATAGAAGTAGCGCCAGGAGACATTAAAAATTTTTATGTAGTAAGCGATGTAGGTAACCAAGTAACATTAATCATGGATAGAAACGTAGATGAGGAAACAGTAGCATGGATTGCACAAGGAGATTATGTTAAAGCAGGAGGAACTGCATGGAATGATTGGTCAGATAATAATACATTTGGTCCAATTACAGCCTTAAATTATTTAGAAAGTCAAACAAGTGAATGGACAAATATAGCTGCTAAGGAATTTACATTAACAGATAGTGTATATGGAATGCTTACAAGAGCAAATGCACGTGCAAGAATGCTAACTTATACAGAAGCGAATGCAATAATCGAATATGATTGGTCATATGGGAACTTAGGATCTGATAATCCACCATATGGATACTGGACAAGCTCAGCTTATGCAGATGATGTTTTTCGAGCTTGGCCTGTGGATTACGAAGGTGGTATTTACGATGACGATGTCTACTACGATGGCAGTTATGGTGTGCGTCCAGTAATAGAATTATCAAAATAAATATAATTACAGACAATGTATTTTGTCTGTTTTTTATTGAAAAAAACAAGTATTTCATATATAATGAATAGATGAATGGAGAATGCATATGAAAATAAAATATAATTTAATCCATAAAGAAGAAAACAGTGAAGCAAGATATGGAACAATAGATACTAATTATGGTACGTTTGAAACACCTATGTTTATGCCGGTTGGTACACTTGCTAATGTAAAAACTTTAACTCCTGAAGAATTAAAAGAAGCAAATAGTGCAGTTATTTTATCAAATACATATCACTTATGGTTAAGACCGGGAGAA
The DNA here is from genome assembly GCA_015059285.1 of Bacillota bacterium. Classification (GTDB taxonomy): domain Bacteria; phylum Bacillota_I; class Bacilli_A; order RF39; family UBA660; genus SIG208. The sequence continues at coordinate 484,889 of SVAS01000001.1, read as the reverse complement.
GATATTGTAGATAAAGCTGGTGGTCTTCATAAGTTTATGAATTATGATGGTCCAATACTTACTGATAGTGGTGGATTTCAAGTTTTTTCACTTACTAAAAATAAGAAGAAAGATATTGTTGAAGAAGGTGTTTATTTCAAAAGTCATATTGATGGCAAACCATTATTTTTAACACCAGAACTTTCAATTCAAATACAAAACAAATTAGATAGTGATATTGCTATGAGTTTTGATGAATGCATACCGTTTCCAGCTACTTATGAATATGCTAAAGCAAGTACTGAAAGAACTTTAAGATGGGCTAAAAGAGGAAAAGATGTACATAATAATCCTCGTCAATCTTTATTTGGTATTGTTCAAGGTGGAGAATATACCGATTTAAGAGAATATAGCGCTAAAAAAACTGTTGAAATAGGCTTTGACGGCTATTCTATAGGTGGAACTAGTGTTGGCGAAGATAAACCAACTATGTATAAGATGGTAGAAGATGGTATTCGTTATTTACCAAAAGATAAACCAAGATATTTAATGGGAGTAGGAGATCCTATTGATATTATTGAAGGAGTAATTAGAGGCGTTGATATGTTTGATTGTGTTTTACCAACTAGACTTGCTCGTCATGGTAATGCTTTTACTAGAGATGGTAAAATAAATATTAAAAATGCTAAATATAAAGAAGATTTTTCTCCTATTGAAGAAAACTGTGATTGTTATACATGTAGAAACTATACTAAAGCATATATAAGGCATTTAATTGTTTGTGATGAAATGTTAGGTGGTAGACTTTTATCAATTCACAATATTCGTTTTTTAATTAAATTAACAGAAGAACTTAGAATGGCTATTAAAGATAATAATATTTTAGAATATAGAAAAAATTTCTTAGAAAAATATAACAAAACTACTGATTGAATTAGTAGTTTTTTTTGATATAGCTTCCTTTAAATATCAATAGATGTATAATAAAAGTGTCAATATCAAAAAATAAAACGAAATGTTATTGACAGTGAAACATTTATGTTATAAAATTATCGTAGAACAATATGTTATATAAAGTAAATAAATGTATAAAAGAATAAAAAATTGTTCAAGATAAGAAAGAAGGAGTGGAAAAAAATGAAGAAAAAAGGATTTACCTTGATTGAGTTACTAGCAGTAATAGTGATACTAGCAATAATAGCACTAATAGCAGTACCAGTAATAATGAACATAATAAGTGGAGTTAGAAAACAAGCTTTTGAAAATACTGCACATGGATTAATAAAAGCAGGAGAGATGTATTATGCTGCTTCTTTATTAGGAGGTGGTATGGATGAGGATAAGAAATTTATTTTGCCTAATAACGAAAAAGAATTGTCTGTGAAAGGAGACGTTCCGAAAGGACAATTGTTAGTTACTAAAGATGGTAAGATAAGTGTAGCTATCATAAATGGAGAATATTGTGCTAAAAAAAATGTTGGCGAAACTAGTGTGGAAGTGACAAAAGATTTAGCAAGTTGTTGGGTATTTGTACCAAGTATAGAGGAATTGAAAGACCGTTACTCTTTTGTTTATTATAGTTCTATAAATAATGCAATAACAGATGTAAACAATAATGAAATAGGTGAAAACGCCGATACAGAAGAGGCAGAAGCTGAGGCAGGCATCTATATTGATGAAGCTGAAAACATTTCTGTTGTTTTACTTAAAGATACTATTATTGAAGGTGAAAAAATAGTTCCTTCTACAGATATGACAATTAATTTAGGAGGAAAATCTATAATTTTTAATCACTACATCGGAATTGATGGAGGAAAAAATCGTAAAGATACTATTACGATAGATGGTAGATTAACCGGTAGTGCTGTAATTATGAATGGTGTTGATGGTGGTGGAAATCTTATTCAGACTAGAACAAATAATTTTATTATTAATGGTGGAACGTATAAGTTAGAAGAAACGACAATTAACGAAACATATTTTCCAGTTGGTATAAAAATAAATGCAGGTGGAACTGCTACTATTTTAGATAGTGATATTATTGTTAGTGCTACATCTCCTACATCAACTTTTGGTGTATTTAATAGTGGTGATGCAATTATTAATGATAGTAACATTTTAGTTAAGGCAACTAATTCTAAAACGTATGGAATATATAATGAAAAGACTATGATTGCAACTAATAACGAAATAAAATCATATGCTAATTATTATAATGAAAATGATGTTTGGCTTTCTTTGTCTCAAGGCATAGCGAATGCATCAACTGGCAATCTTAAAGTTAATAATTGTTATGTAATGGGAACCCATTCTGGCATACAAAGTGAAGGAACCATATCTGTAAATGGAGGAATATATGAAAGTTTTGGACATGGAGGTATTTATTTTGTTGGATCTGGAACAACATCATATGTAAATAATTCAACCTTCCAAGGTTGTGAAATGCCTGAAGGTTATATTACTAATACTAGTTCTAATGAAGCAGGAGTATATATCGGTGGTAGTGCAGAAAGCAATAATATAACAGTATATATGGATAACAATAAAATATATGGTTTACAATCTCCAATAGTACTTAGAGGAACTTCTGGCGAACAAAATAATACATTATACATTAGTAATTCTAAAATTAATTTAAATGCTTCTAATAAAATTAGGATTGATAATGACACGCATAAATTATATATTGGTAGTGGATGTAATTTTGGTGCTGATAATACTACAAATCCTAGTGCTGTTATAGTAACAGAAGAAATATATACTAAAGAATAAGCATATAAAAAGGTGAAAAATATTTTTCACCTTTTGTGTTATTGTTTTTTTTCATATTTAATTAATTTAGCATGCATAGCAACTTTTTCGTAATCATTATAACAAGTTGATAAAGTAATAATTTTATCTTTTTCTGTTAGGTCTACATTAAAATCAAAAGTACTTCGTTTTTTAAGTTTATTTAAAAACTTGTTGTATTCTTCATCACTAGAAAAATTGACTTGAATATAATCATTAGTAGTTGGTATTTTATAAACACTAAATACTTGCCATAGGGTATTTTCTGTTTCTGTAGACATTTTTATAACATAGTTATCTTTGTTGCTATACCAATCACTTTTAATAATGTTTTTTAAACTTCCAAACATAGTTTTATTCATTCTACCATGTGCATATAAAATAGTATTTCTATCTAATTCATTAATATTATTTCGGTAATCTAAAAATACCCATCCTGCTTCATTATATGATTTATCAAAAGAGTGAGTTAAATAGAAACTATTATCTTGTGTCTGAACAAAAGGATAATTAATAGTAGTACCATTTACTTGTATCCAACCTTTAGTTTGGTTGTTAGTTTTTTTTAGTTCTTTAAAATCAACATTCAATAAATTCATTTCAATATAGTCCCAATAAGGATTTTTTTTATCACCTTCATCTGGTGGATTAACTAGTTCTGTGTTTTCGTTATCTTTTACTTCTTCTATTTTTGTTATTTTATTAATTTCGTTTACTTGTTTATCTATATTTTTATTATCTTTATACCAAAGAATTATTTTATAAATAGAAAAGATAAGTAGATATGTAAAAACAAGTACTAAAAGCATTAAAAAGATATTTTTATATTTAATTTTGATTTTTTTCTTTTTCATCTTATCACACCTTACAATATATAATAACATGAACAAACTTTAAAAACAATGTGAATTTAATTTATCTTTTAATTTATTTAAATATGTGTTATATTATAAATAGGAAAACCTATTAATAGAAAGGGACAATTTATGAAAAATATTGCAGTATTTATAAATGATTTGCGTGTTGGTGGAATTCAAAAGTCAGTAACCAATATATTAAAAAATATAGATTATACTAAATATAATATTGATTTATATATGTTTGGAGATAATTGTTTTTATGAAATACCCGAAAAGACAAATGTCATTTATTTAAAAAAACCTCATAGAGTTTTTCAATTTTTACCATTTAATATTGTTAAAAAGATAATGAAAGTAGATGTTTTAAATAAAAAATATGATGTTGCTATAGATTTTGATAGTTATCAAATGCATACAGCCTTAGGGGCTTTAAAATGTGATGTTTTAAAAAAAGCAATATGGATACATAATGATATTCCAATAAAATTAAAAGAAGAACCTAAATATCGTATTTTACACTTCTTTTTTAAGAAAAAATATCGTTATTTTGATACGTTTTGTGCTGTATCTAAAGGAGCCATGGATGCTTTTAAAAAACTAGAAAATTGTAAAGGTAAAAAGTGTTATGTGGTACCAAATTATATAGATACAAATGAAATTAAAAATAAAATGAATGAAGATGTTGATTTAAAAATAAATAAAAAACTTTTAAATATTGTTACAGTGGGTAGGTTATGTCATCAAAAGGGTATTGATATTATGTTAAATAATATAAGTGAATTAACAAATTATCGTAATGATTTTCATTTATATATTATTGGTGACGGTGAAGAAAGGGTAAACTTAGAAAAGCAAGCACATAGTTTAAATATTGAAAAATATGTTACTTTTGTAGGAAATCAAAAAAATCCTTTCAAATATTTAAAACAAATGGATTTATTTTATTTATCAAGTAGATATGAAGGCCAAGGTATGGTAATATTAGAAGCAATGGCAGTAGGATTAGATATTTTAATTCCTAAACATTTAGAAAAATATTGTCCTAAAGTTAAAGGTACAAATGACATTATAGGTTATTTAAAAAAATATCAAAAAAATGGTCGTAAAAAATTCAATTCATTGCAAGAATATAATGAAAATATAACAAATGAACTTGAAAAAATTTTTAATAATTAATAAATCATTACAAGGAGTGAGATTATGAAACAAAAAGGATTTACACTAGCTGAGTTAATCGGTGTAGTTGCGATATTAGGAGTTATTTCTGTTTTAGTAGCGCCAACAATTATTAATCAAATTCGTAATAGTCAAAATAAAATTGATGCTGTAACAGAAGAATTATTATTTTCTGCTACTAGCTTATATTTAGAAAATAGAGAAGATGAGTATCCTAAAATTAACAATAATGTTTATTGTATAAAATTACAAACTTTAGTTGATGATGGTAAATTACAAAATCCAATTTTAGATAAAAATGGTAGTGAAATTAGTCTAAATAAGGAAATAAAAGTTAGTATTGAAAACAAACGATATAATTATAGTTTTCCAAATAATTGTACTGCAAGTAATTAACTTAACAACAGGTTATATATTATAACTTGACAAGCATATAAAAAAATTGTACAATACGTTATGAAAGAACGTGTTATTTCTTAATTTTTCAAAGGTGGGGTGGTTTTATGAAAAATACGTTAAAACAATTCTTATGCATCGTATGTTTGTTTGCACTAACAGTTTATTTTGGTTTTATGGCTTACAATTCAGAAGTTAAGTTTTCCGAAAAGAAAATGGAAGCTGATAGCTCAGAAAGTTCTGCTTCTGCTAACTTGCCAGCTGTAAAATATACAACTTCCAAAATAATTACTCAATACTCTAATTTTGATCCTATGTCAGTTGTTGATACTGATAAATATGCTGAAGTTACGTATAACAATGTAAATACAGCAGTACCCGGTGACTATACTGTAGTTATTAAAGTTTGTCAATATAGGGGTTCTACAGCTTGTAGAAGTGTTACAAGTAGTATTCGTGTAAAGGAAAAAACAACTACTACAACTAGTAATAAAACAAATTCTAATAAATACCAATCAACTACTACGACAACAAAAAATTATTATGCTGGTCCAGTATTTAAAAATAAAGATAAAGTAACTTGTAATGAAGGCAGCACAAGCTGTTTGACAAATAAAATTTCTAAACCAACAGCAACCGATCCTTATTCAGGACGTAAATTAGATGTCACTTTAATTGATGGCACAGTAAATATACATGTACCAGGCACATATAATTTAATTTATGAAGCATATACAGAACATGGAGTAAGAGGAACAGTAGCTAAATTAGTTGTTATTGAAGAAGTTGTAAATAACAACTACAACAACAATTATAACAATAATTATTATTTACCAGAATCAAAATATATTTCAAATTATCATTCTGAATATTATAATGATGGAACTTATGCAGGATATTTGAAAGCTGACTACAATTCTAAAAGTTCTAAATACATTAGTAACTATAGTTGGACAAATAAAGTTTACTATACTTATCGTTGTGTAAATGTTGGTGAATATGGAACAGATGGTTGGGAATATGTATCAACTGATTCCTCTGATGATCATCCAACATATTACTATAATGCTGATGGATATAGAGGGACTTTAGAAAAAACAGATTTTATGTGTGCTAAAGGATGTACTCAAAAATTGATTGATGAATTAGGTAGATGTAACTACTATAATTCAACTAAACAAATTACAAGAACTTGGATTGGATATTATTCAGGTTATGTGTATAGTAACTATAATCAAACATACTCAGGAACAGTTTATTTAAAATAACTGTTCTTTTTTTGAAATACATTCATAAATGTGATATACTTGTATAGTATTAAGATAGGAGATGTTCATATGATACATGTTATTATATTAGGAATTATTCAAGGAATAGCAGAGTTTTTACCAATTTCTTCGTCTGCACATTTAATTATTTTTAGAGATATTTTTGGTATTGGAGCAAGTATTCCTGAAAATGTTACCTTTGCTTTTGATATTGCTTTACATTTAGGAACTCTACTAGCGATTATAGTTTTCTTTTTTAAAGATTTTTTAACTATGTTTATTAACGGATTTACTAAAGGAGCTAAAGATAAAGATGGTAAATTAATGTGGATGATTATAGTTGCAACCATACCTGCAGCTTTAGCTGGTGTTTTATTTGAAGATACTATTGATAAAATCATTAGAAGTAATTATCTTGTTATAGCACTCGCTTTAATTATTATGGGTGTGTTAATCTATTTAGCAGATAAACATTTTAAACAAAATAAAGAAGTAAAAGAAATGAGCTTTAAAGATGCTATGATTATTGGTTGTAGTCAAGTGCTCGCTTTAATTCCAGGTTTTTCTAGAAGTGGAACAACAATTGCCGCTGCTAGAACTTGTGGTATTAAAAGAGAAGATAGTGCAAAATTTTCATTTTTCTTATCAGCCCCTGTGGTGCTTGGAGCAGTAATACTTACATTATTAAAAGATGGGACTATAAGTATTATAAGTGCTAATTTATCTATTTTTATTATTGGTATTTTAGTTTCATTTATAATTGGTTTGTTATGCATTTCATTCTTATTAAAATTCTTGCGTAAAAATGACTTCAAACTGTTTATGTGGTATCGAATTATACTTGGTATAATTGTTATATTATCTATTTTATTTTAAAAACATCAATTTATAGGTGTTTTTTTTGTAAAAAAATCAAAAAAACCTTTATTTTATAACAAATAAATTAAATAATCTATTGACTAAAAAAATTTGTATGGGTATAATTAACTTATAGGATATATGTTCAAGGGTAGCATTGAACATAAAAGGAGGGATTTATTTCAGGGGACTATTCAGGGGATATAAAATTCAAAGAACTAAAAACAGATAAGGAGTTAGAAATATGAGTAAAATAAAAGCAATTATAATTGCACTAGTTGTTCTACTTATAGGTGGTAGTATTGCTATATTTGCTTTCAAAGGTGATAAAACATATACTGTAACTTTTGATAGTAATGGTGGTACAAAAGTAGAAAAACAAGAAATAAAAGAAAATAAAAAAGTAGAAGAACCAGAAGACCCAACAAAAGAAGGCTATAATTTTAAAGGTTGGTTCTTAGATGGTAAAAAATATGATTTTGATAAAAAAGTTACTAAAGATATTAAATTAAAAGCAAAATGGTCTAAAGTAACAGTTAGTGAAGAAGAAGTAGAAAGTTATTTACCAGTTTTTAATACTGTAGTTCAACCAGTTGCAAAACCAACTGTTCTACCAGTAGAAAAAAAACCGGCTACTTTAACACTAGAACTTCCAACAGAAGGATTCATTAATGAGCCAATTGAATTTACTGTTGAAACAGTAGCAAATGATGATAAAGGTTTAGAAGCATTGGGAACATTAAGTTTCTCTAATATATTAGCAATTGCTAATTTGGAATATTATGATGAAGATGATGATGCTTGGTATGGATTAGCATTATTAGAAGAAGAAATTGAACTTCAAGATAATGTTCGTAAGTTTAGAATTACGTTATCAGAAGAATGTGAACTTACTATTACATATTCTTTATTAAATCCAGAAACAAGAGAAGTTTTACTTTCTGATTTTAAAACTATTTTAGCAGAAAAAGAAGAAGCAGAAGTAAGTATTACAATACCAGAAAAGGTATATGTAGGAGATGTAACAGAATTTAGTATAACAACAATGGCAAATGGATATGCAGGAACAATGGTAGTAGGAACTGGTGGATTATCAGATGAAACAGCTATTGATACATTAGAATATTATGAAATCCAAGATGGACAATGGTATGATTTACCACTAGGACAAGAATTTGGACCAGCAACAGGTTTTCCGTTAACAGATAATGCAACAAGCAACTTTAGAGTATCGTTTAAAACTGCAGGAACATATACAGTAACATTTAAAATAGTAGATGTAGCAACAAATGAAGTTTTAGCAGAAAACACTAAAACTATTACTGTAGAATTAAAACCAGCAGAAGTAAGTATTACAATACCAGAAAAGGTATATGTAGGAGATGTAACAGAATTTAGTATAACAACAATGGCAAATGGATATGCAGGAACAATGGTAGTAGGAACTGGTGGATTATCAGATGAAACAGCTATTGATACATTAGAATATTATGAAATCCAAGATGGACAATGGTATGATTTACCACTAGGACAAGAATTTGGACCAGCAACAGGTTTTCCGTTAACAGATAATGCAACAAGCAACTTTAGAGTATCGTTTAAAACTGCAGGAACATATACAGTAACATTTAAAATAGTAGATGTAGCAACAAGAGAAGTTTTAGCAGAAAACACTAAAACTATTACTGTAGAAGAACAACCTACTATACCTGCACCAACTCCTGGAGCATAATTTCAAAGAACACATAAGTGTTCTTTTTATTTGCTTTATTTTAGATATTTTGATATAATTATTAAGGTTTTTGGAAGAAAAAAGAAAGGAGTTTTATGAGTAAAATAAAAATATTTAGCCTAGGTGGCTTAAATGAAGTCGGTAAAAATATGTATATTGTAGATGTTGATAATGATGTATTTGTCTTTGATGCAGGTTTAAAATATGCGGATGATAAAATGTTAGGAGTTGACTATATAATTCCTAATTATGATTATTTAAAAGAAAATCAAGATAGAATAAAGGGTATATTTATTACACATGGTCATGAACAACAAATGGGAGCAGTTGTTGATATTATAAATGATATTCCTAATTTAAAAATATATGGTACAAAATTTACTTTGGAACTTTTAAAAGAAGAATTTCTACAATCAGGTTTAAATACTGATAATTTGATTGAATTAAAACCACATCGTAAAGTTAATTTTGGTAAAAATGCTATTTTTCCAATTTCTTTAACGCATGCAGTTCCAGATACTGTAGGTTATGTACTTTATACTTTAGATGGTGCAATTTTTTATACAGGTAATTTTGCTTTTGATCCTACTATGATAGGAGCATATAAAACAGATATAGGTAAACTTGCTTATGTTGGGAAACAAGGTGTACTTTGTTTAATGAGTGAATCTTTATATGCTGATAAAAAAGGATTTACATCCCCAAATCATCGTACAGGCACTTATATGCAAGAAATATTAAATCGTAATGAAGGTCGTATTTTATTTAATATCTTTGAAGCACAGTTATATCGTATTCAAGAATTATTTAATGCTATTGAAAAAACAGAGCGTAAAGTTGTAATAATGGGAAAACGTTTAGAAAATATTATTGTACGTGCTATTGAAGAAGGGTATGTTAAATTTGATAAATCAAGAATAGTAAATATACATCATGTAAATGATGAAAATGTAGTAGTTATTATTTCTGATGAAAGAGAAAAACCTTTTTCTAATATGAAAAGAATATTAAATGGTTATGATAAATTTATAAAAATTACACAAAATGACACTGTTGTATTTGCAACTCAAGTATATGATGGCATGGAAAAAAGTGCGACTGCGATTTTTGATCGTATTGCCAAATTAGGTTCTAATTTGATAATTTTATCAACAAATAAGTATTTGTCATTACATGCATCTAGTGAAGATTTAATGTTAATGTTAGATTTAATGCAACCAAAGTATTATTTTCCAGTAATTGGTGAATATCGTCATCAAGTTTCTAATAGTAAATTAGCTAAACAAATAGGGATGAATGATGAAAATGTGCTTCTTAAACTTAATGGTCAAGTAGTAACTTTTGAAAATGGTGTTTTAGTTGACACAGAAGAAACTATAAAAATAGACGATATTTTAATTGATGGAAAAACAGTTGGAGATATTAGTGAAGTTGTACTTAAAGATCGTGAAGCTTTAGCTGATAATGGAATAGTTATGGTAACTGTTACTTTAGATAAACAAACAAAACAAGTTTTAGCAGGACCTGAAATTCTTACTAGAGGTTTTATCTATGTTAAAGATAATATAGATATTATTAAAGAAATTCAAAATATATCACTTGAAGTAATAAAAGAAAATACTAAGGAACACTATATTGATTTTAATAAAGCTAAAATGGGTATTCGTGATAAAGTAGGTAAATATTTATATCAAGCTACAGAATGTAAACCGATGATTTTATTAGTAATGCAAGAAGTATAATGCATTACTTTTTTATTGAAAAAAACTAATTGTTGATATATAATAAATGTGAAAGTAGGGATTATATGGAACTAGCAATTATGATTTTAAAAGAAGAAGAATTATTAGATACTTTAATAAAAAGATTAACTAGTAATGATATTAAAAATATTACAGTATTAGAAAGTGATACTTTTATTAGTGAAAATAATAATAAAAACAGAAAAAAAGATGTAAATATTTTTGGTTCTATTAGATATATGTTAGATTATTTTAATGATGAAAGTAGACTTATCTTTATACCAATAAAAAATGATAGAGTTGATATAGTTAAAAATATAGTAAAAGATTTAATACCTAGTCATCAATACTTATTTTTTACAATTCCCATGAATAATATGGAAGGAAATTTAGAATAATGAATATTTTATTTGCAATTGGTATCGTTTTACTATCGGGTCTTATTTTCGGTGGTTTGGTTAAACTTTTTAAACTGCCTGAGGTCACCGGCTATTTAATAGCAGGTATTGTTATCGGACCAAGTGTTTTAAAACTAATTAATTTAAAACAAATAAGTAATTTAGAAAGTTTTTCAACGATTGCACTTTCTTTTATTTCTTTTTCTATTGGTGCAGAATTTAAACTAAAATACTTAAAAAGACTAGGAGTTAAGCCATTTGTGATAGGAATAATGTCTTCTTTTTTAACAATGGCATTAGTTAGTTATAGCTCTTTGATTTTAGGCTTTTCGGCTTCTTTTTCAATTATTTTAGGAGCGATTGCTTCTTCAACAGCTCCAGCAGCTATCATGATGATAGTAAAAGAGTATAAAGCTAGAGGAGAACTTACTAATACTATGCTTAGTGTCGTTGCGATTGATGATGTTATATCTATCATTATATTTGGTTTTGCTGTAGTAGTTGCTCAATTTTTAAATGCCCATGATACATCTTTAATTGGGTTATTAGAACCATTTAAAGAAATTGGTATATCATTAATCTTGGGAGTTATTAGTGGAATATTACTTGGTATAGTTGCGAAAGTATTGAAATCTAAAAGTAATATTATTGCTTTAATAATAGTTTTTATTTTAGGAACTATTGTTATAAGTGATTATTATCATATTTCTTCACTTTTAGTTTGTATGATACAAGGTGGAATTTTTATTAATGCCTATAATCATAAAACTACTGATAAGATACTTGATTTAATGGATTATATAGCCCCGCCTATTTCAATTATTTTCTTTGTTTTATCAGGTGCTAGCTTGGATTTTAGTATGCTTTCAACGATTGGTGTTTTAGGTATTGTTTATATTGTTACTAGAACTATGGGTAAGATATTTGGATCTATGCTAGGAGCTAAATTAGTGGATAGTCCTAAAAAAGTATATAATTATTTAGGTCCAACGTTACTTTCTCAAACAGGTCTTGCAATCGGACTTGCTATGCTTGCTGTAGAAGTTATTCCAAATGATAGTAAAAGTTTAATTGCTGTTATAGTAGCGTCTTCATTTATTTTTGATTTGATAGGACCACTAATTACTAAAGTAATGCTTAAAAAAGCGGGAGAAATAAAAAGATAAATAAAACTAGATTAACAAGTCAATTTATATAAATTGACTTTAGTCTTTTTTGTTAGTATAAATATCAATTAATAACTATTTTAAAGGAGAAATATTATGGAAATTTTTGAACGTAAGAGCTTATTAGAATTAAGAAAATTAAGTATTCAAGAACTTGAAAAATATTATATGGAATTGAGACGTTATAATTATGAAAACGGTGTTCCTTTAAAAGGCATTAAAATAAGAAAAAAAATCCATAAGTTATTACTATCTTTAATTAAAATTGATAGAAAACTTTGTAAAGAAACAATAGAAGTTATTAAGGATGAAAGAATAGAAACTAACAAGCCAATAATTTATGCTTGTACACATATTGGTGGTAATGATATTCAAAGGACATTTGAAGCAATTAAAGATCATGCATATTTATTTTTAGGTGATCCTAGGAGTTTATATAAAGATGTAGCTGGTTTGATGCTATATTTAAATGGTGTTATTTGTTTAGAAACTAATAATAAAACGGATAGATTTATTGCTAAGAATAGAGCTGTTGAACTTTTAAAAAATGGTGGAGATTTATTAATATATCCTGAGGGGTCATGGAATATTACTGATAATTTACCTTGTATGAAATTATATACAGGAATTGTTAAAATGGCTTTAGAAACAGGTGCTGAAATAATTCCAATGGCTATTGAGCAATATGGTAAAAAGTTTTATGTAAATATTGGTAAGAATATGGTTTTAAATAAAAGTTTATCGGCTGATGAGCTTAATGATAATTTAAGGGACACTTTAGCAACATTAAAATGGGATATATGGGAAAGTCAAGGTATTTTTGAAAGAACCAGTATTAATCAAAGTTTTGTAGATAAGTTTAAACAAGATATTGTTGATAAATGCGAATTTGGATTTACTATTGATGATGTTTATAAAACGATGTATAAAGATCCTAAAATTACAACATATGAAGAAGCCTTTTCTTTTACGAAACGAATTGTATTAAATAAAAAATAATAGTATATATTATAAAATATAAATATTAATGATATTTTGACAATAAATAATATAAGTGTTAAAATAAAAGCGCTTGTGTAAGGGGGATTATATGGAAAAATCAAGAATTAATACGAAAAAAATACTTAAAGAAATGTTTAATATAGAGTGGAACAATCTATCAAAAACAGCTCAAACAGGTCTTGATGATGTTGAAAATAATCACAATTTTTCTTGGACAAGAGATTTGTTTGAAAAAAATAAAAATAACTTAAATTATGTTGCTTTATTCTATCGTGGAAGTAAGATAACTTATAGAAAGTTATTTAATAAAGTAAAAGACTATACTGCTATATTTGAACAAATGGGGATTGATGAAAATTCTGAAGTTCCTATGTGTATGTCTAATGTTCCAGAATTTTTATATGTGATAATGGCTCTTAATTTATTGGGGGCAAAGATGAATTGTTTTGGTTCCGATTTTGATTCTGAATATATTACGGAAATCATTAATGATTGTAATTCAGATTTCATTGTATGTACCGATGATAAGTTTGGACAAATTCATCAGTCTATTGAAAATTCAAAAATTAGAACAGCTATAATGTTTTCACTTACAGATTCTTTAAAGAATGGTTTTGATCCTTATATTGAATTGGATAAGCCTTTCTGTGATTTTGAAAACAAAGTATTATTACATCGTCAAAGCAATATAAAAATTATAGATAAGTTTGATTTTGAATTTCAACTTCCTATAGAACGAAAAAATATAACAGAATATAATATTGGTAACATTAATACGGAATTTTTAGTGACTTATAGTAGTGGTTCGACAAATTCTAATAGACCTAAAGCGATTGTTCATAGTAATCGTAGTTTAATAACTATTGGTAGATTTCAAGATCCTGATTTATCAGGACTACCTAAAATGAAGGATTTAACGGGACTTGCATTAATTCCATCACATTCTAATACAGGAATTATTTCTAGTATATCGGATGTTTTATATAAGGGATGTACAGTTGCTTTGGAACCAATTTATAAAAAAGAATTTTTCTTATATAGTTTAGCTATAAATAAACCAAATTATGTTTCTGCTCCAAGAAATATGGTTGTTTATGCTGCTAAACAATTGTATGCGGATCCTAAATTTTATGGTTTTAAAATGCCTTATATGATGATGCTTACTTCTGTTGGAGAACCAACATCTTTAGGAGAAGAAAAATTTATTAATAAAATGCTAAGAAAAGTAAGCTGTGGTGTTGGAAAATTACCAAGACCAATTTCACCAGTACCATTATCTATAGGTGGTGGGGACTGTGAAAGAGGTGGAATGTTTTTTACACCATATCGCGCTTTTCAAGATTTACATCCAAAATTTAAATTAACTGGTTCAAGATGTGGATTAAAAAAATATGCTATGGTTGAATTAGCAACTTTAGATAATCAAGGTTATGAAGTTCCTGTTGGAGAAGTTGGAAGATTAGTCGCAAGAACTCCAGCTGCTATGAAAAGATACAAAAACAATCCTCAAGCAACTTCGGAATTTTATATAAAGGATGCATACGGAAAAATATGGACTGATTGTAACGTATATGCTACCATAGATAAGTATGGAACATTAGAAATTCTTGAAAGAATAGGCAAAGAATTAGTCCTTTCTGATGGTTCAACTTTACCACTTTTCAGTATTGGTAAAGAAGTAGAAAAAGATACTAAACATATTTTATCTTATGAAGTAGTTAATATAGATAATAAATTAGTAGTGCATATTGAACTACAGCCTGGAGTAAAAAACAATATTCCAAAAATTTTAATGGGTATTGAGACTAGAATTGCTAAAAAGTTTGAAAATACAAAACTAGCTAATGTTTTAGATAGTGTTGTATATAGAATTAGAAGTTTTGATGAAGGTTTTGTTGGAACAGGTTGTGAAAAAAGAAGTTATAATGCTTTAGTTAAAGAAGGTATAAGTGATAAATGTATTAAACCAATAATAGAAAATGATGAAATAAAAATCATTTCCGCTTCTGAACATTTTGATGGAAAAGCAAAAGTAAAAACTATTAAAAACTATTAAAGTGTTAATAGTTTTTTTGTTTACTTATTAAAATACAAATGTTATAATGTAATTAGTAAAGATAGGGGATGATTAAGTGGGGTCTTTATATATTTTAGGAATTAGTTTGATATATTCTATTTTGCTTATTTGTATATATTTTTATAAACAAAGATTAAATAATTTGGAAAATAAATTGTTTATATCTTTAATGCTCACAAATTTTATTGGACTAGTATTAGATATATTAAGCATTTTTACAGTTTCCAATATGAATTATTTTCCAGTTTTAAATTCTATTATAACAAAAACATATTTAGTTTATTTGTTTACTTGGGCTACATTATTTACATGTTATGTGTTTGTTATTTCAAAATCTGAAAAAACAATAAAAACTGAATTTAATAATAAAAAAATATTTATTTTGTTTTATTTATTAATAGTAGCCATTATTTATATTTTACCTCTTTATTATCAATACGATAGTAAAGGTATGTATTCATATGGTTTAAGTGCTAATTTATTATATGTGATTATTTTTATTTACATTGTAATATGGCTTATTCAAATATTCAAAAACTATAAAAAACTAAAATCAAAAAAATATTTACCAATCTTTGTTTTTATAGTGTTTGGTTTTATAGTAATGGTTATTCAAAAATTAAATCCGTATTTATTACTTATGACATCTATGGAAACATTTGTAACATTTTTAATGTATTTTACTATTGAAAATCCTGATCTTCAAATGTTAAGAGATTTTAATAAATCAAAGGAAAATATTGAAAAAACTAATAACGAAAAGACTATGTTTTTACTTAATATATCTCAGCAAATGAAAAAACCTTTGAAAACAATTGAAAAACGTTGTGAAATTATATTAGATTGTGATGATATTAATTTGATAAAAGAGGATGTTAGAGAAATTAGTAGAAGTTCAAAATTTTTATTAAATTCAATTAACAATGTTTTAGATACATCAGATATGGATAAATCTCAATTAAAAATTTATAATACAAAATACAATACAAAAGTTGTTTTTAAAGAAATTATTGCTACTAATAAAATGAAATTGCAAAATAATAATATTGAATTTAGAACTAATATTAGTGAAGATATACCAAATTATTTGTATGGTGATTCAGCGCATTTAAAGCAAGTAATTGATGTCATTTTAAATAATGCAATAAGCTATACTTCCTCAGGTTATATTGAACTAAATATTAGTTGCATCATTAAACAAGATATTTGTAGGTTGATTCTAGAGGTTGAGGATTCTGGAGTAGGTATGGATGCTAATACAATTGAAAGTATATTTAGTGATTCAAAAAAATCATTAAGCCAAGCTAAAAGGATTATCAGTAATTTAGATGGAACAATAATGGTTAGTAGTGAACCTAAAAAAGGAAGCAAATTTACAGTTGTTTTAGATCAAAAGATTGTAAATAATGAAAAAAACGCATTAGAAAAATTAACCCAAAATTATATTAGTAATATTAATATTTTAGTAATTAGTAGTGTTAAAAGGGACATTAATGCAATTACTAAAGTAACCAAAGAATATAATGGTAGTATCGATGTTGTTGATTTAGGTATTAAAGGATTGGAAAAAGTTCATAAAAGTTCTAATTATAAATTGATATTCATTGATGAAAAAATACCAAAATTAACCGCTCAAGAAACATTAGATAAGTTAAAACAATATGAAAATATAAAGATGCCGGTTATTATATTAACTTCTTCTAAACAAAATGAAACAAAAAAATTATATTTAAAAAATGGTTTTAGCTCATGTTTAGAAAAACCAGTTAATAAAGAAGAAGTAAAGATGATTTTTAAAAAATATATAGAGGATTGATTTATCAATTCTTTTTTCTTGATAAATCATTATAAATATGGTAATATTTATTGATAGAAATGAAGTGATTTTATGCAGATGCCTAATTTAAAAGAAGCACAAAAAAGAACAAATAAAAAAGTTTTAGTGAAAGAAAATGAGTATTTTTTAAATGATGCATTAAAAGTTTTAGGAAAAGATAAAAAATATTTTATTAAAACTTATGGCTGTCAGATGAATGAACATGATACTGAAAATATTAAAGCGATACTTGAAGATATGAGTTTTATTGAAACAGATACTATGGAAAGCGCTGATTTAATTTTAATGAATACATGTGCTATTAGAGAAAATGCTCACAATAAAGTATTTGGTTATTTAGGTAGAATTAAACATTTAAAAGAAACTAAACCAAATTTAATTGTAGGTATATGTGGATGTATGGCACAAGAAGAAGCTGTTGTAGATGAAATTTTAAAAAAATATAAGTGGATTGATATAGTATTTGGAACTCATAATATTCACAATCTTCCAAATATATTAAATACTTCTATGGCTAAAAAGAGATTAGAAGTAGAAGTTCTTAGTATTGAAGGAGATGTTATTGAAAATATTCCTGTTAAAAGAGATAGTAAATATAAAGCATGGGTTAATATTATGTATGGTTGTGATAAGTTTTGTACTTATTGTATAGTCCCATATACTAGAGGAAAACAAAGAAGTAGAGAACCTAAATATATTTTAGAAGAAGTTAATAAATTAGTTAAAGATGGTTATTTAGAAGTAACTTTACTTGGACAAAATGTTAATGCCTATGGTAAAGATTTGGATATTAATTATGGTATGGCTAATTTACTTGAAGATGTTGCTAACACTGGTATTAAAAGAATTCGCTTTGTAACTAGTCATCCTTGGGATTTTACTGATGAAATGATTGATATAATTAGTAAATACGACAATATTATGCCTTACATACATTTGCCTTTACAATCGGGTTCTTCTAAAATATTAAAATTAATGGGAAGAAGATATACTAAAGAAGAATATATTAGTTTGTTTAATAAAATTAAAGAAAAAATACCAAATGTTTCTATTACTACTGATATTATTGTAGGTTTTCCGAATGAAACGGAAGATGATTTTAATGAAACATTAGAAGTAGTAAATGCTTGCAAATTTGATTCCGCATTCACATTTATTTTTTCTCCTAGAGTTGGAACACCAGCAGCTCGTATGCAAGATGGCATTTGTTTAAAAGAAAAAGAACAAAGATTATATAGATTAAATGAACTAATTAATAAGTATTCTTTAGAAGCTAATCAAAAATATTTAAACAAAGTAGTTCCTGTTTTAATTGAAGGTGTTAGTGAAAAAGATGATAATATGTTAGTAGGTTATACTGATACTATGAAATTAGTTAATGTAGAGGGTTCTAAAGACTATATTGGTAGTATTGTAGATGTTTACATAACAGATATTAAAACTTGGAGTATGAACGGTAAAATTAAAAATGATTAAGAAAAGCTTTTGGCTTTTCTTTTTTTATAAAAATACCAAATAAAAAAGGAAATGACTTTCTTTTGCCGAATAATATAATTGAGAAGTATTTTTGTAGCAAAGGAAGTAGTAATTAATGAAAAATGAAATTATTTTGTTTGAAGAACAAAATGTTAAATTAGAAGTAAATATGAAAGATGAGACGGTTTGGCTTAATACGCAACAAATGGCAAAGTTATTTGATAGAGATTATAAGACTATTAGGAAACATATTCAAAATGCTTTATGTGAAGAATTAGATAAAGGGATGGTTGTCGCAAAATTTGCGACAACCGCTGAACATGGCGCAATTAAAGGAAAAATTCAAACTCATATGGTTGATTATTATAATTTAGATATGATTATTAGTGTTGGTTATAGAGTAAAAAGTAATAAAGGAATTATATTTAGAAAATGGGCTAATAATGAACTTTATAAAATAATAACAACACTTATATATACATTTTGTTTACACGTTTTAATTGACAACTTTTTGCCCATATAATATAATAAAATTGTAATACTAAGAGAGAATATTAGTATTAAGGATTGTTCCGTTATTTGTATACATTTATTTTATTAATTAATGAAAAAAGCTACACATTCATTAATTAATCATGATATTAAATTAGATTTTAAAATTTAGTTAAAACCGGTTTAATCTTCATAATTATCTTGTACAAATAAGAGGGATGAAAAGGGGTTTTTAAAACATTACTACAAGTAGTTGTACAACTTAAAATAAGGGATTGGTTAGTTTATATAGAAAAAGAATATAAGTCAAAGTTATATTCTTTTTTTTAATATTTTATATACATTATATCCGTCGTAGAAAGTTACAAAAATAATATTAATAGAAGTTGCAAATACAAGACCCCACATACCAATTTTTAGTGAACTTGCTATAAATAATATAAGTGTCCTAAATAGCATTCCATAAAATGTTCCTTTCATACTAATTTTGGCAAATCCCATAGCTTGAAGACTTGATGAAATTGGTGACTGAATATAATGTAGTAAAAATATAGGAGCCATTATTTTAATGTAATTAATACCTTCTTTGGTGTTATAAATTATTTTAAGTGGTAAACTTGGGTTAGTTATAAAAAAGATAGTTACAGGTATTCCAATTATTAATGAAAAAAATATTCCCTGCTTAATTTTATTTTTAGTATAGCTGTATTTATTATTGCTAAAACTATTACTTACAATTGGTATTAAAGCTTGAGAAATGGCTAGTGTAAAAAAAGAGGGGAGTGTTAAAAGCGGCATAACATAACCACTTAAAATTCCATATTCATTTACAATATAATTATTAGAGTAACCAACTCTTAATAAAACAGATGTTAAAATAATTGGTTCAAAAAAATAACCAATACTTCCTATAAGTCTACTACCTGTTGTGGGAACACTTATACTTAGTGTTTCTTTAATATTAGTTTTGTTTGGCTTTAAATCTCTTTTAGTAATTTTGAAATTTTTTGGTAAAAAGAAAAATAGTACTAAAATAGAAGTTAATTCACTTATAACATTACTAAGTATTACAAAAGCAATGGCAAAATTAATTCCTCTAGTTAAAAAGATAGGAATGCCAATTATTAATATAATTAATCTAACAAAATCTTCAGTAATATTAGAAATTACATGTGGTATCATTTTTTGTTTTCCAAAAAAATAGCCACGTAAGATACTTGAAATACTAATAAAAGGAAGAACTAAACCAATACAAATTAGTGCATCATAACATCTAGGTTCATGTAATAAATTATTAGCTATATAATTACTTGAAAAAAGTAAAAATAGCATAATAATCAAATTTATTATTAAAGAAATAGGAATAATTGAAAACACTAGATTTTTGTTATTTCTTTTATCTTCAGAAACTAATTTGGAAATAGCAATTGGAAGACCAAATTGGGCTAAAGCAATAAAAAGAGTAAACGTTGGAATTATTAGCATGTATATACCTATTCCTTCAGTTCCTAAAAGTCTAGTCATAACTATTTTTATAATCATTCCAAGTATTTTTGTAAACATTCCACCAATAATTAATATTAAAGTTGATTTGATGAATTTATTTTTCATATCATCACCTAATTAAATATATTTATTTAACCAATATAAATACTTATAAACTTATAAAAAAAGAGCAAAACCCTTTAAAAAATATTAAATTTAATATATAATGGAATATGTAAGTGAATTATCAAAATGGAGGTTCTTATGGAAGTTGAATTCAAATCTGCAAGTGAACTTTATGATAGGTTAAAGCCAGCTTTAATTACTAAAGTAGAAGAAATGCGTCGTAATGGGTATTTATATATCAAAGAAGAAGACGTATGGAATTATTTAAAAGAAGTAAAATGGGTTAAGTCAGTTAATTTAGAATTATATCAAATGGTAGCGGATGTATTAAATTCAGATGATGCTAGTATTGATATATATTTAAAAGAAAAACTGAATTTAAGAAATAGAAAAGTGTATTTTGAAGACTAGGAGGATTTACATGAAGAAAAAAAGTATATTTAAAAGTATTTTATATATTGTAGTAATTTTAGGAGTAATTGCCTTATTTACTCCAACATTATTAAAAAATCAAAAGTTTGGTTTAGATTTACAAGGTGGTTTTGAAGTTTTATATGAAGTTAAAAGTATTGATGGTGGTGAAGTAACTAAAGATATGGTTACGAGCACTTATAAAACAATTTCTAAAAGAATTGATGTATTAGGTGTTACAGAACCAACAATTATAGTTGAAGGTGAAAACCGTATCCGTGTTCAATTAGCAGGTGTTACAGATCCTACTGAAGCTCGTAATACGTTATCACAAGTAGCAAGTCTTACTTTCCGTGATACAAGCGATAACTTACTTATGAATAGCGATGTTTTAAAAAGTGGTGGAGCTAAAGTTGGTCAAGATGAAACTGGTAGACCTGCTGTATCACTAAGTGTTAAAGATAAAAATAAGTTTTATGAAGTAACTAAAGCTATTAGTGAAAAAGAAGATAATAGAATAGTTATTTGGTTAGATTTTGATGAAAATTCTTCATTCCAATTAGAACAAAGTAAATGTGGTAGTTTAAGTAACTCCAAATGTTTATCAGTAGCGTCTGTTTCACAAGGATTTGCATCAGATGTTATTATCCAAGGAAACTTTACGCAAGAAGAAGTTGAAAATTTAGTTAATTTAATTAATTCAGGTTCTTTACCAACCAAATTAGAAGAGGTTTCTTCTAAAACAGTAGGTGCTGAATTTGGTGAAGGTTCTTTAGAAAAAACGTTTAAAGCAGGGATTGTTGGAATATTATTAATTATGGCTTTAATGATTGTTGTTTATCATTTTTCAGGACTTATTGCTAGTGTTGGTATTGTTATTTATACATTCTTAACATTTCTAACTTTTTGGTTAGTAGGTGGAGTACTTACATTACCTGGTATTGCCGCACTAGTTATTGGAATTGGTATGGCAATCGATTCTTGTGTGATTAGTTTTGCTCGTATTAAAGATGAATTAAATAGTGGAAGCAAATTAAACGTTGCTTATAAAAATGGAAACAAAAATGCATTTTCTTCAATCTTTGATTCTAATATAACCACATTACTTGCTGCTTTAATATTATTTATTTTTGGTGAAAGTAGTGTTAAAGGATTTGCAACTATGCTTATTATTAGTACAATTGTTACTATGTTAGTTATGGTTGTATTAATTAGATTTTTGCTTGGACTATTTGTTAAAACAGGTAAATTTGATAATAAATTAAATTTATTTATTGGTTATAAAAAAGTTAAAAAACAAAGAAAATTTAATTTTGTTAAAATTCGTAAATTTGCTTATATCTATTTAGTACTTTTAGTTATTCTAGGTATATATACTTTTACTACCAATAAATTAAAATTAGGAATAGATTTTAAAGGTGGTTCTTCAGTTACGTTAGTAAGTAATCAAGAATTAACTGAAAAAGAAATTAGAAAAGATATAAAAGAATTAGAATATAATTTATATGAAATAGAGCTATTAGATGATAATACAGTAATTGCTAAAGTAGAAGAAACATTGACTAAAGATCAAGTTTTAACTACTGAAAAGTATTTCCAAGAAAAATATGAAGCAAAAACTGATATCGGTGTTGTATCTAATGTTGTCAAACAAGAACTTGTTAAAAATGCTATTATTGCTTTAATTTTAGCGTCAATTGGAATAGTTTTATATGTTTCAATTAGATTTAGATTTTCATATGCCTTAAGTGGTGTTGTTGCTCTTATTCATGATGCATTCATAATTTTTGTAATATTTAGTTTATTTAAATTAGAAGTATCTTCAATTTTTATTGCCGCAATTCTTTCTATTATTGGATATTCTATTAATGATACTATTGTTACATTTGATAGAATTAGAGAAAACATTAGAAACAAAAAGAAATTAAAAACAAAAGAAGATTTAGAAGAAGTAATTAACGAAGGTTTAAATGCCACTTTAAAACGTTCTATAATTACAACATTAACGACTTTATGTCCAGTAATTTGTTTAATAGTGCTTGGTTCACATGAAATAATCAATTTCAATTTAGCACTTCTATTTGGACTTATTGCTGGAGTGCTTTCATCAATCTTTGTTGCTTGTCAACTATTATTTGACTTAGAAAAGAAAAACATAAATAAACCAATAAAGAAAAAATGGTATGAAGAAACAGAACCAGAAGAAAAGAAAATAAAAGGTATAAATGCCTAGAGGAATGTGATAAAGGTGAGAAAAGATAAACCAAATTTAACTTATGAAGATTTAAAAGATAAATTGGCTTATATAACAGATGTGCAAGAATTAGACTTAATAAGAAAAGCCTATATGTTTGCATATGAAAAACATTTTGGTCAAAAAAGATTAACGGGTGAAGATTATATTATTCACCCTTTAAATGTTGCTTATATTTTAACTGAGATATATGCGGATAGTTCTACTATTTGTGCTGCTTTACTTCATGATGTTTTAGAAAATAGTAATACTACAAAAGAAGAATTAAGTGAAACTTTTGGTGAAGAAATTACTTCTTTAGTAAAAGGTATTCATAAAATTAATAAGCTTAATTTTACTGGTGAAACAGAGGCTGTAATTGCTAATCATCGTAAAATTTTGGTAGGCTTATGTGAAGATGTTAGGGTTATTATTTTAAAACTTGCTGATAGGCTTCATAATATGAGAACTCTTTGGGTAATTCCTGAAAAAAGTCAAAGAGAAAAAGCTAAAGAAACTTTAGATATTTTAACTCCTATTGCACATAGACTGGGAATTAGTAGTATTAAAAGTGAATTAGAAGATTTATCTTTACGTTATTATAAACCTGATATTTATTTTGAAATAGTTGAAAACTTAAACCAATCAAAATCAGAACGTGATAATTTAGTAATTGAGATGAAAAATAAAGTATCAGAAATGTTAAATAAAAATAATATTAAACATGAAATAAAAGGTAGAGCTAAAAGTATATATAGTATTTATAAAAAACTTGATAAAGGTAAAAAATTTAGTGATATATATGACTTACTTGCTCTTAGGGTATATGTAGATACTGAACAAGATTGTTATCAAGCTCTAGGTATTATTCATTCACAATATAGACCAATTCCTAAAAGATTTAAAGATTATATAGCTATGCCTAAATCAAATATGTATCAGTCACTTCATACAACAGTATTTGGTATTGATGGACATTTATTTGAAATCCAAATTCGTACTTATGAAATGGATAAAGTAGCAGAACTGGGAATTGCTTCTCACTGGTCATATAAAGAAAAGGGAAGTAATGTAAAAGCCAGTATTCAAAATGCTATGGAGCAAAAACTACAATTTTTTAGGACAATTATGGATTTACAAAATGAAGCTAATGATGAAGAATTTGTAAAAACTATTAATGAAGAGGTATTAAAAGATAATATTTATGTATTTACACCTAAAGGAGATGTAATAGAACTTCCTGTTGGATCTACACCTATAGATTTTGCGTACCGTGTTCATAGTGGTGTAGGAGATAAAATGGTTGGGGCTATTGTTAATAATAATATAGTGCCTTTAGATTATGAGCTTAAAGATAATGATATTATTAAAATTAATACTAATAAAAACTCTACTGGTCCAAATCGTGAATGGATTAATATGGCTAAAACAAGCGGAGCTAAAAATAAAATTAAAAACTTCTTTAATAAAATAGATAAAGAAGAATATGTTAAAAAAGGTGAAGATCTTTTAAAAGATGAATTGCGTAAAAGAAAAATAGTTATGAGTGAATTTTTTGATGATGATAATTTAGATAAAATATTATCAGATTTAAAATATAGTGATCTTAATGAACTATATTCATCTTTAGGAAGTAATAAAGTAACTTTAAATCAAATATTTAATATCATTAATAATGAAAATAAAACAAAAGAAGAATTAATATTAAGTAAAACTACTAATAAAGAAGTAGTCGCACCTACTGTTAAAAATGACATTATTGTAAAAGGTATTGATGATATTAAAGTTAATGTAGCTTCTTGTTGTAAACCAATACCTGGTGACCGTATATTAGGCTATATTACTAAAGGTAATGGTATTACTGTTCATAGGATGGTTTGTCCTAATGTAAGTGAATTAGAAGAACGTATAATTGAAGTTAAGTGGAATGAAAATATTAGTAAAAAATATCCAACAACAATACTTGTACATGCTAATGAAAATAAGAACATTTTATTAGATATTATTTCTAAAACATCTAATACAGATATTACAGTTCAAAGTATTAATACTATTTCTTCTTCTGAAAACTATTTATATGAAATAACTATCGTAGTATCAAATAAAGATAGATTAATTAAATTTATGAATGAAATTAGTGCTATTAATAATATTATTGATGTTGAAAGGTTAATTAAGTGAGAACGGTTATTCAAAGAGCATTAAATGCAAGTGTAGAAGTAGATAAAAAAATAACTGGTAGTATAGAATATGGATTAGTTATTTTAGTAGGTTTTACTGAAGGAGATACTATTCAAGATATTGAATATATGGTTAATAAAATAGTTAATCTTCGTATATTTGATGATGAATTTGGTGTTATGAATAAATCTATTCTAGATATAAATGGAACAATTTTAAGTATTTCACAATTTACTTTATATGCTGATACTAAAAAAGGAAGAAGACCAAGTTATGCTAATGCCTTAGGTGGAGCAGAAGCTATTCAATTATATGATATTTTTAATCAAAAACTAAATGAAGTTGTTCATACAGAAACTGGTATATTTGGGGCTGAAATGAAAGTTAATCTAACTAATGATGGACCAGTTACCATCATAATGGAAAGTAGGTAATATTGTGATTAAAAATCGTTTAGACTATAAATTAATTAATATTGCCATACTTGTTTTAATTATATTTTTAATATATCAAACAAGTGACTTATGGTTAGGAACCCTAGGTATTTTATCTAAAATAACATTTCCTTTTTTGATAGCTTTTGCAGTTGCATATGCGCTCTATCCTTTTGTAAAATATTTACAAGAACATAAATTACCTAGAAAGCTAAGTATATTGCTTGTAGTTTTACTAGTACTTGCAACATTTGGAATAACTATATTTATGGTTTCACCATTGTTATTTGACCAATTAGGAAGTTTATTTAATAGCATTATAACTTTTATTAAAGAAGTATCTTTAGAGTATGATATAGATTTTGGTCCTTTACAAAATACTTTATCAGATAGTTTTAATGATATTATCAAAACTTTAGGTAAATATATTTCTGATGGAGCAATTACTTTTATTGGAGTTTCAGTAAATTATTTGTCTATAGCTTTTATAGCAATAGCATCCGCAATTTATTTTTTAATTGATATGGATAAAATTAGAGAAAGAGTAAAAGAATATTTTAAAAACAAAAAGAAAACTTATAATTATGTTAGAGAATTAGATCATGCTATGAAAAATTATTTAACAGGATTTATTAAAATTGTTTTTATAACGTTATTTGAATATTCTATAGCTTTTTTAATTATAGGACACCCTAATGCAATTCTTTTAGGATTTTTAGCTGCAATTTGTTCTTTAATTCCTTATTTTGGTGGGATGTTTACTAATATAATTGCTGCTATAACAGCCTTTGTAATAAGTCCTAGTTTGTTTATAAAAACAGTTATAGTGTTTGTTATTTTATCAGCAATTGATAGTTATATTATTAATCCGTCTGTTTATGGAAAAACTAATGAAATCCATCCATTGGTAGTTATTTTAGCTGTGTTTGCAGGAGGGAAAATATGTGGTGTATTTGGTATTATCATATCTTTACCAGTTGCAATCATGTTAATAACTACATATAACTACTATAAACGTGATATAAATGAAAAAGTAGAAAAAACAAAAAGAAAAAAATTATTAGAAAAGTAATTAAAAAGATGCTAAATAGCATCTTTTTAATTATGTTATAAAATTTATTTTTGATAAATGTTTATGTATAATAAATGTGTCAACATAGATTAATAAAACAAAATGTTATTGACACTAAAATATTTATGTTATAAAATTAATCTAGAACAATACGTTATGCAAAGTAAATAAAAGTATAAAAGAATAAAAAATTGTTCAAAATAAGAAAGAAGGAGTGGAATATTATGAAGAAAAAAGGATTTACCTTAATTGAACTGTTAGCAGTAATAGTAATATTAGCAATTATCGCACTTATAGCAGTACCAGTTATAATAAATATTATAACAAGTGCTAGAAAAAAAGCGTTTGAAAATACCGCATATGGACTAATAAGTGCAGGTGAGATGTATTATGCAGGTGAGCTATTAAATGGTGGAATGACAAGTAATATTGAATTTACAATTGAAGAAGGAAAGCTTACAAGTGCAGAAGGCTTAGATATAAAAGGAGAATTACCAAAAACAGGTAAGATAAAAGTTACACGTGAAGGTAAAGTAGCATTAGCAATATCAAATGGATCATTATGTATTACAAAAGGGTATGACGATAGTAAAATAGAAACATTAGAAGAATTTGATGGTTGTAATTTGCCACCAGAACCAGGTACCTTAGCCTATTTGGCAAGAACAAATAGTTTTGCTACAGCTGTGGCAACTTGTGCAACAGATGGAACTGCCTGTGCAGTAGGAACAAACTTTGCAATCGAAGTAGCACCTGGTAATATCAAAAACTTTTATGTAGTAAGTGAAGAGAATAATACTGTAACACTAATTATGGATAGTAATATAGATGGATATACGCCATGGATTAGAAAAAATGATTACATAACAGCGGGTGGAACAGAAGCAGAATGGAATATAGTTATGAATGATGGTGGTAACAATAATAAAGGACCAATCACAGCATTAAACTATTTAGAAACCCAAACAAGTGGATGGACAAATATTCCTACAAAAACATATAGCTTAACAGATAGTAGATATGGTACAATTACAAGAACAAATGTAAGATCACGTATGCTTTCAGAAACAGAAGCAAGAGAAATAAGTTCAAATAATTGGGCATATGATAATTTGAGTAGTGATACAGGAATATATGGATATTGGACAAGTTCTGCTGATGCAACAATATCTAATAATTCTTGGTATGTAATGTTTAGTGGTTATGTTAGTAGTGAAATCTCAAATCCTGAAAATTATTGTGGTGTCCGTCCAGTAATAGAAATTTTAAAATAATTATAGAAGCAATGGTATAACCATTGCTTTTTTATAATTCAAAATATTATTTAAATGTGATATAATTATATTGAGGTATGATATAATGACAGATAAAAAAGAAGCGATTTTATATAAGATTTTAAGACCTATAATAACTGTGTTATTTAAATTTTTATTTACGCCTAAAATAATAGGTAAAGAAAAAATTCCTAAAGAAGGAAGAATTGTTCTTGCAGGAAATCATACACATATTTTTGATAGTTTATTTTTAATTAGTTGTACTAAAAGATGTATTCACTTTTTAGCAAAAAAAGAATTATGGATAGGAGTTAAGAAAATTCTTTTTGGTAACATGGGTTTAATTCCGGTTGACCGAAAAAATGGAGATCCAAAAGCTTTAGAGAGTGCGATAGAGTATTTAAATGATGAAAAAGTTATTGGTATTTTTCCAGAAGGAACGACCGAAAAAGTAAAGGGGAAGTTACTTCCTTTTAAAAGAGGTGCTGTTACTATGGCGAAAGAAACTAATACAAAAATAATTCCTTTTGCAATCAAAGGTGATTATAAGCTATTTTCAAAAAACTTAACTATTATATTTGGTGAAGAATTAGAAGTAATTGGTGAAATTAAACCTGAGATAAAACGTCTAGAGGGTGTTATTGATGATTTATTAAGAGGTGATTTGTGATGTCAATATTTGATATTTTTAGAAGAAAAAAAGAAATTCCTGCTCCTTGGAGTAAATATTATACTGATGAGGAAATGAATATGGAAGTTCCTAATATTAGTATGTATGATCAAATTAAAAAAGCAGCAAGTAAATATCCTCAATATACGGCTTATCAATATTTTGACAGAAAAATAAAATTTAAGAAGTTCATAAAACAAATAGATAAAGCCGCTATTTCTTTAGAAAAAATGGGAATTAATAAAGGAGATATAGCAACTATTTGTATGCCCAATGTACCAGAGGCATTAATAACTTTATATGCTCTTAATAAGTTAGGAGCGATTGCCAATATGCTTCATCCTTTATCAGCAGAAGAAGAGATAAAAGCAAGTTTAAGTTCAACTAAAACAAAATATTTATTTATGATAGATTTATTCTATAATAAAATTAAAAATAATATTTATGATACTAATGTAAAAAAAGTAGTGTTTGTATCAGCTAGTAATTCAATGAATATATTTATGAAAATAGGTTATAAACTTACGCAAATTGGTAAGGTTGAAAGATATCCTCATAATAATATGTTTATAAGCTGGAATAAATTTAAAAGTTATGCTTGGTTTAAAAAAGCTGGAACTTATACTAAATTTGGCAAAGATACACCAGCGGTAATATTACATAGTGGTGGAACAAGTGGAAACCCAAAGAATGTAGTTATTCAAAATAGATGTTTTACTTATGCAGCTAAACAAGAAAAAATATCTTTGAAAAGACTTAGAGCAGGGGATAGTTGCTTGGCAATTTTACCTAATTTTCATGGCTTTGGATTAAGTGTTTTGATGCATAGTCCAATGGCTCTTGGTTGTTCTACTATTTTAGTTCCTCAATTTGATTCTAAAAAGTTTGATATATTATTTAATAAAACAAAGCCCACTTGTGTACTTGGTGTTCCTACTTTGTTTGAAGCTTTAACAAAATGTAATAATATTAAAAACTTAGATCTTTCATTTTTAAAATATGTAATTAGTGGTGGAGATTTTTTAAGTAAAAGTTTAGAAACAAGAATCAATAATTATTTAAAAGAACATAATTCTTTTGCTAAAATAACTCAGGGTTATGGTCTTTCTGAAGCCTTAGCGGCCGTATGCTTAGCTTGCGATGATGTTAATAAAAGTGGTTCTATTGGAATTCCGCTTGCAGGTAATCACATAAAAATTATTAATCCGTCTACTCGCGAGGCAATGCCATATAATGAAGTTGGTGAAATTTGTATTCATACTAAAGCTTTAATGATGGGTTATTTAAACAATGAAAGTGAAACAAATGACGCATTACAAATACATGATGATGGACATATTTGGTTACACACGGGAGATTTAGGTTATATGGATGAAGATGGTTTTGTTTTCTATAAAGGAAGATTAAAACGTATGATTATTACAAGTGGTTATAATGTATATCCTGCGCATATTGAAGAAGTAATTGAAAGTCACCCAGCAGTGTTACAATGTACAGTAGTAGGTGTTCCGCATGATTATAAACAAGAAGTTGCTAAAGCTTTTATTGTTTTAAAAGATGGTTTTCATGGCTTATTTATAAAAACAGAAATAAAAGAATTTTGTAAAAAGAATTTAGCTCATTATATGGTGCCAGCTGAATTTGTTTATAGAAAAAAATTACCAAAAACAAAGTTAGGTAAAGTAGATTTTAGAAAATTGCAAAGTGATATTGGAGTAGATGATGATGAATAAAATGCCATTACTTTATAGAGTTAGTAAAATTGTTTTAGGACCAATTTTTAAACTTTATTATAATCCTAAAATAATTGGTAAAGAAAACATTTTAAAAGATGGAGCTATTATAATTGCTGGAAATCATAAACATTTATATGATCAATGTTTAGCAATATTAGCCACTAAACGAGGAATACGTTATATGGCTAAAAAAGAATATTTTGACAATAAAAAAGTAGCTTGGTTTTTTAAAGGTACAGGTTGTATTAGTGTAAATCGTAGTCAAAAAGATGATAAAGCTGTTTTAAGCGCGTTAGAAGTTTTAAAAAGTGGTGGAGCACTTGGTGTTTTTCCAGAAGGAACAAGAAATAAAACAAAAGAATTTTTGTTACCTTTTAAATTTGGTGTTGTAAGTATGGCTAAAAAGACTGATGCATATATTGTTCCGTTTGGTCTTACAGGAGAGTATAAATTTAGAAGTAAGGATTTAACTATTAGAATTGGAAAACCTTTTAAAGTGACTGATATGGACTTAGAACAAGCTAATGAAAAACTTTATAATGAAGTAAAAAAACTTATGGAAATCAGTTTAGAACAAAAATAAAATATTATGATAAAATGTATATAGATGAAGAAAACTTCGTAAAATAAAAAGGATATATTTGAATCTTGCAATCAAATGTATCCATAAATATTACAATAAACATTTGTTCTTTTTACAAATGTTTTTATATAGTTCTTTTTTTCTTTTGAATTTTGTTATATAATTGAATTGTAAGTTTATAATAAAATTGGAGATGAATTGATGAAAAGAAAAGGTTTTACTTTAATAGAAACATTAGGAGTTATTTTACTTCTTGGAATAATAGCTTCCATTGTGTTTGTCGTTGTTGATAAAACAATTGATAATTCAAAAGAAAAATTATATGAAGAACAGTTAAATCAAATAAAAGGCAGTTTAAAAGATTTGGCATATGCCAATATATTTTTAATGCCAGATAATGAGGAATATATTTCTATAACTTTAGGACAATTAAAACAAATGGGATATGCTAATAAAGAAATTAAAAATCCTAAAAATGATATGTGTTTTTCTAATGATACTATTTTGACAATTACAAAAGAAAATACTGGTTATAAATATGATATTTTAGATATAACAGATGTTGAATGTGATACACTTAAAAATAATCCTATAATTAAATTAAACGGTAGTTTTGTTGAATATTTAGAAATAGGAGATACTTATGTAGACGCTTCTTTTACTGCATTATCAAGTACTAATGAAGATATTTCTTCTAATGTAGAAGTTGTAATTTCAGGAGATGGAAATACAATAAATACTTCAACAAAATCTAAATATACTATTACTTATAGTGTTACAGATGATTTTAAAACTACTAAAGTAATTAGAACTATATTTGTAAAATAAAAAGACCTAAGATAATAGATCGTAAATATCTTTTGGGTCTTTTTTTGTTTGTTTATTAATATAGTATGGTTTTAAGTGTAAATGAAAATGCTTAACTTCTTGAACAGCGCCATTATTTTGAATCAGTGTAAGTCCATCTATATGCAGTTTTTCTTCTAATAATTTTTTCATCTTTTTAGCAACTTCTAAAATATGAGCAAATGTTTTTTTATCCATACTATCTAAATCTAAAACATGTTTTTTAGGAATAATAAGCATATGACCGTTCGTATCTGGATTGATATCTAAAAAAACTTTTACTATTTCATCTTCATAGATAGTGTAAGAAGGAATTTCCCCATTAATAATTTTACAAAAAATACAATTCATAATATCACCAATAAAATTATAACACATTTTTATTAAATAAAAAAAGTTTTAGTCATCTAAAACTTTCATTCGTGAATATCTGCGAATATTCTATTTTATAATGTATTTTATCATAAGTTTTTATACAATTAATGTTTTAAAATAAAAATAAATATTGTATAATATTGCATGGAGATGATTTTATGCATACATTAAAAATAAAAGATTTATTTGTTTCTATAGATAATAAGTTAATTTTAAAGGGTTTGAATTTAGAAATTAAAAGTGGGGAAATTCATGCTATAATGGGTCCTAATGGAACGGGAAAATCCACTTTATCTAAAGTTATTATGGGAGATCCTAATTATAAAATAGAAAAAGGTAGTATTTGTTTTGATGATATAGAAATAAATGATTTATCAGTTGATAAAAGAGCTAATTTAGGTCTATTTTTAGGTATGCAATTACCACTTGAAATACCTGGAGTTACAAATGCCGATTTACTTAGAACAGCTCTTAGTATAAAAGAAGGTAATAATTTTAGTTTAATGCCATTTATTAAAAAGATGGATAAAACAGTAGAAAAATTAAAAATGGACAAATCTATGATCCATAGAGGTATAAATCAAGGTTTTTCTGGTGGTGAAAGAAAGAAAAATGAAATATTACAAATGTATATGTTAAAGCCTACCACAATCTTACTAGACGAGATAGATTCTGGTTTGGATGTAGATAGCCTTAAAATAGTTGGTACAAATGTAATGGATTATTTTAATGAAAAAAAACCAGGAATATTACTTATAACTCATTATCAAAGATTATTAGAATATATTACTCCAAATTTTATTCATATCATGATAGATGGCAAGATTGTGAAAAGTGGGGATTATAGTTTAGTTAACGAAATAGAAAAAAATGGTTATGAAAATATTTTAAATGATAGTACCAATATAATAGAGGAAAAAGAAGTTTATGAATAAAATATTATTGTTAGATGATAATATAGATGTATTAACTTTAGATGATAGTGTAGAATGTAAATTAATTTTAAAAAACAGTTTATTTCAAGTTAATACTTTAAAAATAAATATATTAAAAGATACTGATATTAGTATTTCATCTAAAATATTAAATTCTAGCAAACTAAATGTTGATATTACTGTTTTTGATAATGTTAAATGCAATATATATGATTTTAAAGAAGGCGTAAATAGTAAAGTTAAATATCAATATAATATTAATGAAAATAGTATTTTAAATATTTATAAGTTTTATGATTTAGATAGTGTTAAAGAGTTTGTCAAAGTAGATTTAAATAAAGAAGGTGCAACTATAAATTATTATTTTAAAACAATTAGTAAAGCATCTGAAAAATATGATTTAACAATTTATCATAATGAGAAAAATACTAATAGTAATATTATTAATAATGGCGTTAATATTCATGATGGTAATTTAACATTTAATGTATCTAGTTTTGTAAGTAATAGTAATACTTACTGTAATGTAATTCAAAATAGTAGAATAATTAATTTAACTGATAATAAATGCCAAATATGTCCCAACTTATATATTGATGAATACGATGTTAATGCCTCTCATTCTGCTCACATTGGTAGTTTTAAAGAAGACGAATTATTTTATTTAATGAGTAGAGGAATTAATAAAGAAGAAGCTACTTATTTATTGATAAAAGGATTTTTAATGGATAATGCAGATTGTTATAAAGAAGAAATTTCAAATATTTGTGAAAAATATTGGAGGTGATTATTATGAACCGTGAAGATTTTAATATGCTAAATAATGTTATATATTTAGATAATAGTGCTACTACACTAAAACCTAAATTATTAAGTAAAGCTATTAGTGACTATTATAATAATTATAGTGCTAATGCTCATAGGGGTGACTATGATATTAGTTTAAAAGTTGATAGTATGTATGAAAAAACTAGACACCTAGTTAGAGAATTCATTAATGCTAAATCAACCAAAGAAATAGTTTTTACTAGTGGTACAACAGATGCTATAAATAAAATTACAAATGGTTTTTTTAAACATTATTTAAAAGAAAATGATGAAGTATTAATTACTAAAAGTGAACATGCATCAAATATTTTACCTTGGTTTGAATTAAGTGATACTATTAATATTAAAGTGAACTATATACCTTTAGATAATGATTTAAAATTAACATTAGAAAATGTTAAAAAGGTAGTAACTGATAAAACAAAAGTAATTTCTATTGCTCATATAACTAACGTAGTAGGTGATATTAGACCTATTAAAGAAATTATTGAATATGCTCATAAAAAAGATATTATTGTTTTAATAGATGGTGCCCAAAGTGTAGGACACATGAATATTGATGTTAAAGATTTGGATATTGATTTTATGGCTTTTTCAGCGCATAAAATGTGTGGTCCAACCGGAGTTGGTGTATTATATGGTAAAGAAAAATTATTAGAAAACTTACATCCAACTACTGTAGGTGGTGGAATGAATTCTAGCTTTTCTTCTGAAAATATTAGAATATATAATGATTTACCACATCGCCTAGAAGCTGGAACTCCTAATATTGCAGGTGTTATCGGCTTTGGAAAAATAATAGAATATTTAAATAATATTGGAATGAATAATATTAATAATTATGAAATAGAATTACGTAAATATTTGACTGAAAAATTAAAACAAATACCTGAAATAACTATTTATAATGAAAATAGTGATAGTGGTATTGTAACAATTAATTATAAAGATGTTTTTGCTCAAGACTTAGCTATTTATTTAAATAAATATAATATTTGTGTAAGAGCTGGTAATCATTGCGCTAAAATATTAAAAGAAGAATTAGGGATTAAAAACACATGTCGTATTAGTTTATATTTTTATAATAATAAAGAAGATATTGACGCTTTAATTAAGGCTTTAGAAAATCCAAATTTAAAAAATGAAATTATTTAAACAGCTATAATTGATAGCTGTTTTTATATGTGATTTATGTTATAGAAACCACTTCAAATAAAGTTTATGTATAATAAATATGTCAATGATAACAAAATAAAACACAATGTTATCGACACTAAAATATTATGTTATAAAATTATTCTAGAACAATATGTTATACAAAGTAAACGAAAGTATAAAAATTGTTCAAGATAAGAAAGAAGGAGTGGAATATTATGAAGAAAACAGGGTTTACATTAATCGAGTTACTCGCAGTAATAGTAATATTAGCAATAATAGCGCTTATCGCAGTACCAGTTATAATGAATATTATAAGTAGTGCAAGAAAAAGTGCATTTGAAGATACTGCGTATGGACTAATAAGTGCTGGGGAAATGTATTATACTAGAGAATTACTAAATAATGGAATGACAGTAGACATGGAATTCACAATCACAGATGGAAAGTTTGTAGGAGAAAATAAATTAGAAGTAAAGGGAGAATTACCAAAGAATGGAAAGATAATTGTAACAAAAGAGGGAAAGGTAATTGTTGCAGTAAATAATGGGACTATGTGTGCAAAAAAAAGAGTAGATGATACAAAAGTAAAATTAGAAGAAACAATAGGATATTGTACAGTAGAACCAACATTAAAAGAATTAGCAAGAATAAATGACTTTGCTACAAGCATAGATGCATGTGCAACAAACGGTGCATGTGAACCAGGAACAAAATTTGCAATCGAAGTAGCGCCAGGAGACATAAAAAACTTCTATGTAGTAAGCGATGAAAATAATGAAGTAACATTAATAATGGATAGAAATATTGGGGAAACAGTAGCATGGATAACAAAATCAGATTACTTAAGTGCAGGAGGAACAGAAGCAGAATGGGATGCAGACTATGGTGATAGTGGGAATAATAATAAAGGCCCAATCACAGCATTAAATTATTTGGAAGTTCAAACTGTAGGTTGGACAAATATCCCAGCATTTAATTATACATATGTAGATGAAAATACAACTAAAAAATATGAAGATATTATAAAAATAGGAATAAGAGCAAGAATGTTAACAATAACAGAAGCAATAGGAGTAGGATGTACAGGATATTATAAAGCAGGTTCTGCAACTTGTCCAGAATGGTTATATGGTAATTTAGCTGCACCACCATACGGCTTCTGGCTAAGTTCTGCTTATGCGGGCTATGCTGTCAACGCTTGGGGCGTGAGCATGTATGGCAGCGTGAGCTACAACGGCGTGTACTATGGCGGCGACTTTGGGGTGCGCCCAGTAATAGAAATTCAAAAATAATTACAAAGATAGAGGTTTCTATCTTTTTTTTGTTTAATTAGTATTGTTGTGTTTTTTTGTAATTCTTGGTATAATTAAATAGATTTTAAAGGATGATGATTTATGTATTTAAAAGAGATAATTGCGCATGGGTTTAAATCTTTTGCGGATAAAATTAGTATTGATTTAAATAAAGATATAACTGGTATAGTAGGACCTAATGGAAGTGGTAAGAGTAATGTTGTAGATGCTGTTAGATGGGTATTAGGTGAACAATCAGTAAAATCATTACGTGGTACAGATAATATGACAGATGTTATTTTTTCTGGTAGTAAATCACGCAATTCTTTAAACGTCGCATCTGTTACTTTAGTGTTTGATAATAGTGACCATTATCTTCCAGTTGCTTTTGATGAGGTTTCTATTAAAAGAAGAGTTTATCGTGATGGAACTAATGAATATTATTTAAATGGTGAAAAGTGTCGCTTGAAAGATATTACTGATGTTTTATTAGATAGTGGTATTGCAAAAGAAAGTTTTAATATTATTTCACAAGGAAAGATTGAAGAAATATTATCTAGTAAACCACATGAACGTAGAATTATATTTGAAGAGGCAGCTGGGGTTTTAAAATATAAGAAACGTAAAGAAGATGCTTTAAGAAAATTAGAAAAAACTCACAATAATATGAGTAGAGTTGAAGATATAATAGGAGAATTAGAAACACAAGTTAATCCTTTAAAAGAACAAAAAGAAAAAGCGCTAGAATATTTAGATATTAAAGATGAGTTAGAAAATATTGAAGTCTCTTTAATTACTAAGGATATAACAGATATTAATTATAATTATCAGGCAAAAAAAGATTTAATTGAAAAACTTAATAATGAAATAATTACTTTAGTTACTAATAGTAGTGGTAATGAAGCTAAAATAAGTGAATATAAATTAAATATTGATAAATTAAATAATGAAATTAATGATAATAATAAGAAGTTATTAGAAACAATTAGTAAAGTTGAAAAATTAAATAGCCGTAAAACTATTATTTTAGAAAGACAAAAATATAAGTTAGAAGATACTAAGTTGCACAATAATTTAATAGATTTAAAAGAAACAAATTTAAAACTAAATAATGATTTAGTTAATACTAAAAATATAATTACAATTAAAGAAGAAGAATTAAAGGGACTTAATGAAAAGTTTAGTCTTCAAGAAAATTTAGTTATTCAATCTAAAAATAATCGTCAAGTTTTAGAACAAACTTTAACTAATAAATATCGTAATCAAAATATTTTGAAAACAACTATAGAAAATTTAAAAGATTCTGTAGAAAATAATTCACTACTTCCATCTAGTGTTAGAAGTGTTTTAAATAATCCTAAATTAAGTGGTATACATAATGTTATAGGTTCATTATTAGAAGTAGATGAAAAATATTCTAAAGCAATTTCAACTGTTTTAGGTTTTGCTTCAAATAATATTATTGTTGATGATGAAAATAGTGCGAAAGAAGCCATTAATTATTTAAAAAATAATAAATTAGGCCGCGCTACTTTCTTTCCTCTTTCAATAATTAAACCTAAAGCTATTGAACCAGAAGTTATAAATATACTTAAAAATAGTAATGGTTTTATTGATATTGCCTCTAATTTAATTAAGTTTGATAAAAAATATTATAATATTTTTACTAATCAATTAGGTAACGTTATAGTTGTAGATAATATTGATAATGCTAATAAGATTAGTAAGAAAGTTAATTATCGTTACCGTATTGTTACTATTGATGGGGAACTTTTGCATGTAGGTGGTTCTATTACTGGTGGTAATGTAGTAAATAATAAAAATGTTATATCAATCAAATATGATTTAGAAAATACATTAAAAGAATATAATAGTGTTTTAGAAGAAATAAAAGTTTTAGAAGACAAAATTAATATTAATGATAGTCAGTTAAAAAGTTTAGAAGATACTTTATATTTAATTAATAAAGATAAAATGATGTGTATTAATGAATTAGATACATATAATAAATCTATAAGTGAATTAAATATGCGTCTAGATGACTTAACTTTAGAGATAAATAGTATTCAAAAACAAATTGATAATAATTTATCTAGTGAAGAAGAGGAAATCTTAAAAGAATATTATGATGCTTTAGCTTTAAAAGAAAGTTTAGAATTAACTATTTTAAGTATTACTAAAAAACGTGATGAACTTAAAGATAATTTAGAACAATTTGAATATTCT
This sequence comes from Bacillota bacterium, assembly GCA_015059285.1. GTDB lineage: Bacteria > Bacillota_I > Bacilli_A > RF39 > UBA660 > SIG208. The sequence goes on along the minus strand of SVAS01000001.1, from coordinate 445,775 downwards.
TTAAAAAGTGAAAATAGTTTAGTTAATACTAAAAATAAAGAGTTAAAAGAACTTGAAATCGAAGTAAATAGAATGGATGTTAAATTAGATACATTATTAAATACTTTAAATGAAACTTATAGTATGACTTATGAAAAAGCTAAAGAAAATTATATTTTGGATATTGAAGAAGATGTTGCTCGTCATAAAGTTTCAACTTTGAAAAGAAAGATGAAAGATATTGGTGTTGTTAATTTAGGGGCTATTGAAGAATATGATAGAGTAAGTACTAGATATGAATTTTTAATTGGTCAAAAGGAAGATCTAATTAAAGCAGAAAATACATTACTAGAAATTATTAATGAGATGGATGCTGTTATGGAAAAAGAATTTGTTGAAACGTTTAAAATAATTCAAAGCAATTTTAAAGAAACTTTCACAGAGTTATTTAATGGTGGAACTGCTTCCTTAAAACTTACTGATCCCGCTAATGTATTAGAAACAGGTATTGAAATTATTGCATCCCCTCCAGGGAAAAAACTTACAACTATTTCACTTCTTTCCGGAGGAGAAAAAACATTCACAGCTATTAGTTTACTTTTTGCTATTTTAAAATCACGACCTGTACCTTTTTGTATTCTAGATGAAGTAGAAGCAGCGCTAGATGAAGTAAACGTTAATAGTTTTGGTAAATATTTAAAACAGTTACAACAAAAAACACAATTTATTGTGATTACTCATAAGAAAAAGACCATGGAATATGCGGATACTTTATATGGTGTTACTATGCAAGAATCTGGTGTTAGTAAACTTGTTAGTGTTAAATTAGAAGAATTAAAATAGGAGGATTTATATGTATATAGTGTTAGGTATAATAGTAATTGTAATTATTTTTATAATTTTCTTATATAATCGTATTGTTTCTTTAAATGTAAGGTGTGATAATGCTTGGGCTAGTATTGATAATCAGTTGAAAAGAAGAACTGATTTAATACCTAATTTAGTTGAAATGACTAAAGGTTATGCTAAATATGAAAGTGAAACTTTAGAAAAAATTGTCTCTTTAAGAGCAAATTCAATTTCAGAAAAAGCAAAACAAAGTGAAGAGGTAAGTAAATCGTTAACAAATCTTTTAGCTATCTCTGAAAATTATCCTGAATTAAAAGCTGATAAAGTATTTAGTAATTTACAAATAGAATTAGTAGGTACAGAAGATAAAATTGCTTACGCAAGACAATTTTATAATGATACTGTTCAACACTTTAATACTACTATTATGATGTTTCCAAATAATATTTTAGCTAATATGTTAAAATTTAAAGAAAAAGAATATTTTAAAGTATCTGATGAAGATAAAAAAGTAGTAGAGGTAAAATTATGATATTAAGAGATGTTAGAAATAATAAAATAAAAACAGCATTTATTGTAACTTGCTTTTTTATCATAGTAGCTTTATTCGTTTACTTTTTATCTTTATGGTTATTTGATAATGTTGTTATAGCAGTTACAATTGGCCTTACTTTTTCATTTATATCAGCATTTGCTTCATATTATAATTCTGATAAAATAGTTTTATCTTTAAATGGAGCTAGAGTAGCTACTAGAGAAGAATTTTTACAGTTAAATGATATTTTAGAGGGTTTATGTTTGGCTACAGGTCTTCCTAAACCAAAACTTTATATTATGGAAGATAGTGCTATGAATGCTTTTGCAACTGGAAGAAATCCTGAACATGCTGTGATTTGTGTTACGACAGGACTTCTTTCAAGACTTGATAAATATGAAATAGAAGGTGTATTAGCTCATGAACTATCTCATATTAAAAATTACGATATATTGCTTTCAACAATTACAATTGTTATGGTAGGTTTTATTGTAATTTTATCTGATGCTTTTAGTAGAGGTTTAATTAGAGGTTCTAAAGATGATGATGATAAAGCATCTGGTATTTTAATGATTATAGGTTTAATATTTATTATTTTATCACCAATATTTGCAGAACTTATGAAACTAGCAATTTCTCGTAATCGTGAGTATTTAGCCGATTCGCAAGCGGTAGAAATTACTAGAAATAAGGATGGATTAATTAATGCATTAAGAAAACTAGATACTGATAGTGAAGCTTTAGAACAAGCAAACAAATCTTCATCATCTTTATTTATTGTTAATCCTTTAGTAAATGAAAGAAAAAAGAAAAATTCTTTATGGAGTACTCATCCAACTACAGAAAGCAGAATTGAAAGACTTCAAAATATAAAATAAAACAACTAAAATTTTAGTTGTTTTTTTATTTTTCTTCAATTTTTTTATTTATTCCAATCATACTGCCAAAGATAGTAGAAATAATTAAAATTAAATAAAATATTATATTTCTTAGTTCCCATTTTGGTTTTAAAATAATTAAGTTTATCATTAACAATATTATTATAACTATAATTCCTAGTTTTAATCCTTCTAACCATCCTTTTGATTTAGTATTTTTTCCAATTATAAATCCACCTACAAACATAGAAATAACTGGAATAATGATTTTAAATAAAGTTGCAAGTTTACTTCCAAATATATTAAAGTAGTTTAGTATAGTTATTATGATTGTGGACGTAAGTAATATAGAAACTATATATAACAAGCTTTTTCCTAATAATTTCAAATAATTCATAATATCACCTAATTAATCTTATGAATTGAATAAAAAATTATACTTTAACGCAAAATAAAAATGGTGATAATATGTATATTTCAATAATTATGAAAACTTTTGTACTTTATTTTTATATTGTTTTAGTGTATCGTTTGATGGGTAAAAAAGAAGTAGGCAAACTTAGTATTATTGATTTAATTGTATCTATTTTAATAGCAGAACTTGCGGCTATGTCTATAGAAAGTACTGATAGATCTATATTTGTTTCAATCGTACCAATACTTGTTTTAGTCATTATTCAAATTACTTTGAGTTATATTTCATTAAAAAGTGATAAGTTTAGAAAATTTATAGATGGTTCTCCTACAACTATTATAAAATCAGGTAAAATTAAATTTAATGAAATGGCTAAACTTAGATATGGCTTGGATGATTTAATAACACAACTACGTGAGCAAGGAATTAAAAGCATTGAGGAAGTGGATTATGCAATACTAGAAAATAATGGGAAACTTTCTGTTTTTAGGAAAACCAAAGATTATCCTATGCCTATAATTGTAGATGGCAAGATTGATTTTGAAGTCTTAAAAGAAATTGGTAAAGATGTTAAATGGGTACTAAATATATTGGATGAAAAAAAGTTAAATTTAACTAATGTTTATTATGCTTTTTATAGCAAGAAAAAAACTTATATAATCAAAAAAGATGAAGTAATTTAATTAACTAAAACAATGGTTATATAGTGCTCCTTCAATTGACAATATATGACAAATTTGATATGATTAACATGTGTACAGTAGGAGCAATTTATATGAAAAAGAAAGTAATTATTATTAGTTCCATATCCTTATTTGTATTAATTTTATTATCTATTTTATTTTTAACTTCTAAGTTCGCAATTATTTTAAATGGGAACAAATTAATAAAGGTAGAAGTAGGAAGTGAATATAAAGAATTGGGTGCTAAAACTATTCTTGATTTAGGTAATATTAAAGTAGGCGGTAAAGTTGATACTAAAAAGATAGGAACCTATGAAATTAAATATCATTATTTTTATTCATATATTACTAGAATAGTAGAAGTTGTTGATGCGAAGAAACCAGAAATTAAACTAAATGGTAATGTTGAGGTTAATATTGCTATTGGTGGTACTTATAAAGAACCTGGTTATGAAGCAATTGATAATTATGATGGTGATTTAACTGATAAGGTAATTGTTATTAGTGAAGTAGATGCTAAAAAAGCAGGTATTTATGATATTACTTATAAAGTAGTTGATAGTAGTGGAAATGAACAATTGGTCACTAGACAGGTTTCTGTTAATGAAAAAGGACCACTTTCTATGGATCTTACAAGTTTTAGTTTAGATGGTTATTTTGATATAACAATTTTGAAAAAAACTGATATGTCTGATGATAGTTATATTAATGAAACAGTTTTTTACGGTGATTCTATAACAGAAAATTTTGCTTACTATGGTAATTTATCTTGGAATGTTGTCTGGGCAAAACCTTCATTAACACCAGAAAATGCTCATAGTTGGCTAGTACCTATAAGACCATATGGTGAAGAATTAACACTCATAGATGCTTTAAAAAAGTATAAACCTAAAAGATTAGTAATTACTTTGGGAGCTAATGCTGTAGCAGTTATGACAGAAAGTTATTTTATTAAAACCTATGAGGAATTAGTAGAGAAAGCTAAAAATGCTAGTCCTAATACACAAATTATTGTCCAATCAATATTCCCTGTAGATATTAGATGGGACACACATGCTAATACCAAAAATTCTATTAATAATACTAAAATTAATAGATTAAATTATCTTTTAGCCGAAATGTGTGAAAGACAAGAGGTTAAGTTTTTAAATACTGCTGAAGTTTTAAAAGATGAAACAGGAAGACTTAAAAATGGATATGGTTATGATTCTGATGGTATTCATTTACTTCCAATTGGTAATAGTAAGGTAATAGAACATTTTAAAACACATGTATATAAAGAAGGAGAATAGTTATGAAATTAAAAAAAATATTATTAAGTTTAACAATGTTATTTATATTCACTGGGTGTGGAACTGAAGTTGAATTAGATTTAGATAAATTAGAAACAAAATTAAATAATTTAACATATGTAGAAAATAAAGAAGAAGTTAAATTATTTGAAGATAATATAGAAGTAGATGATGAAAAATTAGAAGATAAGTATGGGATGAATACTGAAATCTTTGATGAAATTTTGATAAGTACTTCAAAAAACTTAGATACAGCTAGTATGTATGCCATTTTCTTACCAGAAGAAGGATATATAGAAGAATGTGAACAAGAAATAAATAATTTCTTTGAAAAATATGAACAAGCATGGATGATGGGATACTTTCCAGAAGAAGAAAAATTAGTTAAAAATCGTAGTAGTGAAAAATATGGTAATTATTACATTTATGTAATTTCTAAAGATAATGATAAAGTAATAGAAACAATAAAGAATACAAAATAAGGAGGGGAAAGAATGATATTTAGTAGTATACCTTTCCTTTTTTTCTTTTTCCCATTCTTTTTATTACTTTATTATTTAGTGCCATTTAAATATAAAAATATAATTTTATTAATTTTTAGTTTAATCTTTTATGCTTGGGGAGAACCAATATATATATTACTTATGATATTTTCATCAGTAGTTGATTATTTTAATGGATTGATGATTGAAAAACATAAAGATAACAAAAAATTAAAAAAAATATTTTTAGTACTATCTATTATTGTTAACTTAAGTTTGTTAGGTTTTTTTAAATATGCGGATTTTTTAATTAATAGTATAAATAACATTTTTAATTTGTCTATACCGTTACTTAAACTAGGTCTTCCAATAGGTATTAGTTTTTTTACATTCCAAACAATGAGTTATAGTATTGATGTATACCGCGGGGAAGTAAAAGCAGAAAAAAACTTCTTTACTTTTATGACTTATGTATCAATGTTTCCTCAACTTATTGCAGGCCCTATTGTTAGATATGAAACAGTAAGTCGTGAGTTATATGAAAGAAAAATTAATTTTAGTAATTTTTCAAATGGATTACTTAGATTTATGAGAGGGTTATTTAAAAAAGTAATTATTGCTAATAACGTTGGTTATTTGTGGAGTGTTATGAGTACAAATCCAAATATGTCTGTTTTAGGGGCTTGGTTAGGTATAATTGCTTTTACATTCCAAATTTATTTTGATTTCTCAGGTTATAGTGATATGGCTATTGGTATGGGTAAAATGTTAGGATTTAATTATTTAGAAAACTTTAATTATCCTTATATAGCTAGTAGTATAACTGATTTTTGGAGAAGATGGCATATTTCTTTATCTACTTGGTTTAGAGATTATGTATATATTCCACTAGGTGGAAGTCGTGTAAAAACAATAATTAATATTCGTAATATTTTAATTGTATGGATGCTTACAGGTCTTTGGCACGGGGCAAGTTGGAACTTTGTATTGTGGGGCGCATACTACGGAATATTATTAATATTAGAAAAATTTGTATTAAAAAAATGGATTGATAAATTACCTAAAGCATGTAAACATATATATACTTTAATTTTAGTTATAATTGGTTGGTTAATATTTGCTTTTGAAGATATGCATTTACTTAGTGAATATGCTAAAACAATGTTTGGTTTAAATGGTAAATTCATCAACTCAACATTCATTTATTACTTTAGTAATTATTTTATTATTTTAGTAATTGCTACTATATTCTCAATGCCAGTATATAAAAAAATAGAAAACATTTTAAAAAATAAAAAATATGTATGGATTAAATTTTCTATTGTACTAGTAGTTTATCTAGTGTTATTAATAATTACTACTGCTTATTTAGTTAGTGATACATATAATCCATTCTTATACTTTAGATTTTAGGAGGTGTCTATGAAAAATTTACATAATAAAATAATAGCTTTAATACTTAGTATTTTTGTTATAGTATTTACTATTACTTTCATATTTAAGAAAAATAATGAATTTTCTGAAAATGAAAATAGATATCTTCAAGAACTTCCTGAATTTACTTTTTCTTCTTTAATAGAAGGTGTTTATATTGAAAAAATAGAAGATTATTTCGCAGATCAATTTCCATTAAGAGACACTTTTATGAGTATTAAAACAAGTTTTGATAAATTACTTGGTAAAGATGATATTAATGGTGTTTATTTAGCAAAAGACGATTATTTAATAGAAAAATATAATGAACCTATTAATAGTAAAAAAATAATTGAAAACTTAAATGATTTTTCTGAAACTATTAATTATGTTAATTTAAATTTAATGTTAGTTCCTACAAGTATTAGTATCAACAGTGATAAACTTCCTAAAAATGTAGAATATAAAACTCAAATGGATGAACTAAATTACATCTATGACAACATTAATTTTAATACTATTGATGTTTACAATATTTTATTAAAACAAAATAACTATTATCAAATGTATTATAAATTAGATCATCATTGGACTAGTTATGGAGCATATTATGCATATCAAGAGTTTGCGAAAGCTAATAACATTAAATATTTATCTATTAATGATTTTGATATAAAAGAAGTTACAAATAGTTTTAATGGAACTTTATATTCAAAAAGTAATGATTATAGTAGAAAATCTGACTCTATTCATATCTTTACACCAAAAGACAATAATTATGAAGTAGAATACGTTTATAAAAAGAAAAAAACAGATACTTTATATGAAATGTCATATTTAGATAAAAAAGATAAATATTCACTATTTTTAGATAATAATCATCCTTTAATAATTGTTACAAATAAGAGTTTAAAAACAAATGAAGAAATAATAGTTATTAAAGATAGTTATGCTAATAGTTTTGTTCCGTTTTTAGTAAATCATTTTAAAAAAGTTCATATTATCGATCCAAGATTTTATCAAAATGATATTAGCGAATATATTAAAGATAATAAAAATATTAAAGATGGTTTAATTTTATATAATATGAATACTATAGATCAAGATGTTGGTATCTTAGCAATAAGATAACGCATCTTTTTTTAGTTATAGGAACCGCTTCAAACAAAGTTTTATGAATAATAAAATGTCAATGTCAGCAAATTAAAACAAAATGTTATTGACATTCAAATATTTATGTTATAAAATTAATCTAGAACAATACGTTATACAAACTAAATGAATGTATAAAAATTCAAAAATTGTTCAAGATAAGAAAGAAGGAGTGGAAAGAAAATGAAAAAAAACAAAAGAGGTTTTACCTTAATTGAATTACTAGCAGTAATAGTAATACTAGCAATTATTGCACTTATCGCAGTGCCAGTAATAATGAATATTATAAGTGAATCAAGAAAGAGTGCATTTAAGGATACTGCATACGGAATTATTAGTGCTGGAGAAATGTATTATGCTGAGTCTTTATTAGGAGATGGAATGACAGAAGAAGCAACATTTACATTCACAGATGGTGCAGTAAGTCCATCAGGATTAAATGTAAAAGGAAGTTTACCAAAAAGTGGAAGTATGAAAATAACAACTGAAGGGAAGATAGCTCTAGCTATCACAAATGGAGAACTATGTATAACAAAAGATTATGATGCAAGCGAAATAGAAACAACTGAAGAATTTGAAAGTTGCGAACTGCCAACAGGAACATCAACAACAGGATTGTTAGCTTCCTTAGCAAGAATAAATGACTTTGCAACAGAAGTTAATGCTTGTGCAACAAGTGGTACATGTGCACTAGGAACTCCATTTGCAATAGAGGTAGCTCCAGGAAATATCCAAAACTTCTCTGTAATAAGTGATGTTAACAACAAAGTAACATTAATTATGGATAGAAATATTGGAAATTTAGTTGCTTGGGGAACGTCTCAATCAAACGGTCCAATTACAGCAATAGAATATTTAGAAAATCAAACAAGTGGATGGACAAATATTTTAGGTTTTAATTATACTTATTCAGATAGTTTATATTCTGATATTGAAAGAAAAAATATTAAAGCTAGATTATTAACTGGTGAAGAAGCAACTAACATATTAGGTTGTGTTGTTTCTAGTATGGGTAAATGTGTATCATGGTCATATGATAATTTATTTGGTCCACCATATGGATATTGGGTAAGTTCAGCTTATGCTAATGATAGTGAATCTGCTTTAGGGATAAATGATGTAGGAAGCTTGGATGTTAATTCTTTCAATGATAATGCTACTTTTGGTGTTCGTCCAGTAATAGAAATTTCAAAATAATATTAAAAATCAAGAAAATAAATTCTTGATTTTTTTAAACTATTTTAATAAATAACATATATTATTATAGGTGGTAATAATGGAGAAAAAGGATGAGTTTAAAAGTTTTGTTCGTAAAAATCCATCTTTAGTTAAGTATGTTAAAAATGGTGAAAAGACGTGGCAATCCTTTTATGAAATATATGATTTATATGGCGAAGATGATAGTGTTTGGAATGATTATTTAAAAAAAGAAGAAAATAAGGGAACTGTTAATGTGGTTAAAAATAATACGACAGTAGGGGACTTTTTTAACTTTTTAAAAGGGATAGATTTAAATAGTTTACAAGAAACAGTAAGTAGCCTTCAAAGAGTGTTAGGAGTGTTTGGAGATTTAACAAGTAAGAATACAGAAACTAAAAAAGAAGAATATAAACCAAGACCTCTTTATAAACATTTTGATGATTAATGAATTTAGATACACAATTTAAAATAAAAAATAATCCTTTATATATTAAATATTTAAGGGAAAACTCTTATTGGTATAAAATGTTAAATCGCGAACCTAACAATTTTAAAATTTTTGAAGAAGAAGTTAAATTAAATTATAAATTACGCCCTTCAGATCGTATAAGTCAAGCTTTAGATTATATTGAAATGATTGAAACTATTATGTCAACTTTAAAATAATATGATATAATTAAAAAAACCTAATAAATTAGGTTTTAAAGGGAAGTATAGTGTGATTAATCACATTTATAGTATAATCTTATAAAAATTAATTATACATAGGAGTTGACAATTTATGCGTATTATAAGTGGTAAGTATAAAGGAAGAAATATAGAAGGATATAATATAATAGGTACTAGACCTACTATGGATAGAGTAAAAGAATCTTTGATAGGTATTATTCAAAACAAGCTTAAAAATAGTGTTTGCCTAGATTTATTTGCAGGTAGTGGTTCTATTGGAATAGAATTTTTAAGTAATGGAGCTAGTTCTTGTTATTTTGTTGATAATAACAAAAAAGTAATTGATACAATTAAAATGAATATTAATAAAATTAAAATAGAAGAAGAAAGTCATTTAGTACTAAATGATTTTCATAAAGCTTTAAAATTATTTAAAGAACGAAATATTAAGTTTGATATTATTTTTTTAGATCCGCCATATCAAAATAATTATATACAAGAAAGTTTAAAGATAATATTGGAATATAATTTATTAAATAAAAATGGTATTATTATTTGTGAGTATGAAGTTGAAGATTTTAGTTGTTCTTTAGAAATAATTAAAGAAAAGAAATATGGTAGTAAAAAAATAAGAATATATAAAAATTTTAACTAGATAGTTTTATCTAGTTTTTTTATTTACTTTTTTTAATATTTATAGTAAAATTATAACAGAATGTTATACTAAAAAAATAAATATAGTACCATAATAAAAAAGAGGAGATAATATGAAGAAAAAAGGATTTACTTTAGTTGAATTATTAGGAGTTATAGCTATTATTGGAGTGATTGCATTACTTGCTTTACCAAGTGTAGAAAAATTAATAAAAGAAGGTAAAGAAGACTTGTACGTTGTTCAAATTAATAATATTAAATCTGGTTTAAAAAACTGGGCTACGGATAATACTAATATATTACCTAGCGAAGATATGCAACAAGTTTCTTTAACTTTAGGGCAGTTAAAACTTGAAGGTTATGTAGAAATGAAAATAAAAAACCCTAAAAATAATAAATGTTTTGGTAATGATATGATTTTAACTATTACAAGAAATAAAAAAAATTATATTTATGAAGTTCATGATGATACTGATACTGAAACTGATGAATGTAGTGAATATAGTGGACCATATATGATATTAAATGGTGAGGCTATCATGTATGTAGAAGTTGGAGATACGTTTGTGGATCCTGGTATTGTTGTAAAAAGTATAGATGGTACAGATTTGAGTGATTTAGTTACAACAAAAGTTACAGGTAGCGGTAGTAGCGTTAATACTAGTACTGTTGGAAATAAATATACAATAACTTATAGTGTTGTATATGAAAATGCAACAACATCTATAAATAGAACGGTAATCATTAATGATACAATTAAACCTGAGTTAATTATACCAGGAAATATTACTATTTCTAAAACAGCGACAGCTTTTGATGTCATGGAAGGCGTAAGCGCCACTGATAATAGTGGTGAGGTTATTGATATAACTTCTAAAAGTAATATCAGTTTTGGAATACCAGGTAATTACACCATAACATATACTGCAACTGATAGTAGTGGTAATAGTGTTACTAAAAATAGGGTATTAACCATATCTTCTTGTTATTCTCTAGAAGATATATCAAGAACCAATGACTTTGCTACAAGTATAGATGCATGTGTAACAAGTGGTACTTGTGCGGTAGGAACAAAATTTGCAATAGAAGTGGCACCAGATAACATACAAAATTTCTATGTAATAAGTGATGTAGATGATAAAGTAACATTAATTATGGATAGAAATATAGGTAATACAGTTGTTTGGATAAATCAAGAAGATTATATTGCTGCTGGAGGGACTAGCTCTGGATATGGTAAAGCAGATAAAGGACCTATCACAGCATTAAAATATTTAGAAAGTCAAACAAGTGGGTGGACAAATATAGCACCACAGGACTATACATTAACAGATGATTATTATGCTCCAATTACGAGAAAAAATGCTAGAGCTAGAATGTTAACATATGGTGAAGCATGCTCAATAATATCATATGCTTGGTCATATGGAAATTTAAATCCTGCAACTTCAGGCACACAACCATATGGATATTGGACAAGTTCTGCATCTACAGAAGGTGTATATCTTCACAATGCTTGGTCAGTGCATATTAGCAGTGCTGAAGCTTCCGTTTATATTTCTAGTGTTGTTAATAACTCTTATAATGGTGTTCGTCCTGTAATTGAAGTGTTTAAATTTGGCTGCAAAGAATAAAATAGATTCTTCAGCCTTTTTTCTTTGAAAAAAATATTTAAGATGTTATAATAATTATGGTGATAGTATGAAGAAATTATATAATGTTATTTTTCCTATATGGTTGATTTTAATGGTTCCCCCAATTGTATTGTTAGTTATACCATCTAATTTTATAATTGATAGTATTGTATTAATAATTGGTTTTAAAATTTTAAAATTAACTAATTGGTTTGAAAAGTATAAAAAAAGTATTTTAAAAGTATGGATTTTTGGATTCATAGTTGATATATTTGGTTCTATTTTATTACTTGCTACTCAATTTTTAGGTTTTAGTGATTATTTATATAACAATTTATTACAACCAGTAGCATGGAATCCTTTCAGTAAACCATTAGGGCTAATATATGTTTTAGTAGTTGTTTTAATTTGTGGTATTCTTATTTACTTCATTAATTATCTTTTTGCTTTTAATAAGACGGATTTAGATAAAAAACAAAAGAGAATAATTTCTATTTTGTTGGGAATTATAACAGCTCCGTATTTGTTTATGTTACCAACTTCATACTTTTATAATACGGGACAAAATTTAGAAAAACATAGTGGCGTTTATATAGGTGATAATAGTGAAGTGGGAAGTATTATTTCTGATATTTATAGTGGAAAATATATGGAAAATTTTGAATTAGATACTAAAGAAGAACCATATGGTGTTATTATAAATTATAAAAATAATATGAATAATCATAATTATCAAGATTTAGAAAAAGACACCTTAATTTTATTTAAGTTAATTGATAATATTTCATATGTAGAATTTAAAATAAATAGTAAAAGCTATTATTTTGATAAAGAGTATGTATCTAATATATATGAAGATATAAAAAGACAAACTTTAAGAGATATTGATAGTAGATATGATAGCAAGTATTTTAAGCAGTTTACATATTTAGGCCGTATTAATGAATATGATTTATTTGATACTAGTACTACTTGTGGTATGGAAAAAAAGGAAATTTATAGTGATGGTGAATATAGTTATTTAGTAGAATGTTCGGATATTAAATTATTATATTTAGTAAGTGATGATAAAAAAATAAAGGTAATAACAGCTTTAGATAAAGATATTATTAAAGTAGATGATTTATTTAAAACTGGTTTAAAAATAACGAAGGAATTAAAATAATGAAACTTATAGTAAGTGACTTTGATAATACCTTTTATAGTGATAATTATGAAGAAAATATTATTCTTATAAATGAATTTGTAAATAAAGGTAATCTTTTTGTTATAGCAACAGGAAGACCTTTTGACCTTTTAAAAAAAGATATTCAAAATAAAAATATTGCTTTTGAGTATTTAATATGTACAGATGGTGCGGTTGTTTATGATAAAGATTTTAATATTTTAAAACTAGATTATATGAATAAATTAGTAGCATTAAAAATATTAGAAGAATTAAAAGAAAATAAAAATATTGAAAAAGTATATTTAAATATAGAAAATGATTTTATATGTGGAGTATATGGTCTTTATAAAGATTATAAAAAGGCAAAACAATTGTTAGAAATTATTAAAACTAATTATGATGTTGATGGATATTTAGGTCTTCACTGGATTAATATAATAAATAAAAATATTACTAAAATAGATGGTATAGAATATGTAAAAAATAAAATTAATATTAAAGATAGTGATATTTATACTATAGGTGATAATGTTAATGATTTAACAATGATTAATAAATACAATGGCTTTATTATAAGCCAGAATAACCAAAATAATTGTGTTAAAAATTTTAAAGAATTTATGGAGAAAATAAATGAAAGTAATATCAATTAAACAACCTTGGGCTTCTTTAATTATTTATGGATATAAAGAATATGAATTTAGAAGTTGGAAAACTAATTATCGTGGAGAACTTTTTATACATGCTAGTAAAAGTTATAATAAGAAAGATTTAGAATTATTTAAAGATTATAATATTCCTTTTGATACTGGATGTATTATAGGGAGTGTCAATTTAGATGAATGTATACTTTTAGATAAGGAAAAAAGTGATGTGATTCATAATAAAAACCCTTATGTTTACTTACATCCATATGACTCTAAATATGCATGGAAGGTAAGTAATCCTAAAAAAACTAGCAAAATATATGTAAATGGTAGATTAAACATATGGGAATACGAAAAAAAATAGCAATTGCTATTTTTTTGTTTTTTGAAACCCATTATCAATTGATTTATCTTTTTCTAAATCTTCTTTAGGAGCTGTTAATTCCTCTTTTAATTTTTGATAATCACTAATTGTGAAAGTTTCTTTACTTTGTTCAATAGTTTTTGTTTTTGTCTGTTGTGTTTGTGTTTCCTCGTTATGATTTGTTGTTTGATTAGTAGAAAGTATTTCTTTTTCTTTATCTTTTTGTTTATCAATTTTTTGATAATTTATACAAGTGAGTGTTTGGAAAGTAGTAGTTAAAGCATAAAGAGTTGGTATAAATGCAGGGTTAAATTTATGAGAAAAAGATATATAGAAAGCTGCAAGTAAACTTGAAAGTAAAGCTGTTTTTATTTTTCCTAACCATGTGGTTCTCGGATTGTTTCCTTTAGCTTTTGATTTTAAGTTAATTCCTGCAATACCTGCTTCTAAAACTAAGTTAACGCCTAGTCCAATTGAAGCAATTGCTGGAAGTTTAATCATTAAAGGAACAGTTAAAATGGCTGCAAAAAACTTATCACAAACAGGATCTAAGTTTTTACCAAATTCACTAGTAGCATTTAATTTTCTTGCTGCTATTCCATCAATACCATCAGTAGATGCAGCAGCAATTGTTAAAACTGCTGCTAAAACTAAATTACCACTTATGGCAGCAGATGGAATGAAGCTTGCTATTAATAATCTTGATAAAGTGATCAAGTTAGGGACTTGCTTAATTCTTCTTTCTTTATTAACTAAGTCGGAACCCATTTGTTTAAATCCGTTTAAAAATTCCTGTAAATCTTTTTTGAAATTATTAATATATTCCATAGAACTCCCCCCTTTACTAACTAAATATTTTAACAATAAAAAATTTTTTGTCAAGATTTATAATAAAAATTTATTTTATGCATATAATACTATTGGAAACTCGTAGGATTACGGTTTCCTTTTTGTTTATTTTAAGGTATAATACTTTTAGGTGAAATTATGAAAAAAGTAGGATTTATAACATTTTTATGTATTGTGATAGATCAAATGGTTAAAATAATTGTTTCAAGTACTTTAAAACTAAATTATAGTAATGAAATTATTAGTAATTTTTTTAATTTAACATATGTACAAAATGATGGCGCTGCTTGGAGTATTTTTAGTGGTAATCGCTTATTTTTAATATTTGTTGCAATTATGTCTATTATACTTATATATGTATATTTTATTAAAAACAAAAAATTAACTAATTTTGAAAATATTACATATGGACTTTTATTAGGTGGTATAATTGGTAATCTTATTGATAGAATAATATTTGGTTATGTAATAGATTATTTAGATTTTTTAATTTTTAATTATAATTTTCCTATTTTTAATTTTGCAGATATTTGTATTGTTGTTTCTGTGTTTTTATTAATAATTGATATATTTAGAGGTGAGAAAAGTGAAACTAGTAGTAACTGATAGTAATGATAGATTAGATGTTTATTTAAGTAATAATATTGAAGATCTTAGTCGTAGTAAAATTAATAAATTAATTAAAAATAATGATATTTTGGTAAATGGAAATAATACTAAAGCTGGGTATATTGTTAAAGAAAACGATGTTATAGAAATAACTTACGAAGAGGAAGTTATGAATGCAATCCCTGAGGAGATGGATTTAGATATAGTTTATGAAGATGATGATGTGATTGTTGTTAATAAAGCTAATGGTATAGTAGTTCATCCTGCAGTTGGAAATAATCATGGAACTTTAGTAAATGGGCTTTTATATCATTCAAATAATTTAAGTAGTATTAATGGATGCTTTAGACCAGGAATTGTTCATAGAATTGATGCATATACTACAGGTTTACTAATGGTTGCTAAAAATAATTTAGCGCATGAATTTTTAGCTAAACAATTAGAAGAAAAAACAACCACTAGAATTTATATTGCTTTAGTATGGGGAGTTATTAATAATGATACTGGTACTATTGACGCTCCTATTGGAAGAGATGAAAAAGACCGTAAAAAAATGGCAGTTACTGATGTTAATGCTAAAACTGCTGTTACACATTTTAAAGTTTTAGAAAGATATAAAGAGGCAACTTTAATAGAATTAAAACTAGAAACTGGTAGAACACATCAAATTAGAGTGCATATGAATTATATTGGACATCCAGTTGTTAATGATCCGGTATATGGAAGACGCAAAATTATAGATGAAAGTGGTCAATGTTTACATGCTAAAACTTTAGGTTTTGTACATCCTACTAGTAAAAAATATTTGGAATTTTCTAGCGGACTTCCAAAATGTTTTGAAAATATTTTAAATAAATTTAAAAATGCTTAGCTTTACTAAAATTTAAAAAAAGTGTAAAATGTTATTGTTTGGAGGAATTTATGGAAGCAAGAGTAGATAAAACTGATGAATTGGTTATGAAGTTACTTCATTATTTTATAACTGAACAAGGTTATAATCCTATAATCTTGCAAGGTGCTCAAAATGAAATTTGGTTAGAAAATTTAAATAATGATCATGAGATAATACGCATTGTTAGTAACTATATTCATAATGATGAACAATTAGATTTTGATATATATAGAACTAAAAAAATAATGAAAAAAATAAAAAAGAAAACGATGTCTTTTTCTATGAATGCGTTAAGTATATTTTTAAATTTAGGAGACAATGTAAATAAAGATAATACTAAATTAGGTAACGTAGATTGTGCTTACATAGAAACGATTGATGATTTAAATAAGTATGACTTTGTTACTAGTGAATTTCCAACTATTACTGATAATACTGATTTTAAGGAAAAAGGTATGGAACTATTTATGAAATTAACTAGTGAAATTACTAAAAAAAGTGAGAGTGAGACTATGAGAGCTGAAGAAGTTTTTACTAAGAAAAAACCTATTATAACATATTCAATCATAGCTATTAATATTATAGTTTTTATTCTTATGTATTTATTTGGTAGCGGTAGTACTCATGTTGGAACTTTAATTAAGTTTGGTGCTAATTATGGCATTTTAGTTCGTGCAGGACAGTACTATAGACTACTTACATGTGCGTTTTTACATATTGGTTTAATTCACTTACTTGTCAATAGTTATGCTTTATATGTAATTGGACCTCAAGTAGAAAGTTTTTATGGTAAATTTAAATTTACAATTATTTATATTATGAGTGCTATATTTGGTAGTCTACTTTCAATTTTATTTAGTGATGGTATAAGTGCTGGAGCAAGTGGAGCTATATTTGGACTTTTAGGAGCAACTTTATATTTTGGTTATCATTATCGTGTTTATTTAGATGGTGTTTTAAAATCACAAATAATTCCATTAATCGTTATGAATTTATTATTAGGGTTTATTTTAAATGGAATTGATAATGCAGCTCACATTGGGGGATTAATTGGTGGTATTTTAGTTTCTATGGCTTTAGGTGTTAAATATAAATCAACTAAAGTAGAAAAAACAAATGGGATAATTATGTCTTTGATTTTAATGGGATTTTTAATTTTTATGATATTTTTTAGAGGTGTTTAATGATAAATAAAATAGAGATTAATATTAAGAATTATGGAGATGTGATTGCTAAATTTGATAATGATAAATTATCACAAGAACTAGCGAGTTTTATTTATAGAGAATGTTTAACCTTTCCTTTAAAAAGTAAGATTGAAATTAATATTAAAAGTGAGAGTAAATTAAGTAAAACAAATCAAAATAATATAACAGATATGATTCATGCCTACTTTGGACAAGAAATAAGTCATTTATTAATAGTATCAAAACATCAAACTTATCGTCAGATAGTATTATTTCTTTTAGGGGTTATTTTAATAGCATTTTCTGCTTTAAAAATTTTAAGTTATTTATATGTACTAAAAGAAATATGTTTAATTATTGGATGGGTTATGATTTGGGAAGTAGTTTATACACTTTTATTTGATGATGTCAAAAGACGAATTAAACTAAAAAAATATAAACAGTTATGTAAAGCAAAAATTAACTTCTTTGAAAGTTAATTTTTTAATTTGGAAAGTTTTTTCTTTTATGTTATAATAACTTTAGATAAGGGGGATTATATGGGACGATATACTTTAAAAGTTACAATTGATGGAGAAGATTTTACTGTTAAAGTTCCTGAAGGAGGCATTTTAAAAGATAAGGTAAGTCTTATGGCTATAGATGCATTTACTATTGATAGTAATCCAGATTTTTTAATAAAAGAAATAGATTTTGATAAAGCTAAATTAAAAGGGCATACACACTTTTATATTTCTTATAAAAGTGATGGCAAAGAAAAGCATTTAGAAACTATTTTTGAAGATGCCCACGGGCTTAAAAAACATGCGGACAAAGGTATTAGACAAATAAGTAAGGAAAATCATGTGTTTGGTGATTTTATTTCTAAAACATTTTTACCTTTACTATCTGATAGAAAATTTATACGCTTTTTGAAAGAAAATGATTTATTAACTTTAAAATTAGAAGAATGGTTAGATAATTATTTTTATGATGATACGTATGATTGTAATTTCTGTTATGAAAAAATATTAGAATATGCTTCTAATTATAAGCAATTTAGAGCGTTAGTTTTAGGAGTTGAACTTTATAAAAATAATAAAGATTTGACTACTAAACCAGTGATAGAAGATGAAAAGAAAATTTCTGAAGCTGATTTAAGACCTAATTATAAAAGATTTGTGCTAAATGGGATAACAGATGATCAAGATCCGGATGCATTGTTTGGTTTATACACTGAAGAAGAATTAGAAAAGTATGCTAAATACTTAGATAGTTTGCCTGATGAGCCGCATCCTCACGATGATGATGAAGAATTTGGAAGTAAAACTATTTAAAACAAAAGGTTATATTTGAAAAACATCACTTTTTAATAAACTATAATACTATTAGAGAGTGGTGTTTTTTTGATGAAAAAAGGTTTTACATTTATTGAAATGATTGCAACTATGGTTATACTTGGAGTAGTATCTTTGATTGTGACACCAATGGTTTTAAATCAACTAGAAAAAAGAAAAGAAGATTTATATGAAATTCAAATTAATAATATTGAATTAGCGCTCAAATCTTGGGCTAATGATAATAAAGAAAGTTTGCCAGAAAAATCAGGTGAAACCATTACATTAACTTTATTACAACTAAAACAGTCAAAATTTATAGATAGTAATATTGTTAATCCAATAACCAATAAATTACTTCCTGATGATATGACGCTAACTATTACAAAAAATAAAAATAGTTATATTTATGAAGTTAATGAAAATACAGGATCACAAACTGTATTTGAAGAAACTGATTACAATAAACCTAAAATTATTTTAAAAGGCGAAGCTTTAGTTTATTTGGAACTTGGGGATATGTATTTAGAACCTGGAGTTATTGCTTATGGTTCTAAGGGTAATATAATAGATGATGTTCAAATAACTATAACTGGAAAAGATAACATTATTAAAACAGATAGTGTCGGTCATTATACCATTAATTATATGGTAGAAGAAGATGGCTTAATATCTTCTATTAACAGAACTATAGTTGTAAGAGATACAACACCACCAGTTTTAATTGTTCCTGCTAACGTGAGTGTTTCAGCGGATATATTAGAATTTGATTTATTAGATGGTGTATCTGCTAGTGATAATAGTGGACAAGATGTTAAAATAACTACTAAAAGTAATTTAAGTTTTGGCATACCTGGAATTTATACAGTTACTTATACGGCTACTGACATATATGAAAATAGTGTGTCAATTAAACGGATTATTACAGTTAATGAGTAGACAAATATTGATTATTTGTCTTTTTTGTTCTATAATTATAATAGGTGATGATATGAAAATATTATGTATAGGACATGCAGCTTACGATATAACTATACCAGTTGATGAATACCCTGAAGAAAATACTAAAAATAGAGTTCATGATCGCATAGAGTGTGGTGGTGGTCCAAGTGCTACGGCTGCTTATCTATTAGGTAAATGGAATATGGATACTACTTTTGCTGGAATAGTAGGAAAAGATTTATATGGTAAAAAAATAAAAAATGAATTTGATATGATTGGTGTTAATACTAAATACTTAGAAATGAGTGAAGAACATACTACTACTTCTAGTTTTATTTTAGCTAATACTTCAATTGGTAGTAGAACAGTATTTACTTATAGACCTAGTGATATGAAAATGAAAGAATTTAGCTTAGATTTTGAACCTGATATTATTTTGATGGATGGTCAAGAATATGAAATGTCTAAAAAATTATTAGAAAAATACCCTAAGGCAATAAGCATTATAGATGCCGGTAGGTCTCGTAAAGAAATAGTAGAACTTTCTAAAATGGTAACATATCTAGTTTGTTCAAAGGAATTTGCTGAAAACGTTTCAGAAATTAAGTTTAATAGTGATTATAGTAATGCTAGTGATGTATATACTAAATTAGAAACTATTTTTCATAATAATATAGTAGTTACTTTAGAAGCGGCTGGATGTTTGTATAAATTAAAAGGTGAAATAAAAATAATGCCATCTATAAAACTTAAAGCAGTAGACTCTACTGGAGCAGGAGATATATTCCATGGTGCATTTACTTATGGAATAGCAAATAACTTTGATTTTGAAAAAGTATTAAAACTTTCAAATATAGCGGGAGCAATTTCTGTTTCTAGAATTGGAACAAGAGTTTCAATTCCTACATTAGAAGAAATGGAAGAAGTCTATAATGCATTTAAATGATTTGATTTTTATAGATAGTCTTCCAAAATTAGATTTGCATGGTTATGACCGTGAAACAGCTAGAGTAGCAATCATTGATTTTGTTAATGATAATTTAAAAATGAAGCAAAAATTTATAATAGTAGTACATGGAGTAGGTAGTGGTATTTTAAAAATAACTACTCATGAAACTTTAAGAAGATGTAAGAAAGTAATTGATTATAAAACTTTTTACTATAATAATGGTTGTACAGCAGTAGAACTGGATATATAATTATTGACTTTTAACTGAAATTATGATAATATTATTGAGCCATTGATTAGAAAACTAAAAGGAGGTAAAAATATGAAAGAAAATTATGTATTTGAATATATAAACGAAAATGAATTCAAAAAACTTGAACGTTCATTAAAAAAATATAATATGTTAGCATATAAAAAATTATATTTTGAATACTATCCTGCTTTAAAAGAAGGAAATTTCTTAGGTGAATTAGTTGCGACTAATAGTAGTCAAGCTACTAAAACTTATGAATTAAAATTACCAACTGATATTATGTTTTCTAAGGTTCATGGAGATATTAAATTAATATATTTAGTTTATGAAAATGAAAGAATTGTTATGCTAGATAAAATAATGCCTGTTGATATTTTAAGTGAAGGACATCAACAAGAATTAGTTACATATAAAGGTGTAATGGTATCTAAACAACATTCAGATAAAGATATGTTTAAAATTAATTTATTAAATATGATTCAAAAATAAAACATCAGAAATTATTCTGATGCTTTTTTATTTAAATTATTTTTTTGAAGTTTTCTTTCAATTCTCAATTGTTTAACTGTTTCTTGTCTTAATTCTTCTGGATCAATACTGTTAGCTAGAACATTTACAAGTCTTTGATGCAATTCAGTTAATTTAGAATCTTTTTCGGTTTCTTTTGTTACAGGTTTATAGATTTCTTTAAGTTTTATTATTGATAATGGTTCATTTTTTCTGCTTCTAGAACCGTATCCTACAAGACAAACTAAATCTTCTTTGCCACCTGCTTCAAGGTATGTAGTAATAAAACTATTTAAACCTGGATCAGAGTAATCTATACCATAAATCAAAGGAATGTCAATACTTCTATTAAATTCTTTAGCAAACAAAAATGCTCTTCTAGGTCCAATTCTATTACCACCACGATCAATTAATCTATACATAACACAGTTTAATAGTTCTTCTTTTAAATAAACTCTATTTTTATAGTTCTTAATTACTTTAAATAATTCAGAATTACTAGATAGATTATAACCAAATTCTTCTAAAAGATTAGGAAGTTCGGTAATATGTTTTCCTACTAATTCTTTATCATAAATTTGATATCCTAAAAGTGTTTCAATTCCTTCTGCTTCGTAAATAGTTCCGTTTGGATGTAAGTGAAAATGAGGGTAAGAACCTGTTTTTATATAAACTAAGTTAGGAAATTTTGGTTTAGCTAAAAAATATCTTTCAGTATGTGGTAAGGCACGGATAAATGATCTAGCATTATAAAATTCATCCCAATCTAAATATTTAGTATCAGCTTCTTCTTCAAGCAAGTCATTTATATATTTATT
Organism: Bacillota bacterium; assembly: GCA_015059285.1. Lineage (GTDB taxonomy): Bacteria > Bacillota_I > Bacilli_A > RF39 > UBA660 > SIG208. Next base: position 423,439 of record SVAS01000001.1, on the reverse strand, counting down.
ATTTTTAAACATAATATCACTTACATAAAGGCCTTCTTGATTAGAACCAGGCATAAGTCTATTAATTTCATAATCTGGATATCTTAATTCATACCATACAGCCATTTTTTCAATGAAGTTTCTTAAATCTTCAGGAAAATGAAATTCTCCAATTTCAGTAAAATGTCCTTTTATCATAGTTTCAGAATACCAGTTAATTAAATTATCTACAAAATCACTAAGTTCATAACTATTGAATTTTGGTTCATAATCTTCAGTACTTCCAAAACCTGATGCATATGCTTTTTCTTTAGCTTTAAGAATAATTGTATCTTTTAAATGTAATAATTTATTTTTTAAATTCATAAAAACCTCCTATATAAATATTCATGGGTAATATTATAACATAAATTAGTAAGAATTAAAACAATTAAAACATAATAAAAAAAGTGCATAGCACTTTTTACAGTTAAGTATAATGTGTAATTGAAATTACTCTACTAATTTATATTGTTCTTTTGAAAAAGCAGGAGTACAAATCATAGCAACTTTGCAGTAATTTGATTCCCAATAATATTTTTCGTTTTTGTTTATTAAAACAGAATCACCTTGTGAAAATGTAGTATTACTATTATCAAAATATAAAATACCACTACCTTCTACAACGTAAATTAATTCTTTGCATTTTGTATTCATACAAAAGCCACTTTCTGGGTATCTACCTTTGATAATGGCTACACCTAAATCAATTTTTTTGTCTGAAAAAGAATACTCCAAAGTATTACAATTATCAGCATTAGTTCCTTGAGTTACTTCTTTTTGTTTTATGATTTCCATCTGTTATTTTCTCCTTCCTTTTAAAAATTTTTTTTGTTGTGATAAACAATAAAAGAGGGGATAAAGTCATTCCTCAAATAATACTATATGCCCATAAACCTGTATCACTATCTGCATTTTTAGAAAGCAAAGCAAGAGGTATCATTGTAATAAGAGTCACTATAAAATAATATGCTATAAAAAAATCACAAAATATATTGCACTCAATATAATTTTTTTAAGTTTATTTACGGTTTTATTGTCTGTTTGTTTATGAGATTTTGATAAAATTAAAGATAACAACGTTAAAATAGCCATAATATTTATAAATATCAAAATACATCTTACTATGCTATATATATAATAACATAAAAACACACTTTATAAAAGTGTGTTTTATACCTTTTGGTGCGAGTGAAGGGACTTAGATTCCTTTAATGCTTATATTAAGGCTATCAAGGATAAATAGTATTTTTATGTAGAAAACTATAAAATTAAAATATCATTTTGATGAAAAAATATAAAAAAGAATAGAGTAAATTTTATATTGTGTATAAACCTACAAATATTCTCGAGAAAAGTCTCAAATTAGGTCACAATTGGTTTTATCAAATTATCAGAATAATCTCAAAAAAATCTTATAAATTCCTACAAATATTAATGCTAAAAATTGTAAATGCTTATTGTACTAGCGTTTATTATTATTTTAATATATATTACATATCTACACGAACGTTTCTTTTTTTATTAACTTGTGATATAATGTTTTTCGTGAGGGATAGTATGAAAAAAAATGGATTACATTTATTAAAATGGTTTGGAATGTGGTTACTTTTGTTTTATTTAATTGTATTTATTAATTTAATTTTAGGTATAAATTTAACGGATAAATTAAATGAAAAAATATCAATTATTTGTTTTTACATTTCTGTGCCTTCATATTTAATTATAAATTATTTCATAAAGAGTATTAAAAATAAAAATAATGAAAAAGTAAAACAAATTAGTACAAAGTATAATAAAGTAGTTGAATTAAATAAAAAACATGTATTTAAAGAAATGGGCCAAATTGATAGAACAATTGAAGAACATGAATATTCTCATAAAAGTTTTGATAGAGCAAGAGCTAAGTCAATAATATTATACCAAATTGAAAATAATGAAAATAATATAAGAGATTTTATTTTAAATGCTTATAGAAACAAAAAGATTTTTGATAATTATATTGAGGAATATTCAAAAATTGATGATATAATCAGTGATTCTGATTTAGAACAGATTTCTTTTTCGCGAAAAAAATATAATAAGATTGAAAATAGAATCATAAAAGAAATTCTTTACGATAAAAATGTATATAACATTTCGATAGATGTAATTATTTCATATACTACACCTTCTGGTAAAAATACATATAAGAAGAATAGAATAGTAGAATATCAAGAATTATGTGATTTATATATGCAATGGAGAAATGGCAAAAAATATGATGAAACATCAAAAAGGGAACGAAAATATTTAACTGATAAAATGCGTTATGATGTATTAAAAAGAGATAATTTTAAATGTCAAAAGTGTGGTATTACTGTTAAAGATGGCGCTAAATTACATGTAGATCATATAGTTCCTGTTTCAAAAGGTGGAAAAACTACTTTAAGTAATTTACAAACATTATGTGATAGATGTAATTTAGGTAAAAGTAATAAAGAAAATTAATTATAAATAGAAACACCCTAAGGTTAAGTTGTAATATAAAAGTGTACACGAAAAAAGTGTATGCTTTTATTTTTGATATAATTAAGATAAGGAGCTGATAATATGGCTGCTAAAGGACAGAAACAAAAGTTAAGAACAAAAGAAGAAAAACTTAAAATAATAGAACCAATATTGAATTGTTAAGCAAAGAATATAATATAAAATCATTATGTTTAATTATAAAAGTATCTAAAAGTGGCTATTATAAATGGTTAAATAATTAGAAAAGATTTAGGAGAATTAATAATAGATATTCATAATAGAAAACCAAGCTATGGATATCATAGAATAAATGTAATTGTAAGATGTGAAATTGGTTTAGTTGTATCAGATAGTTTAGTTCATAAAGTATGTAAAAAATTAAAAATAAAATTAAAAGCTAAACATTCTAAAATTGCTTGTACAAAGAACAAATGTTTGCTATAATTATATTCAGGAACATTTAATAGTTGGGTGGAGCCAAACTTCTTGAAAGAAGGGAGGCGAGAACATGAACAAGAAGGATTTTTTAATTCTATCTTTAGTAATAATTATCTTCCTTTTACTATTCTTGCTATTTATAGTATTAATATAAAAGAAATCCACCTAACTCAGCTTTGATTTAGGTGGAATCGATATAATCGGCTACACTCAACACTGCAATATTAAGTGTTCCTTTTTTATTTTATGAAGATTTCTTCATCTATATACATAATAACATAAAAACGACTTTTTGACAAGTCGTTTTATATTTTCTCGAAAAGTTCGAGTTTCCTATCAATCTGGTGCGAGTGAAGGGACTTGAACCCCCATGCCGTAAGGCGCTAGATCCTAAGTCTAGTGCGTCTGCCAATTTCGCCACACTCGCATTGTGGTGGACCTTGTAGGACTCGAACCTACGACCGCCCGGTTATGAGCCGGATGCTCTGACCAACTGAGCTAAAGGTCCAAAATAATTAACGCTCTTTAATAATATCACATTACAAAATATTATGCAATATTTTTTTGAAATTTGATAAATATTTTTGTAAATTTAAAATTAATGAGTTTAGTGACATTTGATAAATATTATGATAAAATTAATTTAGTTTAAATTTCATATACTTTTTTAGAAAGCGGTGAATTTATGAAATTGTATAATACTAAATCAAAATTAGTTGAAGAGTTTATTCCAAATAACGATAAAGAAGTTAAATTATATACATGTGGTCCTACTGTATATCATTATGCTCATATTGGAAATTTAAGAAGTTATATTATGGAAGATGTGTTAGAAAAAACATTAAACTATTTAGGATATAACGTAACTAGATGTATGAATATTACTGATGTAGGACATTTGAGTAGTGATAGTGATACTGGTGAAGATAAAATGCTTAAAGGAGCTAAAAGAGAAAATAAAACAGTATTAGAAATAGCTAAGATGTATACTGATGCTTTTTTTGAAGATTGTAAAAAATTAAATATTAAAAAACCAGAAATAGTAGCACCCGCTACAGAACATATACCTGATTATATTAAAGTCATTGAAAAACTTTTAGAAAAAGGTTATGCATATCAATCTAATGGTAATATTTATTTTGATATAACTAAATTAGATGACTATTATTCTTTAACTAACCATAAAGAAGATGAAATGGTAGTTGGAGCTAGAGAAGATGTAGAAGAAGATTTGGATAAAAAAAATCCAGGTGACTTTGTATTATGGTTTACTAAATCTAAGTTTGACGATCAAGAACTTAAATGGAATAGTCCTTGGGGAATAGGTTATCCTGGTTGGCATATTGAATGTTCTTGTATTTCAATGAAATATTTAGGTGAATTTTTAGACATTCATTGTGGTGGTGTAGATAATATTTTTCCTCATCACACTAATGAAATTGCTCAATCAGAAGGTTATTTAGGACATAAATGGTGTAATTATTGGTTTCATGTTGAACACTTAAATGATAGTACTGGTAAGATGAGTAAAAGTAAGGGTGAATTTTTAACTGTATCATTGCTTTTAGAAAAAGGATATAATCCTTTAGCTTATCGTATGTTTTGTTTAGAATCTCATTATAGAAAGCAATTAGTTTTTACTTATGAAGGTTTAGATAATACTGCGAATGCTTATGATAAATTAAAAAACAGAGTAAAAAAATTAAAAGAAAATGCAGTGGGTGAAGTTGATTTTGAAGTTGTTAAAATATATAAACAAAAATTTGTTGATGCTTTAAGTAATGATTTAAATACTGCTTTAGCACTTACAACTTTATTTGAAGTTTTAAAATTGGATACCAATAACAAAACAAAACTATGTTTAATTGAAGATTTTGATAAGGTGTTATCGTTAGACTTATTAAAAGAAGATGAAATAGATAGTAATTTACTAGAATATATTAATCAAATGATTAAAAAAAGAAATGAAGCTAAGCAAAATAAAGATTATGAAATAGCAGATGCCATTAGAAATGAGCTTTTAGAAAAAGGAATAATTATAAAAGATACAAGAGAAGGAACTACTTTTGAATTGAGAGGATAATTATGGTAGTTGAAAAAAAAGATATTGAAGAACAAACTAATTTAGATTTGCAGTTTAATCAGTTAGAAAATGTTATCTTGATAGCAGAAAAAGAAACTGGAAAAGATATTGTTCAAGGAATAGAATTAGTTAGGTCAATTGTAACGAATATTGTTTCTATTGGTGACTATCCAAACGAATATGCCCTTATAAAAACTTTAGTTTCTAGATTTGTCAAAAATTACGGTGAATTGCATACTGGAAGTGATGATCCTGTTACTAAAGGGTTGATTATGGGTAAAAATTTAGTTGAACAATATTATGCTAGTATTAATGAGGTTAAAAATGAACGGAATATTAGTAATAGATAAGCCTAAAAATTTAACTAGTAGAGATGTTGTGAATGAAATTAGTAGGTATTTTAAAACTAAAAAAGTAGGACATACTGGAACGCTTGATCCACTAGCTACGGGAGTTTTAGTTATATGTTTGGGTTCTTATACTAAAATATCTGAACTTTTAGTTGCAACAGATAAAGAATACGAGGCAGAGTTTATATTTGGAAAACTTACTGATACTTTAGATATTACAGGAAATGTTATTAAAGAAGAAGAGGCTATATTTTCTAAAGAAGAAATTAGAAAAGCTTTACAGAAAATGATAGGAATTTATAATCAAGAAGTGCCTATTTATTCAGCGGTTAAAGTAAATGGTAAAAAACTTTATGAATATGCTCGTAATAACGAAGAAGTTGTATTACCAAAACATGAAGTAAACATAAAAGAATTAGAATTATTAGATATTCAATATAATAACAATAAAACTGTCATAAAAGTAAGATGTTTAGTTAGTAAAGGAACATATATTAGAGCTTTAGGTAATGATATAGCAAGAAAACTAAATAGTATTGCTATTATGAGCAATTTAAGAAGAACAAAACAAGGGAAATTTACTTTAAAAGATAGTTATAAATTAGAAGATGTTCTTGATGGTAAGTATGAACTTTTAAACGTAGAAGATGTTTTAGATTATCATAAAGTAGAAATACCTGCTAATTTAAAAGAAAAAATAAAAAATGGCGCTATTATAGATAACATTTATAATGAAGAATATATTTTGTTTACAGAAAATAAAAAAGCAAAAGCTATTTATAAAATATATTCAAAAGATATTACAAAATTAAAACCATGGAAAATGCTTTAGGAGGATTTATGAAAAAGATATTAAAAGAATTTAAGGAATTTATTTCTAGAGGAAATGTGATTGATTTAGCAGTTGGGGTAATTATTGGGGGCGCTTTTGGTAAAATAGTAACCTCTTTAGTTAACGATGTTTTAATGCCTTTAATTGGAATTATTTTAGGTGGGTTAGATTTTACAAATTTAAGTTTAACTATAAAAGATGCTTCTATTAATTATGGAATGTTTATTCAAAATATAATTGATTTTTTAATTGTTTCAGCGTGCATATTTGTTATGATAAAATTTATTAATAAATTTTCTAAAAAGGAAGAAGCAAAAAAAGAGGAAACTAAAAAAGAAGAAATAAAGAAAAGTGATGAAGTAGTTTTACTAGAAGAAATTAGAGATTTATTAAAAAAAAGTAAATAATACTTGAATATTTACTAAAATTAGTGTATATTGTTAGTAGTACTTTTACTTGGTTTAAAACGTCTCCGATTTAAACTAGGTATAAGTGAATTATAAGAAAGGAGAAAAAAATATGGCTTTAAGTAAAGAAGTTAAAAGCGAAATCGTTAAAAAATTTGCAAAAAATGAAAAAGATACAGGTTCAGCTGAAGTTCAAATTGCAATTTTAACAGAAGAAATTAAGACTTTAACAGAACATTTAAAAGAACATAGTCACGATTATCATTCAAGAAGAGGATTACTTAAAAAAGTTGGTCAACGTCGTAGTTTATTAAATTATTTATTAAAAACTGATGTTACTAGATATCGTAAAATTGTTAAAGACTTAGGATTAAGAAAATAAAAAAATGTGGGCACTTATTTTTAAGTGTCTTTATTTTTAAATTTGGAGGTAATTATGAAGAAAATATTTGAATTAGATTTTTATGGAAGAAAAATAGTTGTTGAAAATGGAGAATTAGCTAAACAAGCAGATGGTGCTGTTTTAGTTCGTTATGGTGATACTGTAGTACTTTCTACTGCAGTAGTTTCTAAAAATGCCAATATCTTATCAGACTTCTTCCCATTAATGGTTTTATATAATGAAAAATTATATTCAGTAGGTAAAATTCCGGGCGGATTTATTAAAAGAGAAGGAAGACCTAGTGAAAATGCTACACTTGCTGCTCGTATGATTGATAGACCAATGCGTCCACTATTTCCGGAAAACTTTAGAAACGAGGTGCAAGTAGTTAATACTGTACTAAGTGTTGATCAAGATAATTCACCAGAAATGACAGCTCTTTTTGGTTCTTCTTTAGCGACTTCAATTAGTAAAATACCATTTGATGGTCCTGTAGCGAGTGTTAAAGTAGGTAGAGTTAATGGAGAACTTGTAATCAATCCAACTGCTGAACAAGTAGAAGTATCTGATATAGATTTAACAGTTGCTGGTACTTATGAAGCTATTAATATGGTTGAAGCAGGAGCTAAACAAGTAAGTGAAGAAGATATGTTAGAAGCTTTAATGTTTGGTCATGAAGCTATTAGAAAATTAGTTGAATTCCAAAAAGAAATTATTGCTGAAATTGGCATAGAAAAAATGGAATATGAAGTATTAGAAATAGATGATGAATTAAAAGCTAATATTAAAGATTTAATTGAAGAAAAATTAGATAAAGCTTTAAGAATTAAAGATAAATTAGAAAAATATGAAGCTATTGATACTATTAAAGCAGAAGTAGTAGAAAAATATACTTTAGAAAACTCTGAATTAAGTAGTGAAGATTTAAATATTTTAATTACTAAAGTTAAATTAGTAATGGAAAATATTGAATATGATGTATTTAGACGTATTGTAGTTAAAGAACAAATTCGTGCTGATGGCAGAAGTATGACTGAAATAAGACCACTTTCAACTGATATTGATTTACTTCCAAGAACACATGGTTCTGCTTTATTTACACGTGGACAAACTCAAGCACTTTCAGTTACTACTTTAGGTGCCTTAGGAGAACATCAAATTTTAGATGGTCTTAGTTTAGAAGATGAAAAAAGATTTATGTTACATTACAACTTTCCAGCATTCTCAGTAGGTGAAACTGGTAGATATGGTTCTCCTGGTAGAAGAGAAGTTGGACATGGAGCACTAGGTGAAAGAGCATTACTTCAAGTAATTCCTTCAGAAGATGAATTTCCATATACAATTAGAGTTGTATCTGAAATATTAGAAAGTAATGGTTCATCTAGTCAAGCAAGCATTTGTGCAGGATGTATGAGTTTAATGGCTGCTGGTGTTCCAATTAAAGCTCCAGTTGCGGGTATTGCTATGGGACTTATCACTGATGGGGATGACTATACAATTTTAACTGATATTCAAGGTATGGAAGATCATTTAGGAGATATGGACTTTAAAGTTGCTGGAACTCGTGAAGGTATTTGTGCTTTACAAATGGATATTAAAATAAAAGGTATAACTAGAGATATCTTAGATAAAGCTTTAAAACAAGCTAAACAAGCTAGATTTGAGATACTTGATGTAATGACTAAACAAATAGAAAAACCACGAGAAGAAGTAAGTAAGTATGCACCTAAAACAATGACATTTATGATTAATCCAGATAGAATAAAAGAAGTTATTGGTAAAGGCGGAGAAATGATTACTAAAATCATTTTAGAATGTAGTAATGTTACTTCAGTTAATGATATTAAAGCAGTTAAAGTTGATTTAGAAGACGATGGTAGAGTAATCATATACCATACTGATAAAGAAGTTATTGATAGAACTGCTCAAATGATTAAAGATGTAGTAAAAGAAGTAGAAATAGGAAAAGTTTATACAGGAAAAGTTGTTAAAGTAGAAGACTTTGGTTGTTTTGTAGAACTTTGGCCAGGATGTGAAGGATTAGTACACGTTTCTCAATTGGATGAAAAAAGAGTAGAAAAACCAAGTGATATGGTTAAAGTGGGCGACGAAATAATTGTCAAAGCTACAGGATATGATAAAAGAGGTAAACTTAATCTTTCTCGTAAAGAAGCTTTGAAATAAAATTAGAGAACTCGTAAGAGTTCTTTTTTTTGATTTATGTTGTACTCCTGTTCTAGAGCTTAAAAGAATATATAATAAGACTTGTTAGAATAGGAGTGAGTTTATGAAACAAAAAAGAAGAGGTTTTACCTTAATTGAGTTACTAGCAGTCATTGTAATATTAGCAATAATAGCACTAATCGCAGTACCAGTAATAATGAATATCATAAGTGAAGCAAGAAAGAGTTCATTTAAGGATACTGCATATGGAATTATTAGCGCAGGAGAAATGTACTATGCTGAGAAACTATTGGATCCAAACGGAATGACAGAAACTGTGGAATTCACATTTACAGAAGATGGAGTAAGTCCATCAGGATTAAACGTGAAAGGTTCTACCCCAAAAAGTGGAAGTATGAAAATAACAACCGATGGTAAAATAACTTTGGCAATTACAAATGGTGAAGTATGTATTACAAAAGATTATGATGCAAGCGAAATAGAAACAGCTGAAGAATTTGAAAGTTGTGAATTAGGAACTGGTGAAATGTTAGAACCAGTTACTGAAAAAAGTCTTAGTGGAATAGCAACAACAAATGACTTTGCTACAAGTGTAGATGTATGTGCAACAAGTGGTACATGTGTGGTAGGAACGAGATTTGCTTTACGAGTAACTGATACCGAGATTCAAAATTTTTATGTAGTAAGTGATATAGACAATAAAGTAACATTAATAATGGATAGAAATATAGGTTCTAGTGTAGATTGGGCATATCGTTGTGGTGAGGCTACTGGTCCAATTGCGGCTATAGAATATTTGGAAAGTCAAACTAAGAATTGGACTAATGTTCCAGAATTTAATTATGTGTATTTAGATGAAAATGAAGAAAAAGAATATGAAGATATAATGCGAAATAATATCCATGCTAGATTATTAACGTATAAAGAAGCAGAAAATATAATCTCAAATTATTGGGCATATGAAAATCTTGACAATTTAGAAGGATACTGGCTAACTCGTTCTAGTGGTGGCAATTATGCTTGGGGAATTTTTAATGATGGAAGTTTTAAAAATGGTTCTGATGTAGATGAAGAAGGTACTGATATGGAAAGTCAATGTGGTAGTTCATACAATTTTGGTGTACGGCCTGTAATAGAAATATTAAAATAATTTTAAAAAAAGTATTTTATTATACTTTTTTCTTTTTATTTATTGACTAATTCAATAAATATCTATATACTAATCGTAGTATTATTTGTTTGGAAGAGTATGTGTATAAATCTTTTAGAGAGAATGTGGTTGGTGAAAACATTTAAGTATTTGTATATTGAAGACACCAAACGTTAAATAATCGCTTATCAGCGTTATTGATTAGAGGTAGTTATACTACAAAATAAGGTGGTACCACGAATATTCGTCCTTATATTTGTGGTATTTTTTTGTTTTAGGGGGATATATAAAATGGAAAAAAATCATATTGCTATGTTATTTGAAAGAACAATCGTTAATCCAAATGTTTATTTTTTTAAGCCAATATGCTTGCTAGAAGGTAAATATCTTAAAGAAGGAGTATTTATTGATCAATATGATAATACTTATTATGATCTTTTGGGGTGTCATATTGGTATGTATGAAACAGATGAATATTTTGGGTTTCCAACTTCAGTAGCTGAATTTAATAACACTAAAGATAGAAAAGAATTTATACAATTATTTATTGAAGATATTAATAGTAATTTATATTTTGGTGTTACTAATGATAATACAGGGGAACTAGATTTACTTAAATTTCCTTTAAATAATATTTATAATAAAAGCTTTACTGAACCAACTAAAGTAGAAACTCAAACATCTGAAGTTTCTGATGATATTAAAACTCGTTTTTATTTTCCTGAAGAAACTATTAAAGAATTACTTAATAAAGGTGATATAGAAGAAATTAAAAATTTTTTTAGACAAATTTTAGGTGTTGCTGGGATAATTCAAAAAGAAGTTTTAGAAAAAAAGACAGAAGGTGTTAAATTACTTCCAGAAAAATCTAAAGTATTGGATACTAAGAAAGATAAATGTGATGATTTGCCTTTTAATATAAATGAATTATATAAATATGTAACTAGTAAAGTTATTAATCAAGATGAAGCTGTTAGAAAAATAATTTTAAATTTTGCTTTGAATTATTTAGCGATTACTAAAGGAAATATTGAAAATTTTAAACCAACTAGATGTTTAATTACAGGACCTACTGGTAGTGGTAAAAGTTTTATTATTGAAACAATGCTTGAATATTTAGAAAAAGAACATTCTATTAATATTCCTGTAGTTAAAGCACCTACATCTCAACTTACTGTTGCTGGTTATGTTGGAACTGATTTAGAAGATTTATTAGAAGAACTGGTGTCTAAATCACCAAGCGAACTATCTATTGAAGAACGAATTAAATACGCTGAAAAACATGGAGTAATATTTTTTGATGAAATTGATAAAAAAGGTAGTCCTAGTAACGGAGATGTTTCTGGTAGAGGAGTACTTAATTCCTTGTTACAATTTTTAGATGGAACAAGATATACGATTGAAATAAAGAAAAATAAATTCTATTTTAACACTAAATATTTAAATATTTTTGCATCTGGTGCTTTTACTCACGTTTTAGAAGAAACAAAAAAAGGTAGTATTGGTTTTTCTTCTAATGAAGTAAGTCAAAATAAAAATGTAACCATTGAAGATTATATTAAAAAAGGTAATATGCCAAGTGAATTTATGGGAAGATTTCCTCAAATTGTTAATTTAAATTCATTGGGAGTAGAAGAACTAAAAAATATATTAAAAAATTCTACTGCAAGTCCTCTTATTGTTGAGAGAGCTAAACTTGCACTTGCGGGAATAAATTTAGCTTGGGATGAAACATATATTGAAGAAGTAGCAAAAAAGGCGTATAATTTAAAAATAGGAGCACGCTCATTACAAACAATAATAGAAGAAAGTCTATTTGATATGTCTTGGGAAGCCCTTACAGCTAGAAAAGATAAAACTATTACACTAACTAAAGATATAGTAGAAAAAGATAAACAATATCAAAAGATTTAAGGAGGTAATTATGATACAAAAACCAAAAGGAACTTATGATGTATATGGTGATAAAGGAAAACAAATTCTATATATAGAAGAAGTTTTTAAAGCTTTAATGAAGCAATATAATTATGAATATTTTAGAACACCTTTGTTTGAAGCAAGTGAACTTTTTCATAGAGGGGTAGGTTCTACTACAGATATTGTAACTAAGGAAACATATGATTTTAAAGATCGTGGAGATCGTGATATGACTTTACGTCCAGAAGGTACTGCAGGTATTGTTAGAAGTTTTGTTGAAAATAAAATGTATGGTAGTGCTAGTATGCCTATAAAATCTTGGTATTATGGTCCTATGTATCGTTATGAAAGACCACAATCTGGTAGATTTCGTGAATTTTATCAATTTGGAGTAGAAGTATTTGGATCAGATGATGCTTTGATAGATGCAGAAGTTATAAGCATTGCTGTTAATATTTATAGACTTCTTGGTCTTAAAGGTATTAAAGTCAGTATTAATAGTTTAGGCGATTTAGAATCTCGTAATAACTATAGAGAAGCTTTAAAAGAATATTTTAGACCACATTTAGATACTTTATGTTCAGATTGTAAAGAAAGATTTGAAAAAAATCCTTTACGAATTTTAGATTGTAAAGTAGATAATGATAAAGAAATTATGAAAAATATTCCTACTACCATTGAATATTTAAATGAAGTTAGTAAAAAACATTTTGAAGATGTTAAAAAATATTTAGAAGTATTAGATATTGAATTTGTTGTTAATCCAAAAGTAGTGAGAGGACTAGATTATTACACTCATACTGTATTTGAAGTAGAAGCAGATATAGCTGGATTTGGAAGTCAAAATGTTTTATGTGGTGGTGGAAGATATAATGGTTTATCTAAACAAATAGGTGGTCCAGATGTATCTGGTGTTGGTTTTGCTTTAGGTATGGAAAGATTACTTGCTGCACTAGAATGTGAAAACATTAATTTAGTAAAAGATGATAATGTAGATATATATATTATACCTATGAGTGAAAATGAAATAAGCAACGCTTTATCTTTAACAAATCATCTTAGATTAAATGGATTTAAAACTGATATGGACTATATGCATAGAAATTTAAAATCTAATTTTAAGCAAGCTGATCGTATGAAGAGTAAATACGTAGCGATTATTGGTGAAGAAGAAGTTAAAAACAATATTGTAACAATTAAAAATAATAATACCAAAGAAGAATATAAAATTAGTTTAGAAGAAATACTTGAATTTTTAGATTCAAATATCTTAGAAGAAGGTGAATAAATGAAAAGAATATATATAGAAGATTTAAATAAACATTTTAACGAAGAAGTAGAGATTTGTGCTTTTGTTGACAATATTAGAAATCTGCAATGGGTTCAATTCGTTATTTTAAGAGATAAAACTGGAAAAGTACAATTGACTATAGAAAAATCAGAAGAATCAAATAGTGCTTTAGTAGAAATGATTAATAATTTATCTTTAGAAAGCACTGTTAAAGTTGTTGGTAAAGTATTAGAAAATGAAAAAGTAAAATTAAATGGAATGGAAATAATCCCTACTAAGATAGAAGTAACTTCTAAATCGTTACCAGAACTACCACTTAATATTAAAGACAAAAATGCAGCAGAAATAGATACAAGATTAGATTATCGTTTTCTAGATTTAAGAAATGAATATAACGCTAATATTTTTAAAGTTCAAAGCGAAATGGTAAGACTTATGCGTGAATATTTATATAGTCTTGATTTTACAGAAATACATACTCCAAAATTAATAGCTGCTGCTAGCGAATCAGGTAGTGAAGTATTTGAAGTTAAATATTTTGATAGATTAGCTTATTTAGCGCAATCTCCTCAATTTTATAAACAAATGGCAATGGCTAGTGGTTTTGAAAGGATTTTTGAAGTGGGTCCTGTATTTAGAGCTGAAAATTCAAATACTAATAGACATACAACAGAATTTACTGGATTTGATTTAGAATTTAGTTATATTAATTCTGTAGAAGATGTAATGTGTTTAGAAGAAGAAATGCTAACATATATGTTAAAAGGATTAAACGAGAAATATGGTGAGCTAGTTAAAAATACTTTTGGTTCTGAAATTATTGTTCCTACTGCTAAATTTCCTCGTATAAAACTTGCTGATTTATACAAAGAACTTGAAGATAGATATGGTTATGTTATAGATGATGCTGCCAAAGTTGATTTAACTACTGAAGCTGAAAAATTATCTTATAAATATTCTATGGAAGTATACAATAGTGAATTTTTATTTGTAACAGATTTTCCAAAAGATAAAAGAGCTTTTTATCATATGAGAAAAGATGGTATTCCTCAAGGATATGACTTGATTTGGAGAGGTGTTGAAATAACAACAGGTGCTCAAAGGGAACATAGATATGAACCACTATTAGAACAAGCTTTAGAAAAAGGTTTACAAAAAGATGTTGAATTTTATTTAGAATTCTTTAAATATGGTTGTCCACCTCATGGAGGATTTGGTTTGGGTGTTGATAGAATTACAATGTTACTGTTAAATCTACCATCGCTTAAAGAAGCTATGTTTATATTTAGAGGACCTAATAGATTAAATCCATAAAGAAACTTAAAAAGTTTCTTTTTTTTGTAGGATTTTTGATAACTTTTATCGAATAATACTAGTAGAGGTGATTGAATGTTAAAATTTATTAGTTATAGTTTAAACGTTATATTGATAGTTTTAATAGCATTTATAGGCTTTGATAAACCAAATAATAAATCAGAAACAATTAAAGTTGAAATAAAAGGAGCTGTAAATAAAGAGGGTGTTTATGAAATTGAAAATGATGAACGAGTTGATGATTTGATTAAAAAAAGTGGTGGTTTAAAAGAAAATGCGGATATTACTACAATTAATTTAAGTAAAGAATTAAAAAATGAAGATGTAGTCATTATTTATACTAAAGAAGAAATTAAGGAATTAAAAAAAGGTAGTTCTAGTATTAAGTTTATTGAAAAAGAATGTGTTTGTCCTAAAATAGAAAATGCTGGATGTATAGAAGATATTATTACAAGTAGTGAAAGTATTATAAATAAAACAGGTAAAGTATCTTTAAATACAGGAACAATTGATGAACTTATGACAATACCTGGTATTGGCGAAAGTAAAGCCAAATTAATTATTGAGTATCGTAATAAATATGGTTTTAAACAAATAGAAGATATTATGAACGTTAAAGGAATTGGTAGTAGTACTTTTGAAAAAATTAAAACTTATCTTACTATTTAGTGTTTTAGTTTTAATATTTACTTATATTAGAATTAAAAATAATCATAAAAGTTATTATAGTGTTAATGATAATTATTTATATGGTAGAATTGTTGAAATAAAAACACATAACAATCGTATGACACTAGTTGTAAAAGCTAAAGAAAAAGTATTAGTAAATTGTTATGATTGTGATGATAATATAATTGTTGGTGATTACATAAAGGCTAAAGGAATTTTTAAAAAACCTAACAAAAATACAGTTTTTAATCTATTCGATTATCAAAATTATTTAAAAAGTAAAAAAATAACTTGGATATTCAATGCAGAGTCTTATGAAATACAAAATAATAGTAATTTTTTTTATAAATTAAAAAATAAAATTGTAAACAGAGTTGAAAAAATAAACAATAATTATTTAGATACTTTTATTTTAGGTGTTAATGAAATAGAAAATAATATAAATTCCATTTATCAAAAGAATGGTGTTAGTCATTTATTTAGTATTTCAGGTATGCATATTTCTCTTATGACGATGATTCTTTTGAATGTATTAAAAAAGATAATAAAAGTACCAATAATAAATTATATTTTAATAACTTTATTTTTAATTTTTTATATGTTTTTAACTAACTTTTCTCCATCTGTTTTAAGAGCAAGTTTACTTTTTATTGGACTTGGTTTTAACAAAGTGTTTAATTGGAATTTTAATGCGACAGAAATTTTAATTATTATTTTCAATTTATTAATCATATATAATCCATATTATTTTTATAGTATTAGTTTTTTATATAGCTTTATCATAAGTGGTTATTTGATTGTTTTTAAAAATTTATTAAATAAGTTTAATAATTATTTTGTAAAGATATTTATAGTCTCTTTAATAGCATTTTTAGTATCTATTCCAATAACCATCAATAATTTTTTTACTATTAATTTGTTAAGCCCTTTTATAAATGTTATTTCTGTTCCGTTAATTACCGTCATTATTTTTCCGTTATCATTATTAAGCTTTGTATTTCCAATCTTAAATAACTTGTTAGTTGTTTGTCTTAATTATTTTGAACAAATATCTGTATTTTTATCAAAATTTTCAATTAATTTAGACTTTGGAAAAATAGATGTTTTCTTAATTTTGATATATTACATTATTGTTACAAGTATTTTGATAAAGGTTAAGAAATATAAAATATTTGTATTATTTATAACATTATTTTTGTTGTATAATCAAACTTACTTTAATCTATACCCAAAAATTACTTTTATTGATGTTGGTCAAGGTGATAGTGCTTTGATACAATTACCATATAATCAAGGGAATATATTAATTGATACAGGTGGAAATAAAGACTATGATTTAAGTAAAAATATAATAATTCCCTTTTTAAAATCTTTAGGAATTAAAAAAATAGATTATTTAATTCTTACCCATGGGGACTTTGATCATATGGGAAGTTCCATAGATTTGGTAGATAATTTCAAAATAGAAAGAGTTATTATGAATAGTTATAAAAATAATGATTTGGAAACAGAATTAATTAAGAAATTAGATAAGAAAAAAATAAAATATTTCTATTATAATAATAAGATTTTAAATATCAATAATTACAAGTTATATTTTTTAAATAAAAAACATTATGATGAAAATGAAGATAGTTTAGTTGTTTATACAAAACTCAATAATTATAAATTTTTATTTATGGGAGATGCAGGAGAAGATGTTGAAGAAGATTTAATAAAAAAATATAATCTACAAGATATTGATGTATTAAAAGTAGGGCATCATGGCAGTAGGACAAGCTCTAGTAAAAATTTCATAGATGAAATAAATCCTAAATATTCCATTATTAGTGTTGGAAAGAACAACAGGTATGGTCATCCAAATAAAGAAGTATTAAGTGTATTAGATAAATTTAAAATATATAGAACAGATCAAGATGGAAGTATTATTTTTAAGATAAAAAATAATGAATTAAAAATAGAAACTTGCACACCATAGAAAGGAGAAATATGAATTATTATAATGAGATAAAAGAACAATTAATAAAAAGTGAAATATACGATAAAGCTAAAGATTATTCCAAAGACAGGCATAAAGTTAAAGTATATTTCGAAACTGGAAACTTTTAAGTGAAGCAGGAAAAGAATATGGTAAAAATATAAAAACAATAGAAGAAAAAGACACTGTAGGTATTATAATTTGCAAGCAAGATAATGAGTATGTTATAAAATATTGTTCTGATGATAGGATAATTGCTAGAGAATACGAGTTAGTATGATAAAAATTAAATAAAGAAAATACTTAGTCAAATATACAACATTAATATGTAAAGTTATTTTAAAAATATTGTATATTACATAGTTAAATACATACATTAAGATTGGTAAGTGGAATATACTATATTAAAATGATATATGTTTAAAAAATAATGCATATAATTTAGGTAATATGGATATATTAAAATTAGAACTTTAAAAGTTCTAATACAAGTATAGAAAAACTATACTTGTTATGTGGCTACGCTAATGCATTTAGCGTTTTATATAGATGGGAATACTTTAAATGTATTCCTTTTTTTGTAAACAAATGTCATATTTAGAAAAATGGTTTTAACTAACTATACAATTGTGTCGAATTTTGTTATAATATTATTGATAAAATAAGAGAGGTGAAAATATGAAACGTTTATTATATATGTTAAGTTTTATTATTTTTTCTCTATTTATTAATATGGAAGTAGTTAAAGCAGTATCAACTGCTAATACTGGTATATATGAAGTTAAAATAAGAAGTTTACCTGATGTGTCTTCTTTAGAGTTAGGTATGATACCGGCTGCTACAACTATCACACTTTTAAGTGATACTGAAAAAACTGGTTCTGGTTGTGAAGGTAAAAGTTGGTTTAAAATTAATTATAATAACATAGAAGGATATGCTTGCAGTGCTTATTTATCATCAATTAATTGGGAAAATATTTCATCTGGAAGTGGTGATACAGATAATGAGAATGACATAGATTTAGATGCCATATACAAACAAGAATTAGAAAAATTTCCAGCTAGTTACAAATCAAAAATAGAAGCTTTACATAAGATATATCCTAACGCAATTTTTAAAGCTAAAAACGCGAATGTAAATTTTAATACTTTTGCTACAGTTCAATATCAAGGGTATAATAAATATGAATTATCAGGATGTCCATACGGACTAACTAAAGGCGTTAGTTTACTAGAAGATACATCTAGAAGTCGTGATGGACTAAAATCTTTAGATAGTTGGGCTTATAATCCTTTAACAGATACTTTTAATACAAATTTTACAGGAGGAGAACAAAATAGGTGGTATATTCCTAGTTTAAATACAGTTAAATATTATTTAGATCCTAGAAATTTTTTAAATACACAAAATATTTTTATGTTTGAAGAACTTACTTATAGTGGTGATTATTATACAGAAGCACATATTGAAAAATTATTAGAAGGCACTTTTATGCATAGAAAAAATGTAACTGGTAAAGCAAATACGACTTTTGCTAAGGCATTTTTAGATGCTGCTAAAAAAAATAATTTAAGTCCATATTTTTTAGTTCCTCGTGTTGTTCAAGAAGTTGGTACTGTTAGAACAACAATGATATCTGGTACATGGAGAGGATATAGTAGTGCATACTATGGTTACTATAACTTTTATAATATAAATGCTGCTGGCGATACTAAAGATGAAACTATAAAAAATGGTTTAGAGTATGCTAAACAAATGGGATGGAATAATGAATATGATGCTATCGTAGAAGGTGCTTCATTTATCTCGAATGATTATATATCAGTAGGACAAGATACTACATATTTCCAAAAATTTGATATATATGGCCCTTGTTATGGTTTGCATCAATATCAACAAAATATAGAGGCTCCATATTATGAATCTTATAAGACTTATAATGGTTATAATTCTACAGGTATGCTTAATAGTAATTTTGTCTTTGTTATTCCTGTATATAACAATATGCCAGCATCTACAAAATTAGATGATTCTAGAAATAGTAATAATTATTTGAAAGACTTAACAGTTGGTGGTTCAACTGTAGAAGGATTTAAGTATACTAAAAATGAATATACAATTAATGTATCACCACTTATATCTTCAATTGAGATTGCCGCAACTAAAGCAAGTAGTAAGTCAAGTGTAAAAGGAACTGGTAAAGTTCAACTTACTGGAACATCACAAACTCAAGAAATTAAAGTTACTGCTGAAAATGGTAGTGTTAGAACTTATAAAATAACTGTTACTAGAAATGCAGATATTCCTATAAAAATTAGTGAAATTTTAAATACAATGCTTATTAATAGTGATGGCAAATATATTAGTGGTATAAATATCAAAATGAAAGCGAACGAGTTTATTGAAAAAGGTAAAGAAGTAGATAAAAATGCTACTATATTAATTAATGATGGCAAAAAGAAAGATGAAATTTTAGCTACTGGTGATGAAGTAAAAATTACTAGTGGCGATGAGACTAAAACTTTTAAAGTAGTGATTTACGGAGATGTAGATGGTAATAATACAATTGATAAATTGGATGCTTTAGCTATTCTTAGACATCATTATAAATACGTTACCCATAGTAATGAATTTAAAGAAGCTGCTGATGCCGATAAAAATGGTGTTGTTGATAAACTAGATGCTTTAGCTGTTTTAAAAAATTATTATGGTTATTCAAACATAGAACAATAAGGAAGTGATGATATGAAAAAGATTAAATATTTACTAATTGGTGTAATAAGCTTTTTTGCTTTATATAGTAATGTATCAGCATCAAGTAGCATTTCTATGACGAAAAGTTCTAGTAGCGTTACAGCTGGGAATTCTGTTACTATAACACTCACAATTAATGCAACTAGTCCATTATTTTCTATAGAAGGAACTATGAAATGTTCTGGAGCAGGAACAAGCGCCAGTCTTAATTTAAATTGGGATGATATGAGTAATTCTATTAAATCAAAAAGTTATTCTTTAAAAGTAACACCTACTAGTGCTGGTACAATTACTTGTTCTACAAACGGAGCTAGAGCCACTGATATGGCTTCTAGTTCTTGGCAAAACTTAAGTGCTAGTACATCAGTTAGTGTAGCTGCTAAGCCAGTTAATAACACTCAAAAACCTACAAACTCAGGTACCGTCACACCAAAATCTTCTATTAATTATTTAAAATCATTAGAAATAGAAGGCAAAGAAATAAGTCCAAAATTTAATAAAGAAACATCTGAATATTCAGTAGAATTAGAAGCTGGAACTACTTCAATTAATGTTAAAGCTACTGCAGAACATAATAAAGCAAAAGTAACTGGAACAGGGACTATTAATGTTTCAGAAGGTGTGAATAATATTAAGGTGGTTGTAACCGCTGAAAATGGAAGTAAACGCACTTATACTATTAGTGCAACAGTAAAAGAAAAAGATCCAATAGTTGTAAATGTTGGTGACAAAAAATATACTGTTATTCGTAAAAAAGAACAATTACCTGATATAAGTGTTCTTTATACTCCATCAACAATTATCATAAACGATGAGGAAATTCCTGTTTATGTAGGTGATGTGACAGGATATACTTTGGTAGGTTTGAAAGATGAAGAGGGAATAATCAATCTATTTACTTATGATGAAGAAAATAAAACGTATAATTTGTATAAAGAATTTAAATTTTTGCCAATTACTTTTTATCCTATAGAGATAGATGAAAAATTAATTCCTGACAATTATAAAAAATCAAAAATAGTTATCAATGAAGTTGAACTAACATGTTATAAAATGTCAGAAAACGATAGATTTGTACTGTTTTATGGAGTAAACATAGAAACAAATAATGAAGGCTTTTATATTTATGACACTAATGAAAATACATTACAAAGGTATAACGATAAAATTTTTGATGCTGTAAATGAAGAAATATTCATATTAAGAAGTATTGTAGTTGGGTTGTTTAGTATTGTAGTAGTTGTTGTTGTTGCATCAGCTATTCAAGGAACTGAAAATAAGTTTAAAGAAAGACTATTAATCAAAAAAGAAAAAAATAGTAAAGAGAAAAAAGAAAAAAGTAAACTTGATAATAAAGAAATTGAAAATAAAAAAGCCGCAAAGCTTTTAGAAAAAGATTTGAAAAGAAAAGAAAAAAGAAAAAAAGAAAAGAAAAAGAGTAAAAAGAATTTTCTTGAAAATACAAACGTAATCGATATTACAGATATTAATATTAAAAAATAAGAGTTTTATATCTTATTTTTTTCTTGAATATTTAAATTTATTAATGATATAATGTAAATGGTGAACGATATGAAGAATAAAAAGAAAATTATAATAATAGGTGCAATCTTAATATTAACTATAATAGGTGCTATTTTTGGTTGTAAGTTTTACAAAGATGAACAAAAACAACAAGAAGAGTTAAAAATAGAAAAAGAAAAAAAACTATTAGCAGAAATTAATAGTAGTTATAGCGAATTTGTTATAACAAAAAATGAAGCAAAATTATATGTCAAAAATAAAAATAAATATAATGAAGTTGGAACAGTTTATAAAGATATAGTCCTTGGTTTAGAAGAACAAGATATAACAGTTAAAACTAAATATTTTAAAGTTCTCGGTTTAGATCAGGAATATTACATAAGTTATAAAGATGTAATTGCAACAGAACCTATTGAAAAAGGTAAGCGATACTTAAATTATATATTAATGGATAAAACAATTACAACAAAAGAAACAACAAATTTCTATTTAGATGAACAAAAGAAATATAGTATTAAAAAATCATTTACTTTTCCAGTTTATATAATTGATGGAGATAAATATTATGTAGAGTATGATAATCAACTTATGTATATTTTAAAAGAAGATATAGAAAAAATTGAAGACAAAAAGAATTCTGACCAAGCAAAAGCTAAAGAAATAGCAACTATCCTATATCATTTTGTATATGATCCAGCTAAGGAATCTTGTAATGAAGTTATTTGTCACACGGTTCAACAAGTACAATCACATATTGATTATTTAAAACAAAATAGTTATTTTACTCCTACAATGAAGGAATTTGAGATGTGGATAGATGGCAAATTAAATTTACCAAAAAAATCCATTATGATAACTTTAGATGATGGTAGTTATGGATTTAATGCCGCTAAAATATTTACAGATAATAAAATGAATGCAACTTTGTTTGTTGTTAGTTCTTGGTTTAATCCTAAAGATTTTGAAACTGAATATTTCGAAGTACACTCACATAGTTTTAATCTTCATAACGCTTATGCTTGTCCAGGACAAGGGACATTTGGTGGAGGTATACAATGTTTACCAAAAGAAACTTTACTTAAAGATTTAAAAGAAAGTCGTGAAAGAACAAATATGACAACGGTATTTGCGTATCCTTTTTATGATTTTAATGAATATTCAATTCAAATATTAAAAGAAGCAGGATTTACAATGGGATTTGGTGGATATTATGAAAATGGTTTGCCAAATATGGTTGTTGGCGGAGACAAATTTAGAATACCTAGATTTACATTTGAAGGAAGTACTACAACTGCTTATTTAAAATGGATTTTAAGTACTTATAATTAGTTTAGAAAGAGGTAGTTATGAAAAGAGTATTATTTATTTCATCAACTGGTGGTCATTTAAATGAATTATTACAATTAGAACCTTTATTTAAAAAATATAAATCATATTTAATAACAGAAAAAACAAAAACCAATATTAATCTTAAAAATAAATATGATAATGTTTCTTTTTTGGTATATGGTACTAAAGATCACTTGTTTACTTATATTTTTAAGTTTTTATATAATATTATAAAATCATTAATCTTATATATTAAAATCAGACCAAAAGTGATTGTGACAACAGGAACTCATACAGCGGTCCCTATGTGTTATATAGGTAAACTTTTTGGTTCAAAAATCATATTTATTGAAACATTTGCCAATAGTACTACTAAAACTTTATCTGGTAAACTTGTTTATCCAATTGCTAATACATTTATAGTTCAGTGGGAAGAAATGCTTAAACTTTATCCTAAAGCAATACATGCTGGTTGGATTTATTAAAAGGATATATTATGATATTAATTACATTAGGTACACAAGATAAGAGTTTTGAAAGATTATTAAAAGCAATTGATATAAAAATAGAACAAGGAAAAGTCAAAGATAAAGTAGTAGTACAAGCAGGTTTAACTAAATATAAATCTGAAAACATGGAAATATATGACTTTGTTGAATATGATAAATTTGATGAATTAATTAAAAGTTGTGATATTTTAATAACTCATGGTGGAGTAGGTTCTATTATAACAGGACTTAAAAACAATAAAAAAGTAATTGCGGCAGCTCGTCTTAAAAAATATAAAGAGCACACTAATGATCATCAACTTCAAATTATTGATAATTTTAAAAAAGCAGGTTATATTTTAGAACTAGCTGATTTTGATAAGATAGATGAAAAAATAGAAGAGGTAAAAAAATTTAAACCTAAAAAATATAAAAGTAATAAAGATAATTTTAATGCAATAATTGAAAAAGAAATTAATAAATACTTGTAGTTATACCAATTTGACATTTTGCATATAATATGTTAGAATTTATTACATAAATTGATTGGCACATTATTCTAGTCAATTTGATTTATTAGGAAGACGGGCCTAAAAATCCGTTAAAGAGCATATCTGTGAAACTTTTGGTGCTTGCTTCTTACGCCCAGTTTGGGGTGGGTGCTGGAAGGTAGAGTGTTGGGCGCGCGTAATGGCATACGTTAAACGACCCAGCATTCATGGAGACCTATACTTGTGGTAAGCTTACACAATTTCTTGTTTTGACTTACTACGACTTAGGCTTGAACCTACTTTGTGGCGAAAGTTATGGGTAGTGTAGCTTGTCTTGCGTGGATACTTGGAATAAATGAACAATTTTAAGTAGTTTATAGCTAGGATTATTTAAAAATCGCATTTTGAAACTGTATCTGCAAAAAAGAATTAATAATAAATCAATTGGGGAGGAAATCTCCTAGAGTGACATTGATATGGGATTGCAGTGCGTACTAAGTGGCAATCGAGTAATATAATAGGTGACTATATATCTATTTCTTTAAAGGGGAACCGCAAGTTGGTAACGACTTGTAGAAATAGGGGAAATCCAACTCGACCTAAGACGCAAAGTTAACTATATTAATAGCCATCCAAGATGTTTTTAAAGGGTTTATCCCTTTTTATTTTTATAGTTGAGGTGAATTATGGCAAAAAAGAAAAATAGTAATTCAAATTGGATTATATTAATAACAGTATTAGCATTCGTTATATCTTTTATTTTTTCATTTATTTCAGAAATAGCTTTAGGAAATACTGGGATATTTGTTGGTGTTATTATTTTAATATCTTTTATATTAATTGGTGTAATATTTGACATGATTGGCGTTGCTGTTACTGCATCAGATGAAAAACCAATTCATTCTATGAATGCTCAGAAAGTAAAAGGCGCAGATGTGGCTACTATTTTAAAGAAAAACGCCGCTAAAGTATCTTCTTTTTGTAATGATGTAGTAGGAGATATATGTGGTATTATTTCTGGTTCAGCTGGAGTTAGTATTACTGTAACTTTAACTAAATTATCAGATATAAATTCACTTTTACTAAGTTTAATAGTAACAGCTTTAATTGCCTCTTTAACTATAGGGGGAAAGGCTTTAGGAAAAGGAATTGCTATAAAAAAAGCTAATAATATTTTATATACCTTTTCAAAATTCTTATCATATTTTTATAAACCTAAAAAATAGAATGTTAAAGTTCTATTTTTTTGTGTTCTTTTGGTTTTGTTATTTTTATGTTATAATATTTGGTATTGAGAGGAAGTGTTTAAATGGAAATAGCAATCGTTTTATTAATACCATCTATATTATCTTTAAAAATCCATAATTTTGTTTTAAAAGATAAAAACCAAACAAATGAAAATAAAATTAGTATATATTTAATGTATGTTTTATTTAATTATGTTTTTTCTAATATATGTTCTTACGTATTAATTAAACCAGAATATAGTTTAACTAAAGCTATTTTAGAATATCGTAGTTTTGGAATAAAATATGCATTAATTGCTTTTATTTCGGCAATTATCATACCTTTTATTATCTGTATTATTAAAAACAACATTAAAATTAGTTTGAAAAAGAAAAATGAAAATTAAAAAAACACCTATTATTATATTATTTATTTCATCTTTAATATTTGCTTTATGCGAATATATTAATAAACAATATTTTAATGTTGGTTTTGAACAAATATTATTTACTTTTTTATATAGCAAAGATACTTCTTTAGCTGTAATACTTGAAGGAGTAAGAGAACTTATTTTACCATTTTTGATAAATTTTATTTTTTTAATTACTCCAGTAATTATTTTTAGTACATATGATTTAATTATATCTATTAGAAAACTATCCATAAAAATTAAATTCTATCCAATTATTTATAGTCTTTTATGTTTTGTAATATTAAGTTTTATTTCAGTAAAAAAGATTGGTTTAATTGAATATATAAGTTATCAATTAAAACCTACTAATTTATATGAAGAATATTATGTTGATCCTGGTAATGTAGATATTAGTTTTAGTGAAAAAAGAAATTTAATTCATATTTATTTAGAATCAATGGAAACAACATATTTTAGTTCAGAAAACGGTGGTACTTATGGAAGTTCTCTAGTTCCTGAATTAGAACAACTTGCTAAAGATAACTTAAATTTTTCTAATAGTGATAAATTAGGAGGTTTTATTCAACTTCCTGGAACCACTTGGACAATTGCGGCTATGGTTTCACAAAGTGCAGGCCTTCCCCTAAAAGTTATTTCGGATGGTAATAGTTATGGTTCTAATAAATCTTTTTTACCTGGAATTGTTTCTATTGGTGATATTTTAGAAAAAAACGGTTATAACCAAGTATTGATGATAGGTTCATCTGCGTTATTTGGCGGTAGAGAGTATTTTTATAAATTACATGGTAATTATGATATTCTAGATTATAACTGGGCTTTAGAAAGTAAAATAATACCATCTGACTATAAAGAATGGTGGGGTTATGAAGATAAAAAATTATTTGAATTCGCGAAAGATAAATTATTAGAACTTTCTGAAAATGATGAACCTTTTAATTTTACAATGTTGACTGCTGATACACATTTTCCTGATGGATATGTAGATCCTAGTTGTGAAACTAAATATAATGATAATTACTCTAATTCATTCGCATGTTCTTCTAAAATGGTTTTTGAGTTTATTAATTGGATTAAAGAACAATCTTTTTATGAAAATACAACTATTGTTATAAGCGGTGATCACTTGGGAATGCAAGATGATTTTTATAGTAATATAAGTCCTAATTATACTAGAACCGTATATAATGCTTTTATTAATACAAAGAAAACTGATAATAATAAAAATCGTTTATTTTCTTCATTTGATATGTATCCTACAATATTACATAGTATTGGTGCTAATATCAAAGGAGAAAAACTGGGTTTTGGGGTTAATTTATTTTCTGATGAAAAAACTTTACTTGAGGAAATAGGTTATGAATTTTTTCAAGAAGAGTTAAAGAAAAAAACATACTATTATGATAAATATATTATTAAGAATAGTTATAAAGATATGAGTGAACAATAATTTTATTAAATAAGAAATAACGTTTAGGTTATTTCTTATTTTTATGGTATAATATATTTATAATTAACATATATCTTGGAGGTATTTATGGATAAAGATATATTACAAAAATTAAAAGAAGAACAATTAAAAATTTTAGATTATACAGTTAAAATTTGTGAAGAAAATTCTTTAGAATATTTTTTAATAGGAGGAACTCTTTTAGGAGCAGTTCGTCATAGAGGATATATTCCTTGGGATGACGATTTGGATTTAGCTATGCCAAGAAAAGATTATGAAAAATTTATTAAGATATTTCTAAATCAGGATAATGGTAAATATATATTAGATACTAATAATCATTCTAAATATTACTGGTTGCCATTTTTAAAAGTGCGTAATAAAAATACTATTTATCAAGAAAATTTACAAAAAAACTATAAAGGAAACTTAGGAATTTGGGTAGATATATTTCCTTTAGATAATGGAAATAAAGAAATTTCTAAACTTCAAAGTTTTCAATTTCGTTTTGTAAAAAATTCTAGATATTTAATTAGTATGAAGTGTGATGTAGGTGTGCCTAAAAAAAGTAAAGGCAAAACATTAATATTTAAATTACTAACTATTTTGCCCAAGAAATTTTGGGTTTGGTTACAAAATACTATTATGAAACTAAACCATAATGACAATTCTAAATATTTTATTAATTTAGGAAGTCAATATGGTATGTTTAAACAAACTCATTTAAAAGATAAATATTATCCTTCAAAAAAATTAGAGTTTGAAGGAAGAACGCTAAGTGTTCCAAACGATTATGATTATGTTTTAACACAAATTTATGGTAAAAATTATATGGAATTACCACCTGTTGAAAAAAGAATTACTCATAATCCTATGTATATAAAATTTGAAGATGGAAAAGAGTTGAAATTTGATGAAAAAATATAAAACAGGTTATACTGCTGGTGTTTATGATATGTTTCATGTTGGTCATTTAAACATT
Source organism: Bacillota bacterium (assembly GCA_015059285.1). Lineage (GTDB taxonomy): Bacteria > Bacillota_I > Bacilli_A > RF39 > UBA660 > SIG208. The sequence goes on along the minus strand of SVAS01000001.1, from coordinate 395,240 downwards.
TTAAGACAAGCTAAAGAAATGTGTGATTTTTTGGTTGTTGGTATTACTACTGATGAATTATCTTTAAAAAAGAAAAATAAATTGCCAGTTATTCCTTATGAAGAGAGAGTAGAAATTGTAGAAGCTATTAAATATGTTGATAAAGTTATTCCTCAAGAAGATTCTAATAAAGTTTTAGCGCACAATATTGTTGATTTTGATGTTATCTTTGTTGGGGATGATTGGAAGGGAACTGAAGTGTGGAATAATTACGAAAATGAATTTAAAAAAATGGGTGTAGATGTTGTATATTTTCCTTATACTAAAGTAACTTCTTCTACTATGTTAAGAGAAAAATTATTAAATATACCAGAAAATAAATAGGAGAAAAATATGAAAGAAAGATCAAGAAGCGTCAATGCTACAATAAATTTTAGTTCTGGAGCTTTAACTCATATCTTAAGTATTATTATTAGTTTCATTGTTAGAACTATCTTTATTAAGATGTTGAGCGCTGAATATTTGGGAGTTAATGGACTATTTTCTAATGTTTTAGCAATTTTATCTTTTGCCGAATTAGGAATTGGTAATGCAATAATTTATAATATGTATAAACCAATTGCTGAAGGTGATGAGAATAAGATTAAAAGTTTAATGAACTTGTATAAAAAAACTTATAGAGCAATAGGTATATTTATTTTAATAGCAGGGTTACTAGTAATACCATTTATGGATTTTATTGTTAAAGAACCACCATCTATTAGTGAAAATCTTATTATAATTTATTTATTATTTTTATCTAATACGGTTTTATCATATTTTTATGCATATAAACGTTCTTTAATTACTGGATATCAAAAAGAATATGTTTTAAATAATTATAAAATTGGTTTTTTAATTGCAAAGAGTGTTTTACAAATACTAGTTTTAGTATTATATAAAAACTATTTATTATATTTGATTACACAAAGCGTATTTATATTATTAGAAAATATTGTAACTAGTAGGGAAGCAGATAAGATGTATCCTTATTTGAAAGAAAAAAATCCTCCTAGTTTAGATAAAAAAGAAACAAAAAAAATATTTTCAGATGTTAAAGCTTTATTATATTATAAAATTGGTTCTGTTATTTTAAATGGAACAGATAATATAATAATCACTAGAATGCTTAGTTTAACTTTAGTAGGTATTGTATCTAACTATACACTTATTATTTCTTCTATTACCGGTGTAATTTGTACAGCTTTATCGGGTATTACTAGTAGTATTGGTAATTTGAATGCAGTTGCTGAAAAGAAAGACAAGCAAAGAGTATTTAATCAAGCATTTTTAATAGGGGTATGGATATATGGTTTTGCGTGCATTGAATTATTGTTGTTATTAGATCCATTTATTAAATTATGGGCTGGAGAACATTATGTACTACCATTTATTGCAACGTTTGCACTTGTTTTACACACTTACATCAATGGTATACATTTTGCTTCATATACTTATAGAACTACTTGCGGGTTATATTCTAAAGGAAAATACGCCCCTATTATTGCATCTATCCTAAATATTGTTTTATCTATTGTATTATGCAAATATATGGGCCTTGCTGGTATTTTCTTTGCCACTTCTATTGCAAGATTGTTAACTACAACCATAATTGACCCATATCTTGTTTATAAGTATGAGTTTAATGATAATGTATTTAAATATTTCTTTAAATATATATCTTTAACTTTAATTGTTATAATCAATTATTTTATTTGTAAGGGAATTTGTATAAATATTCCAAACTATAATGTTTTCTATATTTTATTAAAAGCAATTGTTGTAGCAATCATTTCTAATTTAATTTTCCTTTTAATTTTTTATAAGAGTAAGGAATTTCAAGATATTAAAGAAAAACTAGTTAGAATGCTTAAAAATTTAATTTCAAAAAATAAAGTAAAAAAGGCGTGAAAATATGAATGAAAAAGTAAGTATTATTATACCTATATACAATACTGAAAATTATTTGAAAGAGTGTTTAGATACCGTTATAAATCAAACATATAAAAATCTAGAAATAATATTAATAAATGACGGTTCTACAGATAAAAGCTTAGATATATGTAAAGAATATAAGCGTAAAGATAAAAGAATTATCTTAATTGATAAAGAAAACACTGGTGTTTCTAATACTAGAAATATTGGTATTGAAGCTGCAACCGGCTCGTATATCACATTTGTGGATGCTGATGATATAGTTGAACTAGATGCTATAGAAACTATGGTAAATTGTATTAGCAAAGAAAAAACAGATGTTGTAAGAACTAATTTCGCAATTAACAATGAAACTGGTAAAATTCCTAGTAAAGTAGAAGGTAAAATAGAAAAAGAAAATATCAATAAATTATTAAGATACTTTTTAAATGCTAAAATACCTGCCTATATGTGCTTGTTTTTAATAAAAAAAGATATTCTTGATAAAAACAATATTAGGTTAAATGAAAAACTTGTGATGATGGAAGATACTTTGTTTTTTGTAACGTTGATTCAAAAAGTTAATTCTATTTACATATTAAATAAAAAAACATATAATTATAGAGTTTATCAAGAAAGCTCTTCCAATTCTTTAAAAAGAATAGAAAAAAATATTAAGAGCGTATTACTAGTCAATGAAGAGATAAATAAAATTATAAGTGATGAAGAATTAATTGAAGTTACTAATCGTACAGAATTCCGTATTATATGTGATTTTATTATAAAAATGTATAAAAATAATCATCCTAATATTTCTAGCACTTTAAAATATTTAAATAAAAATACAAATTTAAATAGAATGATTAATAATCTTAATTATAAAAAACTTAATAAAGATTATAAAAAAATGTATAAAGGTTTTAAAAGGCATGAATTATTTAGAATAACTTTGTGTTATAAAGATATAGTTTTTAGAAAAAAAACGGATGAAATTATGGGAGTTTTAAGATTTAAAGCAAATAGAATTTATAATAAATATATAAAAATCAAAAAATAATTTGTGTCAAGGAAAAGCAAAATTACTGCATTTCCTTTTATTTTTGGTTAAATTAAGGTATAATAGAATTACTGAAGGATGGTATATATGAAGACTATTAAAATCTTTTATAAAAAAATATTTGGTGAAGGTTCTTACGTAAAACTAGTTAGAATTAAACGTCATATATTTAAAATAACTTATTTAAGTAGAGAGAATATTAAAATGTTTATAAAATTATTTAGAGGGTTCATTAGTAAAAAATATAAATCCGATATAATTAAAACATTTGATACTATAAATAATTATAAAAATAAAGAATATATAATTTTTCACAATCCCAATTTTTTAGGAGTTACTAATTCAACTCGCGAATTATTTGATTACTTAGTACCATGTGGTGATATATATAGAAAAAAAGATTTAAAAAAAATATCAAATTTAATTATTCAAAATAATATTAAAAGTGTTTATTTTAGCGCTTTTTGTTATAACTGGGGCAAACTGATTATTAGATTAAAAAAATCAAATCCTAATATTGTTATTAAAACTTATTGGCATGGTTCTAATTCGCAAGTATGGGAGACATTTGGGTGGAACCGCCACATTGAAATAACTAAATTACATAGACTTGGTTATATTGATCAAATGGCAACTTGTAAACACAGTATAGTTGAATTTTATAAGAAAAATGGTTTTAATGCACTATTTTTAAATAATACAGTTGCCTTTGATGGTAAAAAGTATAGATGTGGTAGCAAAAATGATAATATTAAATTGGGAGTATATGCATCACAAGGATATTGGCTTAAAAATATGATGAACCAAATAGCAGCTGCCAAATTCATAAAAGGATCTACTATTGATATGGTGCCACTTAATAAAGAGGCTGTTACTTTAGCAAATACCTTAAATATAAAAGTAGAAGGAATTGAAGGAGCTATCCCAAGAAATGAATTACTTACTAGGATGGCTAAAAATGATGTGAATTTATATGTTACTTTTTCTGAATGTGCACCAATGGTACCACTTGAAAGTTTGGAAGTAGGTGTTCCTTGTTTATCAGGTAATAATCATCACTATTTTAAAAATACACCTCTTGAAAAATATTTAGTTATTAGTAATGAAACGGATGTAATTGAAATAAAAGAAAAAATTGAAGGTTGTATAAAAAATAAACAAGAAATTCTAGAACTTTATGAAAAATGGAAAAAAGATAATGATTTATCAACTAAAAAACAAGTTGAAATTTTTATAGGAGGTGATAAAGATGGAAAATAAAACCATTTATATTTCTTCTAGAAAAAATATAAAAGAATATATACAAGATAACTTTGTTAATACCATCTTCATTAGTTCCGCACCATTTAAATCTACTTTAAAAAAAATCATTAATAAAGTTGTCAAAGAAAATATATGCCAAGTTATTATAGAAGATTATTTTATAGGTATTAAATATTTTGTAAAAGAATTAAATAATAAAAACATTACTGTTAAAGTTGTTTGGACAGGTGGGCTTGCTACTTTAATAGAAGAAATTGATCTAGGTAATTTATTAACTATTTTAGATTTACTAAAGTTTAAACAAATCAAATGCCTTGCTTTTACAGATGTTAGTATGTATGAAACATATAAAGATTTGAAAAATGTTATGCATATAAAATTGACCGTAAAAAATAAAGAAAAAATAGTAAAAGAAAAAACAAATAATATTTGCGTGTATGGTGATGCTTATAACTGGCAAAGTAATATTTTTAATCAATTATCCGCAATTAAACTAATGGATAATTATAAAGCATTTCTATTGGATGTTAAAAATATAGCAAGAAGATTTTGTAATTCTTTTGAAATAAAATATATTAATTTTAAGAAAAAGACAAATGTCACAAATATTAGATTATCTTATAATCACTTTGATATAGCATCTTGTGTAGAGTTTTCAAATTTATATGATCTACTGGTTATTGATACTTATAATCATGGAATTCCGGTAGTACTTGGTAATAATAATTTATTTTTTAAGGGTACTGAACTTGAAAAAATGGTTATAGTGAGTAGTGATGACGATATTAATGAAATAGCTCTAAAAATGAAGTATTGTTTAGAAAATATTGAGCAAATAAATAATATTTATATTAAAGAAAAAGAAAACTATGATAAAGAAGTTAAAAAATTAATAGAAAAATTTGTAAAGGAGTAATTTATGACTAAAATTATACATTATTGTTGGTTTGGACCAAGACCGTTGGGAAAATTAGAAAAGAAATGTTTGAAAAGTTGGGAAAAATATCTACCTGATTATAAAATTATGAAATGGTCAGAAGAAAACGTTGACTTAGAAGAATGTGAATTTATAAAAGAAGCTTATGCTCAAAAAAAATGGGCTTATGTAGCTGATTATGTGCGTAGTAAGGCTTTATATGAATATGGTGGTATATATTTTGATACTGATATGGAAGTTATTAAGAATATGGATGAATTCTTTGATAAAGAGTTTGTTGTAGGACTTGAAGATTCAGGAGATGCAAATGCTGCTATAGTTATTTGTAAAAATAAAAAAAATAAATATATGAAAAAATTATTAGAAATTTATCAAAACAGCAAATTTAATGAAACTGGTAATTTATTTGATATAGCTATTCCTAGACAATTAGAAAAAGTATTTAAGGAATATGGATTTAAAAAAGGATGTAATGAAATACAAGTTTTAAATGGTGATATAACAATTTATCCTCGTGAATATTTTTATCCTTTAAGTTATGATATGAAAAACAATGTATTTACAGAAAACACTCACACTATACATTTATTTAGTGCTAGTTGGACAGATATTGGTGAAAGAACAGCCGTTTGGCTTAGACGTCATAAAATGGGATGGGCTGTTAAACCTGCTTGGATTGTTTTAGATAAATATAGAAGAATTAAAAAAAGATTAACTGGAGATAAGAGTGAAAATACTAAAAAATAATAAAATTCAAAAAACTTTATTATATTTAATTCCGTTTATTATATTAATTGGTACTTTACTTGTTTTTTGGCCAGGAATATACACTTATGATGGTAATAATCAATGGAATCAAGTGGCTACTAATAATATTTCAAATGCTCATCCATTTCTATCAACTTTTGTATTATTAATTTTATCTAAAATTTGGAATTCAAATACAATATTATTTATTTTTCAAATCATTATTTTTTCTCTTATTTGGGGTAACATTTGTAGCGAATTATTAAAAGAAAAGAAAAATATTAAATTAATTATTATATATAGCGTTATTTTATGTTTGGTACCAATTATTTCTATATATTCAATTACTGCTTGGAAAGATGTTTTATATTCATATTTTTTACTAGCAATTGTTTACTTTTTGTATATAGGAAGTAAGAAAGATTACAATTATAATAAAAAAGAGTATGTATTTATAGGCTTATTACTATTTTTGATTTTTAGTTATAGACATAATGGTATGATAGTTGCGCCTTTACTCTTTATATTATTAATGATTCTAATGATTAAAGGAAAAAACAAAGATAATTTAAAAAGAAGTATAATTATACCAATTACTTTTATAATTTCTTTTACGGTTATATCTATTCCTAAAAATCATTACTTAAGTAATTTGAATGTTGAAGATGATAAGCCAAGTTTAGGTACTATTGATTCTTATGCTGCTTGGATTATGGGAGCTCATATAAATAAAAATTATATTACAGATGAAGATTTAGAATTTTTAAACGAATTTATTGATATAAAAGAATGGAAAAAAGTTTATTCACCATTTTTAATAAATGCAACTAATTTAGCATCAACTAGAGATAACCAGTATGTGCTAGATAATTTAGATGAATTTAGAAACATATTTATAAAATACTCATTAAAACATCCATTAACAGTTGTAGAACACTATATGAAAGCAGATGCTTTGTTATGGAGCCCTATACCAGTTGGATATGTATATCAATACGATTTTAAATTATGGGGCCCTGATTATGGTTTTGATGTAAGAGATACTAGTTTATTTCCATTTTTAAATAAAGCTTATGAAAAGGTTATAACAATTACTATGAAAAGACCAATTAGAGTTATTATGTATCAACCAGCTACTATTATGTATATTAGTATAATACTTACATTTATATTAGTAAAAAGCTTGAAAAATAAAAAATTATGGGTTATTTTAACTCCAATGCTTGCAAACATAACATCATTACTCCCAATTAATTTAGCCCAAGATTTAAGATATGTTTACATTAATTATTTAACTTTAGGGTTTGTAGGACTACTAATAGTATTAAATTATAAAGAAGTTCTTACATATTTAAAAAATCTATTTAAAAAATGTAAATTTAAAAGAGCATAAGCTCTTTTTTTTGTCTTTAAAACTAATATTTACTTTATATATTATAAAAAATAATGTATAATTAATATAGTGATATTAATTGAAAGGTATTAATTTGAAAGAGGAGTAATTATGAAAGTATTATTGATTATACCAGCTTATAATGAAGAAGCTAATATTTTAAAAACTTGTACTGACATTAAAAAATATTCAAAAAAGTTTGATTTTATTGTTATTAATGATGGTTCCAAAGATAAAACTGGCGAAATTTGTCGTGAAAATAAACTACCATGTATTAATTTAGTACACAATTTAGGAATAGGTGGGGCTGTTCAAACAGGATATAAATATGCTTATGAAAATGGTTATGATATTGCTGTTCAATTTGATGGTGATGGTCAACATGAAGTTAAATATGTAGAAGATATTATTAAACCTATTTTAGAAGGACAAGCTGATTTTGTAATTGGATCTAGATTTGTAAGTGATCTAAGTGAATTCAAATCTACTGGTATGAGAAGATTTGGTATTAAAGTTATTTCATTTTTTATAAAATTATTTACAGGTGTTAAAATCTATGACACTACTAGCGGATTTAGAGCAATGAACAAAAAAATAATTAAAGAATTTGCTCGTTATTATCCTACTGAATATCCAGAGCCTGTTTCAACTACAGAACTGTTAAAAAAAGGATATCAAGTTGAAGAAATTCCTGTAAAAATGAAAGATAGAGAAGGCGGAGTGTCTTCAATTAGAGCTTGGAAAAACGCTTATTATATGATAAATGTTATATTATCAATATTTGTTGTAAGTATTAGGAGGTATAAATAATGAATTTAAATTTAATCATTGTTTCTTTAATTTTTATACTTATTATATTATTTTGTATATTTTACATTTTAAGAAAAGGTAGAATGGCTATTAAATATTCACTTGTATGGTTATTTGCCTCATTTGTTTTACTTCTTTTCTTAGCGTTTCCTAATCTTTTTAATTGGTTAACACATCTACTAGGATTTGATATTGGTTCTAATATGATTTTTGCAGGTTTAATAGCGATGCTTATGTTTATAACTATTGTTTTAACAGTAATTGTCTCAGGTCAAAATGAAAAAATCAGATTATTAATTCAAGAAGTTTCTATGTTAAAGGAGAAGATTAAATAATGAAAACAATTGCAATTTTCTCTGGATATCATCTTCCTCATTTAGGTGGTATTGAAAGATATACTGATAATCTTTCAAAAAAACTTATTAATAAAGGTTATAAAGTAATTATTATTAGTTCAGATTATCAATTTGATAAAAACTATTATGAAGAAAAAGATGGAATTATTTTTTTAAAAATTCCAGTTCATAAATTATTTGTTTCAAGATATCCAATCCCAAACCTTAACAAAGATTACAGAGAAGTTTTAAAAAAATTAGAACAATTTAATATAGATGCTATTATTGTAAACACTAGATTTCATTTAACATCCTTAGTGGGTGCCAAATACGGAAAAAAACATAATATTCCAGTATTTTTAATTGAACATGGTTCTGAACACTTAACTGTAGATAATAAAGTATTAGATTATTTTGGTGCAATATATGAACACGTTTTAACGAGTTACATAAAAAGATTTGTTAATTATTATTATGGTGTATCAAAAGAAGCTTGTAATTGGCAAAAACATTTTAAAATAAATTCTAATGGTGTTTGGTATAATTCTATAAATGATTTTTCAAGTAATTATAAAATTGAAAAAGAAAAAGACAAAATAAATATCTGTTACGCAGGTAGAATTTTGAAACAAAAAGGAATTAATGAATTAATTAATAGTTTTAATAAATTAAGTAAAAATTACGATAACATTTACCTTCATATTGCAGGAGATGGTAATTTATTAGAAAGTTTAAAAAAAGAAAATAATAATGAACGTATTATTTTCTATGGTAAATTAGATTTTAATACTCTTTGTGAACTATATACCAAAACAGACATTTTTGTGTATGCTCCAAATTGGCCGGAAGGGCTTCCTACAAGTGTTTTAGAAGCTGGATTAATGGAATGTGCCGTTATTTCTTCACCCCAAGGTGGAAATAAAGAAATTGTTATTCATGAAGAAAACGGTTTAATGGTAAATAGTGAAGAAGAATTAACTAACGCTTTAAAAACATTGATTGATAATCCTAAATCAAGAAATAAATATGCCAAAAATTTAAAAAGAACTATTTTAGATACGTTCGTATGGGATAAAACATCTGAGAAAATTATAAATGATATCAAGACAGGAATTAAAAATTATGAAAACAAATAGTTTAAAAAAAGATTACATTTGGAATACTGTCGGAGCTTTAACAATTTCTGCGACCTCATTAATTTATACAGTAATAATGTCTAGATTTTGTAATTTAAACGATGTAGGAATATTTTCGTTTGCATTTTCATTTGCATGTATGATTGTTACACTAGCTTCATTTGGCGGTAGAACTTTTCAGGTTACAGATACTAAAGGTGAAATCAAAACATCAACATACATTATCACACGTTATATAACTGTACTATTAAGTTATTTATTAGTAATTATTTTTGCACTAATTAAAAATTATAATATAGAAAAAACATTAATTATTTTAATTCTATGCATATTTAAATTTTTAGAAGAATTAAGCGATGTTTATTATGGTATATTACAAAAACGTAAAAAATTATATAAAGTTGGACAATATCAATTTATAAAATCAATTATTAATATAATTTTGTTTTGTATAGGTATTATATTTATTAAAAACTTAATTGTAACAGTTTTACTAATAACTTTAAATAATACAATATTTCTATTTTGTATTGAAAGAAAAAAAGCGGAAAAATTAGAAACATGGCATTTAAAATTTGATAAAAAAGAAATTATAGCACTATTAGAAGTTAATTTTTATATTTGTGGGTTTACTTTTTTCTCAACTTATTTAATAAATGCTCCTAAATATGCAATAGATACTTATTTAACAAATGATATACAAGCAATATTTAATATGCTTATTATGCCGGCTACTTTAATGCTTTTAATTGGTGGGTTTATTATAAATCCAATATTAGTAGACGTTGCAGAAAAGTACGAAAAAAGAAAAAATAATGAATTAAAATCAATGATAACAAAAGTTATTTGCTATTTATTATTGTTTGGTGTTTTAGCATTAATTGCTTCATATTTTTTAGGAACATGGGCTTTAGGTATAATTTATGGTTTAAGTTTTACAAAATATAAAACTGAATTATTAATAGTAATAGTTGGGGCTATTTTATATACTTTTGTTACTATTTTAGGTCAAATTTTAATAGCATTTAGAAAAATAAAAATACAACTTGTCATTGCTGTATTATGTTCAATATTTGCTTATGTCATTTCTAATGTTTTAGTACCTAAATTGGGTTTGAGTGGAGGTATCTATAGTTATTTAATTACCATGATTTTTAGAACTATTTGTTACATACCATTAATATTTAGTATTTTTAAGAAAGGAACAAGTGATAAAAATGAAAAAAACTAATATACCCAAAATAATACATTATTGTTGGTTTGGTGGTAAAGAATTACCAGAATTAGCTGTTAAATGTATCGATTCTTGGAAAAAGTATTTACCAGATTACGAGATTAAAAGATGGGATGAAACTAACTTTGATTTAAATTCTAATTCATATGTAAAAGAAGCTTATGAAAATAAAAAGTGGGCTTTTATAACAGATTATGTTCGTTTATATGTTTTGAAAGAATATGGCGGAATATATATGGACACTGATGTTGAAGTAATAAAAAATTTAGATGAATTTTTAAATTTAAAAGCATTTTCTGGGTTTGAAAATGATACTCAAATTCCAACTGGAATAATTGCTTCAGAAAAAAATGGACGTTGGGTTACAGAACAATTAAAATATTATGATAATAGACATTTCGTATTAGAAGATGGTTCTTTTGACTATACAACTAATGTAGTAACTATAACAAATATAACTAAAGAAATGTTTCCGTTAAAAGAAAAAAATTCATTTCAAGATTTTAAAGATGTAACTTTTTATCCAAAAGATTATTTTTGTCCTAAAGATCATTTGACAAATAAAATTCATATTACAAAGAATACTTATTGTATTCATCATTTTGCTGCATCTTGGTTAAAACCATCTGCTAAATTTAAATTAAGAATATATAGATTTATTAATAGAGTGTTTGGCGATAAAATTTCTTCTTTTATTCATAAAATATATAAAAAATTTAATAAGGTGCCAAATGAATAAGATTAAAGTTATGACTGTATTTGGAACAAGACCAGAAGCTATTAAAATGGCTCCTCTTGTTCAAGAATTAGAAAAAAGAGAAGAAATAGAGTCAATTGTATGTGTAACAGCACAACACAGGGAAATGTTAGATCAAGTAATGACTACATTTAATATTAAAGCTGATTATGATTTAAATATTATGAAACAAAATCAAACATTAGGAGAAATAACATGCAATGCTTTAATTGGTTTAGATAATGTTATTAAAGAAGTTAAACCTGATATTGTTTTAGTACATGGTGATACTACTACAACTTTTGTAGGTGGTCTTGCTGCTTTTTATAACCAAGTAGCAATTGGTCATGTTGAAGCAGGTCTTAGAACACATAATAAATACTCTCCATATCCAGAAGAAATGAATAGACAAATGGTAGACTGTATGACTGATATGTTTTTTGCGCCTACTAAATTAAGTGCAACAAATCTTATAAATGAAGGTAAAAGTGAAGAAAAAATATATATAACTGGTAATACAGTTATTGATGCTATGAAAACGACAGTTGATGATAATTATAAACATGAAGTACTAGATTGGGTTGGAGATAGCAGAATGATACTTTTAACTGCTCACAGAAGAGAAAATCTTGGTGAACCTATGTATAATATTTTCAAAGCTGTTAAAAGAATAGTTGATGAATTTGAAGATGTAAAAGTTGTATATCCAATTCATTTAAATCCGAAAGTTAGAGCAATTGCTAATGAAGTGTTAAATGGTTCAGACAAAGTTAAATTAATTGAACCATTAGAAGTATTTGACTTTCATAATTTTCAAAATAAATCATATATCATATTAACTGATAGCGGTGGTATTCAAGAAGAAGCTCCTTCACTTGGAAAACCAGTAATAGTTCTTAGAGATACTACAGAAAGACCTGAAGGAATAGAAGCAGGAACTCTTAAGTTATCAGGTACTGATGAAGAAAAAATATATGAACTTACAAAAGAATTATTATCTGATAAAGATGTATATAATCAAATGAGCAAAGCAAGTAATCCTTATGGAGATGGACACGCTAGTAAAAGAATTGTTGATGCCATTATTGAAAAATTTAAAAAATAACAATATTGACAAAATATACTAATTTTTATACAATTTAATTATATAGATTAAGAAAGGAATTGATAAAATGGAATTAAAAGGATCTAAAACAGAAAAAAATTTAATGGCTGCTTTCGCTGGTGAAAGTCAAGCTAGAAATAAATATACTTATTATGCTTCTAAAGCTAAAAAAGAAGGTTTTGAACAAATAGCAGCAATATTTTCTGAAACTGCTGATAATGAAAAAGAACATGCTAAAATGTGGTTCAAAGAATTGCATGGTGGGAGTGTTCCATCAACTTTAGAAAATTTAAAAGATGCTGCTGCTGGTGAAAACTACGAATGGACAGATATGTATGCATCATTTGCTGAAACTGCTAAAGAAGAAGGTTTTGACCATATTGCATATCTATTTGCTGAAGTTGCTAAAATAGAAAAAGAACACGAAGAAAGATATAAAGCATTAGTTGCTAATATTGAAAATGATACGGTATTTAAAAAAGATGTTCCTACAATGTGGATTTGTCGTAATTGTGGGCATATACATTATGGAGAAAACGCTCCGGAATTATGTCCTGTATGTGCTCATCCAAAAGCATATTTTGAAGTACGTAAACAAAATTATTAATTTAAGACGGATTTACTCCGTTTTTTTTAGTTTAAATGTTATAATAATTTAAGAGGTGATTCAATGGATAATAAAATATTAAATGCTTTAAAAAATGAACTTAAAAGGCAACAAAATAATATAGAATTAATTGCTTCTGAAAATTTTGTAAGTGAAGATATTCTTAAATTACAAGGGAGTATATTAACTAACAAATATGCTGAAGGTTATCCAAATAAACGATATTATGGAGGATGCTCTAATGTTGATGAAATAGAAAGTTTAGCTATTTCTTATGTTTGTAAGCTATTTAACTGTAAATATGCTAATGTACAACCTCATAGCGGTAGTAGTGCTAATATGGCAGTATATAAAGCATTATTAAAACCAGGGGACAAAGTTATGGGTATGAATTTAGATCATGGTGGTCATTTAACTCACGGTCATAAAATTAATTTTAGTGGTTTAGAATATAATGTTATTTCTTATGACGTTGATATAAATACGGGTTTAATTGATTATGATAAATTGATAGAAACTGCTAAAAAAGAAAAGCCAAAAATGATTATAGCGGGCGCTAGTGCGTATTCACGTATAATTGATTTTAAAAAATTTAGAGAAGCTGCTGATAGTTGTGGTGCTATTTTAATGGTTGATATAGCTCATATAGCAGGTTTAGTAGCAACTAATTTTCACCCATCACCATTCCCATATGCTGATATAGTAACTTCAACTACACATAAAACCTTAAGAGGTCCTAGAGGTGGTTTAATTCTAACTAATAATGAAGAAATAATAACTAAAATTAATAAAACAATATTTCCTGGTATCCAAGGCGGACCTTTAATGCATGTTATTGCTGCTAAAGCAGAGTGTTTTTATGAGGCTTTGAATCCAAGTTTTAAAAGTTATCAAAATCAAGTATTAAAAAATATAAAAGCTCTATCAAGTACTTTAATGAACGAAGGTTTTAAAATAATATCAGATGGTACTGATAATCATTTAATACTAGTAGATGTTACTAGTGTTAACCTAACTGGAAAAGATGCTGAAACCATTTTAGAACAAATTAATATTACTTGTAATAAAAATATGATACCAAATGATTTAGAAAACCCATTTAAAACAAGCGGTATTCGTTTAGGAAGCCCTGCTATGACTAGTAGAGGACTAAAAGAAAAAGATTTTATTAAAATTGGATTAATAATATCTAAAGCTTTAAAAAATAGTAAAAATAAAGATATTTTAAATGAATTAAAAAGAGAAGTTGAAGATATAACTTCCAAATTTCCATTATATGAAGGTGTTAAATATGAATAAAATTATTGATGGTAAATTAATAAGTTCTAAAATTAAAGAAAAGATAAAAGAAAAAATTCAAAATCTCGATGTAAAACCAACTTTAGTAGTAATTCAAGTTGGTAATAATGAAGCTAGTAATGTATATGTTAAAAATAAAAAAAATGCTGCTATTAATGTAGGTATGAATTTTAACCATATTCATTTTGAAGAAACCATTAATGAACAAGAAATAATAAAAACGATAGAAAAATTAAATAAAGATAATACAGTTAACGGAATTATTGTTCAGTTACCATTACCACACCACTTAAACTCTAATAAAATTATAAATCATATCGTTCCTATCAAAGATGTAGATGGATTAACTACTATTAATTTGGGAAAACTATTTAATGATGAAGAATGTCTAACTTCATGTACACCAGCTGGTATTATAGAGTTATTAAAAGCATATAACATTAAATTAGAAGGTAAATGTGTTACTATTGTAGGTAGGTCTACATTAGTAGGAAAACCATTAATTCACATGTTATTAAAAGAAAATGCTACTGTTGTTGTTTGTCACTCAAAAACAGTTGATTTAAAGCGATTTACAACCAAAGCAGATATACTTATAGTCGTGGCTGGTAAAAAGCATTTAATATGCTCAGAAATGGTAAAAAATGGGGCAATTATTATTGATGTTGGCATTAACAAAATTGATAATAAACTATATGGGGATGTTAATTTTAACGATGTATTAGATAAAGTTTCATATATTACTCCGGTGCCAGGTGGAGTAGGACCTGTGACAATAGCTATCCTTTTAAATAATACTTTAAAAAGTTATAATATGATGAATAAAAAAGATTAAATATAATTTTATAATAAAAACTTAAAAAAAGTCTTGCTAAAACGCGACAATTATGATATTATTATATTGTTCTTTTTTTGGCGATGTAGCTCAGTTGGCTAGAGCAATCGGTTCATACCCGTGCGACCAGTGAGTTAAACAGCCAGTTATGGCGAGATAGTTCAGTTGGCTAGAACGTTCGGTTCATACCCGAAAAGTCGGGGGTTCAAGTCCCTCTCTCGCTACCAATTTGAAATTTTAGAATACTGAAAGGTATTCTTTTTTTTATGCTTGGGGGCAACTTTTGGGGCAACATTTAATCAAAAAGTTAGTTTTTTTGTAAAATAATAAATTTTCAAGACAACAAAAAAATACTTCCATTTGCTCCATAGTTCCATTTAGAAATTTACAAATAAAAGTATTTAATTCTTTTTTTATATTTTAGATGTATCAATAATAATAAAAACATACTTCTCACAATCATATTTTTCATATATATAATCTTCCAATTCTTTTTTACTATCAAATATTTGTTTTTTAACTTCTTTATTTAAAATTTTATATTTGCCATTTTCAACCAATATAACAAATGCTCCGTGATGATTAAATTTCTTTTGCAATATAGTTTCAATATTTTTTAATCTTCTTTCTATATTATTCATTTTTTAATCGCTCCTCGATATTATCTAATCTTTTAAGTATTTCTAATTGATTATATTGTAATGTTTTATCAAGAATAAAAGTTGATGCTTTTAATTGGTTGTTTTCATTTTCGGCATTTTCTAATATATATAATAATTTATCTATCGCTTTATTTCCTAAACTATTCAATTTTAACTCTAAACTTTCAACGGCTTGTAATCTCATTTCAACCAATATACTTTTAAATGGTTCGCTATTTCTCCACCTATAAACAGTATTTTCATCAACTCCAACTTTAGATGCTACGGTTTTGTTATTATCTCCAATTAAAAGCAATATTATAGCTTGTTGCTGTTTATCATTTAATTTTTTAAAATTCTCTACATAATCATACATTTTTCATCATTCCTTTGGTGGTGTTTTTGTGATTTTTACATAGTTAGCATTGGCTCTTCGGGGAAATTCAAGAACGATGCCCTCTTTTTCAAGTATATTTACAAGACTTTTTAAATCTTTAATAAACCAAGTTATATCGCCTCTAAAATGCTTTATATAGCCGTTTTCTCGGGCTACTGATGATAATATATTAAATAGTTCAGTTGAAGTCATTTCTTTGGTTTCTCCAACGAATAAACCACCATTTTTAATATAATCACATAAAGCTAAAGCCGAATAGTTATTATTGATAATAATTTCATTTTGTTTAGCACGATTTTTTCTAAACAAACTATCAAACATCCAACCACTACCATACTCGATAGCTTCAGCAATGGCATAAGCCCATTTATAACTATCAGCCATTCTATCAGCAACATCAATTTTTAAATCTTTGTATATTTCTTTTGCTTTTGCTAAAGTATTAAAAATATAAGCTAAAACATTTGGTAATTCTTCATCAATTATTTTGTCAATTTCTTCTCTAGTTAGTGGAGTACTTATTTTTGGAGGTTCAATTATAAGTAATCTATCGATTAAATCTTCTTTATATACGGGACATTTAATACCATTTAGTATTATTGGTCTAGTATATGATGATGCGATAGTTTTATTTTTTTCATATTTTATATGAGTATCGCCAGTAATTGCTCTACAAAGAACATTTGATTGCTCGGTTGAAATATAATCTATATTATCAAAACACGGTAAATATGATTTAGATATTATTTGTTCTAATTCATTTAAACTTTTTGGTGCTTTAGCTTTTTTATTAGGTGCTGGGTCAATAATTCTTTTTATAATATCAGTTATAGTTGATTTTCCAGTTCCAGTTGGAGATGCAAAAACTAAAGATATTTTTTGAATGTCTGGTACAAATAAAGTTATAATAATTACTTGTAATAACTTTTTATCATCATCACTTAAATTTAATATATCTAAAATTCTTTTCATACTTGGTTTGTTGCTTGGTTTCACTTGATTAGTAAAAGTATTATCTACTTTAAAAGTTGGTTTCAAAATAGGTGCTATTTTATACCCATTTTCATTTATGACAACCATTTCATCTTTTGTAAGCTGATAAAGAAAATCGCCGTTAATATCTTTTGTTATTCTATAATCTAATTCTAATTTATTAGCATCTTTTCTTATTTTACTACTCAATATGCCAACCACTTTATTTATTAGAGTAGTAGTATAGTTGATATTATTATCAAAACATATACTTTGTAATTCTTGCTTAAATTCGGTGCTATTTAAAGTATAACTATTATTTCCAATAAATATATACGGGATGTTATTTTCATCAATATATTTAGGGTAATCATCTAATATATTTAATATTAGTCTTATTCTTTCGTTTTCAATATTATTAAATTCTTTCAATTCCATTTGTAGCCACCTCTTTTATGTTAAAAATGGCATCTTTAATAATATCTACATCAACCAAGTATTTTGTGCCACTCATAGCAAAAGGCACTTTTTTAGCCAATACCATTTTCCTTAAAGCTGAATATGTTAAATCACAATTTGGGTCATCTTGTTTTAACTCGATAATTGCTTTTTTTAATGTTCTAATTCTCGCCATTTTTAACACTTCCTTTCGCATCCTTTATAATCATTAAAACCTTTTCCAATTCTTCTTTTGAAAGCCCTTTTCTTAACTTTTTAGAGAAAACCGTTTCACTATAACCTAGCTTTTCAGCAACCTCATATTGTTTAATATTAGCTTTCATCATTTCAATTTTAATTTCATAGATTGTCATTTTAACACTTCCTTTCATATACCTATTGACATCTAGTTGTTTCTATTATATAATTTATATTAGTTAACAACAACATTGTTGCAATAACTAAAATATAAATCTATTTTTAAGGTAAACAACCAAACGAAAGGCAGTTGATAAAATGGAAGTACACATCGAGGGAAAAAATCTTGATATAACTATTAAAGAAAATGGTAAAAAAGATATTAGAATGGATGCAAATATTGAAGTGTTTAATCATTTAAGTAAGCATCAAAATATATTTTTAAATGTTTTAGATGATTTAAACAAATCAAATGATGATTATTTTAATAATGTAGTTGCTTATTTAAGTTGGTATGCTAAAAACTATAATGTTAAATACATAAATAAAGGAATAGAACTTCCTATTCCAAACGATTTAGAAAATGCTACACTTGAAAAACTACCAACTCAAAAAGAAATCAAAGAATATTCAAACAAACTAAAAAAAGTGGCTTTAACTTCGCCAACTACAATATATGAAATAGAAGATATAAGCGATGTCCCTTTAGTATGTATATTGCATTTTTCAAGATATGGTTATATAGTAAAAAGATGTAAGAATTGTAAAAAATGGTTTATTCCTAGAACAACCAAAGATACAAAATTTTGTTATAGAAACGATGAAGTATATACGACAATGCAATGTAATCAAGCATATAAATACATACAGCATCAGCAAAAAATAAAAGATGATGAAATCTTTAAACTTCATAAACAAGTTTATAATACATTAAGAAATAAAGCATTAAGAACAAAAGATGATGAAAAGCGAAAAGATGCTGAATTAAAATTCAATAAATTTAAAATTGAAAATACAAAAAAAGTAGATTTATTTAATCAAAATAAGATTACAAAAAATGACTATATTAAATGGTTAAATTCTCAAAAATAGAATAAAAAAAGACAATACCACGGCAATGGTAAAGTCTTGAGTACATAAAATACTTTCGGCGAGATTTCTTTTATGTACTCCAATTATAGCATTAAATTAAAATTAAATCTATATTAGGAGGTAAAAAAATGGTAAAACCAGTATTAAAAAGAACACTAAAAAGTGGCGAAAAAGTATATACTTTAAGAGTGGCAAACGGGAGATTGAAAAACGGAAATACAAAATATTCAAAAAGAGATGTCCGTGTTCCACTAGGTTTAAGTAATACTAAAATTATAAAATTTTTAGAAGAAGAAAATTATAAATTTGAAAATGAAATAAAAAACAATCAAACAACAAATAAAAGTATATTTTTAAAGCAATATGCTGAAAATTGGCTATATATTAAAAAGCAATCGGGTTTAGCTCCAAGTACTTATACCGATTATTCAAATACAGTTAATAGATTGATTGGCGAGTTCGGTCAATACAAACTTGTTGAAATAACTGATTTAATGGTTGTTAGATTTTATGAAAAGTTAAGACAAAAAGGTGCTAATAAAAATAATAGTAATAAAGGTTTAAGTGAAAAGACATTAAAGAATATACACGATGTTTTTTGTAGTATTTTAGATTGTGCTGTTGATGATGAAATCATTATTAAAAACCCTTTACACAAAAAGAATTTTCCAACTCCTAAACCTGAAAAAAAAGAGATAGTATTTTTAGATGAAAACGATTTAAAATATTTAGCTCAAGATTTAGGAAAAGAAAAATTAAAATATCAATGTATGGTTAGAATTGCTTTAGATACGGGGTTAAGAATTGGCGAGATAAATGCTTTAGAATGGAAAGATATAAACTTTAAAACGGGTAAAACAAAGATAACAAAAACCATACAAAGAATACCAAAAATAGGTATGGTTGAAAAACCACCAAAAACTAAAAATTCAATAAGAGAAGTTTATATCGGTCAAGATGTATTGGAATTATTAAAGATGCATCAAGTAGAACAAAACGAATTAAAAAGTGTTATGGGCGATTTATGGCAATATAAAATTGAGTTAAAGGATGAAAAAGGAAATAGTTTTATAAAAGACAATGATAAAATATTTACTCAAGAAAATGGTTTGCCAATAAACCCGTGTACTTGTCATCATTGGTTAAAGAAATTTACATCTAAACATAATTTAAAAGATTATACACCACATTCATTTAGGCATACATTTGCCACTTTATCACTAGAAGAAAAACAACCAATAAATGCAATATCAAAAACATTGGGTCATTCTAATATAAGTACTACAAGCAATATATACATCAAAACAACTGATAAATCAAAAGAAACACTTTCAAATGTTATGACTAATAAAATGAGTGATATATTTAATAATTAAAAGAAGATAGCAGTGTTATTTGCTATCTTTTTTGTCTTTCTTCATATTTGTTAAAGCATACTCACAAGCTTGAATAACAAATTTTGAAAATGATACATCTTCTCCTTTGATTGCCTCTTCTATTTTTTCTATCAAGTTAATTGGAAATCTTATTGTTTTATTTTCAGTTTCTTTTCTATTTGGTCTAATTTGAAAAGCCATTTTGCAATACCTCCAGTCATATTTATAGTATTGCAAAAATAAAAATAAGTATGCATTGCAAAATGTATTGCATTTTGTCAAAAGTTGTGATACAATTATATTGTCAAACGATAACAGCAGTGTCTATTGTTATTGTTTGATGAAGTAAATCGATTGATTATGTAGTAAATGTAGTAATCTATCAATCGATGCAGTATATTATCGGTAGATGATGTAGTATGCAGTTTATTGTCAGCCGATATAGTAGTATCGGGGACAGTTAGTACAATGTCCCTTTTTTATTTGTAAGAGGTGTTTAAATATGAAAAAATTAGGTTATTGGTTTGTAAATGTATTATTAGTAATAATTTTTATATTCACTTGTGCTGGGACTTTTGCTGAAAAAAGTGTTGGTTTTGGTATAGCAACGATTATTGTTGTAGCTTTATTTGTTTTAAATATAAAAAAACATAATAAAGTTGTAGATAGTAAAGAAATAAAAGCACTTGATATTAAATATTCAAATGGTAATTGGCGAAAAATTGGAAGTTATGACAATGCTTATTTATATGTAAATGAAACTGAAAAGAAAGTTCTTATAAATAATAATGAATATAATTTCAAAGATATAGTTTCAGCTGATATTGTAGAAAATAACAAAGACCAAACATATACAGCGACAAGACAAAATGCAGTATTTAAGAGAACATACAGCAGTGGTTCAATAACATATAACTATTGTACTAATTTGCAAATAAAGGTTGTTTTAAACTCAATATCAAGCCCACAAGAATATATTACATTTATTACTAAAAAAACTAATAAGAATAATAAAAAATATAAAAATGCTTATGAAGTAGCTCAAAAATTCATATCTACTTTACAAGTAATTATTAAAAACCAAGATTAAATACTAAAATGTTTAATCTTTTTTATTAAAAATAAGCAAAATATGATATAATTTAGTGGAAGTATGGAAGTAATGGAAGTATATTTTTTAAATAAATATAAAACAATATTTCAAGCATAATTAAAGTGGTGGCAATTTTTGGGGCAATATTTTTATAAAAGTTATGAAAAGATATTAAAAGTTATTGAATGTTTTTTGGAAATTATAATTTTTACATCAATAAAAATGAATGTTATAAAAGCATAAAAAAGGATGTAAAAAGCATTTAGTACAGTTCATACCCGATAGGTCGTGAGTTCGAATCTCTCCGTCGCTACCAATAAATAATAACTAGGTATATACCTAGTTTTTTATATATTGTCAAATTAAAAGCATAATACTCTACGATTCGTTTGGTGCAATTTAGTTATTTTACTATTATAATTATTCTTGAAGGGAGTAATATTATATGGAACAAGATAAGATTGGAAAATTTATAGCTAAACTTCGCAAAGAACAAAATTTAACCCAAGATGAGCTTGCTAAAAAAATAGGGGTTACTGATCGTGCCATTTCCAAATGGGAAAACGGCCGTGGAATGCCAGATATATCATTAATAAAACCATTATGTGATGAATTAAAAATAACAATTAATGAATTATTAAGTGGTGAAAAATTAAACAAAACAAACTACCAAGATAAATTTGAAGAAAATATTTTAAACACCATAAAACATTCAGAAAAAAAGATTAATAAAATAAAATTAATTTTTAAAACTACTATTAGTTTTATACTTTTATGTTTTATAATTTTTATTACTTTATTTTTGGTTGATATTAATAGAATTAAAAATAATAAACCTGTATTATTTAGTACTTGGGGTTATACTTATACACCTGCTATAGATTTACATGAAAAAGAAATTGAAATAGCTATAAATGATTATTTAAGTGAAAAGTTGGATAGTGAATCTACGCATCACAAAAATGAAAAAGGTTTTGCAAGCTTTAGAATTTACTTATTAAATGAAAAAAAGAAAAATCTTCATTATGAAATTTACGCTTGGGTTTTAGAAGAAAAATATTATTTAGAAAATAATGAATTAAAAAAAGATAGCGGATCTTCTATACCATATAAGTTCATTGTGGAATTTATTGATGATAAGTATATAGTAACTGATTCAAGAATACCTAGAGATGGTAATTTGTATAAAGCCGATATGGCAAATATTTTTCCTAGAAGTGTCAGAAATGACATGAATAAAGTTTATATGGATGGTACTATTGAAAAATTAGAATTAAATATACAAGAACAGGTGAAATTATACTTTCATAAATAAATATAAAAGTTTAAAAGCTATTAGTAAGTAATAGCTTTTTATTAATTTAGTATAATATCACTAATTTCAAATATAATTATATTGATAAATATGGGTGATTTATGGAAGATATACTAAAAAACAAGTGGCAAAAATTAGATAATATGGCTAAATTGTTTTCATTAAGTAATAAAAAAAACACCAATATATTTAGATTTACTGTTATTTTAAAACAAAAAGTAAATAAATATATATTATCTTTAGCACTTAATAAAACTTTAAGTACTTATCCTGATTTTAAAGTCAAGTTAAGAACAGGAATGTTTTGGAATTATTTAGAATTTAATAAAAAAGTACCAATAATAAACCAAGATAATAATAATTGGAATAACTGCATCAGTTTAAAAGAAAACAACGACTATTTATTTAAAATAACTTATTATAAAAATATTCTTAACATTGATATGTTACATGTATTAACAGATGGAATAGGAGCAACTTATTTTGTAAAGGAATTACTTTATAATTATTTAAATTTAAAATATAAACTAAAAAAAATAGAAAAAAGTAAGTTTGTTAATAAAAATCCTGATATTATAAAATATAAGAAAAAAAATACTAAATTCAAATTAAAGAATAACAAAATATATCAAATAACAGACAAAATAAATAGTAATATAAATAATACACACCATTATATTATTAAAATTGATAAAATTAAAGAAATATGCAAAAAATATGAAACCACTGTTTCAGAATATTTAATAACTACTTATATTTATGCATTATATAAAACAAAGTATAATATAAATTCTAAGAAAGATATTGTTATAGCAGTACCTATTAATTTGAGAAAATATTTTAAGATTGATACTTTAAATAATTTTTTTGTATGCATGAATATTAATTGTAAAACTAATACTACTTTAACTTTTGATAACGTTTTAAACCAAGTAAAACAAGAATTTAAAAAGAAACTGAATAAAATCAAAATACAAAAATACCTTAATAGAGATATCTGTTTAGGTACTAATGTTATAATTAGACTAATACCTTTATATGTTAAAAAGATATTTATGAATTATTTAGGTAATAACTTTTGTAAAACATCTACTTCCACTTTATCAAATTTAGGAATAATAGATATTGATAAACAATATCAAAAATATATTGATAATATATATGTAAAAGTTAAACCTGTTAAAACGCAAAAAATTAAATGTACTATATGTTCTTATAATAATTACTTAAATATTGTTATAAATTCAAACATAGATGACAAAAAATTTCAAGAGTGTTTTTTAAAAATCTTAAAGAAAGATGATTTAGATATCAAATTAACGAGGTGATATATGTTTAATTTTAAAAAAACGCAATAAAACATATAAAATATTTATTACTATTCATAGTAAAGTTTTTCCATTTTTAAATAGCAAATAATTAGTAAAATACTAGTTATTTTTTTATATATGTGCTATACTTTATTATATAAAAAGGAGCGTTTATATGAAAAAGTGTGTAATTATTTTTAATCCTAATAGTGGTAAAAAATTAGATAAAAGTTTTTTAGAAGAATATGTTAAAACATTAGCAAATTCAGGATATGAAACTAGTATTTATTTTACTAGATATCATGGTCATGCTAGTGAAATTGTCTATGAATTAGATAGTGCTGATTTGGTTATATCCATTGGAGGAGACGGAACTTTTAATGAAGTTATGATCGGAAATTTACAAAGAGAAGATAGATTACTACTTGCACACATTCCAGTTGGTACTACTAATGATTTAGGCGCAATGTTCGGTTATAATAAAAATATCATCAATAATTTAAACCTAGCTTTAAATGGGGAAGTAAAAGGTATTGATATTTGTACTATAAATAATAAACCATTTGTATATTCGGCTGGTTTTGGTAAATTTATGAATGTTCCTTATGAAACTCCTAGAAAAAACAAAAAAATGCTTGGTAGAATGGCTTATTTTTTCCATGCAGTTAAGAACTTTATTAGTTCAACCCCTTTATATGAATTAACTTATAAAGTAAATGATAAAACATATAAAGGAAAATATTCTTTTATGTTAATTTCTAATGCTGATTCTATAGCTGGGTTTAATAATTTTCATAAAGATGTAAAATTAGATGATAATCAATTTGAAATACTATTTTGTAAGTTAACAAAGAAAAAAGATATTTTACGTTCTTTATATCATATTACAGCGGGAAATATTACATCTATGGAAGGATTTGAATTTCATCGTGCTAGTGAACTTAAGATAATCTTTAAAGATTATCCTAAAAATGCTTGGTGTATTGATGGAGAAAAGTTAGAAGAAACTACTAAGTTTTATGATATTGAAACAATTAATGATGTAAAAATATTATTACCTAAAAAAAACATTAATAAGCTTTTTATAAAGAAATAATTGTATTTCTTTTTTTAAAGGATGTGAGTTTATGAAACCAAATTATCAAGTTATATTAGATGAAACACTAGAAAAAATTGTAAAAAATGATAAAATACCAAACCTTTTACTACATAGTTGTTGTGCTCCTTGTAGTAGTTATGTTTTAGAATATTTGAGTAATTACTTTAATATTACTATCTATTACTATAATCCCAATATAAGTCCTTATGAGGAGTTTGAAAAAAGAGCTTTAGAACAAGTTAATTTAATAAAAAAACTTAAGACTAAAAATCCTATAAACTATATTATTGAAAAATATAATAATGATGAATTTGAACAAATAGTTGTTGGATTAACAAATGAATTAGAAGGCGGACCTAGATGTTTTAAATGTTATAACTTACGTTTGGAAAAGACTTGTTTATATTCTAAAGAACATAATTTTGATTATTTTACAACAACACTTTCAGTAAGTCCTTATAAAAATAGCGATAAATTAAATGAAATTGGATCCTATTTAGAAGAAAAATATAATATTAATTTTTTAAGAGCTGATTTTAAAAAGAAAAATGGTTATAAAAGATCAATAGAATTATCTAAAAAATATAATTTATATCGCCAAGACTATTGTGGTTGTATTTATTCAAAAAGGAGTAGAGAAGAGCAATATGAAAAAACTAATATTTAAAATATTATTACCAATTATTTTAATTGCTTTAATAATTTTATTATACTTTTATTTTAAAAGTGATAAAGTAAATATTAATTTTGAAGAAATAAAAGCAGACATTAACGAATTATATATTTATGGTAATCATTTAAATTTAAAAGGATCTTTAAATATTAATCAAAATATTAATACTATTGAACTAGTTTTATTTGATACTATAGAGCAAACTTACAACCTTAATTATAAAAATGATAATAATCAAATTAATTTTTATATTAGTGATAAAAAAAATAATGGTATTTATTTAGATAATTTAGATAAAGGTAATTATCAAGTTTATATCAAAATTACATTTGAAAATAATTCTAACGCCTATTATAAGCTTAAAAATAATACAAAATATTCTGAAACAGAATATTATACTATTAGAAAAGATAATAAATTTAATTATATTTTAATTAGTGAATTAGAAGATACTTTAAATATAGAAGTTAAATCTTCAAAGAAAAAAGAGATTTATGATGTTGTAATTGATGCAGGTCATGGTGGTATTGATACTGGAGCTTGTTATAAAGGAATATGTGAAACAGATTTTACTTTAGATTTAAGCAAAAAACTTAAAGAAAAATTAGAAGAAAATGGTTTAAAAGTTAAACTTACTCGTGATGATAGTGATAAAAAGGGTAAAAAGTTTGAAACATATGGAGATAATGGTCGTATTGATCGCGCTATGAGTTCTAAAGCTAAATATTTATTTTCATTTCATTTAAATAGCGGTTTATCTTCAAGAACTGGTACAGAAATATATACTACTAATAATATTGATTATACTTTAGCTAAGTCTATAGTTGATAATATTGTAATAAGTACTAATACTAATTATTCAAATAATCCTATTTTTAAAGTAGATAAGGGGATTTACACAAGAACATTTCAAAAATATGAAATAAGCGATGTTATTAAAGACGCTGAAGAAGAAGGCTATGATTCTTATAATATAACTACTAACACTACTTATTATTACATTATTAGAGAAACAGGCGGAATTATTACTGGTGCTTATACCGATGGAAGAGAAGATGATTATAATAAACATTATGATACTAACGTTGGACTTGAAAGTTATATTTTAGAATTGGGTTATATCACTAATCCTAAAGATACTCAAGATATAAAAAATAACATGGATAATTATATTACAGCTATTTCCAAAGCTATTTTAGAAAATATATGCGAATAATTGTAGATGCGGATGCTTGTCCTTCATTAGAAAGTATTACTAATATAGCTTTTAAAAATAATATTGAGTGTCATCTTTTTTGTGATTATAACCATAATCTTAATATAATTAATGCTGAAATTCATTATATTAGCGAAGGATATCAAATGGTTGATATAGCTATAAGTAATTTCATCAAAACAAATGATCTTTTGATTACAGCAGATTATGGACTAGCTTGTATTGGTTTGTCTAAAAACTCTTTAGTAATAAGTCCAAGCGGTATAGTATATGATAATAAAAATATTGATACTTTATTAGAACAAAGATACTTAAATATTTTAAATAGAAAACAAAATATTAAAACTAAAAAGCTTAAAAAAAGAACTAAAGAAATAAATAAAATATTTCTTGATACTTTAGAACAACTCATTATTTCTAATAAAAAAGAGCGAGAAAATTAATTTTCGCTCTTTTTAAGATATGTTTTTGTTTCTGGTACTGGATTATCTAACGTTGGTTTAACTTTATTAAAATATTCTTCAAAAGATATATCGTATGCATCTTTAATTTTATCCATATGCTCATAAGCTCTAAAAAAAGGCATACTACAAGGTCCATAGTGACCTCTATTTTTTTTAAAACATACTCTAATTAAATTTCCATGAATGACATCAGTGAATCTCAATATAAAAGCATCATGTTCTTTTATTATTTTAAGACTATTGGTTTTATTTCTAATATCTTCATCACTGTCCCAAGTAACTTCTTCTGTATTAGAATTAAAAATATCATGAACAGCTTCTCTCACATACTGATTTCTATTTAAAGTAGCAGCATTATATTTTAAATCCGCATCTATTTCTGTTTGATAAAATATTTTACCATTTTTGAAATCATTATATATTCTTTCAATAATTGAATAAAATTTATAGTTTTGAATAGGAACTCTAAAATCATATTCATCGTTATGAGAGATAGCTTTATCAAATAAAACCCAATATAAATCTCCAGAACGATCAGTAAACCACTTCATAATTAAATCTTGATTTAAAAATTCGTACATGGTATTACCATACGTATTATCTTTTTTATAATTGATTTTTATCATAAAACCACCTCTAGGTAGACTATTTTAACAGATTTTTTTAATTTTAGCAAATTAAAACTATATAAATACTCACTTTTATTGTATAATGAAAGGGGTGATATTATGATTAAGATATATAAGAGTAATATTAATGGCGAAATTGAGAATATTAAAGCTTATGAAAACAATGCTTGGATTGATTTAATTAATCCTAATATCAATGAAATTGAAGAAGTAGAATCTAAAACAAAAATACCTAAAAGCTTACTAGAAAAACTACTGGACGTTGAAGAACTTCCTCGTATTGAAACCGAAGGGGACGCTACTTTAATTGTTATAGACGTTCCTTATGTTGAAGATAGAAAAGCAAAAAATAAATACTATACATTACCTTTAGGTATTATTTTAAATAAAGGATATTTGGTAACTATTTCAACGAAAGAAGTAGAAGTGTTAAATGAAATTAAGAAAAATAAAATAAAAAGTTTATATACATATAAAAAAACTAGATTTGTTATTCAAATGTTACTTAGAATATCAGGTCTTTACGTTAAATACTTAAATATTATTAATAAAGAGATTGAAACTCGTGAAAAAACTTTGATTAAATCAACGAGCAATAAAGAATTAATTAGTTTAATGAATATTCAAAAGAGTTTAGTCTATTTTGTAACAAGTTTAAAGTCAAATGATATGATTTTAGAAAAATTATCTAGAGGAAATGTCATTAACTTATATGAAGAAGATCGTGATTTACTAGAAGATGCTATAATTGAAAATAAACAAGGGATAGAAACTGCAAATATTTTTAGGGAAATTACTAGCAGTTTGACTGATACTTATGCTTCAATTATTTCAAACAATCTAAACGAGGTAATGAAATTTTTAGCAAGTATTACAATTGTTTGTTCTATTCCAACTATGATTTCTTCTTTTATGGGTATGAATGTCCCTTTAGGACCACTTGCTAATAATCCATACGCATTTGTCATTTTAGCTGGTATATCTTTAGTTGTAGCTATCATCATTGCATTTATCTTAAGAAAGAGAGATATGTTATAATGTTATATTTATTATACGGAACAGAAAAGTTTTTAATTGATAAAGAAATTAAAAAAATAATTAAAAATGAGCAAATAGATAGTTTGAATGTAAATCATTTTGACTTAAACTTAGATACTTTAGAAAATATAATTGATGATGCTCAAACAATATCCTTATTTAATGATAAAAAAGTCATAATTATTAATAATAGTAATATTTTTACCGCTAAAAAAAATAATATTGAGCAAAATACCCAAGTTTTTGAACAATATTTAGAAAATATTAATCCGGATACTATATTAATTTTTGTTTTATATGAAGAAAAATTGGATGAACGAAAAAAAATAGTTAAAGTTTTTAAACAAAAAGGGCAAGTGCAATTATTTTCTAATAACACCAATATTCATAATTTAGTTAAGGAAATGTTTAGTGGTTATCAAATAAATTTTAATACAATTAATCTTTTAATTGATAGGGTAGGTAAAAATTTAGCTATTTTAGAACAAGAAGCAAACAAAATAATAACTTATAAGGGAGACGATATTAATATAACAGATGAAGATGTTGTTAGTCTTACTCATAAAAGTTTTGATATAGATATTTTTGCTTTAATTGATGCTATTATAAAAAAAGATAAATTGCAAGCTTTAAATATATATCATGAAATGCTTAAACTTAATGAAGAACCAATTAAAATCATCGTAATGCTTTCTAATCAGTTTAGAATTATTTATCAAACTAAAGAAATGTATAAAAAAGGTTATACTGAAAATGATATAGCATCTACTTTAGCAATTCATCCGTATAGAATTAAGCTTGCTTTAAATAGCAGTAGAAATTATAGTAATCAAAACTTATTAGAATATATAAAAAAACTAGCCGATTTAGATATTGGTATTAAAACTGGTAATATCAATAAAGAAATTGGACTAGAATTATTTATAATAAATCTTTAGCAGATATTTTCTGCTTTTTTATTTATAATTTTATAAATTAAATATAATATAGCCATAAATAATATGGTTTTATCTATTTTATTAAATGTAATCAAAGAAATAATTGTACAAATGAAATAAAGTACATTCTTTGTCTTAAATAACATAATAACACCTCTTAAAACAAGGTATATAATATAATAAATTAGTTATTTTGTCAAATTTAGTTTATCATATACATTTTTTAACGTTTGTTCATATTTACTAGTTGTTTTTGGTTTATAATATTTTTTATTTTTAATATTATCTGGTAAATACTGTTGTTTAACATATCCATTAGGATAATCATGAGGATATAAATAGGTTGTAGAAGACGTTTTAATGTGATGTGGTACATTGCCTACATTACCACTTTTAATATCGTTTAAAGCAGCGTCTAAAGCTAAATAAGCACTATTTGATTTAGGAGATAAGGCAAGCTCGGTAACAACCACAGCAAGGGGAATTCTGGCTTCTGGAAGACCTAATCTTTCACACGCATTAATAGCAGCATCTACTTTAGGTCCCATACTAGGATTAGCAAGCCCGATATCCTCATATGCGATAACACTCATTCTACGGTAAATACTATCTAAATCTTCAACTTCTATTAAACGCGCTAAATAATGCAAGGCAGCATTTACATCACTACCACGAATAGATTTTTGAAAAGCACTTAATACATCATAATGACCATCTTCATTTTTGTCATGAAAAAATACTGGTTTAGCATTAATATTTTTAACACCATCTATAGTTATGTTAAAATCACTTGATCCATAATATGCGACTTCTAATAAATTTAAAGCACTTCTTAAATCACCTGATGACACTTTAGCAATATATTTAATAACGTCATCTTCTATTTGAATATCTTTTAAAATACCTTTTTGTATAACTTTTTTTATACCTATTTCTATATCATTGCAATCAAGTTCTTGTAATTCAAATATTTGACATCTACTTCTAATAGCAGGATTTATTTTGTGATACGGATTAGATGAAGTAAGACCAATTAAAGTAATTAATCCATTTTCTAAATAAGGTAAAAGTAGGTCTTGTTTATCTTTATTTAGTCTATGAATTTCATCCATTATAACAACCATACCATTATACATTTTTGCTTCTTCTATAACAACATCAAAATCTTTTTTATTATTAATAACTGCATTTAGCATACGATATTTTAAATTTAATTCTGTAACTATTGCAGTAGCTAGTGAAGTTTTACCAATACCAGGTTTACCATAAAAAATCATAGAAAATAATTTTTTATTTTTAACTAGATTACGAATTACTTTATTTTCACCAACTAAATGTTGTTGACCTATAATATCATCAATGCACATAGGTCTTATTTTAACTGCTAAAGGTTCATTCATATAATCACTTCCTATTTATATTTTACCAAAAATCATAGTAAAACAAAAGTAAATTTGATATAATTATTAATAGGTGAGGGTATGCTAAAGGATATAAAACAAGAGCTTTTTAAAGATTTCTATAACTATTTATTATTTGATAAAAACTATAGTATAAATACTATTTCATCATATATAAATGATCTATATAATTTTTTAAATTTTTTTAATCCAAATGGACAAGAAAAAGATTTATACAAACTTAAAGAAACAGATATTAGAAACTATATTAAAAACTTAAAAACAAATAATATTAGTGATAGAAGTATTGCTAGAAAAATATCTACTTTAAAAACATATTATAAATATTTAATTATTACTAAAAAAATTAATAATAATCCTTTAGAATTTATAATAATACCCAAACAAAAAAAAACATTACCAACTGTACTTTCAATTGAAGAAATATTAATTCTTTTAGATATTCCTTTAAATAATCATTATGATTACCGTAATAAAGCAATGCTTGAATTAATGTACGCAACAGGACTTAGAATAAGTGAATTAATCAATCTTAAGCTTTCTAACGTTGACTTAGAACTTAATTTGATTAAAACTATTGGTAAAGGAAATAAAGAAA
Source organism: Bacillota bacterium (assembly GCA_015059285.1). Taxonomy (GTDB): domain Bacteria; phylum Bacillota_I; class Bacilli_A; order RF39; family UBA660; genus SIG208. The sequence goes on along the minus strand of SVAS01000001.1, from coordinate 362,906 downwards.
GAATTATACCAATAGGAGATTATGCAACTGAATATTTAAAAGAATATATTTATAATCATCGTTTAAAATTTATAAAAAAATATAATAGTGAATATGTCTTTTTAAATAAAAGTGGAACTAATATATCTAGACAAATGTTTTTCAAAATTATTCAAAATTTAGCTAAACAAAAAAACATAAAAACTAAGTTTTCACCTCATACTTTAAGACATTCTTTTGCAACCCATATGTTAGAATATGGAGCAGATTTAAGAACTATTCAAGAACTACTTGGACATTCAAATATTTCTACTACCCAAATATATACTCATTTATCTACTGAAAAATTAAGAGAAAACTATGATAATTATCATACAAATGCATAAATATAATTTTATTATTTTGAATAAACTAAAATTAAAAAAGCATATAATTACTAGGTGATATTATGGAAACATCTGTAATTTATGCTTTTTTAATTACTACATTAGCAGGACTTTCAACAATGATTGGAAGTTTATTAATTTTTTATAAAAAGAAAAACAATAATATTATTACTGCATCACTTGCATTTGCGTCAGGAGTTATGACATGTGTTTCAATAACTGATCTTATTCCAGAATCGGTTAATTTATTAATGGAAACTTTTCATTATATACCAGTTATTCTTATATGTTTAATATTTATTATAATAGGAATAATTACTTCTATGATTATAGATAAATATTTACCAAATAATAGTAATAATCTATATAGAGTAGGAATTATTTCTATGTTAGCAATTATTCTACATAATATTCCTGAAGGAATTGCTACTTTTATGGCTAGTAATACTAATATAAGCCTTGGAATATCACTTGCAATTGCTATAGCGCTTCATAACATACCAGAAGGAATAAGTATATCTATTCCAATTTTTTATTCAACCAATAGCCGTTTAAAAGCACTAGGTTATACGTTTTTATCGGGAATGTCTGAACTATTAGGTGCTATTATAACATACTTATTTTTAGGAAATCTTATTAATTCTATTTTCATGGGGATGTTATTTAGTATTATTGCTGGTATTATGATACATATTGCTATATACGAATTAATACCAACTTCACTTAATTACCATAATAAAAAATTAACTATTACTTTTTTTATAATAGGGGTAGGAGTAATGCTTATTAATCACTTTGTTATATCGTAATTTTATATTATAGATATTTACATTTTTATATGATTTTGTTATTATTAGTATAGAAGGAGGATTGAAAACATGATTACAATTATGGTACTTTTAATTATACTTATTTTAGTGTCTATTAAACAAATTAACGAATACGAAAGAGGAGTTAAATATACTTTAGGTAAATATAGCAGTGTTATGCAACCAGGTTGGAATTTAGTTTTTCCAATATTCCAATCATATCAAAAAGTTGATATTAGAACAAAAGCTGTAGACGTTCCTGAACAAGAAGCTATAACTAAAGATAACGTTTCAGTTAGAATTAACGCTGTTATTTACTATAAAATATTTGATGCATCTAAAAGTATATTAGCTGTAGAAAACTATTATTATGCAGTAAGCCAGTTGGCGCAAACTACCATGCGTAATGTAGTTGGTTCTGTTACTCTTGATGAACTTTTAAGTGAAAGAGAAAAATTATCTAATCAAATTTGTCAAGTAATTGATGAAGCAACAGATCCATGGGGTGTTAAAGTAGAAAATGTAGAATTAAAAGATGTAGCATTACCAGAAGAAATGAAACGTGTAATTGCTAAAGCTGCAGAAGCAGAAAGAGAAAAAATGGCAGTTATTACTAAGGCTGAAGGTGAAGTAGAAGCTTCTAAAAATTTAGCTATAGCTGCAAGCACTATGGCAAGCGTTCCAGGTGCATTACACTTACGTACATTATCTACAATTAATGATGTTTCATCAGATCAATCAAATACAATTATTTTTGCGCTGCCTATTGAAATATTAAGGGCATTTGATGGTAATGCAAATAAAGAAAAAATTGAAGAAATAATAACAAAAATTAACAATAAATAGGGTAGAGTAAGTATAAGAAAAAGAGATAATAATTATCTCTTTTTTTGGGTAAAATTACTTGCAATCTCTCAATTGGAAAGAATGATCTGAATCTTCATCTAATTCAAAAGAAGAAGAATCTGAAACAAAGCCAACACTTTTTTTATTACTATTAGTTACATTATTGTTACAAGACTTTTTATTAGTAATTTTACTATTATTACTATTTGAAATCTTGTTACTTTCTCTATTAGTAATATTATTTTGTTGTTTATTACTTACTTTGTTGTTTGATTGCATTTTTTCATTTCTTTTCATTTTCATCACCCAGTAATAGTATTAACTTATTTTTTTAAAATATACAAAAAAAGAGTAGAATAGTAATAATTATTTATATCTTAAGCACTATAATCATCATTAAAATACACATAACTATTATTACCAGCAGCATAATTTTCCTTCTTTTGACAAGTTAACATAATATATATTATACAAAGTTTTATATTTTGATGAAAATCAAACACTTATTAACCCTAAAACAAAATATATAAATCATTATTTTAACTATAATTTATAATATATATATATTTATTTAAATATATTATTTATAACTTTATTAATCAAAAATTTTTAATTTTTTATAATTGTGATATCTGTTTCGTATATATAAATAATCATAAGATTATTCATAAAAATAAAATTAAATACATATTATTGTTTATTTATTCTTTATTAATTAAAATAACCTTCTCTACCCTAATTAAATTATATTGATTTAAAAGTAGGGGAAGTGAATTAAAAAAACCATTAATATGGTTTAATTAGTAACTTTTCTTGATTCTATTTCAGCAATTTTTTGGAATACTTCAGCAGCATTTTCATCAGTAATTGTAGTATAACCAAGTTCTTTTAAAGCTTGAGCTTTAATTGTATTTAATTCCAAAGTACGGCTCAATTTTTCTTCTAACTTATGTTCAATTTGATTAACAAAACGACGATGAGATTCGGCAATTCTGGTTTTAGATGCTCCCCCACTATTATATAAAGTCATCCCTGAAAACATAATACTTTCAAAAATAAATTGTTCATCTTCATTAAATTTAAACTCCATTGGATCAACAAAACCAGCAGCTTTTGAAATATAAGCTAAAATATATTTTAATTCTTTAGAAGTTTCAATAGTTTGTAAAAAATGGTGTAAATATTTATATGTATAATACATATTATCGTTTTTTTCATCTTCTAAGTGTTCTTTAACTAAATTCATTATATCTAAAAACAATTCTTTTTGTTTTTTGCCTAAATCATTAAATAAATTACTACTATTTAATGATGTCTTGTTACTTACTTGAACAATATTATTTAATCTTGTTTCTACATCTAAAATATAATCAGTATCCACTTTTATATTATTAACTTCTTCTGCAGATTTTACTCCTAATAAATTTAATAACATTACTTTTTTATCTTTAGGCCATTTGTTTATATCGTCTAGTTCTAAATAATTATAAATCATTTGTCTTGATACACCTAAAAATTTAGCCAATTTAACTTTTGATATACCTAATTCGTGTAATATTTCATTCAGTCTTTCCATATTATGTATAACCTCCTACTATCATTTTATCACGTTTATGTCAATTGTCAAGTGTAAAGTAATAGTATATATTAGAAAAGTTGTGTAAATTAAAAACATGATTACAAATACCATGTTTTTTCTCCATTTTTATAAACTTCTTTAATAATTCCACCACCTAGACATTCTTCACCTAAATATAGCACACAAGCTTGTCCAGGAGTGACAGCTTTAACACCTTGTGGATATTTTACTAAAATATGTTCTTCATCTACTATTTCTATTTCAACATCGTTATCTTGTTGACGATATCTAAATTTAGCAGTACATTTTTTAGGTTTTTCTTTGCTTATCCAATTCATTTGTTCAATAAGAGCACTGTCAGTATACAAATAGTCATTATCATCACCATAAGCAACATATAAAATATTTTTTTCTAAGGCTTTACCAACTGTAAATAATCTATCAGAGTTACCTCCTAGATTTAACCCTTTTCTTTGACCTACTGTATAATACATTAATCCAACATGACTACCTACCTTTTCGCCTGTTTCTATATTAACAATATCACCTGGAATATTCGGAAGATAATTTTCTAAAAATTGTTTAAAGTTTCTTTCTCCAATAAAACAAATACCTGTCGAATCTTTTTTCTTAGCTGTTATCAAATTATATCTTTGAGCTATTTCGCGAACTTCTGTTTTTTCTAAATCTCCTATTGGAAACAAAACATTTTCCAATTGTTTATTGCTTAATTGCGATAGAAAATATGTTTGATCTTTATTATTGTCAACTCCTCTTAAGAGTTTACCATCTTTTATCCTAGCATAATGTCCTGTAGCAATATAATCAGCGTTTAATTTTTTAGCTTCTTTAATAAACATATCAAATTTAATATATTTATTACACATTATATCAGGGTTTGGAGTTCTTCCTTTTTTTAATTCATCCAAAAAATAAGTAAAAACATAATCCCAATATTCCTTAACAAAATCTACTCTATGTAATGGAATATCAATTTTTTTACATACCTCTAAAGCATCATTATAATCTTGCTCTTGTGGGCATATATTATTATTCAATGTAGGATTACCTAAAATGTCGTTATTAATACTACTATCCCAGTTACGCATAAATAAACCAATTACATTATAACCTTGATTTTTAAGTATAATAGCCGCAACACTACTGTCTACTCCCCCACTCATTCCAATTACAACTGTTTTCATACATCTCACCACATATATTATACCACAATTATCTAAAATTACTTTAAAATAGGCACAATTAGTTTGATAATATTTGGGAATACAAACACTTCATATAATGAAGTTATACATGTTATAATTAAAGAAATAACTAAAATCAAGCCATATCTATTGAATATAGGTTTAAAGTCAATTTGTTTTTTCTTTAATATAGTATTTATGAATTTTAAAGATAATAACAAAGCATATGATGTTAGAATTAAAAGTACAAATATATATATTAAATAGCTTGGAAAAGTATAAATGAATGCAAATATAGTTCCTTTTAATTTAAATTTCAAAATAATACTTGCTAAAGCAAAACCAAATGTAAAAATTTGAGCAAAATATAAAAATACTATTATTGGTAAACCAATTACTGATATTCCTAATAACCAAATACTTAAAACTAAAAAAATATTAGTAATTAATGTACTTTTAAAAACACCAATATATTCTATTTTATTTTGTTCAATATTTGTTATAAACTCATTTAAATAACTCGTTATTGTTGTTTTATCTGTCTTATCTAGCATTACTACTAATATAGAACCAGATATAAGTGCGACTGTTGATAATACTAATAAAAATACAAATATTTTTTTATTAATTTTAATTTTATTTAATAGTTTGTCCATTGTTTTTTTCATTATATCACCTACTTAATTTTATTAAAAACTATTTAAAATATGACTAAATTGTATTATAATATTTATAGAGGTGAAACAATGAGTAAAAAAAGAAAGAAAAAAATTAATATTCAAAAAATATTTGTATATATTATGCTTATAGCTATGATAGCGATGTTTGTAGCAAGTATTATGTTCATATAAAAATATACTAAATAATTACAAATAAGGTTTACCTTATTTTTTAGTATATCTTAATTTTTAAATCAAGTTTTACTTAAAAGGAGATAATGTGTCATTATCTCCTTTTAATATTTATATCATTTTATCTAGTTTTCCCATCAGTATATATTGGTGTTTCACCAGCAGCAGCTCTTTCTAATTCTCTTAACTCTTCTTTAGATAAGCCATCTAATGGAATAAATTCTGAACTAACTACTTCACTAGAACCTCTATTTGAACTTGTTGTTCTATCATTATAACTATTGGTGTTACGATCATTACGTGAAGTATTTCTATCATTATTATTGTTGTTTGTATGATTATTTTTATATCCATTATTATAACTACTGTTGTTAGCATAAGAATTAGTAGGTACAAATTCTGAACTAACTACTTCATCTGGTTGTTTAGAATGTTTAGCATCATATACAGCTTTATAAGCATCGTATGCAACATTGAAAGCTTTTACATATGAATCTGATTTACCACTAAGTGAAGGTTTTGCTAAACCATTTTCACCATAATATTTACCATCTGCGGCACCTTTATTAGCTTCTGCTTGAGCAACAGCTGCTTTATTATCAACTTCAGCTTGGGCTTGCGATTGAGTTTTGCCTGTTGGTGCCGTTGAAGTGTTATCTTTTCCAACTATGACTTCTTTACCATTTACAGTTGTTACTTTATCTGAAGATGTTTTTGGAGAATAGTTAGGTTTAACAACTCCTTTTGAAGCTTCATATTCATAAGTAATATTTCTATTTGCTTCCATTGTTTCATTGATAGCATCTACTACATTAAAGTCTGATACTACTACATCTTTAGTTCTTTCAGTTACTTCAGCAATAATATCATCTAAAATAACTGTTTTACCATCTTTTAATACAGCATCATCTAATTTTGATTTAACGCTATCTAATTTTAAATCATTTACACGGTAAGAATAATGAGTTTGTAGTACTTGGCCATCATCTGTTATAAATGTTGATTCAGTACGACAACTATAATCACCGTCACCAAACATTTCATCACGAATATCATCTGGAAGCACAGTGTATTTGCTATTAGTATTTGTTGTTGTACGCATACCATCTAAAGATAGCATAGCAAATACTCCAGCAGGACTACTAATATCATATGCTTCATAAGTACATAAATCAAATGCTAATTTATTTAATTCTTCAGCAATACTAGCTTTTTCAGTTTCGTCTGTTGTACTATTAAGGCGAGCAGTTAAGCTTCTTATTTTAGATAAATATGCATAATCTTCCTCACTTGCAAAAATACTTTCAGTATTGATTGCAAGTTCATCATCAGTAGCAACACCAATGTTTTCAGACTCCATCATACCTACTCTTAAGAAGGCATCAACTAATTGACCATAAGTATATTTTTGATCTGCTTTTTCACCAAATAGTTGTCCCATAAATCCAGGAGTAATTTCATTAGAGTTTGCAACTATTACGGCAAGAACGGCATCTTCTGCATCTATTGCATGTCCTGCCTTCGCAGCATCTTCAATTAAGAAAACAGCTTTATCAACAATATTTTCTTGTCCATTTGGATTAAATCTTATACCATGTTGTACATCTTGTTGAACGATAGCAGTAGGTTCATTTTCACTGATTTTATTCCATAAAGCTGCACCACCTAATACTACCCCTGTTCCTATACTTAAAACTAAAGCACCTGTAGCTATTTTTTTAGCAAGTTCTGATTTATTAGTTTTTTCTTTCTTTTCTTTAACTTTTTTATCTTTTTTAGATTTTAATTTACTATTAACCTTAACTGGAACCTTGATTTTTTTTCCATCAGGGCCAGTATATTCATAAACTCTTTTTTCCATAATGATTGTACCCCTTTCTATTAGTTACAAACACTAGTTACATATTTATAACCTTGATTGATTAAAGTTGTATCATTACTACTTGAACTCCATTTTGTTAAAGTTTCACTAGTAGTTGATAAAGTTTTATATCTATAGTATTTAACTTTTTCTGTTACTTGTTGTTTTTCATAAACAGGAACTACTTTTGTATATGTGTTATAACCTACGATTTTTGGTACAGTTATATAAATAGGAGCTGAGACAGTTCCCCATGAAGCACATACACTATTAGCAGAAACAACATCATAAACTTTTAAAGTATATTTTCTATAAATATATAATACCCCATTATAACAATCAGCACAGTCAACAGTAGTTTTTCCTACATATTCATATTTTGTATTTGAATCTGGTTGAGGTTGTGAATTGTAGTAAGAAGTACCTTGATCAATCCATTCATATTTCTTTTGACCAGTAGATGTATATTGAGATGTATAAGATGTACAGTATGTTGAACTTACAGTTTCAGTTTGAACTTGAACATTTTCAACAATTGGATTATCCATATCTCTATAAGTTGTTTTTTGGTAACCTTTTAATACGTCTTTATATACAGTTTCAACTTCTGTTTTTGTATCTACTTTTCTAGTACTTGTAGCACTCACTTGTTTTGTAGACCATTTTGACCAGCCAGACCATTTAGAATCAGTAACTACTTTTTGATATTTATAAGAACATGTTTTTTGCACTGGAGTACTTGGTTTACTTGGAACACTTGGAGTTACAGTTGGTTGTACATTTACAACAGGATTTGTTTTTGTATCTTTCTTTTCACAAACATCAGTACTACAATAATCATAACATCCTAAATGAACTAAAATATATGCATCATTATCAGTACAGCTTAAATTAACTTTTAATAAGAATTCATCATCAAGTTTTGTAACTTCTACATATGAATCATCTAAATCACATGATTTATTGTTAGCATCTTTAAATTCAACCAATAATTTTTCTTTAAGCATTTCACGCAAAGTCATTGATTTAACATCGTTAACATTTTTTGGTAATCTTGGTGTTGTATAGTAATTTATAGCAGCATCTTTCATTGTTTGAAGATTATCATTAAAAATACGATTTGTTAAAACATCAAACTTTTCATTTACTTTATCAATTGAATCAAATTTTCCATTTAAGCTATTTTTAGTTGGAAATAACCAAATTAAGATAAAAACAAATAATACAATAAATAATAATTGGACGATTATATCTTTAATAGAAAAACCATCTTTTTTACTCTCATATCTTTCATTATACATATAAATTCCCCCTTTGAGTACGGTATATACTACCACAATAATCCCTACTTGTCAACTTAAATCAAATTTGTTAAATAAAAATGTAATAATCAATTTTTTAATTTGATTTATGTCTTTTTCTAGATGTAGAGTAATTATATCATATTTTTAGTCAAAAGTCAATTTTTCCTTTGAAAAATAAAGGCTCAAAAAAAAGATGAATTTAAAAAATTCATCTTAATTTTCAGCCTCTTCTAACATATTTCTAATGAATATTCCATAACCTTTAGTTGGATTATCTAAAACTACATGAGTAACTGCACCTATAATTTTATCGTCTTGAATAATTGGACTACCACTCATACCTTGAACAATACCACCGGTTTTACTTAATAATTCTTTATCAGTTATATTAAATGTTATATTTTTAACTTTTTGATTTGAAGTTATTTTAGTAATATCAATTGTATATTCTTTTACATCAGTACCATTTAAAACAGTGAGAATTTTTGCTTCGCCTTTTTTTACTTCATCAATATTTGCTACTTTATATAATTTATTTTCATCAATAGCAGAGGTATATTTACCAAAAATGCCTTGAGTTGTATTTTCAAATATATTCCCTTGGATACGTTCTATATAATATTTAGCGTTTTTTTCTCCAGCTGAACCATTAGTACTCGGTGAAATACCAATCACTTCAGAATCAAAAATAGTACCACCTGAGGCTTCTAGTATTTGACCTGAATTTCTTTCAATAATTTCATGTCCTAAGGCACCAAAAAGTTTAGTATTGGGATCTATAAAAGTTAATGTCCCAATACCAGTAATACTATCTTTAACATATATACCTGTTTTATAACTATTATTTTCTCTATAAAGTTTTAAATTAGCATATTTATTAATATCATTACGAACGTAACCTAATTTGATATTACCATCAGAATTATTAATTTTGGTAATCATTTCCTGAACATTAGAAATTTTTTCATCATCGATAGAAACGATTACATCTCCAATACGTATTCCTGCATCATAAGCAATATTTTGATTATTTATTTCATAAGTCCCAACAACTAAAACACCTTTTGATTTAATTTCAATACCGATGTTTTGTCCACCTACTATAATATAGTCTGAATAGGCAAATGCATTTATTGGTATACTAATTAATGTTAGAAGAATAAATAAAGTAGTTTTTTTAAAATTTTTAAAAAACACACTTTCATCTCCTTTTTTATATTTTACAGACTACATTATTATTATGAAACAAATTAATTTAAATATAAATTTAAAAAAATGCCAATTTGGCATTAATTTTCAATTTCAAACTCTTCTAAAGAACCATCATCTTTTACTATTTTAGCTATTTTTTCTTCAATGTTTTTAAGTTCTAAATCACATTCTTTAATCAAATTCATAGCTTTAGTGTATTTTTCAATTGATTCATCTAAATTAACATTGTCATTTTCTAAATCATTAACAATTTTTTCTAATAAATTTATTTTATCTTCAAATTTTAATTCTTTCATAAAATCATTCCTCTACTATTTTTTTTACTTCAGCTAAAACACTACCCTTAGAAAGTTTAATATTTATCTCATCTTTTTCTTTCAGTTTTTTAACATCAGTTATTACTTTTCCACTTAAATATGTAACACTATAGCCTCTTTTTAATGTGTTAATAGGATTTAATAGTTCTAATTTATCTAAAATAATACTATATTTATTTTTAGCGTCCCCAAGTTTAAATTTCAAAATGTTTTCAATTTTTTCATAGTACATATCTAAACGTTGTTTTTTATTTTCGTATAAAATTAATGGATTTTTTAAAACAAAAGAATTTTTGATAGCATCTAACATTAATTTTTTATAATTAATATTTTTAAATAAACTTTCATTTGTTCTAATTTTTAATTGTTCTATATGTTTAATAACATCATTAATATTTGGAACTGCCATTTCTGCAGCGCCTGTTGGAGTTGGAGCCCTTAAATCGGCTACAAAATCAGCTATTGTATAATCTATTTCATGACCAACAGCACTAATAGTAGGAATTTGACAGTTATATATAGCACGAGCTACTATTTCTTCGTTAAATGGCCATAAATCTTCTATTGAACCACCACCACGGCCAACAATTAATAAATCCAAATTATAACTCTTAGCAAGTTCAATCTTTTTAACAATATCACTTGCTGCGTTTTCTCCTTGAACCAAACTAGGAAATAAAATAATTTCACATATTGGAAAACGTCTTTTTAAAGTTGAGATTATATCTTTAATAGCTGCTCCTGTAGGAGCAGTAATAACTCCTATTTTGTGTGGTATTTTAGGTATTTTAAGTTTATGTTCAGGATTAAATAGACCTTCTTTTGATAATTGTTCTTTTAATTTTTCAAAAGCTATATATAAATTACCAACGCCATCTTCTTGCATTTCTTCTACATAAATTTGGTAGTTGCCTGTTGTTTCATATATTGAAACCCTTCCCATAATTAAAACTTTTGTGCCATCAGCGGGTTTAAATGTTAATTTTTTAGCATTATTACTAAACATAATAGCATTAATTTTACTATTTTCATCTTTAATAGAAAAATATAAATGCCCAGAAGTATGAAATTTAAAATTAGATAACTCACCTTTTATAAAAACACATCTTAAATGTTCATCAGTATCAAATTTATGTTTTAAATACTTAGTTAATACCGAAACAGTTAAATACTTATTATCGCTCATTTTCTTTATCGTGATATATTTTATCTAATACACCATTAATCATTTTACGAACATCATCATCACTATAATCTTTAGCAAGTTCAACAGCTTCGTTTATTGATACAATTGATGGTGTATCAGTATATAAAAGTTCATATATGCCCATTCTTAAAATAGCCTGATCTGTGTTTCCTAAACGATCAATTGTCCAATTATTTAAAGATTCGTTTGCTAATGTATCAATATCATTTTTATATGTAATTACACCATATACGATATCTTTAACAAATTCATTATCTATTTCTATTACTTCTTTAATTACATCTTCAACACTATATTCCATCTTATTTTTTTCATAAATATTAATTTGATATAAAATTGTCATTATTTTTTTTCTTAATTCACTTCTGTTTTGTTGTTCCATCTAATCACCTTTTTCACTAGCATTAATTATATCATTAAATATTATTTTAAACAATCTTTATTTAGAAAGAAAAATAGAATGTCATCATTCTATTTTACATATTTTTCTCCATTACCTTTATATAGTACTACTAAAATCCATACTTCTAAATAAACAAGCATTACTATAAACATTATCCATCCTATTATAGGAATGATAATACATAAAAGCCAAATATATGGCGAAAGATATATTTCTTTACCAGGAACATCTAATTTAGCAGATGTCATACATAAAAATTGTATTTGGAAAACTGCAAACATAATTGAAAGTGGAAATATAAAACATAAAAATCCAATTAACCAATTTTTATAATTTGCATACCAAGCTTTTTTATCAAAACAATCTAATAGCGCTCCCAAAACAATAGCACTACTACCACCTGAAAAAATAGTTAATAATAACCAAATCCACCAATTTTCCCTTTTTAATAAATTCATAATATTCCTCCTATTTGTTTTTTATTTGTTCCTTTAGTTTATAAAGTATATTTAAAGCTTCTATTGGTGTTATTTCTAAAGGATTAATTTTTTCTAATTCTTCTTCTAAAACATTTTTATTTATTGTAAGTTCTTCTAAAGGTAGAGCCTGTTGAATTTTTATATCACGTTTTGTTTCTTTGTTTTCATATACTTTTAATATTTGATCAGCCCTTTTAATAAGACTAGTTGGTAATTTGGCAATTTTAGCAACATATATACCATAACTTTTATCCACACTACCATTTTTAATTTTATGTAAAAATGTAATATTGCCATTTTCTTCATAAGCACTAACATGAATGTTTTTAAGACCCACTAAATTATTTTCTAAATCAGTAAGTTCATGATAATGTGTTGAGAAAAAAGTTTTAGCTTTAATATTTTCATGAATATATTCAATAATTGATTGCGCTAAAGCCATACCATCAAAAGTAGCTGTTCCTCTTCCTAATTCATCAAATAATATCAAACTATTTTCAGTAGCGTTTGTAATAGCATTATTAGCTTCAGTCATTTCAACCATAAATGTCGATTCTCCGCTAACCAAATCATCAGAAGCGCCAATTCTTGTAAATATTTGATCAAATATTGGTAATTTAGCTTTGTCAGCAGGGACAAAACAACCAATTTGAGCCATTATAACAGTTATAGCCATTTGCCTCATATAAGTACTTTTACCAGCCATATTTGGTCCTGTAATAAGTAAAATATTAGTATTTTCATCCATAATTATGTCATTTGGAACAAATTCTCCATCTATTACTTTTTCAATAACAGGGTGTCTATCATTGATAATAGAAATAGTTCTATCTTCTACTATTGTAGGTCTTACATAATTATTATTTTCAGCAACAGTTGCAAAAGATTGTAAAACGTCTATTTCACTAATAACTTTAGAAATTTCTTGTAACTGTGGAATATATTCTTTAATTTTATCACGGATATTTATAAAAAGTTCATATTCAAGTTCAACAATTTTTTCTTCAGCATTTAAAATTAATGCTTCTTTTTCTTTTAAAATTGGACTAATATATCTTTCACAATTACTTAAAGTTTGCTTTCTTTCATAACCATATTCTTCTTTTACTAAATTAGTATTTCCTTTAGATACTTCTATGAAATATCCGAATACTTTATTATACCCAACTTTTAAATTTTTAATACCTGTTTTTTCTCGCTCAAAAGCTTCAAAACGAGCTACAAAATCCTTACCACCTTTACGTAAATCTTTTAACTCATCTAATTCACTATTATATCCTTCTTTAATTAAAAATCCTTCTTTTAAACCAATTGGTGGGTTTTCATAAATACTTTTTTCAAGTAAATCATAAAGTTCATAAACAGGGGTAAAAGTATGATAAAAATTTATTTGTTCTAATATATCTTTAATAGCAGGTAATACTTTTAAAGAGTTTTTTAATTGTAACAAATCTCTTGCATTGGCATTACCATACGCTACACGACCACTAAGTCTTTCTAAATCATATACTTCATATAAATAATTCTGTAATTCTTCTTTTAAAATAAATTCTTTTAATAGGGTCTCAACCAAATCATAGCGTTTATTAATTTCTACTTTATCAGTTAATGGGTTTTCTAATATATTTTTAAGCATTCTAGAACCCATTGCTGTTTTAGTTTTATCGAGTAACCAAATTAATGAATAATTTCGCTCTTTCAATCTTAATGTTTCAGTAAGTTCTAAATTTCTTTTAGTATGAACATCCATTTTTAAATATTTCTTATTTTCTTTAATAATGGCTTTTTGAAAATGCGATAAACTTCTTTTTTGTGTATCCATAATATAAGTTAATAAATGTTTAACCGTTTCAACATATCTAACATCTTCTATGTCTTCATAGATATAATTATATTCATTATATGTATCAATATGATTTGTAATAGTTACTGTTATTCTAAATTGATTTTTTAAAAGTGAATATATACTTTTATCAACTTTATCAGTTATTATTACTTCCTTAATACCATTACTTACAATTTCACTAACTAGTTTTGTTATATTATGTTCTACTAAAGAAACATAAATTATTCCTGTTGAAATATCCATATAAGAAAGTCCATAGGCATGATTAAAATCAACCACATTACCAATATAATTAAAATCATTTTCTATTAATGCATTATTATCAATAACAGTTCCTATACTTACTATTTGCGTTAAATCTCTTTTTACAATACCTTTAACGCTTCTTGGGTCTTCCATTTGTTCACAAATACCAACTTTATAACCTTTTTCTGTTAATTTTTCAATGTACATATTAGCGGCATGATGCGGTACTCCACACATAGGAATTCTTTCAGATAAACCTGCATTCTTTCCTGTTAAAGTAAGTTCTAATTCTCTAGAGGCTAAAACAGCATCTTCAAAAAACATTTCATAAAAATCACCTAAACGAAAAAAGATGATGACATCAGGATTTTCATTTTTAATTTCCAAATATTGACGCATCATAGGCGTTACTTTTTCTATATCAACTTCACTACGTTTCATAAAACCACCTGTAATTATTTTATCAAAAAAAAGACTATAAGTCCATTAAATAATTTAGGGCATCATCAATTGTAGATACTCCTATTATTTCTATTTTATAGTTATTTTCTTCTTTTAACCGAATAGCATCTTTATAATTTTCTCCGTTAGGTACAATAAATATTTCAGCACCATTTTTAATAGCACCTTTTAATTTATATTTAATTCCGCCAATAGATCCAACATTACCATAATTATCAATAGTACCAGTACCAACTATCTTTTTACCATGAGTAATATCTTCTTCCGTTAAATAATTATATATAGCAAGAGAAGTCATTAATCCACCAGAAGGACCAGATTCGGATTTTTTAAATTTTAGTTTTACTTCTGGTATTGTTTCAACTTCTTTTTTCTCAGTAATTAAAATACCAATAATAACTTTACCATCTTCTTCTTTTAAAGTGGCTACCTTAGTTAATTCTTTGTTGTCTTCTAAGACTTGCAGATAAATTTGGTCTCCCGCTTTTTTATTCTTCAGCACTTCACTAATATCTTTACTATTATTAATTTCTATTCCATTAACACTAATAATTTCATCGCCTATTTTTAAATTTGTTTCACTATCTAAATCTACATAAGTAACAAGTAAACTAGATGATGTGATTTCTACTTGTTTACCTGCTTTAGAAAAACCTACTATAATAGCATTATTAATACTTTCTTCAAGTAATAAATGATCTCTATAATAAGCATCTTCTATTGTTTCGTTTTCATAAACAATATCTTCTTCTTTTAAAACATCCCAATCTTTATTAAATAAACTAATTAAAAGAGTTGGTAGTGTTGCTTTTATTTCAGTTACATAAGCCATGTTTAAGCTTCCTTCTACATGATAAGCACCATCAATAGAAACTCTATCATTTACATTAATAAGGCCGCCCGGTGTATTAATGTAATATGGAAATTCTACTGTACATACTATAAAAACTACTAACATAGTTATAAAAGCTTTATAATTTTCTTTAAAAATTTCTTTTATTTTTTCATATACTTTAGTAAACATAAGAAACTCCTTTCAATATAGAATATATGGTGATAAAATGAAAAAAATTAGTACCAGTATTATTATTATAATAATTTTAATATTTATTGGAAGCCAAATACTAATAAGATCTTCTAATATTTTAACTTCTGTAGCCTTTTCGTTTGATATATGGAAAAATAATATTTTCCCATCTCTATTTCCTTTTTTTGTTTTATCCGAACTATTAATTAATTATGGATTTGTAGAATTATTAAGTGAAATTTTCAAACCCTTAATGAACTTATTATTTAAAACAAGGGGTGTTTGTTCATTTATCTTTATAATGAGTATTATATCAGGAATGCCATCAAATGCCAAGTATATAAAAGAATTATATCAAAACAATCTTATAGATGAAAAAGAAGGTACTAAACTACTTATGTTTACCCATTTTTCTAATCCTCTATTTATTTTAGGCACTGTCTCAATTTTATTTTTAAATAATAAAAATGTTGGTATTTTAATCCTATTTTGTCACTATATAGCTAATATTATTATTGGAATTATATTTAGGAATTATTATCCTACAAAAGAAAATAATACAAAAATAAATTTTCAAAAAGCTATTTTAGCTATGCATAATAAAAGAATTAGTAATAATAAAAGTTTTGGAAACATTCTTACTAATTCTTTAATTAATACTATTAATACATTACTTTTAATATTAGGAGTAATAACTTTCTTTTTAGTTATTACAACTATCATTAATTGCAATATTAATTTAAGTTTATACCGTCAAAGTATCTTAAATGGTATTTTTGAAATAACACAAGGATTAAAATCTATAAGTAATCTGCCAATATCTCTTAAAATAAAAACAACTATATGCACAATGATTATTTCTTTTGGTGGACTAAGTGGGCATATGCAAATAATGAGTATTTTAGGTGATACTAAAATTAAATATTTGCCGTTTTTATTTGCCCGTATTATTCATGCTTTAATTTCAGGAACGTTAGTATACTTTTTATTTAATATTTTTTATTAAGCTTCAAATAAAAGATTTGAATCAAGTTCGATAACCGGTCTAATTCCAGCTTGATATAAAATATAAGGCGCTAAAACAGAAAGACTTTTATCCCCTTCTTTTAATAAATATACACTATAAGGACTATACGCGTCCATAAGCCAATAAGCACTATGATATAACCAAGAAAATTTTTCTTCTTTTATAACTTCTAATCTTTGTAAATACCAAAATTCTTTTGTTTTTAAAAGTCTTACTGTTATATCTTCCGTTTTAAATAATTCTTGAATTTTAGGAACAAAATTTTCATCAATTATTTTTTTAATATTACTATCTTCTAAAACATCTTTAGCATTTTTTTCATAAGCACTACAACCTAAATCAGGATAAATACAATAAGGATTTTTTTCTTTTGTTCTAGCATTTATTGTGTCAAATGCTACAGGTTGTCCAGTATTTTCATAACTCATATAATTTACAGGTAAATAATTACCTTCTAAATCAATATTTGCATCACTAAATAAAATTGTTTTTTCAGAAGAAGTTGTAATTATATGCCAGTAACTACCATCTTTTAGTCTAATTTTATCACCAGACATACAATCTTTTATACAAAGATTTTCTTCTTTTGCTTCAATTTTATTTTTATCTTTAAATGAAAAAAAACTAAATAAAGTAACAATCATTAGTGTAATTAATATTAATATTTTTTTCATATCATCACCTAGCATCCTAAATAAGTTTATATTAAAAAAACTATTTAGTCAAGAAAAAAACGTGAAATTTACCAAATAAAAAAGCAAGATAACCAAAATGGTTATCTCACTCAACTATTTATATATTATTAACTTTTGCCCTGGATATATTATCCACGGAGATTTTATATTATTATCGCTTGCAATTTTACGCCAATTCTTGTTATACTTTGCAGCTATTTTGATTAAATATTCGCCTTTTTCTACTGTATGTATTATTTCAGATGAAGTACTTAATAACTCATTAACTCTATTTTGTATAGCTGTATAATCATATCCAGCTTGAATTAATCTTTGTTTTCTTTCAGGATTATTTCCCCATTTACCTTGAATAACTTCATTAGCCATTTCATCAATAGACTTATTTTTATTAACAAGTTTTGAATAAACAGTTATTTTCCAATTATACATACTATAAATTATTCTAACATCGGTGTGTAAAAATAGTGCCCTAGTTATATCATATTGATTATTAATGCACCAAGAACCTTGTTTATTTTCATACCAACCCGAACCACTAAATTTACCTTTTCCTACTGAAATCTGAATATGTGGTCCTGTTGCGTAACCTTTCATTCCTTGTTGATAAAATATATCTCCTTGTTTTATTAATTTACCAACATAAAGATCTGATATATCATTATCATGCATTGTCATAATTGTCATATAATCTATAGTTCCATCTGCATACTCTACCTTTTCTACACTTTCTAGCCAAACAGCATTGCACTCTGAATAAATCTTTTTTATAACACCTGTAAATGGGGCTTTTAAATAAGAACAACCTGTTACATCTATTGCTAAATTACCTGGATGGGAAAAGCTATCATTCATTCCTTGACTTATATTTAATATATCTAAATTAAGTATTGCTTTTTCCATATTCAACTTTCTCTTTATTTAAATACATTTGAAATAAGTTTAGTACAGCTGAAATCCCCATAGCAATTGCACCAACTAATACTGTTTTAATTAAATTCAAATCAGATAAATTTTCTATGGTCTGAAAACTTACAATTAAAGATGCAAGAAAACCTTCAATAAATGTTTTTATAATTTTACTTACATACTTGTCGTTTAAAATTTTATGCATTTATAACCTCCACTTTTATCTCAACAGGTAATTTATTTATTTCTTCTAGCATAGATGTTATCATACCATTTTTTTCTAATCTATGATAATTAATATAAATTTCATTTGCATTTTCTTTCATATAACTTGGACAATATCCTAATTTAGAATACGTTTCATATATTCTAACTATCTCATTTCTAAGTAAAGCTTTCACTCCATTTTTTAATCCTATATGTTCTTTGATAACATATATAAAACCGCTTGTGATAGTAGTTAATAATATTTCTAGCCAATATCTACATATTATTTCTATCATATATATCACCTCCATAATAAAAATAAAAAGACTTAATCAAGTTTAAGATTGTGTCCTTTTAAAATGTTTACTATTATATTACTGCATAAATTTTTATTTAATCATTATCATACCATCAAATCCATCATAAACTATAGAATATATTGTGTGTTATATTTGATTTCAAATATCATATCCTATATACAAAAAACAATCAAATTTAATTTGATTGTTTTTTGTTTTATTTTATTAAAAAACGATTTCTTGCTTTTCTTGTGGAATAAAGTGTTCTTCATAGAACTCAACACCCATTGATTTTAAATAATTATATTCTTCCTCTGTTTCACAATAAATATAGCATAGTTCTTCATGTGTAACTGAATATATCCACAAATAATTTTCAACAAACAAGCTTAAATCTTCTAATTTCATTGGAAAACTCCAGTCATATAAATAAGTGTTATGTATAATTTGTTTTAATTCATCATCAAGCTGAAATATATATTCTTTTTTATAAAACGCTTCTTTTTTATGGAATGGTGTGAGTTCATGCTCATATAATTCATCCTTTATTTTTACAATTTTACTCCTATATTCTTCAATAAATTGGGTTGTAAAATTATTATAAACAAAGCTTTGTATGGCGCTAAATATAGATGATTTTCTATTTTCAGATTCATGCTGATATAGAAAGTTTTCCAATTCATCATTAGATTCACATTTTCTAAAAGAACTTTTTTTTATTTTTCTTACATGTTCCTTAACATTATATATTCTTTTATCATTCTTAAAATCATTATAAATTTGTCCTAACAGTATTTCTGAATAATTAGATAAAATATATTGTTTAGAGTATTTAGGATTGGATGTAATAATATTAATAATATCTAGATGTTCATCTAAATGTTGATCTGTATATACAGTCAAAGATGCATAATTGCACTTTTCTAACTTATAATCAAGTATCTTTTTATAAACCTCAGTAGTTACCTTGTTTATATACATATAAATTCCCCCAATTTCTATTTTAATTATTGCATTGAATAGAACCAAATATGTCTATGCGACGTTCTATCCGGATGATAGTGACAATAATACTTATTGCCAGGCAATTGTTTTTTGTCTATTTCCGGACCAATATAACCAACAAATCTTTGTGCTACTTGATGTGCAGAAAACTGATTGTCACACATTACATCATGACCATTGCTTACATGGATATATGATTCATCAATTGTTAATCTATTTCCTCTTGCCACGTCGCCATTAGATAGCCATGCCTCAGTACAAGGTTTATACTTAGGTGTGCCCAAGTCAATACTTTCTATTTTAGGAACGGATATTGCAGGCGTTTGTGTTTTAGTTTCTGTTTTGTTAATCTCTATGGAACCAATAGCATTTTCTATTTTTGTTTTAGTATCATATATTACATTCGGAATACTTGTGGCACTTTTTATCAGACTTTTGCTTGCATAATAAATAGAACCAACAATTGCAACCACACCCAAAACTCCGCCTATAGTGCCTGCAAGTGCAAGCTCTCCAGTAGGGTCAACTAAATTTATAGGATTATTATTACAATAAGCGAACAAATTGCAGCCTATAATTTCTCCATCATTAACAATGCCATCAGCATTCAAAAATCTACCCCAAACAGGATTGTAATATCTTGAGTTTAAATAATAAAAATTTGTTTCCGAATCATAATAATAACTTCTATATCTAAATGGATTAATATTGCCTATATGATTTAAAGTATTACTTATGTCATTATTATTATTATCTGTTATTGATATAATATTGCCCCAAGAATCATAATTATATTTTACGACTTGAGTATGACTGCTATCTAATATACCAATTATATCATTTTTAACATTTTTTATATAATAATATACATCATTATTATATTTAAATCCTATTATGTCATCAACTTCATTATACATATAGTATATAATATCATCACCTTTAATTTCAAGTATTATTTTATTATTTTCAAGGTAATATTTTGTTTCTTGATTATTTACAATTTTACTTATCCTATATCCATCTTTATCGTATCTGTAGTTAGCATTAATTGTTGAGTCATTATAACCACTCAATTGTCTTCCGTTTATCCATGATAATGTTTTTGAACCAATAGCAAGTGGGTTTCCTATTTCATCATACACGATAGTTTCATTATTAAATCTAGTTAATTGGTCAACCCAATTAGAATTATTATATTCATAAGTGTCTTGACTTAATAAGTTATTAGTATTTAATGCATATACTTTTTTATTTAATATGTTTCCATAGTTATCATAAGTATATTCTGTTGTTTCATTAGTTACATAATTGTTTTCTTTAATAAGTTCATTATACTCATCATAATAATACCTATTTATAAGACTATTGTTGTAATATACGTGAGTGATATTATTTAATTTATCATATCTGTAATTATATAAATCATTATTGTTTTTAATACTTTTTACTAATAGTGATGTTCTTTTGCCATTAGTTACATATTGATAATCTGTTTTATAATTATTATTTATACTTCTGCTTGTTAATCTACCTAAATAATCATAATCATAATCAAGAGAAACATTTCCTATTGTCGTTTTTGTAATACAGTCATCATCATTAAATTCGTTGATTTGCTCTATACCATAAATAGCTATTCTTGAGCTAGGTACATTATTCCAAATGTTGATATTTGTGTCATCAAGCCAATAAGTTTTTCTATATAGGTTATCATTTTTATCATAAAAATATTTTATTTTAAAATTATTTAATCTATATTCATTCAGTCTTTTGGCAGAATCATAGAAATATTTCCATTTGTCTACATTGCCAAAAACTTTTGCAACATTACCATTATTATCATATTTATAATTATAGGTATCATTCATTCTAAATATTTTGCTGACTCTATCAAAATCATCATATTCATAACTAACAATATCATTATTTCCATATACTGAATTAATTAAATTTCCATTATTTGGTGCATAATTATTGGTTATTAAGGTAATATTATCGCCAATTTTAATTTGATTAACATTTAAGAAATTATCATATTGAAATTGGTAGCTTTTGTTACCTTCTACTATCTTATCCAACAAATTGTTACTATTATAAACATAATCAATAGTTTTTGCATTAGTGATTATTTTTGATAATTGTTGTTTATCGTTGTATTCATAAGTTGTTAATTGTCCTTTAGGATTTATTACGGATTTAATTAATCCAGTCCCCTCATCAACTTCATATTCTGTTTTATGTAATAAAGTATCCGTAGTCTCTTTAATAAATCTTTTATCCGATGTATATTCAGCGTTGTTTTCTATAAATAGTTCGTTTCCATTTTCAAAATAAAATTCAAAACTATCATCATCTTCAATCAAAGAAGTAATTTCCAATACATCATTATTGTTTTTAATGTAGTTACCACTTTCTATTTCTTTGATCAAAAAACTATTACATTGATTTTTTATTAAACTGAATAATGCATATTCTTCTGATAATATTAACGTATTATTCAAAATATTTATATATTTATTTAATAAAGAATGTTTTATCCTATAGTTTTCATCAACTTTTTCAAGCAACCATAAATGATGATTACAATTAGTTTCTTTTAATATTAAAACGTTATAATTGTTTTTTATATATTTATTAGCACCTTTTGCTTTAACTTTATAAAATCCGGATAATATTTCTTCATTTTTACCATGATTAACTATTTTTGTAACAATTGGATTTCCATCGCTATTATATTTTATTTTATTAGATATGCCAGTTGCAGATATGCCATTTATAACTCTATCACTAACATCTTTATCATATTCAAACGTGTGATTGTTTCCCATGGAATCAGTCATTTTTATTAATTGATTATTCTTATCATAATTAAATTCGCTTAATTCGTTATTTAAACCGCTCTTTCCAATTATATTTCCTTTTTCATCATAATTAAAACTAACACTACCACTATCTTTAACTAAACTTAAATTAGTTATATAAAAATCATTGCCATTAAAACCTTGTGAAAATGATAAATATAGTGAATCAAATTCTTTTTCTGCTACGAAATCGGCAGAAAAATATTGCCATTCATTTTCATTCGGATTAAATGAACTACTTGGTGATATACAATGTCCATAACTTTGGTCAATATAGTTAAATCTAATAATAACGTTATTATGTCTCGGCGCTTGTGCGTAATCCGAACCTTTATATCCTTGATGTTTATACCAAAAAGCAATTGTAAAAATATCACCAGGTTTACCTCTAACTTTAAACGTTTTTGAAAAACCAGTAGAATATAGTGGATTCATCTTGACTTTAAGTGCATTTAATCCATTGTCTAATGTAACTACTTCAAATTTATCATCAGCATTAACATAGTCCCCTTGATCATTAATTTGTGCTCTTAATTCCCAGTCACTAAGACCATTTGAAAAATCTGAATTAGAAATGTAATTATAACTATTAGCAACATCACCTTCTTCTAATTGAATAGAATTTATATAGGATGTCCCCATTTCATAAGCGGAAATCATTATTGTTAAATCTGATTTTGCATCTTCAGGATAGAAAATGCTTACTTCCTGTTTTTCAAATTCTAAATTTATATAGTCAACATAAGTTCGTTCGCTAACAGTATAATCATTGGCATCCTTATATGAAAGTGATATTGTAAAAGACATGTGGTTGATTAAATTAAAACTAAATGTGTAATATTTTCCTTTAGGGACAGATATTGTTTTTGTTATATATTGATTATAATCTTTAGTTATAAACGCTAAAGATTTTGGACCTTCTAAGTATTCGTCATCAACAATGTATAAAATATTGTTCGCGCATGGGGTAAATACAAAGTCATCTTCCTCAAAGTTAGAGTTAGGAAAGTGATTTTTGATACATTTATTAAAAACTTCTTCGTTAAGTAGTTTGTTTTTATAAGGCGCATACTCTCCTTCTGAAGTTATATAACTACTACCATAAATTAGCCTTTTCCCATACGCTTCTTTTACATCTTCTTTAGATTTTAAGGTTGTAATAGAAACAGCATTTCCAAAATTATTAAAAGTCATTGTATTTGCTCTATCTTTATTATCAACTATAGTTGTTGAATTAAAATTATATTCTAAAGTAAAATAATTACCCATTTCGTTGTTTAAGCCATATTCGGTCACTGTCTTCATACGATAAGGTTGTTGTTCATAATATTGATATGCCAATTTTTGATTATTCTCATCTGTTATACTTTCTATAATATTTTTATCATTATATGTAATTGTTGTATTACCTAAAATAGTTTGTATAGATATGAGCTTATTTCCGTTATAAATCAAATTAGCTGTTTTTCCAGGACTACTAATGATTGTTTTATTTGTTTCTCTTGAAATATTTATTTCTTCTAGATTTGGATCTATTATCTTTATTATTTGATTATTAGAATTATATAATATTTGAATTTTATCATGGTTCAAATTTTCTAATTCAGTTAAATAGCCAACTTCATTGATAATTGCAAATTTCATTCTATTATCATTCTTATCCGCTAAAATGTATTCATTATTAACTTTAGTTATAATCATATTTAAGTTATCTTCGTCTTTGTAGATTCCATCAGTTTCGTAAAAATAATGAATTGTTCCATCACCATCAATATATTCTAAATATTCAACTTCTTCTATTGGTAAGAGCTTTATCGTTTGATTAAAATTAAATCTATATCCTAAACCATCACCTAAATTATTTTCCAACACAACATCGTTAGTATTATAGACTAAACTTAAATTAACCGGATTAATCCCACCAATAGTTGCACCAACATCAAAAATTGTAGTTAAATTTCCATTGTAAGTATTAACATATGACATTCCATTACTAAATGCTTGTTTCTTATAATTCATATAATCTTCCAAACCATTCTGGTTTCTATATGTAATTGCTAAAAGTGGTTTAGGATTATAATTAGATACTGAATTGTTTTTTGAAAAAAATGCTGGAATAACGTCACTTCTATACACTTCTGTATTCATTTTTAGCATTATTCCATAATTTTCTTTACTTGAATACCACTTCTTTACTAAATTTGTTATATCTTCTGTACATTCTCTTGGAGTAACATCTTCTAATGTCATTCTAACACTTCTGGCACTATAGAAAGAACCTTCTAATCTAGGATTAAATTTATCATTCATATTTTCCCAATTAGCTTCATCTTCTTCCCATTCTGTTGTAAGACTATGAATGTTTACGATATCACTTTCAGAAGTTTCTCCTATATGTGGGTAACCAATTAATCTCAATTCTGCTTTAATAATTTGGCTACCGGTTCCAATTTCCGGCAAGTTAAACCTTAATAGAGTCCTATTAATTCTATCTACGCCATTTATTCTTTCAACACCAGCTTTTAAAATGTCCTGACTATTTCTATCAACACCAGTATCCCCAGGATAAATATAAGTGTCAACTACACTATCATTTTCACTATACTCAGTAATAGTAGGGTCAATTATAACTGGATAAGCAGCTTGGGTTAACCATTTTTCATCTAATGTCAAATCTAATTTATAAAGATTGTCTGTTTTTTTTAATTCATAATAAATATTTTTATTTATGTTACCATTAGCATCATACATGAAAGGAGCATCTAAAACAAAAATAATATCATCATTTTTAAACGCATTAATTTTATTATTAACCACATATAAAGATAAGTTGGTTTCAATAATAAAACTTACTTTTTTAATGTTTGCCTCTTTGTTTTTAATAATAATATCTTCTTTAACTTTATTAGACTTAATAAAATATTTTATATCTACGTTATCTAATATATTTTCATAGCAAACATTTCCGTTTTCTTTTTTTACTATATCATGATTACCATTTTCTAATTTAAATTTAAGAAAACAATCATCTTTTTCCATTCTCATCAAATAACTATCATTACCAAAATATACATTATAATCATTACTCTTATTGGTATAGTAATTATCTTTGATTATTATTGTGTTGTCAATTTCTTCATATTTTCCATCTTTAAAAAAATGTACATCATCATCATATATTTTTGCTACGATATTACCATTTTCCTGTAGAAAATGTTTCTCTCTTTTTTTTCTTAACTCTTTTAATTCTATTTCTTTCATAAAATTTCTCCTTTAAATTATACATTTTAGAAGAATTGTAATATATTAATTAACTAACTCTTTTCCACATGTATACGGTTAAATAAGGCGGCATATTGTTATGTGCTTGATTTCCGCCAGTGTTTCCAATATAATTTGTTGAACTCACATAATAAGGTCCACCAGAAGTTAAAGCAATACTTGCAGTACCACCATATCCCCATATTTGGTCATAACCAATTCTATGATTATGAGCCGGCATTTCTGACACACTTAAAATATGAGATGCTTCACCACCAGTAGAAGTATTAGCATAATTATCTCCCGCACCCAACAAAAAACGATCTTTAAGTTGTTCCCAAATACCACCAAATAAAATTGAAGGGTTGCTATCGTTTACCGATAAGTAAATTGACCCAATTGGATATATTTGATTAAAATCCAAACTTTCACTTGTTTCCCCACTTTGACTGCATGTGATGCTATTAACAATTAAATTTCCATCCTCATCTAGACTAAATTTATTGTTTTTTGAAGTTAAACAACTAATATTTGCATTATCAACTTCTAAATTTAATTTATCCTCAGTTTGGGTAAATGCATCTTTAAAATAAATATCTTCTAAAGTAAAATCTCCTGTATTAGTTGTAGTTTGTTCTGTTTCGTTCATACGTTACACGACCTTTCTATATTTTTTATGTTTTAGTCTAATATTTAGCAATTCTTCTAAAATTTTATTACACATGATAATTGAATGGCTGATGATATGTCAGCACCATAGGGATTTCACCTTTCTGTATTTATCAGAACCACTCCGATTGTTTGAGACTGTCGCTAGGTGGAAGTATCATTATCACACTTCTTCATCATTGCATTGCTAATAATCTGTTAGCATTCATAGTCAAGTATTAGTCGCAAGCGAACTTACTAACGTGCTTAAAAGAAGCATTATGTATTCAATTATCATTATTCAATTTTCAAAGAACAGGTGAAAGGATACAATCTATCCTTTCACCTGTTTCCCCACTCAAAAGCAATTTTACGAAGTCAAATTTGCAAATTTTTTAGAATTTCTTTCAATTTATTAATTGCGCTATTTAAAGTATATTGTACTGCCCTCAAAGAAGTTCCTTCTCTATTAGCGATTTCTTTTTGTGTTAAACCTTCAAAATAATATAACTTTATTCTTCTTTTTTGTACTTCCGATAAACCACCAATTGCCCTTATAAGTTCTTCATTTATAATAGTATTTTCAACTATTTCTTCTACTGCAAGAGGCTTGTCCACAGCTCTTTCATTTAATGTTCCTTCAAATAGTTCAGAATGTTCTATATGACGCTCAAATTGATGCATTTGAGATATGTCTTCTAGTTCAAATTTATCCATTGCTTTATATACATCAGCACTTATTTCTAACGTATTTAATTTTCCTTTGTTATCTTTAAAATTAACTTTATAAATGTTTTTATCTTCTATGTATTCTAGAGTATAAGGATTATCCTTATTTTTTCTTCTTTTAGGCATTTTTGCCATATATATTCCTCCTATCAATTTAATTTCGTATTAAATTGATAAAAGGGGGTGATCTACAATTAGATTTACCTTTTATTACAAAACAAAAACAAATTATTTTCCATATTAAAATTGAAAAACAATTTGCTTTACATTTTTTTAAGTTTTGAAACAATAATTTTTTAGTGCAGTATTTTTTAATTATCATTGAATTCCTCATTTCAGAGCAATTCCTTATAAATACATACTAGAAAATACTGCAAAATCTATGTATCATTTATTTTTACAGCTAAATAATATAAATCACCTAAAATAGAAATATACTACTAACTACAAAAATTCTATTTTTAATTTCATTTATATACTCATAGCTAAAAGGCTTGCTATTATATACATTATACGACATAAAATATGCTAATACAATTTAATTATATAAACAAAAAAATTACTGCTTTAACAGTAATTTTAATTTACATAATTATTTTGCTTGATTAATTGCATTGTTTGCTGCTTCAACTAAAGCATTGATTTTAATTGTTACACCACTTACAGAATCAGTAACTGTTTTGTCTGTATCAGACCAAACTAACCAATCTAAACCTTGTTCTGAAACAATCTTCTTTTCTAAATTTGCTACTTGTTCAAACCATTCAGCACCACCTGCAATAGTTCCTTTAGAAGCAGAAACACCTTTCATACCATATTCATTACCTAATGATTTTTTAGTAGTAACAACACCATCTTTGACATAAGTAGTATCTAAAGTAACGGATTTAATTACTCCAGAAGCATCTACATAAACAATAGCAGTAGCTGTATTTGTTTCACCACCATAATTATCAGTTGCTGTTCCATAATATGTTCCTTCTTTATAAATTCCTTCTTCTACTGGTGTACATCCAGAAATACCTATTAAACAAATAAGTGCAACAAATGCTAAAATCTTTTTCATAATTAACCTCCTCGATCATATAACAATATAATTGTATAATAATTTTTATTTTATTTCAAGTATCTATTTTTATTTTTGAAAATACTTAATTAATTCTTTTGTAATTAAACCTGTAATTATACCTGTTGGAATTGAAAATAAAAGTAACCATGGTAAATAATAAATCATATTAGTTGTTTTTATTAATAGAATAGCTATTAATATTTGACCTAAACTATGGAAAATCGAACCAATAATACTAGTTCCTATAATTGATAGTTTAGATATTTTTTTACATATGCTCATAGCAAGTATACTTAAAATTGCTCCCCCTAAACTAAAGAAAAATGTAATTGAAAATAATCCAGTTCTGAGTATACCAACAATAAATACTCTTGTTATCGATACATATAAAGCATCTTTAAAAGAAAAAACATATAAAACAAATAAAATAACTGTATTGGCCAAACCAAGCTTCAATCCTGGTATAAAACCATTAAAAATAGGAATTGAACTTTCTATTAAATTTAAAACTACAGAAAGCGCTAATAAAAGTGATAATCTTGCATATTTTTTTATTTCCATAAATCACCTAATTTACTACTACATCTAATTCTTCATTTCCTATTATTTTAATTGATATTTTATTTGGTAAGCATACTATTGTTTCATAAGACTTACTAATATACCCTTGTTTAGAACATAAATGCAAAGGACTATTTTCTTGTTCTACTTTTATTTTCCCATTATTAACAATAATAATAACTTCACCATTATAACCATCTACTTTATATTCTTTTTTTTCATTAAGATTAACCGTTAATACTTTTTTATTTTCATAATATACTATGGCTTGCTTATTATCATTTTTTTCAAACAATTTAAAACTTAATAGAAAGATTAACGCGATTAATAAAATAATACCTATTAGTTTTATATCAGTTTTATTCATATTTATTAAAACCCTCTGATTTTATTATATTGTTATTATTATCAAACCAAACAGCTTCTACATTTTCAAATTGTTTTAAATAATTTTTACCATCTTCAATAGGCATTAAAAATAAAGTTGTAGATAATATATCAGCTAAAGCACTATCTTCACAAACAACAGTAACACTTTTCATAAATCCACTTGGATACAAAGTATTAGGATTAATAATGTGATGATACATTTTTCCATTATACTCATAAAATCTTTCATAACTACCGCTTGTTACTACACTAATATTATTTCCAGTAACTACTTGATATATTTCTCCAGTATTTATAGGACTCTCAATACCAATTTTATATTTACCTTTAGCTTTTTTACCAACTAAAACATTACCTCCAGCATTAATAATATAGTCCTCTATTCCAAGTTTAGAAAAAGCCTCTCCTACTAAATTAGTAACATATCCTTTAACAATGCCACCTAAATCAATATTAGCATTTTTATTTAAAATTGTATTATTTTCCAGTAAAGTAAAACTATTTATATCTATATTAACCTTAAGTTCTTCTTTAGTAGGTATTCCAGTACCACTATCACGATATTTTTTCCAAATATCAATCACATCTCCCATATTAATATTAAAAAGTCCATTACTTTTAGAATGCCAATTTTTAGAATAATCAATTAAATTATATAATCTTTCATCTATTTCAAGTTCACTGAATGTATGATTTACTAAATAAAGTTCACTAGAACTATTATAACGATCAGTCAAATTGTGATAAGTTTCATATAAATTTTCTGCTTCTTCTAAAGCTTTTATGGCATTTTTTTCATTATTACTATAAAACTTTATATTAATATAAGTATCCATATAAAATAAATTAGTTGTATATAATTCTTGTTTATTTTTTTTATATATAAAACCTATAATTAGTAAATTTATTATAAAGATACTAATTATATATTTTAAGCACTTATTCATACTACCACCAAAATAGATTATATCAAAAAAACTAGTTAAATACTAGTTTTTGAAGCACTTATGAATTAATTTTTTCCTTACGTTCATTATAAATTTTAGTATAAAACTCAATCCATAGATTTAAAACATTTTCTTTAGAATAAAATTCGCTAATCTCTTTAGAATAATTGCTATATTTTTTATATAATTCTTTATTATCTTTTAACTCATTTAATTTTTTTATAAAATCTTTATTATCATGACCTAATAGATACTTCTTAAATAAAATTTCTTCATATAATTCTAAATCTCTTAATAACAAAGGCTTTTTAGAATTTACTGCCTCTAATATAGTCATCGGAAATAATTCGTTATATGAAGGAACAAATAAAACGTCCGCCATATTATAAATATCGTTCATTTCTTCTCTTGGAATTATACCTAAAAATTTAACATTTTTTGGTGGGTTTTCAACTATTTCTTTCAATTCTTCATAACCATCTGTAATTTTGCCAAACGAAAAACCTCCACACCATACATAAGAAATATCAGGAGTTTTTTTCGCTACTTCAACAAAATCTTGAACACCTTTTCTAGTTTGTACTTGTCCCGCACCTAAAACAATAAAATCTTTTTCAGTAAAACCATATTTTTTTCTAATTTCTAATATTTCTGCTTTTTTCTTACTATAAAAGTTTTCTTTTGAAACATAATTTGGAATATATATTATTTTTTCTTCATCAATACCACATGATACTAATTCTTTAATAAAACTTGGATTTACTACAACTAAATAATCCGCACTATTATAAAAACTAATTACATACTTTTTAAATACTGGAAAAATAGCTTTAGGTAATTTAATACTACCATCTAAAGTTGTAGGCAAAAAATGTACATACGCAACATTAATAGCATCACTCATCTGCATTTTGAAAAAATGATCCAAATCTATTGTGTGATGATGAATGATATCTGTTTTTTTCTTACTATTAATTACTACATCAAATATATCAGTTGCCCCTTCTTTTACTAAAGCCACTTGTTCTAAATAAGCACTTCCAACTCCTTGACCATCTACTTTATCAGCACTAGAAAGCATATTTATTGTTATCTTTTTCATTTAACCATCTCCAAATTCATTATAACATTATTATTAATTTTAGTAAAACTAAATATTTAATCTAACTAAAATAACATCTTCACCAATTTTTTCAATTTGCTCCCACTTAACTTCTATTTCATCCTTATTACTAAACATAGAAACTAAAAATTTACTCTTTTCTACAACTAAACCTGACATTTTCCCATTCATATCAATATTTATATCTATAATATTACCTATTTTTTTGCCATCATTAATATTAATTATATCTTTGTTTTGTAAATCAGAAAGCCTCATATTACCACCTATTTAAGTATATTTATAATAAATAAAAAAATGAGCTTAACTCATTTTTAAATAATTGTTTTAGGTATTTCTATTACTGGGCGAACACCAAAATAATTATCACTATATACACCATAGCCACCACGAACCATGCCACCAACATACATTACTAAAGCAGTGTAATAATTTCCTGCACTAGTACTTGTCCAATAACCATATAATGGTGCAACCAAATTGTCATGTGACCAATCATAAGATTTTATTTTGGTTGCTTCTGTTTCTGTTAACATTCTTGCTCTTGCATTTGTTCTTTCTATTGTGTACCTTCCTTGATCATCTGCTAATGTATATGTTTTCGCTGATATATTTGTCCAACTACTTGTTTTTCTTTCTAAATAATTTAAAGCTGTGATTGGCCCCGTTGTGTTATTTCCATATTCACCATAATCTGCTTCTGTTCCTCCTGCTGTTAAATAATCTGTTTTTGCTATCCACGCTACTGTTTCTTCATCTACATTTCTATTCATAAGCAAAGTTAAAGTGTTTTCAGCATCGTCTATTACAAAGAATGTGTTTGTTGTTGTTGCATTTACCTGTACTACTAATTCTGTTCCTACCGCACATTCACTTCCATCTATTAAACAAAATGTATTTGTTGTAATGATTGGATTGGCTACCTTTTTATATTCACAACTTCCTTCATATTTTGTTGTTGTGATTGCACTTTCACTTGTTGCTTTTGTTACACAATGTGCTCCATTTTCTACTGCTATTGCAACTTTACCATCCTTTGTTACAGTTATTTTTCCATTTATTGGTAAAGACCCTTTAACTTCTAGTTTGTTTTCTCCAACAAATTCTCCACCTTCTATGATAAATTCTTTATCTGAAGTCATTCCATTTTCTAATAATTCTTGAGCATAATACATTTCCCCAGCACTTATTAGTCCATATGCTGTATCTTCAAATGCACTTTTTCTTGCACTACTTATTATATTCATAATAACTGGTACGGCTATTAATGCAATAATTGCTAGTATTACGATTACTGCTAGTAACTCGATCAATGTAAATCCTTTTTTATTCATAAACTTACTCCTATTCTAACAAGTCTTATTATATATTCTTTTACTTTTTAGAACAGAAGTACAACATAAATAGAAAAAATAGATAGGAGTTCCTATCTATTTAGATAAATTGTTACTAAAATATCTATGGCATTCAGTTATAAGTAACATCATAAAGAAATATGCATAATTTTGATATATAAACTTAGGTGCATCAAAACGATTAATTATTAAATTAATATTTAAATAATATCTTACAAAAATTAAATTAATTATTATAAGTACTAACATAGCTAAATAATCATTTAGTTTATTAGTATTATTTTTGAAATCAATAATACTATCAATTAATATTTTTAATATTAAATATAAATTAAATATATTAAAAAATATTGAACCATCATATAAAAGATAGTCTAAGGTTTGTACCATAACTATAATTAAATAAGCACTTATTAAAAACGTAAAAAATATTAATAATAATAAAATTACGTTATAAATAAAATTATATTTTTTTATGTTATTTTTATATTTATACATATAAATTGTTATAAGGGGTAGTAGTGGTAAAAGAATTACCCAACTAAAATTTTCTATTTTTATTTCAAAAGATAAGATGAAAATTAAAGCCAGTAAACTTAAAACAAATTTGATTAAACTTCTTTTATTCATAAATACCTCCCACTTCAACAATATCATTAAGAATTAATAAATAAGAACTATATTTTATTTGAATTAAATTTTTTATATAAATTTCATACCCTATATGTTCTTTAAAATTATAATTATATAAATATATTGGATAATATATTTCTGATAATTCTTGATAGCTGTTTGCATAATAACGTTGAGCTAAATTATAATTTAACATATTATCATATTTATTAATATCATATTTTAATATTATTTTATATATTTGCTTGTAAGAATTTGAACCGTCATAACCATATATATCATATATAGACATATTATCAAAAAAGTTATTAAAATCTTTTATTGTAAATTGTGTTTTATTAATTAATTCTTGCTCTATATTTTTATTAGTTAAATATTTAATATCATTTATAAAATTTAAGATAAGCTGATATTCTTCATAATTATATTTTCCTTGATTGTTTTCAATAAGATTAATATTATTATTAATTTTATTTATATATTTATCTTGTAAAGAAATTTCTTGATTAGAATCTGTATTATAAACTTTATTGCTATAATATATTCCTCTAATATTATATAAAAGAAGTAATAACGATATAAAAACTACTATTGATATAGTTACAGTATCAATTACTTTTTTTAATTTTTCTTTTAAAGTTTTATTTGCAAAAGACATAGTTTCTACCAATTCTTTATTATTAATTATTTCTTCCTTACTTAATCTTCTTCCTTTTAAAATTTCAATTACTGATACATCTAATATTTGTGACAAATCATCTAAAAGAAAAATATCTGGACAGTTAATTCCTCTTTCCCATTTAGAAATAGCTCTATCTGTTATATTTAGTTTACCTGCTAAATCTTTTTGCGTTAAATTTTTTTCTTTTCTTAACTCTTTAATAAAAGTACCTATTTTTTGATTATCCATAATACCTCCTACTATATAATAAAAGTATACAAAAATATCTATCATTTATCAACAAACCATTAGTTGATTTTTGATTATTCTACCATTTTTTTAATATTTTCAATCCCACTTTTTTCTAATCTTGATATTTGAGCTTGAGAAATACCAAGTTCTTGAGCAAGTTCAACTTGTGTTTTACCTACCAAAAACCTTTCATATAAAATAAATTTTTCTTTTTCTCTTAATTTTTTTAAAGCTTCTTTAACTGCTAATTTTGTATTTAAATCATAGGTATTATTTTTTTTATCTTCTAATTGATCAGATAAATAAATTGTATCACTTCCATCATTATAAATAGGTTCAAACATACTAATAGTATCTTTCATAGAATCTAGTGCCATAGATATATCTATTTCAGGAATATTCATAGCTTTAGCTATTTCTTTTACACTTGGTTCTTTTCCATTTATAGTTGTTAACTCTTCTTTTTTTTGAATAGCATGAAAAGCCAAATCTTTAATACTTCTGGAAACTCTTACACTACTGTTATCTCTTAAATATCTTTTTATTTCACCCATAATCATGGGAACACTATAAGTTGAAAACTTAACATCATAGCTTAAATCAAAGTTTTCAATTGCTTTAATTAAACCTACACAACCAACTTGAAATAGATCATCCATATTTTCATTTCTATTATTAAATTTTTTTAAAATACTAAGAACTAATTTTAAATTGCAATTAATCAAACGGTCTTTAGCCAATACATCACCACTATGCATTCTTTTAAATAATTCTAATTGTTCTTCATTAGATAACACTTCAATATTCGCAGTATTCACGCCACTTATTTCTACTTTGTGACGTGCCATAAAAAATCTCCTTTCACATTGTTTTGATGTAAAAAGAGATTTAATATTCAATAAATTATATTTTTGTTAAATTTTTTAATTTTTTTATAACTTTCTTTTCAATTCTAGATATATATGATTGAGAAATACCTAAAACATTTGCGACATCTTTTTGTGTCATTTCTTCCCTGTTATAAAGTCCATATCTTAAAACCATTATTTGTTTATCGCGACCACTTAATTTTGATATTTCTTCATATAATAGTTTTTTATCTGTTTCTTGTTCTAAATTTTTTGTAACAATATCTGCTTCTGTTCCTAAAATATCTTCTAAATGAAGTTCATTTCCTTCAGCGTCATAACTCAAACTATCTTCAAAACTAACTTCTCCTCTTCTTTTTTTATTTTTTCTTAAAAACATTAATATTTCATTATCAATACAACGAGAGGCATAAGTTGCAAGTTTTATATTTTTGTCTAACTTATAAGTGTTTACTCCTTTTATTAGCCCAATTGTACCTATACTTACTAAATCTTCTAAATCAATACCAGTATTTTCATATTTTTTAGCAAGAAACACAACTAAACGCAAGTTATGTTCTATTAGTTTAGCACGTGCAAATTCATCACCATTCATAGACATTTCTACATATTTTATTTCTTCTTGCTTAGATAAAGGTTCGGGTAACTTATCCGCACTGCCAACATAAAAAACATTAATACTATCATTAAATATTCTAATAAAAAAATCTAATATTTTCTTAATCATTTTATTCCTCCAAAATTTTAGTATTTAAAATCACATCTACACCATCTATCCTAATTTTTTCATCCATAATACCTATTAAAAAATTATATTTAATTCCAATACCATCTATATCAATATAATCTGCTTTATAACACTTCATCAAACTTGTACCACTTGCTGTTATAATAGGTACTAAAATCATTTCAAACTCATTAATATCAAAAACTATTTTTCTTTTGTCTAAAATTATTACAGGTTTATGCATATAAGGATCTTTTAATTTATTTCCTGTATCTAAAAAACCATTACACTTAATTATATGCTTATCCATTTTTATTTTAACTTTATAATAATTACTATAATTATTTTTTAATTCTTTTATCTGTTTAGTGTAAAAATATAAAATAATTGGACTTAAAATTATTAATACTACTACATTAATACTGAGGCCATTATGATAAAAAACTAAACCAACTTGTTTATAAGAAAATTCTATATTTATAAAATACAAAAACCCCCCTAAAATCATACTAGTAGTGTATAAATAAAATAAGTTTTTTAATGTGTATTTAAAATTTCTATAACTAAAAGTAATTAAACACATAATTATACTTATAAAGATTTTTATAAAGAAAAGTTCTATAGAATTAATATTTAAAAATAAAACAAATATACTTAGACTTCCTATGAAAGCCCCTATTATGAGTTTTGTTAAAGAAACATTTCTTCTTAAAAACATAGATACACTTGTAAGTAATAAAAAATCAAATATAAAATTAAGTATTAAAACTAAATCTAAATATATTTTCATTTAATCACCATCATAAGTATAAAAAAAAGACACTATATTTAGTGTCGTTTTATATTCAAAATAAATTTATTTTGCGATTTCTATTATTGGACGCACACCACAAAGATCATTGACATTACTACTAACAATAGTTCCCATATTTTCCACTAACCAAGCACTACTAGAATTATAACCTACTGAAGTACTCAACCAATAGTACCCATGCGCCCATTCATTTTGAACTATGGCATTTGCTTCCAAATGTGTTAGTAGTCTAGCTTTCACTCCTTTTTTGAAAATATCATCATATGCTTTTGGAGTATTTTCATCTATATATGTATAATTAAAGTTTGGAATGTTTGTCCAACTAGACGTTTGACTTTCTAAATAATTTAAAGCAGTTGACGGTCCTTTATCACTTGATGCACACTCATATGGTTCAAATAAACATCCATTATCTGTAAGACCATAATCACTATTACTTATCCATGAAACATCTTCTCCTATGTTAGTGTCCATAAGTAAAGTCACTTTATTATCGTTATCGCTTATTACATAAAAATTTTTTGTCTCAGTTTCATTTACCTGAACAGTAAATTTTGTACCTACTGGGCATGTTGTTCCATTTGTTAAACAGCTTGCTATAACATTATCTGTAAAAGAACTTGCTACAGCTAAAGTATTTAAAGTATTAATTGTCTGTTCTTTAGGTAATACACAATTATCTACGTCTTCATTTAAATCAATTTTACTATCATCATATCCCTTTGTAATACACATTGCCCCATTTGTGATTGCTAGTGCTACTTTACCATCTCGTGTAACTTTAATTTTACCTGTTCGTGGTAAAGAGCCTTTAACATCTAATTTGTTTTCTCCTACAAACTCTCCTTCTTCAATTGTAAATTCTACATCACTAGTCATTCCATTTTCTAGTAATGAACTTGCATAATACATCTCACCGGCACTTATTAGTCCATATGTGGTATCTTCAAATGCACTCTTTCTTGCACTACTTATGATATTCATTATAACTGGTACTGCTATAAGTGCAATTATCGCCAAAATTACTATTACTGCTAGTAATTCAATTAAGGTAAATCCTTTTTTCTTCATAAACCCACTCCTACTTTCATGAGTTTATTATACTTCTTTTTGCTTTTTAGAATAGAATTATAACATAAATAAAAAAAGATAGAAAACTCTATCTTTTAAAAACCTCTTTTTCTTAAGAAAGCAGGAATAATAGCATCGCCATCTTCATCTGTTTCTTCAACTTTTAAACTTTCAACTTCTTCTTTTTTAGAATAATTTCTATATAATGGTTCTTTTTCTTCTTCAAAACCAGTTGCGATTACAGTAACAATAATTTCATCATTTAAATTTTCATTGATTACTGCTCCAAAGATTGTATTAATATCTGTGTTAGCAGAAGTTCTAATAGCTTCTGCGGCTTCTTCAACTTCAAATAAAGTTAAATTAGCACCACCTGTAACATTGATAATAGCATCAGTTGCTCCACTAATACTAGTTTCTAAAAGCGGACTAGATACTGCTTGTTTAGCAGCTTCAGTAGCTCTTCCTTCTCCTACACCAATACCAATACCAATTAAAGCATTTCCTCTTTTTTCCATAACGGCTTTAACGTCTGCAAAGTCTAAGTTAATTAATCCAGCAACAGCAATTAAATCTGAAATAGATTGTACACCACGACGTAATACATTATCAACCTCTCTGAATGATTCTAATAAAGGAGTTGTTTTATCTATAATTTCTCTTAAACGATCATTTGGAATTACAATTAAAGTATCAACATGTTCTTTTAATTCTGCTAATCCTTGAATTGCTTGTTCCATACGTTTTTTACCCTCAAATGAGAATGGTTTTGTAACAATACCTACAGTTAAAGCTCCCATTTGTTGTGCAATATCAGCAATTACTGGAGCAGCTCCTGTTCCAGTTCCTCCGCCCATTCCACAAGTAACAAAAACCATATCAGCGCCTTCTAAAGCAGCTTCAATTTCAGCTTTACTTTCTAAAGCAGCTTCTTTACCTATTTGTGGGTTAGCTCCAGCTCCTAAACCATTTGTAAGCTCAGCTCCTATTTGTATCTTTACTGGGGCTTTTGAATTATTTAAAACTTGCAAATCAGTATTAGCAACAATAAATTCTACTCCTTGTACTCCAGATTCTATCATTCGGTTAACAGCATTATTACCACCGCCACCAACTCCTATTACTTTAATTTTTGCTAATTGATCCATTTGTAATCCAAACATAATATCCTCCCTTATTCGCCGAAAAAGTAACCAAATACTCTTTCTAACATTGTTTCGCTTGAAGTATTAATAGTATTTTTTTTAACAGAAGACAAATCCTCCATATCACTACTACTTACCATTGTATAACTTTTTCCTTTTAATTTCAACTTATTTATAAAATAAATTATATTTCCAAATGAAGATGAATAAACATTATCTCTAAGTCCTATTAGTTTTATATTACCAACAAAAGCTTTTTTATTAAATATTTCATCAGCAACATATTCAAAATGGGCCATATTACTAGTACCACCAGTAATAATAATATATTCTATTTCTTTACCAGCTAAAATGTTTATTTCTTTTCTTCCCAATTCTAAAATTTCTTCAATACGAGATTGAACTATTTCAGAAACTTCATATTGACTAATTTTAATTTCTTCTCCAGTTGCATCAGTAACTTCATAAAAATCACTTGTACTAGCATATTTTTTATGAGCTAAAGCAAATTTCTCTTTAATACGAACAGCTTCCTTAGGCTCTATTTTATACATATATGCTATATCATTATCAATGCTTTTACCACCTAAACCAATAATAGAGTTTTTAACTACAATTCCTTTATTATATAAAGATACTGTTGTTGTTTCAGCACCAACATTAATAACAGCACCTATTTTTTCATCTAATTCTTTAGTCTTAAATGAATAAATATCTCCGATACTACCTAACATGATGTCTACAACTTCAACACCAATGTTATCTAATATACTAACAACTGAATAAATATTTTTACGAGGAACGGTTGCTAAAATAGCTCTTGTTTTTAAAGTACTACCTACTAAAC
This sequence comes from Bacillota bacterium, assembly GCA_015059285.1. Taxonomy (GTDB): domain Bacteria; phylum Bacillota_I; class Bacilli_A; order RF39; family UBA660; genus SIG208. Next base: position 322,785 of record SVAS01000001.1, on the reverse strand, counting down.
CAAGTGGAATACTTATTCCTTCAGCATTATCTAATTTAAAATCAATAGGTATAATAGTAACCATTTCTTGATGAGGTTTTAATTTTCCCGCCATAGCTATTTGGAATAATTTTACAATATCATCACTTTTTACAATTCCATCTTCATTAGTTATTTTAGTTTCACCAACAATTTTTGTAAATTCTGCAAAATAACTAGGAACAGAAGCGATAACCTTTCTTATTTTTATTCCTAACATAGATTCAACTTCATTAAAAGCCTCTTTAATTGATACAGTCGCATCATTAACGTTAGTTATTAACCCTTTTTTTATTCCTTTAGATTTTACAGAAGACGCTGCAAGTAAATGCAATTTATTGTTATATAACTCACATACTACAATCTTAACGGTATCAGAACCAATATCGATACTAGAAAAAATATGTTTCACATAATCATCTCCTATAATCTATTAATAATTATACTATAATTTTTGATTTCTGAAAAGAGGTATTAAGTAAAATTTAATGAATTTGTTGTTTTATAAGTCAATACTAAAAAAACTTCATATAGAAGTTTTACTTTGCAATTTCAAAATAACCACCAGAATTTAAATATAAAATTCCTTTTTTATTATCAAATTGTTTAACAATATCATTATAATTATTTAAGTTTTTAAACTTATCTAAATTTATATAAACATAATTCGAATCACTCATAGTAAGCAAAAATCTAGAATCATCTACCTCATCAGGATCATATTTAATTTCACTAACCTTTGTTAAAACATCATCATCAATTTTACTTAACTCTTCAATAAATTCATCATAAATAACATCCGGTATATAATTTATCAAAGTTGGTACGTTATATTTTTTATCAATAGTTTTTTTATTAAGTAATACTGTTTGATTAATAGATTGATTGAAAAATAAAGGTTTATTTTCAATTATATCTATATATACTTGAGTAAACCATTTCTTTTTAACAATAGCTTCTTTTATATAAATACTTTTTTCTAAACGTTTTTCTAATTGAGAACTAAAATTTTTAAACGTTGATGGATAATTTTCTATTTTAGCTATTTCAATTACTTCTTGGTCGGTTAAATAAATATTCCCTTTAATATAGATATTAGAAATTGGTATATTAATAACCCCACCAACACATAATCCAATAAAACCCAAGATAAAAAGAAAAAACAAAACAACACGAAATTTAATTCTAACTTTTTTCTTCTTTTTTCTTTTTTTCATATTATCACCATTATTCTACAAATTCTTGTTCTATTTTTAAATCAATATTATATTTTTTCTTAACAACATCTTTTATTTCTAATATTAATTTTTTAATATCATCACCCTTAGCACGACCTACATTTATTATAAAATTAGCATGTTTATCACTAACTTTAGCATCTCCAATGCGTTTTCCTTTATAACCAGCCTCTTCAATTAATCTTCCAGCATAGTCTCCCTCTGGATTTCTAAAAACACTACCTGCTGAAGGAAACTCTAAAGGTTGAGCCTCAATTCTTCTACGTTTACGATCATTTATAACTTCTAAAATAAGATCACGATTACCTTTTTTGAGTACGATAGTAGCCTCTAAACATATATATCCAGAATTTTTTTGTAAAAAAGAAGTACGATAATGAAAATCCATTTCTTTATTACTTAGTGTTTTAACTTCTAATTTAGGAGTTAGTACTTTAACTTCTTTAACAATATAACCCATATCACTTTTATAAGCCCCGGCATTCATAAATACGGCTCCACCAATGCTTCCAGGAATACCAGATGCAAATTCTAAGCCAGTTAAACCTAAACGAGCAGTTTGCAAAGATAATTTAATTAAGCTATAACCTGCTCCGACTATAATTTTAGTGCCATCTATTTTGATATCTTTAAATTCGTCTAATTTAATAATAATTCCTTCATATAAACTATCACCAAACAAAACGTTAGAACCTTTACCTAAAACTTTATATTTAATATTATTATTTTTAATGTATTCTAATAATTTAATTAATTGTTTAACATTTTTAGGAAATACCATTAATTTAGCAAGACCACCAGCTTTATAAGTAGTGTATTTTCGCATATCAACATTTTCTAAAACTGTACCACATTTTAATTTTTTTACTTCGCTAATCATATTTTTCTCCATCTACTAGTTTTCTTATACTATTATAAATAATTGTTGCACTATCATTTACTTGAAGTGAGTTTAAATTTTTCTTAATATTTTCTATTTTATTTTTATCATTTAATAGTTCATCAATATTTCTAATTAATATATCTCCTTCAAGATTTTTTTCTTCAATTAAAACACATGCGTTATTATCAATTAAATCAAGTGCATTTTTATATTGATGATTATTTGGGACATATGGACTTGGAATTAAAATTGAAGGTAAATTCAAAGCGATTATTTCACTTATTGTACTAGCACCTGCTCGTGAAACAATTAAATCTGTTTTTTTCATAATTTTAATCATATTATCAATATAAGGTACTACCTTAACATTCGTTGGAAATTTATTTTTACTTACTTCTTCAAAAGAATTAGATCCTGTTACAAATAAAACCTCATAATCTTTATTTTTAAAACCAGACATCGTTTTAATTAAAAAATCATTCATTTTAGAAGATCCTAATGACCCCATAACAAATAATACCAACTTTTTATCTTCAGATAATCCAAATTCTCTTTTAGAAATAGCTTCCGCTTTAATTGCATTTTCACTACAAGGATTTCCAGTAAATATTGTTTTATTTTTTGGGAAATCTTTAATAGATGATTTAAATGAAACACCAATCAAATCAGTATATTTACTCAAAAACCTATTGGAAACACCCGCTACAGAATTTTGTTCATGAATAAATGTTTTTACATTTAATTTGTGGGCTGCATAAATAACAGGAGCTGTTACATATCCACCTACTCCAATTACTAAATCAGGTTTAAATTCATTAATAATTTTTTTACATTCTTTATAACTATTATAAAAACACTTTAATGTTTTAAAATTTTTAGTCAAACTCTTACGATTAAAACCATAAATTTCAATTTGTTTAAAAGGTATATTAAATTTTGGAACAATATCTTTTTCCATACGGTTATGCGTCCCAATATATAAAAACTCACTATTTGGTTCTTTTTCTTTAATTTTATTAATGATTGCTAAAGCAGGATAAATATGTCCACCAGTTCCTCCTGCACTTATTATTACTCTCATGTAATCACATCCTAATTATAATTATACCATAATTATATGCTTTCACCAATTATTTTATATATAAAAAAAACTCTAAACTTTTTTAGAGTTTCAACAAATTAAGCAACTATTGTTGCTTAACTTGTAATACTAACTAAAGTTATTTTTACATAACCATTTCCTGAATGACCCGTTTCATTACTTAAGCCATTAGTAGTTGGAAAACTTTGAGTTCCGTTATAAGTAGTACAATTTAACATACTACCACAGTATCCAGAACCACCAGCACCAGTTCCATAGCGAACTCCTCCGCCACCTCCATAGTAACCAGCGCCTCCGCCACCTCCACCATATGTGTTAGAGTAACTTCCGCCGTTTCCACCAATACCTAAATCCCCTGCTGTGGGTAAAGAGGTTACATTGGTTGTATATGTTGCTGCTATACCACCTATAGAAGAAGTTCCTGGTTGTCCATTATAAGAAGCAGTTGAATAAGCTCCAAGAAGACCTTCCGTTCCACCGCCAGCGCCTCCAGTTGCTAAATCAGTTGAACTATTACGGCTTCCTGCACCTCCGCCTCCGCCAGCTACAATTATTCTATTATTTAAAGAGGTCCCGCCTTGACGAATATCACTAGCACCTCCACCAGAACCACCTGATATTTCACTACCGTATCCACTAGCACCTCCACCATTAAATCCACCTGATACAGATTTAGTTTTATCAAAAGAACCTTGACCACCAACATATATATTTAAAATGGTATTTTTAGCCAAATTAATTTGACCAGTAGTATAACCGCCTTTACCACCAACAGCGTATTCTCCTACTGTCCCACCTTGAGCTCCCCATACTTCTACTTTATATAGTCCATTTACAGGAACTGTATAACCTTGTACATTACCATTATACGTAAAACTAGTTGAGGAATCTATAACACTAACATTACGAGTAACTTCATCCATAACATTATCATTACTATCTAATATAGTATAAGTAATAGTATAAGTTTTTCCAACTTCACTACCTACACTACCAGTTACAATAACACTCTCATCATCCTCAGAAACTGTTCCATCGCCACTTACAACAAAATATCCCGGATCTTGATAAGCAATACCTGAAAATGCTATATCATTTTGAGAACCCGTTAAATAAATTCTTTTTTCTAAATCTAAAATATCCGAAACGAACAAACCTGATATAGCTGTCGTTCTACTATCATATTGATAAACAATATTGATACCAAAATCTTGTTGTTTTAAAAGTTTATGATATACAGGAATTTTGATTCTAACAATTGAATTATTTAAACCATAAGACACATTTAACACAGTTTCTGTAGAAATATCAATGTTACCATATTCACTACCATCTACTAATTTTGTTTTATAATTACCATATTTAAATGTTTTTTCTTTTCTATCAAAAGATAACTTACTACTTGTTCCATCTGTAAAGATAAAATCTATACAAGTAGTACCACATTTGGTAGCTACCATCAAAGTTTTGGTTGTAAATTCATCATTAATTTTTTCACTCATTAAAGCTTGTTTTGTTAAAAGTTCTGTTTTAATTCCAGAATCAGTATATAAATCTTTTAAAATAAATACCACTTCAAACAAAAGCGCTACTATTAAAGATGTTAGTGCAAAAGATGCAATTAATTCAACAATTGTAAACCCTTTTTTATAATTCATATTATCACCTTTTATTCTTTTACTTTTAAACTAGCAAATGTATCATCATTAAATTCAACAATTACACGGTATCCATCAGTTTCTTCAAATTTAATATAATCAATAAAATCTATGATTGTTTGTTTTAATCCTGTATTAATACTTTTTAATGTTGTCAAGTTTTCATTAGTAAAAATTACAGTTTTTATATTTAAAGATTCTATAAGTACTGAACAATAATCTTTTTCCTTAAAATAATCAGTATGACAACTAGTAATATCTACAAATTCAATTCCTTCTTTTAAAAGTTCTATCTTTAAATTTTCTAAACCATCTGTCTTTATATAATCAATTATGTTATTTGTAGAATATAAACCGTTAACTGTGTTATATTTAAAACTGGTATCATATGTTTTTGTTACTTTATTAAACTGAATATAAAGAAATAATAATGTCGTAACTAAAAATGTCGCAACTATTAATGTTTCTGATAGCATGAACCCCCTATTATTCATTTTTTTCATAAAATCGCTCCCTTTTAGGTTGTAATTATTCTAAAACTATTATATAATATATTCAGAATAAAAGCTAGTCCAAAGTGATAAAAAGGGGATGAAAAAGATATGTTAAAAATGTTTGATTTTGAGAAAATGCCTATTGTTGAAATAGTTAATGATATATTAGTAGATGCAGCAAAAAAAGGCGCTAGTGATATTCACTTTGATCCATATGAAAAATATATGAAAGTTAGAATTCGTATAGATGGTGATTTACAAGATTATGCTGAAATTCCTAATACATTTAAGAAAAATTTAATTACTCGTATTAAAATTATTTCAGGAATGAACATTACAGAAAGCAGATTGCCTCAAGATGGTGCTATTAAAGCTACTTTAAAAGATGTTAATCTAGATCTTCGTGTTTCTGCTATTCCTACTAGTAACGGTGAAAAAGTCGTTATTCGTATTCTAGATTATTCTATGAGTTTAAGCGGACTAGAACATTTAGGATTTAGTGAAGCAAATTATTTAAAAGTTTTAAAAATGATTAATGTTCCTAATGGTATTATCTTAGTAACTGGAGCTACCGGTAGTGGTAAATCAACTACTGTTTACTCTATTTTACAAAAACTAAATAAAGAAAACACAAATATTATTACTGTAGAAGATCCAATTGAAATGGATATTGAAGGGGTTAACCAAATTCAAACAAATAGTGAAATTGGTCTTACATTCGCAACTGCACTTCGTTCAATTTTACGTCAAGACCCTAACATAATAATGATTGGGGAAATTCGTGATACAGAAACAGCTAAAATTGCCGTTAGAGCTTCTATTACAGGTCACTTAGTTTTATCAACACTACATACTAACGATTCATTAAATACTATTGAGCGTTTACTTGATATGGAAGTTGAAAGATATTTATTATCAAGTGCTATTACAGGAATTATTTCTCAAAAACTAGCTCGTCGTTTATGTCCAAAATGTCGTAAACTTAGAAAAACTAATGAATATGAAAAAAAATTATTTAAAGAAATTTTAAATAAAGATGTAGATGAAATATATTCTGCTGAAACTTGTGATGAATGTGCAAATGGTTATAAAGGTCGTATTGCTATTCATGAAGTATTACTTATTAATCAAGAAATCAAAGATGCAATTAGTAGTGGTGTAAAAAAAGAAGAATTGCGCGAGTTAGTATATCAATCTGAAGTTATTACTCTACTTCAAGATGGTCTTGAAAAAGTTGCTAATGGTCTTACTACTTTTGAAGAATTATTAAAACTGATTGAACTTGAAGATGATGAAAAAGTTGAAAAATATGGTTTACAAGAAGCAATTGATTATACTAATATAGCTAATAGTACTTCAGAAGATAATAAAGATGATAAGAAAAATAACGACAGTAAAATAAAAGACAAAAATAAAAAAGATGACAAAGAAGAAAATGAAGATAATATTCCTGCCATTGATAAACTATTAGAAGAAGTTACAAAAAGCTAGAAATAGCTTTTTTTGTGTATAAAAAAAGACTTAACTAAATAAGCCTAAAAATTTATCAAAATTAAATTTTGTTAATAGTATAATTAATGCTCCTAAACTAAGAAGTGGCCCAAAAGGTATTTCATGAGAAGCATTTTTTGATAATACTATTAGCGATATAGGTAAACCTATAATAGAACCAATAAAGATTGACATAATTGCCATTGGCGTACCTAATACAAAACCAAAGATAAACATCAGTTTTATATCTCCACCACCCATAGATTCTTTTTTAAATAAGAAGTCACCAAATTTTTTTAATAAATACATTAAGATAAAACATATTGTTCCATCTAATAATGAAATTAATAGTGGTTTTAATCCATGTATACAAAACTTTTCAATAACCAATAATATAATACCTACTATAAGCACTTCATCAGGTATAATCATATATTCAATATCACTAATAAATATAATTAAAAGTATTGAAATAAATGTAAGTGCTATTAATAATTCTGGTGAAAGTTTAAATGAAATATAAGCTAACATAAATAAAAGTCCACTCATAAATTCAAATAACGGATGCATTATAGGTATTTTGGTATTACAACCTTTACATCTTCCTTTTTGTATTAAATAAGAAAAAATAGGAATTAACTCCAAGGGTGTTAATTTATGTCCACATTTAGGACAGTGAGAAGATGGTTTTACTATTGACTTTCCTTCTGGCAATCTATCCCCTACTACATTATAAAATGAGCCTAAAATAGTTCCAAATATAAAAAGTACTATCATATAATAAATGTCCATCTTCTATCACTCCTTGTTATAATCCCATATTGTTATACATATCAAACATTGGTACTACAATTGAAAGTACAATACCACCAACTACTACTGTTAAAAATAAGATAAGCGCTGGTTCGATAAATGTTTTAATACGTGCGACTGCATTTTTATGCATTTCTTGATAATAAGCTGACACTTTACCCATCATCTCTGGTAATTGTCCAGTACGTTCCCCTGTAACAATCATTTCATATGCTGGTATTGGTACTGCCCAATGATCTTTAAATGCTAAAGATATTTTTTCACCACGAGCTAAGTTAGTAATTGTATCAAGAATAATCATTTTATAAATTTCATTGTTTGTAATTTTATTAAGTATTTCCATACTATCAGTAATAAATACATTGTGTCTCAATAATGAACAGAATGTTTTAGTAAACATTGTTACTTCATTATATATAATAACATTTCCAAATACAGGTATATGCATAACTAAATATTGAAATAAAGTTCTAATTGTTTTTACGTGTTTATATATATATACCATTACTGCTATTATTAAACCTGTTACAAATATAATTAAAGCCATTCTAGTTTCCATAAATGTACTAACATCTATTACAAATTGAGTAATCCATGGTAATCTAGCATTATCCATACTTTCATAAATAGTTACAAATTTTGGTACTACAAACACCATAATAAATGTAACAGCTGCTACTGATATGATAAATATAATACTTGGATACATCATCGCTGTAATCATTTGTTTTCTTGTTTTATCTGTTTCTGTATAGTACTCAGCCATATCATCTAATGCTTCCGGTAACTCTCCTGTCATTTCTGAGGCTTTAATCATATTAATTAAAAGTTTAGGGAAAGCATTACCTTGTTTTGCTAGAGCTTCACTAAATGCTTCACCCATTGTCAAGTCGTATATAATTGCTCTAAATATACGTTGATATGATTTGTTTTTATATTGTCTACTTAATATTTTAAGGGATTCAACAAGTGGAATACCTGCTTTAATATAAGTTGACAATTGTGTTAAAAAGAATATTAAATCCTTAACTTTAATTTTTGTTTTTGTAATTTGTGTATTTCCATGCAATAATTGAATAAGTCTATTAGTTTTAATACTATATACTTCAAATCCTTCACTTAATAAGAAGGAATGGACTTCAACTTTAGAGAACGCTTCAAAATATCCTTTAACTAATTTACCATCAGCGTTCTTACCAACATATTCATAAACAACTTTCTTATCGCTTTTAATAGCATCATCACCTTCAAAATTGATAAGTAAAGCTTGTCTACTCATATCCATACGATTTTTACGATTTTTTACAAATGTTGAATTATTCCAACTTTTTTGTAAAGACTCTGAAATCTTATCTGGTAAATGATTTATATCATTTAAAATTTGTGCTAATTTTTTACCAAATGTCATTTTTTCAATTTGAACATTTTCATTGATATAAATATCATTCAATTTTTCTTGCTGTTTTCTTCTTTCTTCAGCACGTTTCATTTTAGCTTCTTTTTTAGCAGCTAACTTCTCTAATTTCAATTGTTGCTTTTCTTCTTTTGATAAATTTCGAAGTTTTTCTTTTTCTAAAAGTTTGGCTTCTTTAGCCATTCTTTTAGCTTCAATTCGTTCTAATTTTAATTTTTTCTTTTCTTCTTTAGATAACGCATTTCTATTTTTTAGTGCATCATTTTTTTCATCATCTAAGATTTCATTTTGTGGTGCATGAATTGTATATTCATCTTTAGTAGTTTCTTCTACTTCATCCACATTATCTTGTTTAATAACTAAAGGCCCTTGTTCTGCTTTTTCAGATAAAGTTTGATTTTCAATTCTCAATTGTTCTTTTCTAGCCTCTTTTTCTTGTTGTTTTAATTCTCTTTGTTTTTGAATTTCTTCTTTTTCAAGTCTTTTCTTTTCTTGTTCTAATCTGATTTTTTCTTCTTTTTCAATTCTTAATTGTTCTTTTTTAGCTTGTTTTTCTTGACGTTTTAATTCTCTTTGTTTTTGAATTTCTTCTTTCTCAAGACGTTTCTTTTCTTGTTCTAATCTGATTTTTTCTTCTTTTTCAATTCTTAATTGTTCTTTTTTAGCAATCTCTTCTTGACGTTTTAATTCTTCTTGTTTTTGGATTTCTTCTTTCTCAAGACGTTTCTTTTCTTGTTCTAATCTGATTTTTTCTTCTTTTTCAATTCTTAATTGTTCTTTTCTAGCAATCTCTTCTTGTCTTTTTAATTCTTCTTGCTTTTGAATTTCTTCTTTCTCAAGACGTTTTTTTTCTTGCTCTAATCTAATTTTTTCTTCTTTTTCAATTCTTAGTTGTTCCTTAATAGCAATCTCTTCTTGTCGCTTTAATTCACGTTGTCTACGAATTTCTTTTCTTTTTGCTTTAGCTGTTTCACTATTCATATTATTATATAAAATAATAAATGGGAAAGCTAAACCTATTACAAAATACCTTATTCCCTTTAACAAATATTTATATAAAGTTTTTAAAATAAAATAAACAATATAACACAAAAACATTAATCCTAAAAAACCATATCTAAATATTGGTGAAAACAAAGTTATTATTTGTGCTAGTAAAAAATAAGTTACAAAATAGAAACCTAAACAAAAATAGCGCACAAAAAGAATTGGAACTTTTATAATAAATGTAACAATCCGATAAACCAATATAAAAGGCCATAGATATACAGGCTTGTTTATCATATATACACCTTCCAATCCCTTACTTTATTCTATACTATATAAATTATATCACAAATTCAAATTTTGTAAAACATTTTTTGCTTTTTTCATATAATAAATTAGAAAGGAGTATATATGAATTATTTTAACCCTTATTTTTCGGCGCTACCTTATAGTTATACTCCAACTGTTTCAACTTCTAAAGGATTGTTAAGTGGTTTATTTAGTGGCGGAAAACTATCTTCAATTATTAATGGTACTCAAAAAACTTTAGGGATTGTTAATCAAGCTATTCCTTTAGTTCAACAATTAAGTCCCATAATGAAAAATGCTAAAACAATGTTTAAAGTTATGAATGAGTTTAAAAAAGTAGAGCCTGTTACCAATAATAAAAATCAAGCTATTTTAAATAACAATAACATTAGTGAAAACGTTGAAAAAATAGAAGTTATAACAAAAAAAGAACAAACTTCAAATAATTTTGGACCTACTTTTTTCTTATAAAAAAGACATTAACGTTTAAATTAATGTCTTTTTATATTTCATTAAAATTTTAATTTTATATTTTAATTTTAACTTTTTTACAATGTGTTTTTTAGGCAATTTGTAATAAATATGGTTATATTTATCTAATAAATAATTTATATAATTTATATTTCCTTTTACTAAAATATAATCTTCCTTTTTATATTTTTTTTCACCAAGTTCTAAATAAAGAACAACATAATATATACCATTTTCAAAAACAACTTGTTCATTTACTAATTTATATTTTTGGAAAAGAAACATCTTCAATTCCTCAATATTATTGTTGGATTGAATAATTAACTTATTAGGATAATTATCCATTAATATTTTTTGAATAGTTTGGAAACCCATTCCTGATATTACAACATAGTCATACTTCTTATAATCTACATTTTGTAATCCATCAGTAACAGCAGTTTCAATTTTATCTTCTAATTGAGCTTTTTTTATGTTTTCTAATGCTTTTAAAATACAAGTTTTACTAACATCGGTTGCTAGGCATTTACAGTTTTTCTTTTGTACTAAGTAAATATCTAGAAACGCGTGATCGCAACCAACATCTATAACTTTAGTATTATCATCTATTAGATCAGCAATTGCTTTTAATCTTAAAGATAGTTTAGTCACTCATGTAATCCTTTAATTTTCTTGATCTTGATGGATGACGAAGTTTTCTTAAAGCTTTCGCTTCAATTTGACGTATACGTTCACGAGTTACTCCAAACATTTGGCCTACCTCTTCTAAAGTTCTACTTTTTCCATCTTCAAGCCCAAAACGTAAACGAATAACTTTTTCTTCTCTTTCTGTTAATGTTAATAAAACTTCTGATATTTCATCTTTTAACATTTCATTTGTAGCATAATCTTCTGGACTCATATTTCTTTCGTCAGGAACAAAATCACCTAAATGTGAATCATCTTCTTCTCCAATTGGCGTTTCTAAACTAACAGGTTCTTGTGAAATTTTATAAATATCACGAATTTTATCTACTGAAATATTCATTTTTTTAGCAAGTTCATCTTCAGTTGGTTCACGATTAAGTTCAAGCGTTAATTGGCGTTGAACACGAGCTAATTTATTTATAGTTTCAACCATATGCACAGGAACACGTATGGTTCTGGCTTGGTCAGCTATAGCACGAGTAATAGCTTGTCTAATCCACCAAGTAGCATAAGTAGAAAATTTATAACCTTTAGTTACATCAAATTTTTCTACTGATTTCATAAGACCAATATTACCTTCTTGAATTAAATCCAAAAATAACATTCCTCTTCCAACATAACGTTTAGCAATACTAACAACTAAACGTAAATTGGCTTCAGCTAAAATCCGTTTAGCTTCTTCATCGCCTTCCATAATACGATCAGCAAGTGCTAATTCTTCTTCCATTGTTAATAATTTTATTTGTCCAATTTCTTTCAAGTACATACGAACTGGATCATTAATATTTAAATCTTTTGTTAATGAATTATCATCTAACAACAATTTATCTACACCACTACTATCACCTTCATGGTTAGCATCATCTTCTGATACTACAGCAATATTATTTTCATTAAACAAATTATAAAGTTCATCTAAAGAATCGCTATCTAAATCTAAACCTTTTAAAGCAGCAGCTAATTCCTCATATGTAATATAACCATTCTTTTTTCCTGTTTTAACTAATTCCTGTTTTCTTTCTTCAAATGTTTTTATTTCGTTCATAATATTCTCCTTACTTATCCATTAATATCAATCTTTAACTTTTTTATTTCTTCAGCTATTTTTGCTTGTTCAAGTGGATCACTAGTTTTTTTCATTTTATCTTTCAGGCGATTAACTTGATAATTAACATTATATTCTCTAATAACATTGATATAGTCATCTATTTCCACATCACTATAAAACTCATTTAAATTAAGACTTAATATATAACTTAATGTATTATATATTTCAGTTTGATTACTAATAGCAGTCATAAAATCGGCTAAATTAAATTTTTGATTTTCTTTGTAATATAAACTGATTTCACGAGCTAAAAAACGATATTTATCATTTGGCATATAAGTTATTTTCTTATTATATAATTTAATAACTTCTTTTGACTGTAACATATAATATATTAAATTTTCTTGAGCTTTTTCATACTTATCCTTTTTTATAAAAGGCTTTGTCTGAGTTTTAGTTTCTTCTTCTTTTTTATTGGATGTTAATCTTTCTTTCAAAAAATCAATATCTAAATTAGATTCTAAACTAATCTTTTTAAAAGATATTTCACGTAAAACTTCATCATCTATCTTTTCTAATTCTTTGATAGCAGAATTTACATAACTCGCTAAATCTTCACTATCACTGATATCTTTACCATTTTTTAAATAAGATAATTTAAAATCCATTATACTAATCGGATTATCTATTTTACTTAAAAATTTATCTTTACCAAATTTTTTTATATAGTCATCTGGATCCATCCCGTCTTCTAAACGAACTATTTTAGGAGTTACTCCAATTTTTACAAGTTCATCAGCACATGCACTAGTGGCTTTTGCCCCTGCTTCATCACCATCAAAACATAAAATTATTTCTTTAGCCATCTTTTTAATAGTCATAGCTTGATTTTTAGTAACGGCTGTTCCCATAGTAGCAATTACATTATCAATTCCAATAGTGTATGCTCTAATAACATCCATAAAACCTTCCATTACTATAACGTATCCTTTTTGACGAGCTGAAGCTTTAGCTTTAGAATAGTTATATAAAAATTCCCCTTTTTTAAAAATATCAGTTTCTTTAGTATTTATATATTTATAATTAGTTTCCCCATTATAAACTCTTCCACTAAAGCCAACTATCTTACCAGTTAAATCCTCAATTGGAAACATAATTCTATCATAATATATATCATTAAGTCCATAATTATTTTCAACCACTAAGCCACTTTTTATTAAATCTTTTTGAGTATATTTCTTATTGAGTAATAATTTAGTTAGCAAATCTCTATTTTTTAAGGCTAGTCCAATCCCAAATTCTTTAATAACACTATCATCTATTTTTCTATTGTATAAATATTCTTTAGCAAGTCTACCGTTAGCTGTATTAATATTATTTTGATAAAACTTACTAGCAATATCATAAATATCATATAATTCTTTATTTTTTAAAAATGTATCTTGATTACTTTTTATATTTACAGATAGTGGAATACCTGATGTGTCCGCGCACTTTTTAAGTGTTTCCATAAAAGATATATTCTCATAATCCATTATGAATTTAAATACGTTACCAGAGGCTCCACATGAAAAACATGTGAAAATTTGTTTTTCTTTTGACACACTCATACTAGGATTATTATCATCATGAAAAGGACAAACTCCAAAGTAATTTTTCCCTTTTTGTATAAGCGGAATATAGCTACTGACAATATCAACTATATCAACAGAGCTTCTAATTTCATTTATAAGTTCTTGACTAACCATGCTCATAAAATCATACTCCCTAATAATAATATACGACAAAAAAAGTAAAAATCCTTTTTTTATTTGAATTTTTTTAATATTTTTTGCATTTTTCCACATAATATTAAATAGAAAAGAGGATTTTTTATGAATTTAACTAAAAGTAAAGTACTTTCTACAATAATTATTTTTGCTTTATGTTTTCTTATTCATTTTGGATATAATATTTTCCCAAACTCGTTTACAGCTATCTTTTTTCCTGTAAATGAAAGTATATGGGAACACATTAAAATGTTATATACTGCTATTATACTAAATGGTATAATTGATTTTTTCATACTGAAAAAAAACAATATTGAATTCAATAATTTCTTTTTAGCTTTATTCACTAGCGCCTTTGCAAGTATTTTTATATTTTTAATTTTATATTTACCATTTTATTATAAAATCGGTGCTCCTATGATATTAAATTTTTCTATTCTTTTTATTACAATTGCTATAACTCAAATAATAAATTATTATATACAAAAAAGAAACTATATTAAAATACTCAATATAGTTTCTATTGTTTTAATCATTATAACTTATATAATTTTTGGAATTTTAACCTATTTTCCTATCCAAAACGAAATATTTTTTGATCCAATGGATGAAAGATATGGTTTAAATATTTATAGACTTAGCGTACAAGAGCCCAACCATTAACAACATAACGTCCTCCTTGAGCCATCA
This sequence comes from Bacillota bacterium, assembly GCA_015059285.1. Lineage (GTDB taxonomy): Bacteria > Bacillota_I > Bacilli_A > RF39 > UBA660 > SIG208. Next base: position 307,713 of record SVAS01000001.1, on the reverse strand, counting down.
TGTCATCACGTTGGTGATTATAAAATTTGTTTTCTACGATTAAAGTTGTTGAAGTGCCACCATCTAAGTTTGCAGCATTATAAGCATGATATTTTTCTAATACTTCAACAGTTTGTTTTAAAGTAGCTCCTACTTGGTTCCATTCATAACCATCAATAATCAAAAATAAAACAATTCCATCTTTTCTTTGAGCAATAGCTGTTCTTGGAGCATTACCATTTGGATTGCCATGAATTTCCATGGATTTACCATTAACAATTAAAAATGGGCCAAATTCCATTGCATCTTCTACTCCTGCTTCTAATGCTTCGTTTGCAGTAGCATTACTCATAAGTAAAAGCTTATTATCTTCAGTAAAACCAATTAAATTTCCCCTAGCTGTATTAACATCACCATCAGTCCATACTACTTGTTTATTATCAATAACATAACCAAGTGGTGCTCCTGTTGTTACAATACCATCATCATAAAAACCACCACCATTTATACAAACAGATGCATTATATCTAGGACACATATCTATAATACGTTCACCATATCTAGTTCCCAATTGTTCTTTACGTATCATTTCAACTTTAGCAGGGTCATAAACAGCAATTAAATAACCAGACGAGTTCCCTGCTTTAATATCAATAATTTTATAAGTTTGTCCTTCTTCACGATCTAATATTGCACAATCATATTCATCTATACAAGTACTTTTATCACCTGGTTTCATAGTAATTTGAGATAAATCTACATCTTCATCTATTTCAACATAATAATTTTGCGCTAAAACACTTTGAATTTTTTCATCAGAGTAAAAAATGTAAGCTAAATATTGATGAGTTGTGGTATTCATAGCAGTTGTTATTAAATAATTTCTAAGACCAGAAAAAGGTCCGTATGTTAGAAAAAAACAAATTGCTACAAGTACATCTAATACAATTACAACTATTGTACTTTTACGCATCTTACTCACCATCCTTTACTATATAAGGATTATCTTTACTACCATCACCTTTTTCACTATGGGCAGTACCTTTTAATACAATAACTGGCTTTACTGCATACTCGCTATCAAGCTCTGATTGTGTTAAAAATCCTTTAGTAACATTCCAACCTAATCCGTCATTATTTTGATTATATAACCAAATATAATCTGAATTATTAAGAAAAGATTTATTATTAGCTGTATTAACGCTATTACCATAATCACTAATACTTAAAATTGATACATATTCTTCAATTGTTTTTTCACAAGTTATCTTATTTGAATCATCTATTAAATCCAAACATATAGTCATTTTTTCTAAAGAAGTAGTATCTAATTTTAAATTTTCTTTATTTTTTATATAAGTATAAATTTTTGATTTATCGTAAGTATTTTCTTCTTCATCATATACCATTTCAGTTAGTGATTCATCTAAAACAAGTTTAACAGAACCGGTTCTATTTACTTGCATAATTCTCCAAGTTTTACCAATATATGAAACATAATTATTAACCTCTTCACCTTTAAACACAAAATCACCATTATGAATATAAAGTCCATCGCCTTCTGATACAACTGGATTATTTTGTCTTACAGTTGATGAAAATACTTCAGTTTTTTCTCCAGCTTCATTTTTAGGATTAAACACGCGATAATATTTAACTAAACGAGTTCCATAAAAACAACAGCACCCAAAAATAAATAAAATACTTAAGACTACAAAAATGTTTTCAAATTTAATTTTAACCTTCATAACTACTCTCCTATCAAACATTTCTATTATATCAAACCATATGACTTTAATCAACAAATTTTTCAATTTATAATCCAAATTTTATATCAAATATTTTCAAAAAAACAATGAAATCAAATTCATTGTTTTTCATATTATTTTGATATTTCGATAACTGGGCGCACACCGATGTCGTAGTCATAGTCGACGCTGGTCTCGGCAACGCCACCGCCGTAGCTCACGAACCAAACGCCGTCAGCAACGTCCGCACGAGCAGAGCTTGTCCAGTATCCATATGGAGGTTGAGATAAATTCCCATATGACCAATCGTTACTAATTATTGCGTTTGCTTCTGTTTCTGTTAACATTCTAGCACGTGCATTTGTTCTTGTCATCGTTCCATATTTACTGTCTGTTAATGTATAGTCCTGAGGTGCTATATTTATCCATCCACTTGTTTGACTTTCTAAATAGTTTAAGGCTGTGATTGGGCCTTTATTATTGTTACCACATTCATCACATCCTGTATCCCATTCTGCTTCTGTTCCTCCTGCAGTTAAATAATCTGTTTTTGTTATCCAAGCTACTGCTTCACCTATATTACTATCCATTAGTAATGTCACTTTATTACTAGCATCACTTACTACATAGAAGTTTTGGATATTTCCTGGCGCTACTTCGATTGCAAACTTTGTTCCTACTGCACATGTACCTGTTGTTGCACATGCATCTACACTTGTAGCAAAGTCATTTGTTTTTGCTAATTCACTTAATGTTTTTGCAGGTTCTTTAGGTAATTCACAATTATCTAAATCTGTTTCTGGATCAATTTTACTATCATCGTATCCTTTTGTTATACACATTGCTCCATTTGAAATAGCTATCGCTACTTTACCATCTCGTGTAACTTTAATACTACCACTTGATGGAAGTGATCCTTTTACTTCTAGTTTATTTGTTCCAACAAATTCTCCATCTTCAATTGTGAACTCTACATCTGAGGCCATTCCATTTTCTAATAGAGCCTGAGCATAATACATTTCCCCAGCACTTATTAGTCCATATGCAGTATCTTCAAATGCACTCTTTCTTGCACTTGTTATTATATTCATTATAACTGGTACTGCGATAAGCGCTATTATTGCTAGTATTACTATTACTGCTAGTAACTCTATTAATGTAAACCCTTTTTTCTTCATAAACTCACTCCTATTCTAACAAATTTTATTATACATCCTTTTACTTTTTAGAATAGAAGTACAACATAAATAACCAATAAAAAAAGCAACTATTTTGTCGCTTTAATTATTATTAATTTTTTAAAAGTTTTTTTGATGTTAAAGAAATTCCAATTATCCCAATTACTAATAAACTAACTAGATAAATAACATTATCTCCAGTATTTGGAACTGTAACATTAGATACTGGTGCTGTTGTAGATATTACATATGATGAACAACTTGTAATTTCAAACATGATAGTTCCATTTTCAACAGTTACTTCAATTGGATCTTCTAAAGTTTTACTTGTTTCATTATAATGTCTAATATATAACTTTGTACCATCTTCATATTTAGAACTAACTTCATAAACGATTGTTGCTTTACCAGGTAACTTACCATGATGAGCAAAATTTAAAAACATTACATTTTCTAAATCTGAAACCTTTTCTTCAAGTTCTTCTTTGATTGCATCTGGTGCACTTTCAGAAAAATCAATTTTTGTGTTTACTTCAATTGATGTATCTGTTATTGTACTACCATCAAATAACCAACCATATAATTGATCATCTTTATTAATTTCTATAGCATACACTTTATCTGTATTACTTATGCCTTCAAAAATATTTTCATCTAGTTCGATATCTTCCTCTAGGTTATCAATTACAACATCTTTTTCAAATTCATCAACTACAAATATTTCTTTAGCGCTTGTTCCTAAAGATACCTCTAAATCACTTGCATTTAAAACACTTTTTTCTTTATAGAACACCATAACATTAGCAGCATTTGGTTGAATAGATTTGTCATAATCAGAACCAGGTAATAATTTTGTAATTGTACCACCTGTAATATCAACAACAATATTACCTAAGAAACCACCATTTACAATATCTTTATCAAATGTTTCTGGATCTTCTCCCCCAACAAAGAAATTAGAAATAGTTCCTTTTGTTACATTAACATTAGCATCTATCATTGAACCTCTGTTAATAGTTTGAAGAGTATTAATACTTCCACCATTTACATTAATAGTTGCATAGTCTGTTCTACCATTAGAACCTCCACCAACTAACCATGTTTTAGATAAATCAGCATTACCACTTATATTAATTGTTGTTTCATTAACATATGAAAGGCCTTGACCGCCACCATAAACAATACCATAGCCAAGGTTAGCATCATTAATAGTACCAGCACTTATAGTAATAGTTACTACTTGTGTACTATTTGGTGATTTTTCTGGTGTCGCTTTATTTCCTACTGCATCAGAATTAACTGTAGCACGTCCTCCACCACTTAAAGTACCAATAGTTCCACCTTTTACTTTAATATCTACAACTTCAGTTTTAGAAGATAAACTTCCACCGCCATATACTGTGCCTGCATAATATTTTGTGCCTTCTTTATAAGAGATAATAGTACCACCGTTAATAGTAATACTAACATTTTCAACATCAGCACTTTCAGTAGTAGTTCCCTTTCCACCACCATAAATACTTGCTACAGTACCACTATTCATAGTTATACTAGAGCTTTCGTAACTAGTACCAGCAACTCCACCACCATATACTATTACTTCTTTATCAACTTCTTGAAATCCATTATCCCAAGAAATTACTGTAACGCCATTTTCTTCAATGATGGTAATTGGCGTACCATTTGCATAAAACACATTGTTTAAAGCATCATAAACGGGTGTTTTCGCTGCTTCAGCACTTACTAATAGTGGTGTTGTAAACATAAATGCTAAAGCCGATAAAACAAATAATTTTAAACTCCTTTTCATAAACATCCTCCTTACATCTTTAGTATACACTAAATACAATTTAAATGTTAGACTTATTCTTAATTTTTATAAAAAATGCTGTCAACTTTACATTATTTTTAAGACTTGACCTATTGATAATGTATTACTTGTTAAACCATTTAACCTTTTTAATTCATCTACTGTTGTATTATTTGTATTAGCTATTTTCCATAGTGTATCTCCACTTTTTACTATATATGTATTACTTCCACTTGTAGTAGGCAGTTTTAAGACTTGACCTATTGATAATGTATTACTTGTTAAACTATTTAACCTTTTTAATTCATCCACTGTTGTATTATTTGTATTAGCTATTTTCCATAGTGTATCTCCACTTTTTACTATATATGTATTACTTTCACTTGTAGTAGGCAGTTTTAAGACTTGACCTATTGATAATGTGTTACTTATTAAACCATTTAACCTTTTTAATTCATCTACTGTTGTATTATTTGTATTAGCTATTTTCCATAGTGTATCTCCACTTTTTACTATATATGTATTTTTTGTTTGAACATTTGGTTTAACAACAGTCCCTTGTTTAGTAGCTATAACAGCATCAACAACCGCATCCACATACTTTCTATAATTATTCTGAATTCGATTCAAATCATTAAAATTATTAATAAATCCATATTCTATTATTAATGGTTCAGTGATACCTGTATCACGATGAATAAAATAATAATCTTTAGATGTGTCACTAGGCAATCTTCTTTGATAGTATGTTCTAACTGGTTGACCAGCATTTTCTAAAGCTTGCAAAACATTTTTTGCCAAAGTATTACTATTTCTAAGGGCATATATAATTTCTGCACCTTCTGCCCCCTGATCAGAAGAAGAATTAATATGATTAGAAATTACAATTACATTTGATTTATTTCCATATGCATTAAGAATCCTTTGCACACGTTCACTAGGTGAAATCGTCTCATCTGTTGTTCTAATTAATTTTACAGGAATTCCTTTCTTTTGAAATTGTTCATACATATATTTAGATATCATTAAATTTAAATCCTTTTCTTTAACATTATTGCTGGTAGCTCCAGAATCATCTCCACCATGACCAGCATCAATTACAACTTGAAAATTATTCATAAATACCTCCTATAAATAATTTATGAATAAAGATAATTATTTTTACATATAAAGAAAAAATAGTTCTTATTTTGAACTATTTTACTATACATATTTTATCTTCTAAATATTCTTCTTACTATACTAATTTGTTTTTGTCTATCTATTATTCCTTCATCAAAGTCGCTTATTAATTCATCTAAATATGGAACTTCTGGAATATTTCTACTAGAAAGCAACATATTAGCATACTTTCTTGCATTTTCTAAAGTAGCTATATGATCTGACAAACTATGATATTCTTTTTTTGATATTTTTTGAATTTCTTTTAAATACATTACTATATAAAAAGATAATAACATTGAAACTCTATCTAGATTTTTAGACACCATACATAACTTCATCTTTTTATAATCCACCATAAATCTTTTTAGCAAAATAGATAAGTAAGGAGACATTCTTTCATTATAAGTACAACTATCTATATCACAATAATTTATAATTCCTTCTTGATTAATTAAAATGTTATCAAAGGATAAATCTTGACAAATAATACCATTTTTATGAATTTTTCTTAATATTAAACTAGCTTTTTTCATAGCTTTTAAAATTTCAGCGCAATCTACATATCTAGTAGTTGTAAACGCATCAAATAAAGGAACTGAATTTTTAAAATTAGACATGGTAAATCCTTCTAATCTATCATTTTCAACAATCACATCAATTGGAAGTAACACTCCATTTATTTGTATGCCTTCCATTTCTAAAAACTTTTTATATAAAGCTACTTTTTCTTCTTTATACAACTCATTAAAAATTTTAATGCAAGTATCACCATTATCATAAAGTGTGCTCTTAGTCCCCTGATGATTTAACTTTTTTAAAGCATCAAAATTAATATCGCTTAATTTAATTTTTTCCATTTCAAACTCCTTTTACGCACTAAAATAATAATGTGCGATCAAACGTTTTATTTTTCCGTTTTTAGTTTCTAATATATAACCTGTATTATTTCTATACATGGGCGAATAAACATTGTTATCACCACATATATGTGTTTCGTCTTTTTGTCTTTTTAAAGTTTTTTCATCTAAAAATTTATCAAAAATACTTTCTTCTCTTGGCTTATGATTAGCAATACAAGAAAGTAATTCTTCTCTAACTTGTTTAGCAGATACTTTTCCCATGATTTCTATTTCAAAAATTTTATCGTATAATTTCTTTTTACATAATAAATCCAAACAAGGATCAAAGACATATTCTTCACATTCAAAATTAAAACAAATCCAAGAATGATAATATTTTTTGTGTGGTGAAAATGTTAAATTACCTCTTGTAATATAATCACTATCATTAAAAAATACTATAGCAGTTTCCGTTGTTTGCCAACACCAACCTTCAAGCAATCCTTTTTTCATAAGTTCTAGGGCTTTACCACTACGTTCTCCACCTATTTCAATAGTTAAATTTAAAAGTCTATTTTTAACATATTCTACTACATTTACATCTATTTGTTTTTTCTTTATTATTTCAAATCTTTCATCTTCTGTTAAAGGTTCCCTTTTTAATAATTTATTTATTCCAAACATAATTATCTAATTCCTTTTTTTCTCATATCTTCGTCTACTTCCTTGCAAAGTCCATCATAATCTATTTCTTGTTTAAATATTGCAATCTCTTCTTTTAAAGCTTCACTATAAAATGTTTTTCCATTTTTTGCATACTCTTCAACAAAAGGTAAAATGATAGGTAAAACATATTTATCTTTTTCAATATCCGCTCTTTTTATATCTTTATAATCACAAAAAGCCATAGTAGCTTGTTTATCATTAACTTTAGTAACTTTTGGTCGTTCCATTAAATAATAAAAACTTTTTTCAATAACCATGCCTAAAGAAGTATCATATACCCAAGTTGTACCATCTTTTTTTGTTCTTTCAACAAAACAATGATTTCCATAATGTTCATCATCTTTGTCTATAAATTTAGGATTTAAAGTAATACCATCTATATCAGCATCTACTAGTTTAAAATCATCATCACCAAAACCTAATGTTACAAGTAAACCCCTATCATAGCAATGTCCATTACACATTTTATGGCAAAGCAATAAAATAGAAGCAGGTAACCCTCCATAATATATGTGTCTTAAGTTTTCTATTAGTTCTACTTCATAACTATGGATTAGTCCCATTTTTATTCCATATGAAAATAAAATTGATTTCTTTTTCTTATATAATTCCCATTTTAACTTATCTAAATAAACAGACATAAAAAAACACCCCTTTTGAATGAGGTGTATTATAACATAAATTTGAAAAATTTACAAAAAAAACATATTCAAAAAGAATATGTCTTAACTTTATATTTCAGTACAAGTTACATTTTCTTCATTTTCTATTTCCTTAATAAATTCAGATTTAAATTCATGCAAATCAGGTATCATAATATAAAGTTTATTTTTTGTTCTAGTCATTGCAACATAGAATAATCTACGTTCTTCTGGAAATTCAATATTTTCTAAAGCTAAAGTGTTCCCCTTAATAAACTTTATAATAGGTAAGTCTTTTATTTTACTAGGAAAACCTTTTATACCGTCTATGGCATTCAAAAGAATAACCTGATCATAACCAAGACCTTTAGATTTGTGTATGGTCAAAAAGTCAATTATGGCATCAGGACATGATTTACATATAATCTTAGAACTTCCTTTGAAAGGCTTATAAAATAGTTTTGAATTAATTAAATTATCCAGTTCTGTATTAAATCGTGCGAGCAATAAAATTGTATGTTTTTTATTATATTGGTGTATTTTATTTATTAATTTATCTAGTTTAACAGGTAAATCATCCATATATTGATTTATCTTGTATTTAATCAACTCAACTGGGTTTTCTAAAGTTTTATTTGATTGCAATTTTTTATCTATCTGGAATGAATTTTTTAAAATAAAATTACCAGCTATATCAATTAGTTCTTGGCTATTTCTATAGGTTTTTGTTAATTTAATAATTTCTGCATATCCCATGATATCATAAAACTTAGTAAACAATTCAATATCTGAACCCGAAAATGAATAAATTGTTTGCCAATCATCACCAACCGCAATTATTTTTGCGTTAAATAAATCGGATATTTTTTTAGCAAAACTATGTCTTTGAGTAGAGATATCTTGATACTCATCAATAATTATATAGTCATACTTAATTTGTTTATTATTTTTTTTCAATTCTTCCATTTTCATATTTGCAAAATAGATCATATCTGAAAAATCAATTTTTTTATCTAAATATAATCTGTTTTGATAATATTGAAAAACTTCTTCTAGCAATTCTAATTGTTTTATTATTTCAATATTGTTAGTTTGTTTTTTTAATATTTCAAAATCTTTTTGTTTGTAATTTAACTCTTTAAAAAGAGAAATAAATGTTATAAAAAATTTAATTAATTTTAAATACGGAGAGTTTTTTGATGTTTCCATTAATCTATAAAAAATTTCCTTGTCAGTTCGTTTTGTTTTTATGACATTTCTTTTATTTAAATAATAAGATAATTTAGGTAAAAAATAATCATTATTTTCATATTTGCCAAACAATTCAATGTAATCAGTTTTATTTTTAGAATGGGTAGCTCTTTTTATGGAAATGTTTGTTACATATTCTGATTCATATGAACTAATAGTACCATCTATATTTAATGTTGCCAATCCATAATATTCAAGGTATATCCTATCCCCAATGTTATCAATAGTAAAATCAGGTTTATATATTCTGCCATTTGCTAAATCGAACGGATAACGTTCTTCATATAAATAATGTATATTATTTTTATATAAATAATTAGCAATTTGGAGTTCTCCTAAAGAGGCAACATACTCTCCATTTATTGTTTTTAGATTTCTTTCTCTATTATTAATTCTCCGTTTTATTTCGCTATGTAAATTATCTTTACACATATTATATCTTAAATCAGTATAATATTTATAATAGTCATCATAATTCTCATAGTCAAAACACGTATCATTTAATCTTAATAATTCAGAAAAATGTTCTGTATATTCTTTTAGTTTTTGTTTATTCGGAAATATCTCATTTATGAAAAAATCGTTTAGAATAGCATGCATACCTCTATCTCCCACTATTTCTAATCTCTCATTAAAAATATTTCTAATGAATTTCATACCTAATTTATGAAAAGTTGATACATCTACGTTTAAGTGAAATTTATCATTTAAAATATTATTCATTTCTTCAGTTGCTTTGTTGGTAAAAGATATAACAATTATATTATTCGGTTTTATTTTTTTCTTTTCTATTAAATATTTTACTTTAGCAGCCATTGTAGTAGTTTTACCGCTACCAGCTCCTGCTACCACTAACGAATAATCCTCATCTATCAAAATCGCTTTTCTTTGTTCTTCATCTAAACTAATATTTTTATCTATAGAAATAAACATATTATCAAAATAGTTTCTCTCAGATTCTAAATTTTTAGAAACATATTTATCATTTTTAATATTTATCATCTCATACCCATGATGAGCAATTTTATAAATTTTATCAACATAGTCATTTTCTAAAGACATTTTAGAAACTAATTGGAAAACATCATTATATTTGTCTATAAAATCATCAAATCTTTTCTTGGAAATATAGTTGTTTTCATTATATAGTTCATAAAATTCATTTACACAATTTCTCATTTGAGTTTCAAAATAAGTCTCCATAAAAATTACACTCCTTTATGGTAATTATAACATATAATAAAAATGAAATTAACTTATTATATAAAATGTTATATTAAAATAAACAAAAAAATTATTTTTTAATATAAACGCAATTATATTTAAAAAATAATTTTTAATTAATAAACATATTTCCTATATAATCAACCGCATCATATATAAAATCACACACATAATAAAATAAATTTAGAATAATATTAGTTTTTGCTTTTTCATTATTAACAATAATAATATTCTTTTTTATTTCAACTTTAGAATTATATCTAACATAACGTTTTTTTAGTTCATCTATATCAAAGTCTTTGATGTTATAAAAATAACAAGTTCCTCTATTTAAATAAATACTGTTTTTTATAAAACTTCTAAGATATGGTTTCAACTCTTCAAAATTACCAACAATATAATCAAAACTTTTCTTGCGAAAAATGCGTTTAATTTTTCTTATATTAATTGTTTTAGAATAACCTTTAGTAAAATTAGAACTAGGTGAATTAGAATTTAATAAATAGCATTCTTCAATTTTACTATTTTTTTCTAATACTTTTTGTTCTTTATCATTTAAACCAATTGCAAGGACAACACCACTTATTTTTTTTAATTCATTATTTATCATTGTCACACCCCAATATATCATTTATTACATAACTAGCACATAAAAGACCGGCCATGGCAGGAACAAAAGCATTAGAACCAATTTTATTATTTTCAGTTTTGATAGGTGTTTCTATACTAGATACTACCATTATTTTATCTTTTATTCTTTCATCTTTTACCATTTTTCTAATAATTTTTGCTAAAGGATCATAACTAGTTTTCCTAATATCTGTTATCTTTAAAAGACTAGGATTTAATTTATTTCCAGTTCCCATTGAAGAAATTATTTTTATCTTTCTTTTAACACATTCTCTAATAAGCTGTTTTTTAGTTTCAACTGTGTCACAAGCATCAATTAAATAATCTATATTATGTTCAAATAATAATTCTATATTATCTGGTTTAATTAATTTATCTATTTTAATAACTTCACAATCAGGGTTAATTGCTTTTATTCTATCATAAGCCACATCTACTTTTTTTAAATTAATTGTATTATTAAGAGCTAAAATTTGTCTATTTAGGTTGGTTTTATCTACAATATCATAATCAACAATAATAACTTTAGATATACCACTACGAACTATTGCTTCTAAAGCATATCCACCTACACCACCTAAACCAATTATTAAAACTGATTTGTTTTTTATAGCTTCTACTTTATCTCCTATTATAAGTTCTAGACGTTCAAACATAGCATCACCAAATTGATTATATAATAATTTTTTAAAAAAAGATAGTTTTTCTATCTTTTCAAACAATAAAAAACCCAGATGATCGGCGCCATTAACGATTAAAACCTGATCTCCCAGGTGGGTATCACATTACAAATTTAAGGATTCCTAAATAAATTTAAGCATTCAACACCATTTGTAAATTAGATTCCCAATACGTTAATTTAGTAGGTTTTTCATAAAAGCTACCGTATCTTCTAGGTATTTTAATTATAGCATAAATATCTCTTAAATGGAATATATTTTACTAATTTTTTTTATCATATTCGTCTAAAAAATTATATTTTACTCCATCTTTTTTATAAGAAATCATTGTATTTAAATTAACATTACAAGTACTAGTATAAATACATTTATCTGCATCTTTATATATATCTTTTAAACTGTCAATTAATTTTTTTATTTCTCTTCTTTTACCACTATCTTTTTTAGTTACAGAACAAGCACAATCTATAAATTCTAAATTATTATATTTAACAAAACTAATAATATCTTTTTCTCTAATAAAATATAGAGGCCTAATTAATTCCATATTTTCAAAATTATCACTATGTATTTTTGGCATCATACTAGAAAATTGCCCAGTATATATCATATTTAACATAACAGTTTCAATTACGTCATCAAAGTGATGACCAAGAGCTATTTTATTACACCCTAATTTTTTTGCATAATCATATAAATAACCTCTTCGCATTTTAGCGCACATATAACAAGGACTTGAAGATGTATTTGCTACTTTAAAAACGGGTGTTTCAAAAATATGTGCTTGAATATTTAATAAACTTAAATTTTCTTTTATTTTATCCATATTTGCTTTATTATAACCTGGATCCATAACTATAAATTCTAATTCATATTTGAATTTACCATGTCTTAATAATTCTTCTAAACATTTGGCCATTAAAAAAGAATCTTTACCACCACTAATACAAACAGCAATTTTATCATTTTCACTAATCATTTCAAAATCTTTAACAGCTTTAACAAATTTACCCCAAATATCTTTTCTATATTTTTTTATAATGCTTCTTTCTATTTCACGATATCTTTCCATAACACCACCTACATAGATTATAACATAATATTTAAATATCTTGTTTTATTACCGAAAAAATTGGTTTAAATTAACAAAATATTACACTTTGTTTTACCATTTTTCCGAGTTAAGCAATAGTGAGAACGTTTTGTTTTAAATAACGTTATAGCATTATGTTATAAGGTAAAATAAAATTGGAGGTGGCTATATGTTAATGCGTATTAGAGATTTAAGAGAAGACCATGATTTAAAACAAGAAGATATTGCAAAAATATTAAATGTTTCACAAGTAGCTTATTCTAACTATGAATTGGGTAAAAGATTAATTCCATATACTGCTTTAGTTAAACTTGCTAATTTTTATGGTACTAGTGTAGATTATTTAGTTGGAAACACTAATGATAAAAGACAATATAAAAAAGTTATAAAAGAAGAAATAAAAGAAAAAACTGTTTCATAAAAATTATGAAGCAGTTTTTTAATAAACTATATTAGATTTACTAATTTCTATTACTGGACGTACGCCGTAGTTACTATCAAAGGTAACATCTGTGCTGTGAACATAACCCACATAGCTCACAAGCCAAGCATAGTTAGCATCGCCTACACTAGCAGAACTTAGCCAAAATCCATATGGCGTACTATCAGAACTTAAATTTTCATATAACCATGTTGGACAACCTGCATTATATTCTACACATTCTAACGAATCGATAGCCTCGTCATGTGTTAACATTCTAGTACGTGCGTTTGGTCTTGTAATGGTCCCATATATACTATCTGTTAAGCTATATGTCTTTGTAGAAATATTTGTCCAATTACTTGTTTGACTTTCTAAGTAATTTAGTGCAGTTATTGGTCCTTCAACTTTAGATTCCCCCCATGCCACAGTATCACCAATATTTCTATCCATAATTAATGTTAATGTATTATCTAAATCGTTTATAACATAGAAATTTTGAATATTACCTGGTGCTACTTCTATTGCAAATTTTTCGCCTGTTGGACATGTTGTCCCATTTGTTAAACAAGCATGTTCTGTTTTTATTATACTATTATTTGCAATACATTCTTCACTATACTCATAATCATATTGATTATAACTTACATTATGAGTTATTTTAACACAAGCATCTAATTCTTCTTCAGAAACAGGATTAATTATTTCTTTATTTTCTAAAAAACCTTTTTCTTTTAATGTTTCTAATTTAACTAATATAGAACCATTATCTTCAGGTAATAAATCAATATTCTTAACAGCCCAATTTCTAGCACTATCAAATATAGTATCCATTTGTTTATCTAATGCTTTTTGTTTAGAATTTTGAATGATGTCATTCACAGCAGGAACTGCTATTAGGGCAACAATCCCTATTAGTAAAATTACTCCTAGTAATTCTATAAAAGTAAAACCATTCTTTTTATCCATAAAATCCTCCTATTTAACTACTATATTTCTAATTTAGATTATATAACATTTTGTTTTTAATAGCAAGAAAAAAGAAGTTAAACTTCTTTTAAATAATTTATATAATTTTCCATTATAGTATGAATTTCTTTAGGACTCATAAATAGAACAACACAATCTTTATATTCTTTTAATTTATCCCAGCTCTCATCACTTATAGATGTTCCATGTTCTAAATTTTTAATAATTTGTTCACTTGTAACACCTTCAAAATCTTCTTGTTTTTCTCTGGCTGGAAAAATATCTAAAACAAAAGTTTGATCTACTTGATTTAAAACTTTCACTAAATCATCACTAAATTCTTCTGTTCTGGAAAAAGTATGAGGTTGAAATACCGCTACTATTTTTTTATTTGGATATTTTTGCTTTGCAGCTTTAATTGTAGCTTTTACTTCATTTGGATGATGTGCATAATCATCAACTATAATAGTTTCTCCTACTTTAGTTTCAGTAAAACGGCGACTTGCTCCTTTAAATGTTTTTAATTCTTTAGCTACTGCTTTAGCATCTAATCTTTCATATGAACAAACAGCAATTACTGCCAAAGCATCTAAAAGCATATGTTTACCATAAAGAGGTAAATCAAAATGTCCATAATAATTTCCTTCTACAAATACATCAAAACTAGTTCCTTCACTTGTATATTCTACATCTTTAGCAATTATATCATTGTCATCTTCTAAACCATAATAAAATAATGGTTTATTTAATTCTAAAACTCTAGTATATGGATCATCACCACAGGCAATTACCATTTTTGATGCTTTATTTGCATATTCTGTATATGCATCTATTATATCATTAATATCTTTATAATAATCAACATGATCTAAATCAATATTGGTAATAACTGCATAATCAGGTTCATAAACTAGGAAATGTCTACGATATTCACAAGCTTCAATAACAAATTTTTTGTTTTCTTTACTTGCACTACCAGTACCATCACCTATTAAATAATTACATCCAACAAGATTTCCCAAAACATGAGCCATCATAGAAGTTGTTGTTGTTTTCCCATGACAACCAGCAATAGTAATTAAATCAAACATATTAGCTAATTTTCCTAACATTTCATTATATTCATAAATTTTCAAATCTAATTCTAAAGCTTTTTTTATTTCTGGATGTTCATCTTTAATAGCTGCACTTCTAACTATAATTGTATTTTCATCTATTTCATTATTATCATCAGTATAAACTTTAATTCCTCGTTCAGATAGTTTTGTTTCTGTAAATTGATATGCTTTTTCATCATCGTATCCAACTACTTGATATCCTAAATCATTTAGAATAAGTCCTAGTGCACTCATCCCAGCCCCTTTTATACCTATCAAATAATATTTCATTTAATATTCCTCCAATACCATTATACAACAATTAACCTAAAAAATTAATAATAAATGGTCCTAAAATAAGCATTAATATAAGTGGAACAACAAATAATACTGAGATAATACTAACTTTATTAGGAATTTTATTAATTTCTCCTTTAATCTCTAATATTTGTTTGTCCCTTAAAAAATCAATTTGATTATACATTGTTTCTAATATACTATTACCAAACACATCTGTTTGAGTAATATTTAAAAGAATGTTATTAATAGTTTCGGAAGGCATTCTTTTTTTCATATCTTCTAAAGCTTCAAGTAAAGATTTTCCAAATTTCACTTCAAATAGCACTCTTCTAAATTCATTTGATAATTCAGAATTAACATTCGCAACTGTTACTTCTAAAGAATTTTCTAAATTCCGCCCAGATTCCAAAGTAAGTGTTAAAATTTCAAAAAAATGTAGAGCTTCACGATCCAATCTTTTTATTCTTTGTTTAAGTGGTGATTGAATAAGTAAATAATAATATAAATAAAAATAAGCTAAAGTAATAAACGGTGCATAAATATATCCTAAATTAGTAACATAAATAGTAACAAGAAAAACAATTAAACTAGAGATAATTCTAAAGTTCATAAATGTAATAGCATCTAATTTAGTATTACCTAACATAGCAATTTTTTCTTCTATTTGTTCTATGTCTTTACTGCGATAAATTTTTCTAATTATTCTATTTTCTGATTTATTCATATTATCACATCCTTACTTTCATTACTTTATTAACAACTACTATATAAGTAATGTAATAAACTATCATAAATATAAGCATTACTATACCTATTGGATTAGTAAAGAAAGCTGCAAAATAATTTGGATTAATTAAGCTTACTAATATAATAAAGAATATTGGAACAAAGAATAATACATAAGCAATTATTTTTGAAGAACCAATTAACGCTTTTAATTCTAAATTAAGTTTCTTTTTATTAAATAAAGATCTTTCAATTGATGAAAATACTTTAATAATATTTCCACCTGTTTTATTTAAAATTGAAAGAGATGCAGTTAGATAAGTAACTTCTTCTAAATCTATTCTTTTAGCAAAACGATCAAATACAACATCTATTCCTAAACCAAAACTAAGTTCCATATTCATTTTTCTAAATTCTAAAGCAATTTCACCATCTAATTCAGTTGTAACAAGTTCAATTGCTTGAGTAATACTTCTACCAGATTTAAAAGCATTGTTCATAACAATTATTGCTTGAAGTAAATCATTTTCAATTTTATTTCTATAAATTTTATATTTAGAAAAATAGATAATATCTAAAACAAAGAAACCAATAAGAAAAGGGATACATACCTCATAAATACTTAATACTTGATACTGAATTGTTTTAGAGAAAATTGCCATCAAAACGAAAGAAAAACCAATAATCAATTTAGATGACACAAAGTCTATAGCACTACTATGAGTGTGTTTAGAAAGTGATAAATATTTTTCAAATCTTTTACTATATTTTTGAATGAATACTGATTTTGAAATAACATTTGATATTTTTGAAACTAAATTTTTATAAAATTTCAAGATATTATCAAATAGAGATAGAGAATTATCTTTGATAGGTTTAATACTAAATTTACTAATTCTTTTTTCTAAATTAACACTTCTTCTAAAAGATAAAAGTAGATATAAAATAGCAATTAGTATTGTAATAATACCAATTTGAATATAAATTAAACTATCAGTTACATTACTTACTACATTAATATTAACTGTTTTACTAGCTATATTACCTGCTTCATCGGAAACTGTATAAACAAGTTTTTTAATACCGGTTGTATTAAAATCTAACTCATTATAATTAGTAGTAATTTTATTAGTTAAATTACCATCAAAATTATCAGTTACTTTAACATCAGAAAATAAATCTAATTTATCTCCTAATTCCATAGTAAGTAGTTGCTCACTAACTTCAATAATAGGTTTTTCTTTATCAATATTATAAAAACCACTATTTAAAGTTATTTCTTTACCACTACTATCTATCTCTTTTATAACAATTTTATATACACCCGTCTCATCCATAATAATAGATGTTTTTTTATTAGTATTAGAGTTATAAGTATCTATAATTTCTTCATTTTTATAAAGAGTATAACTATAACTTACAACGTTAGTACTAGGTGTATATTCAACTATTATGTCTTTATTGATAGGTTTAATTTGACTAGCAATATTTAAACTATCAATTCTTTCATTCATAATATCACCTATTTTCAAAAATATCTTTTAATGAATCTATACCATGAGATTTAATTTTACCATATACTTTAGGTATATAATCCTCTAAAATAAATTCTCCTTTTACTTCCCCATTATCTAAAAGTCCTGTTTGTGTAAAACCAAATATTCTTTTTAATTCTATAACATCATCTTTAAAACCAACAATTTCACTAATATTGGTTACTCGACGACGACCATCGCCTAATCTTTCTACTTCAACAACTATATCAATAGCGTTTTCTATATATTCACGTAATGCTTTGATAGGAATTTCCATTCCAGCCATTAATATCATTGTTTCAAGCCTATTTAAAGCATCATATGATGAGTTAGCATGCATTGTAGTTAAACTTCCTGTATGTCCTGTATTCATAGCTTGAAGCATATCAAAAGCTTCTTTTCCACGAACTTCACCAACAATAATACGATCAGGACGCATACGAAGAGAGTTAATAACCAAATCACGAATTGTTACTTCTCCTTGTCCTTCGTAATTAACTAAACGAGTTTCCAAAGAAATAACATGATTTTGTTTTAAACGAAGTTCAGCAGCATCTTCAATTGTAATAATACGTTCATCATTACCTATAAACGAAGATAAAACATTTAAAAGTGTAGTTTTACCACTACCAGTACCACCACAAATAATCATATTTAATTTAGCTTGTACACAAGCTTCTAAAAAACGTGCCATATATGGAGTTAATGTCCCGCTTCTTAAAAAGTCATCAATATTAGCAAGCTCTTCTTTGAATTTACGGATTGTTAAAACTGGCCCATGGATTGCTAGAGGTGGAATAACAGCATTAAGACGAGAACCATCTTCTAATCTAGCATCCACCATTGGATTCGCTAAATCTATTGTTCTTCCTAATGGTTGTATCATTCTTTGAATAGTTCTTACTATATGATCATCATTAATAAATGATACACTCCTATCTCGTACTACTTTACCATCTAATTCAATGTAAATTTCATCAGGTCCATTAACCATAATTTCTGTAATGCTTTTATCTTCCATTAGTTCTGTAATTGGACCAAAACCATTAATTTCATTATCAATCAAATTATATAAATAACTTCTTTCAACATTAGAAATATCATATCCTTCTAATGTTTTATCTATTTCTGTTTTTATAAACTCATCTAAATTTTTAGTACTATTAATGTGATTATCAATCAAATTTTGAATAATTTTATTTCTAAGTTCTTCAAGTAAAGGTTTATTAGAAAAAGCTTCATAATCAACAACTTCTTCATAAGTAGGATTTTCAATATTAATATTAAATTCATCCGTTAAGTTTTTCATTCTTTCACCTTACTCTCTTCTTTTAATAAATTTTTAGCCAAATTTTCAAAATTCTTAATTTCTTTTTTATGAGTGTTTCTAATTTGTTTATTTAAAGTTAATATTTCAGCATCCAAAACATATTTATCAATATTTTTTATATAAAATGTTGATGGAATAATATAGTCTATATTGTCTTTAATAATGTTTTTAATATCATATTTGTTAAAATAATTTCTAGATTTATCAAAAGATTCATTAAGTACTATTTTATAATTCTTTTTATCTAAATCTTTATAAATAGAAACTATTGTTTTCATATTTTTTAAATCAATTGGATCATTATTAATAACATAAACAATTTCATCACTATTATCTAAAGTAACTAAATTCTTTTCATCTAAAGCATGATTAGTATCAACTAAAACAATATCATATTTCATAGCAGCTCTAGTTAAAATGATTTTTAGATATTTACTACTAATTTTACTAGCATATCTAGGGTCTTTAGGAGACGCTAGTACATGAATATTTTCGCTATAAGATAACACATATTTTTCTATATAATCAAAACGATTATTCATCAAATCATCAACCAATTTATAAATATCGTTTGTAATTTCAACATTTAAAGAAGCAGCTATAGCACCTGTATATAAATCAAAATCCACAACTAATACCTTTTTACCCATTAAAGAATATATACCAGCAAGATTTAAAAGCGTTGTTGTTTTTCCAGTTCCTCCTTTTACAGATGTAACTGTAATTACTTTTCCTTTACTAATTGCCATAAATCCACCTATGCCTTTCTTATAACTATTTCTTCTTCATTAATATAACCACGATAATCACTAGAAATTTTATACTCAAACTTAGAAAAAATAACTGAAAAAATACTTTTTTTACTTTTTTCTAATTTCACTTCAATTATTTGATTTTCTACTTTAATATCTAAATTCTTAATATCATCTATATTTAAATCTAATTGTTTTTTTATTTTACTTTTGATAATATTAGTATCTTGCTCAATATGCGTTAAACCAAACTCTAAAACATCTTTAACATTATTATCAATATGACGTTTTTCAATATATAAATAACCAACATCTACAATTAACCCCATAAACATAAATAGTACTGGTAAAAGTAAAATAAACGCTACTAAAACTTGACCTTTATTTTTATTCATCATAAACTACCCTATCTACAACTATCTTATATGGATTATTGATAATTATATTCATACCAGGGGTATTTATTTTAACTGTTTTTTCTAAACTAATTTTAACCGTTTCTTCTATTTTTTCTGTTTTTAATATAAGTCCTTGTTTATTTACATAAACATTTATTTCACTAGTTTTATTTTGACGATATAAATCAACAACATAATCTAAATCATTTTCCATTTGATATTTTTTATATATAATATTACCCAAATCAATAGCACTAAAAAGAATTATAAAAAATATTGGAATAATTATCACAAATTCCACTAATGCTTGCCCTTTCACACTCTTCATAAAAACACCCTCGTATCATAATAAAATTATATCAAATTATTTAATCTTTAACAACAAAATAATGCAAAAAAGCCACAAATAAATTGTGGTTTTAAAAATTACATTTATGTTATTTAATAATTATTATGTTAAATCCCAAATTTGTATATAAAAAAGATAGTTTTTACTATCTTTACACTTTCTTTTGAAATCCACTTTCAGTTTTTTTCGCGTCATAATCACGACTTGGTGCTATTTCTTCAATAATTCCACCTACTATTTGATTAGTTGGTGTAGTATAACATATTACTTCATTAACCTTTTTACCATATACAGCTCTACCAGTTGGTGAATCTAAAGTAATATAATATATGTCTTCGTCTACTTTAGAAAAACCTTTACTTACTAAAATATAGTGATCAGTAACGACTTCTCCATTTCCAAAATCTAAAGATGCAACAAATCTAGTACCAATATCAATTTGATTAGCATTATATTCAGTGACAATCTCTGAATCTCCTAAAATACTATCTAATTCTTCCATTTCTTTTTTTAATCTACCTAATTGACTAAATGTTCCAAAATCAGGCACATAATTAAATCCTTCTGGTGAAGCATGAAAAGGTCTAGTTTCCGAATTTAATAGTTCACTTCTTGCATTATCAATTTCAGTTCTTAATTCTTCTAATCTTGTTTTAATCCATTCTACTTGTTCTGGTAATAATTTTGTTTTTTCCATAATAAATTCCCCCTTAAACAGGGATTATTATAACATAAAATTATTTTATGTCAAATTTTAAGAAAATTATCTACCTCTTCTAGATGCATATTCCTAGATCCTTTAATTAAAATTGTTTTACTATTTAAATTAATTTTTTTTAAATAATCTATTAATTCTTTATTGCTATTAAAATATTTATAGTGTTTACCTTTAATATATTTAACTTCGGAACCCACTAATAAAATAGTAGAATTTTTTAATTGTTTTAATTTTTTGCCAATCTTTTTATGAATTGTTTTACTATGTTTACCAAGTTCTAAAATATCACCTAAAATTACAATTTTTTCATTTTTTTCACATTTTAAAACATCTAATATAGCTATTACCGATTCGTAACTAGCATTATAACAATCATTAATAATTTTAATATTATTTTTAACATATACATTCATTCTTTCTTTTGGCATTTGATAGTTTTTTACTACTTCCTTTATATCCTCTACATTTATATTAAAAAGCAAACCAACTTTGATTGCTAAGACAAAATTCATAATTAGGCTTATATTGTTACTATTATAAATAAAATGATAATTTTTATTATTTATAATTAAATCAAAAGAAACTTTATCGTTTATTTTAATATTATAAGGGCATAAATCTATACCACATTTAAACGTATTAAAATATTTTACTTTTTTTAAATATTTATCCTTTCCATTTACAATTAATAATCCATCATCCATTCCATCTACTATTTCCATTTTTGCTTTAAAAATGTTTTTCTGATTACCCAAATTTCCAATATGCGCACTACCAATATTAGTAATAACACCAACATCAGGTCTTGCCATTTTTGATAACACAGATATTTCTTTCAAATGGTTCATACCCATTTCTAAGACGCATATATCATAACTTTTATTTAATTTAAATAGCGTTAGAGGAATTCCTATGTGATTATTATAATTTTTTTCACTTTTTAATACTTTATATTTTTTACTTAATATATCATTTATTAATTCTTTAGTAGTAGTTTTTCCAATACTTCCAGTTATTGCAACAACTGGAACATTATATTTATTTTTAAAAAAAGTACCTAATTTAATTAAAGAATCATTCGTATCTTCAACTAAAATTATTGGTACTTTTGTTTTTATGTCTATTTTTTTACAAACTATTATACAACTTGGTTTATGTTTTAATACTTGTTTTATGTAGTTATGGCTATCATGATTTTTACCTATTAAAGCAATAAACAAATCATTTCTTTTAACCTTTCTACTATCTATTTGAATGTTTTTTATCTGCTTTTTTATGCTTCCACACATAAGTTTCCCATTAACAATATTTAAAACGTCACAATAATTCATACTACCTCCTGCAACAATCAATAAAATATGAAAATAAGTTATTTTCTAATATATCATATTCAATCATTGTTTCAGGGTGCCACTGAACTCCTATAAAAAATTTTTTATTTGTATCTTCTACAGCTTCTATTAAATTATCATCACTAATTGCAACTACTTTTAAGGAAGTTTTAGTTATATAACTTATATGACGACTATTTACTTGTAAAGTTTCAGTTTTAAAAATATCATAAAGTTTAGAATTTTTATTTATTTTGACTTTATGAACAAACAAACCTTTGGTTTTATGTTTACCTGTTTCCAATTTTTTCATTGTTCCACCAAATAAACATGACATTGCCTGCATTCCTAAACAAATTCCTAAAAGTGGTACGTCATTTTTATGACAATATTCAATTATTTTAAGATCATAGTCATAAAAATCATCACCACCTTGACATATAATACCATCACAATTATTTATTTGTCTTTCTATCTCATTTAGTTGTTCTTCATTTATGTTTATATTTAGATTATCAGTTATAGGCGGAATAATAATGTTTACACTCCCACCATTTTTAATAATAGCGCTATTTATCTCTTGATTAATATAAAATATTTTTGTGCCTGATGTTAATATTTCAGGTCTACCTACAACACCAATTATAGGTTTCATAACATCTCCTTTCAAAAAAACAATGGCTTAATCCATGTATTTAGCCATTGTTTTCATCATTTGATTTACTTGTTTTTGACTAGGTGTTCTACCCATACCAGTCATCATTGCTTTAATCATTTGTTCATTAATTGGTGGGTTTTTCTTCATATATTTTTTCATATAAGTACGAGCAATAAAGAAACCTGCGATTGCTCCTGCAATAAAACCACCAAGTATTTTTAATAAATCTATTAGGAATGCTCCCCAATCCATATTATCATTTCCCTTCTTTAAATATTTTACTAAAAATGGCCAGATAATTCAATACTTATTTAATTTTATTCAATTAATATTTAAATCATACTGATTTTGTAGCCAAAAATAATCTTTATTATCAAAATCACATACAAATAAATATTTATTATAATAAAGTAAATATTTTAGAGATTTAGGAACATTATATTTAGTTAAAACAACAATACATGATTTATTTATTTCTAATATTGTTTGTTCTTTTTGAATATAATGTTTGTTATGTTTATAGTTAGCAAATTTGCGCAAAAAATAATTATTTAATACTTCAGTATTAAATGTTAAACATAATTGATTATATATTGAAAAACCATAACCAAAATTGTTATTATTTAATTTATATAAATTTTCTAAAGTTTTATATAAAACTAATGAATTGTTTTTATAAATTTTATAGAATTCTGTTCTAATTATAAAAATATAATACTTACGCATAATAGTCACCACTAATAGTTTAAAATATTAAAAGCGCAACAATTGTCAAAAAAAAGAATTTAATTAATTTTAAATTCTTTTTTATTTTAATAATTTTTTTATTTTATCTTTAATTTGTGAATAACTAAAATCACAATGTTCTAAAACTTCATCTTTGGTACCACTTGTTCCAAACTTATCAACCGTCATCAAGTATTTATCATTATATACGAATTGATGCCAGCCAAATGAAGAGCCTGCTTCAATTACAAATGTTTTATATCCAAGTGGAAGTAATTCTTTTTTATATTCATCACTTTGTTCCTTAAATATTTCCATTGAAGGCATACTTATCACACGTAAATCTAATCCCTCTTGTTCATATAGTTCATATGCAATATGATATGCTGTATGTACTTCACTTCCTGTAGCAATAATAATTCCATGTAAATTATTAACTTCTTTGCGAATTATATATGCCCCTTTTGAAGTATTTTCAATATTTGTGTTTTCTAGCATGGAAACTTCATTTCTAGACAAAATTAAAGCACTTGGTTTTTTACTATTTAAAATAGATTGATAACAACCTACTATTTCCTTACTATCTGCAGGTCTATATACATTAAAATTTGGGATTGCTCGTAATGATGCTAATTGTTCAATTGGCTGATGAGTAGGACCATCTTGACCAATATTAATAGAATCATGAGTAAATATATAAGTTACTGGTAAATTCATTAAGGCAGATAGACGAATAGCTGGTTTTAAATAATCTGAAAAAACTAAAAAAGTAGAACCGAATACTCTAAATGAACTAAGAGCAAGGCCATTTAAAATAGCACCCATTGCATGCTCACGAACACCAAACCATATATTCTTGCCATCATAATGGCCATCTTTTATATCCCCACAACTTTTAAGATAAGTATTTGTAGAACTAGATAAATCCGCAGATCCACCAATTAAATTTGGAATAAATCTAGTAAGTTCATTTAAAACATACCCATTACTGACTCTCGTTGCTTCTTTAGTTTCTGTATTAAATTCCCATCTATATTTTGATAAATCAACCTTTAAATCATCTGCAAACAAATATTTTAAACTGCTCGCATCATCATTTAAATATTCCTTAACATATTCATTATAATTTCTATTAAATAATTCATATTTAATACTACTACGTTCTTTAATTGAAGTTCTAAATTGTTTTACTAAAGTCATATCTACATAAAAAGGTTCTGTTGGCATTAACAATTTTCCTTTTAGGTTTAATATATCTTCTTTTTCCAAACATTTTCCATGAACTTTATTTGTTCCTTCCCAAACAGAATCCTTTCCTATAACTGTTTTTACTTCAATTAAAGAAGGTTTCCCTGCTTTTTTGGCCTTTTCAATAGCTTTATCAATATCTTCTGAATTAGTTCCATCTTTAACCAGTTCAGTGTGCCACCCCATAGCTTTAAATCGTTCTACTACATTTTCTGTAAAAGTATTAGAAGTATCACCATCTAAACTAACGTTATTGGAATCATATAAAACAATTAAGTTATCTAAATTTAGATTACCAGCTAAAGAGGCAGCCTCATAACTAATTCCCTCCATTAAATCGCCGTCACCACATAAAACATATACTTTATAATCAATCAAACCGCGTTCACTATCAAAGTTATTTTTTCTTTTTAATTTATATTTTTCATTCAAAATTTTACCACCTAATGCCATTCCAACAGCACTAGCAAAGCCTTGTCCCAAAGGTCCTGTTGACATATCAACACCTGGTGTAACACCATACTCGGGATGTCCTGGTGTTTTTGAATTTATCTTTCTAAAATTTTTCAAATCATCAATATTTAAATCATAACCAGCCATAAATAAAGTTGCATAAAGTAACGCTGAGCCATGGCCTGCAGACATTACGAAACGATCTCTATTAATCCATTTAGGATCATTTACATTAATATTCATATGATTAGCATATATACTATAAATTATTGGTGCAGCACCTAATACAATTCCTGGATGCCCACTACCTGCACTATCAATCATATCTATTCCTAATGATTTTATATTATTAATGATTCTGTTTTCCATTTTTGGTTCACCCTCTTTATTATATTTAAATTATATCAAATAATTCAAATATAATAAAGCTTTTATTGAATATTCATTACAATTACTTTTTCATAAGTTTCAGCATGATTTTCTTCTAATTTATTAGTAACACCAGCATTTACAAAAACAATGCCTAAAAGCATTACTGCTACCCCCATCATCATTTTACTTTTAATTATATCTAACATATTATCATCTCCTGTGATTACATATTATCACAAACGTTTGTTCGTGTCAATGACTTTTTGCAAACAAATGTTTGACTTTTTAAATTTCCTATGTTACAATGTATATGTAATGTAAAAAGGAGGTTATATTTTGAATAACTTAACTAAGCGACAAGAAGAAATTTTATGCTATATCAAAAAATATATTGTGTCACATGGTTACCCACCTACTGTAAGGGAAATTGGTGCTGATTTAGGTGTTTCATCGCCTGCTACAATTCATACTCATTTAAGCAATTTAGAAAGTAAAGGTTTTATAAAGAAAGAAGAAACTAAAAACCGCGCTATTGAATTGCTTGTAGATAATGAATATGAAATCAAACAAGAAACCTCAGTTGAAGTTCCACTACTTGGAAAAATTACTGCTGGAAGTCCTATTGAAGCGATAGAAAGACCTGATGAATTTTTTTCACTACCGGCTTATTTGATTCCAAAAAATAAAGAAGTATTCACTTTATTAGTTAGTGGAGAAAGCATGATTAATGCAGGTATTTTAGACGGGGACATTGTCATTGTTGAAAGAACAAATACAGCTAGAAATGGTGAAATAGTTGTAGCTATGACAGATGAAAATGAAGTTACTTTAAAAACATTTTACAAAGAAGTTAATTACTTCAGATTACAACCAGAAAATGACACTATGGAACCTATTATTTTAGATAATGTAACTATATTAGGAAAAGCCATCGGTTTATATAGAAAAATATAAAAACTATACAAAATTATTTTGAAATGATAAACTTCAGTTTATTTATTAAACTGAAGTTTCTTTTTTTATTATATTTAATTTAACCGCTCCATCTAAAATTAAAAAAAGAGACACTTATAATTAAATAAGTATCTCCATCATGTATATTTCCATTTTGCCTTTAGAAATATACTTTATCGTTTAAATTGTCTTATAAATTCAGGCAAACTATTTATTATTTTTTTCGTTTAGTGCAGCTTGAGCAGCAGCTAATCTTGCAATAGGTACTCTAAATGGACTGCAAGAAACATAAGTTAATCCTACTTTATGGCAGAATTCTACACTTGATGGTTCTCCTCCGTGTTCACCACAAATACCTAATTTAATGTTTGGTCTAGTTGTTCTACCTTTTTCTGCAGCCATTTTTACTAAAGTGCCTACACCAGTTTGATCTAATTTAGCAAATGGATCAGATTCATAAATTTTATTACTATAATAAGAATCTAAGAATTTTCCTGCATCATCTCTTGAGAAACCAAATGTCATTTGAGTTAAGTCATTAGTTCCAAATGAGAAGAATTCTGCTTCTTCTGCAATGGCATCTGCAGTTAAAGCTGCACGAGGAATTTCAATCATAGTACCAATATGATATTCCATATCAGAACCTTTTTCTGCTTTTACTTTTTCAGCAGTTTCTACTACGATATCTTTAACAAATTTTAATTCTTTCTTTTCTCCAACTAATGGTATCATAATTTCAGGAACAATATCATATCCATCTTCTTCTTTTACTTCAATAGCAGCTTCCATTAAAGCACGCGTTTGCATTTTAGCAATTTCTGGATATGTTACAGCAAGTCTACATCCACGATGTCCCATCATTGGGTTAAATTCATGTAACTCATCACATTTTTCTTTTAAATGTTCTACAGTTACTCCCATTTCACTTGCTAAAGCTTTAATATCTTCTTCTACTGTTGGTAAGAATTCATGTAAAGGTGGATCCAAATAACGAACTGTCATTGGTAAACCTTTAAGTTCTTTATACATAGCTTTAAAATCACCTTTTTGGAATGGAATTAATTGATTTAAAGCTTCTTCTCTAGCTTCTACTGTTTCACTTAAAATCATTTTTCTAATTTTTGGAATTCTATCTTCTTCAAAGAACATGTGTTCTGTACGGCATAAACCAATTCCTTCAGCTCCAAGTTCTACAGCCTGTTTAGTATCACGAGGATTATCAGCATTAGTACGAACTTGAAGTTTTCTAAATTCATCAGCCCATCCCATAATTCTACCAAAGTTTCCTGAAACTGAAGCTTCTTCTGTTTTAATATCACCTTTATAGATTTTACCAGTAGTACCATCTAATGAAATATAATCTCCTTCATGGAATGTATATCCGCCTAATGTAAATTCTTTCTTTTCTTCATTTATTTTAATTTCACCACATCCAGATACACAACAAGTACCCATACCACGAGCAACAACTGCAGCGTGACTTGTCATACCACCACGTACAGTTAAAATACCTTGAGCAGCAACCATACCTTCAATATCTTCTGGTGTAGTTTCTAAACGAACAAGAATTACTCTTTCTCCTTTACCACCAATACCTAGTTCTTTAGCTTCTTGTGCAGTAAACACAACTTTACCACTAGCAGCACCAGGTGATGCAGGTAAAGCACTACCAATTACTTCACCTTCTTTTAATGCTTGTACATTAAATGTTGGATGTAATAATTGATCTAATGATTTAGCTTCAATACGTAAAATAGCTTCTTCTTTAGTGATCATTCCTTCATCTACTAAATCACATGCTATTTGAATAGCTGCATGAGCAGTTCTTTTACCATTACGAGTTTGTAAGAAATATAATTTACCTTCTTGAATAGTAAATTCCATATCTTGCATATCACGATAATGTTTTTCTAAACTATCAGCAATTCTCATAAATTCTTCATAGCATTCTGGCATATCTTCAGCAAGTTTACTAATTGGTTGTGGAGTACGAACACCAGCAACAACGTCTTCTCCTTGCGCATTAATTAAATATTCACCATAAATACCTTTTTCACCAGTAGATGGATTTCTTGTGAATGCTACACCTGTACCAGATGTTTCACCCATATTACCAAATACCATAGCTTGAACGTTTACAGCAGTTCCCCAATCTCCTGGAATATCATTCATTCTACGGTAAACGATAGCTCTAGGATTATCCCAAGAACGAAATACTGCCTTAACAGCTCCCATTAATTGTTCTTTTGGATCTTGTGGGAATTCTTCACCATTCATATTTTCTTTATAAACTTCTTTAAATCTTCTTACTAATTCTTTTAAATCTTCTACTGTAAGTTCAGTATCAAAATGAATTCCTTTTTCTTCTTTTAATTCATCAATAATTTTTTCAAAGAAAGATTTAGGAACTTCCATAACAACATCTGAATACATTTGAATAAATCTTCTATATGAATCATATGCAAATCTTGGGTTTTCAGTTTTAGCTGCAAAACCTTCAACTGCTTCATCATTAAGTCCTAAATTTAAAATAGTATCCATCATACCAGGCATACTTGCTCTAGCACCACTTCTTACTGAAACTAGTAATGGATCACTATTATCTCCAAATTTTTTACCTTGAATACTTTCTAA
Organism: Bacillota bacterium; assembly: GCA_015059285.1. Classification (GTDB taxonomy): domain Bacteria; phylum Bacillota_I; class Bacilli_A; order RF39; family UBA660; genus SIG208. Next base: position 277,779 of record SVAS01000001.1, on the reverse strand, counting down.
CTCAGTTAAAGCCTTAAAAATTTGGTCTTGAATTTCTTTAGAAACTTCCTTTCCATTATTATAATAATCTGTACAAGCTTCTGTTGTAACAGTAAATCCTTGAGGTATAGGAAGTCCTAAATTAGTCATTTCAGCTAAATTTGCTCCTTTACCACCAAGAATATTTCTCATGTCTGCATTTCCTTCTTTAAATGCATATACATATTTTGTCATAATCTCTTCACCCTCTCAAAAGTCACAAAATTATTATATCAAAAATCATTTGTATTTAAAAGAAAAATGCCAATAATTGACATTTCTTTACATCTTTTTTTTAGCTCTAGGATGAGTATTTAAGTAAACTTGTCTTAGTCTTTCATTGGATACATGTGTATATATACTAGTTGTAGATAAATTAGAATGCCCTAAAAGCTCTTTAACAGTAACTAAATCAGAGCCTTCATTTAACATGTGAGTTGCAAATGTATGTCTAAATACATGAGGAGTTATATGATTATTAGTAACTCCACTTCCACGAACTATTTTTTTAATAATATATTCAATGCCACCACTAGATAGCTTTTCTCCTTTACTATTTAAAAACAAATAGTCGTTACTCCCCTTTAATAGTTTTAAACGTCCATCTTTTAAATAACGCTTTAAACTATTGTGACAATTATTGCCATATAAAACATATCTTTCTTTATTACCTTTACCAAATATTTTAATTCTACGATTATAAAAATCAATATCTTTAATCTCTATATTATCAAGCTCAGAAAGACGAATTCCTGTTGCATAAAACATTCTAAGTATTAATTCATCTCTTTGACCAATTGGTTCTGAAACATTTGGAATACTGAAAAGTTTATCCAAATCAATTTCACTAATAAAATTTGGAAGTCGTTCTTCTTTTTTAGGGCTTGTTATAAGTAAACAAGGATTACTTTTAATCTTTTTTTCTTTCAGTAAATATTTAAAAAAACTTCTAAGACTACTTAAATGACGACTTATAGTTTTATTTGAATACTTCAAACTATATAAATATTTTAAATACATTCGAATAAATTCAAAATCAACTTGATTAAAATTATTAATTCTTTTTTCATCACAAAAATCAACAAACAAATTTAAGTCTTTTTCATAATTTAAAATTGTTTTATCAGAATAGTTTCGTTCATATTTTAAGTATTCTAAAAAGAAGTTTTTTTCTCTTTCCATAAAATCCCCCTAAATTATTTTTTCAAAATGTTGGTAATCTTTCTTATAAGTCCAATCTCCACCCCAAGTAAACCCATGCTTTATAAATTCTTTATAAGCTAAATCGTTTCGATCTATTTTATGTTTAAAGTTTTTATTCCTATCAGCATACTTAAAAGCACTTTTAGGACTTACAATTAAAGTATTATTATGTTCATAAACATATGGATTATAAAAAGGATTTATATCAATTGCTAGTCCATAAGCATGATTAGATAATTGATTAGTATTTTCAATATATCTATAATTAAAAGCAGATGTATTATTAGATTCCATAGATAAATAATCATCTCCATTATATTTATCTATTCTTTCTACTTTCTCAATTTCATATTTATTTAAGTATAAACTTTTAAAAATATCTAAAATATCATCAGCTATTTTTTTATTAACAACCAGTTCACCTTTATGTTCAACCTTGTCAAATCCAATATACAAAATATGAACCAAAACTAAATCATCAAAACTTATTTCATCATTTTCAAAATAAGATACATTAATCATTTCATTTTGTACATTCAAAGGTATTTCTTCATAATAAAAATTACTATCCAAATTATTTAAACCTCCTAATAAAGTTATAATAAAATATATAAACTTAACCATTTTATCCCTCATTAAAAGGTATGTATAAATTAATGTTTTATACTTTTTTGACTATATGTTTCAATATGTACTCTTTGAACAATAGCAAGTGAACAAACAAGGCATATAGTAAATGTACCACCATAACTTAAAAATGGTAAAGGAACCCCTGTTAAAGGTAATATGCCAAATAAGCCACCTAAATTTAAAAGAATGTGCAAAAACATATATACACTAATACCTAAACACATATATCTACCACGAACAGTTGATGCATTAGTCGCAATTCTAAGAATTCGGCCTAATATAAAAATGTAAGCTATAAATATAAGTGTACTAAGTAAAAAGCCTAATTCTTCAGCAATTATAGCAAAAACACTATCTGTATGTGGATCTGGAATATATGAATACTTTTGTTTACTTTTACCAATTCCTAAACCAAGTAATCCACCATCATTTATAGCAATAAACCCATTACATATTTGATAACCCGAATCTTCATATTTACTACAAGGATTAAAAAAATCAAATCTTTCTGTTTGAGCTTCTGTTAAAATATGTCCTTTGATAGAATAAACTCCAATAATACCAATTACCCCCACTATAAATAAAAATATTATTGTTTTAAACTTATCTATTTTTAAAATAGGACTAGAAATAAACATCACAAAAAAGATACCTAATATAATTAATGATGTTCCTAAATCTCCTTGCAAAAAAACTATAACAGGCATAATAAGACCTGCACCTAAAATAAAGCCAATCATATCATAATGATTAGTGTTTGGCATTCTTATTTTTTTATAAAACTTTTCAAATAGTAAAGCAAGTGTTACAATCATTACCGGTTTAGCAAGCTCACTAGGTTGAAAAGTAAAGCCACCAATACTAAGCCAGTTGATTGAGCCACGTTCCGCAATACCTACTACTGATAAATATAAAAGTAAACACAGTACAACAATATATAAAAAAGGACCTAATAATTTATAAGACTTAGTTGGTGTTTTAATAATAACTAAACTACCAATAAAAGCTATACTAAGCATGATTAAGTGTTGGAAGAAATAATGGTAAAGAGATTGTTCATATCTTACAACTGTTTCACGACTAGATGCTGTAACAATATTTAAAAGTCCAAAAATAATGATTATAAGCATAACAAAAAATAAAGGTTTATCTATATTTTTAAATAACTTCTTTATTTTTTGCATATAATCACCATCCTTTAAATACTTCTTTTCATCATTTTTCTGTTAATATATGGACAAATTGCCATAAAACTAATTAAATGTTTTAAAATATAAATATATTCAAATTTAAATTTAATAAAAGTTACAAAAGCAACACTTATAAATATATATATACCAACCGAAAAACAAAACATATTTACTTTTTCTCTTTTTATTAATTTATTACGTAAAATAAGTTCTAAAATAACAATTGTTGCAATGTAATTTATTATAAAAAGTACCATTACATATATAACATGAAGTGTTATATTAGTTAAATTTGGATCATTATAATATTCAAAAATAAAACTATTACCAAATTTAAATAGTCCACTATTAAACCAAGGACTAAAATAAAAATTTATAAAATATAAGTATGCTGTAAAAATTATTATATACAGGAATGCCACTAATTTTTCAGATATTATTCTACCTTTAAATTTATCTAATTTTGTTGCTGCATCTGTTTCTAATTTTTCACCACAACGCATACACATTATACCTTTTTCATTATTCAAAGTACCACATCTTTGACATACTATTTCCATACGCTTACACCTACTATATAAATTATATAGTTTATAAAATTACTTGTCAAATGATTTATCTTTTTTTATAAAAATTAGGTATTTTATACTAACATATTTGATTATTTTTAATAAGATATATTAGACTAGAAGGAGGGATTTTATGTACTACTATGGTGGATACCAAGGCTATGGTTGTGGTAACCCTTGCTATGGCGGTGGCTACGGCGGAGGATATGGTTATGGCTATGGATCTGGTTATGGAGCAGCAATCGTCTTAGTATTATTCATTTTATTAGTTATTATTATTGGTGCTCGTTCTTGGAGCAACTAAAAAACAGTGAAAACTGTTTTTTTCTTTACATAAAATTAATCTTTCATTTGATATTTTTAAATTTTTACCTATTTTTATGATAAAATATATATGTGGAGTTGATATTATGTTTAAAAAAGTAACAATATTAGATGAAAAAGAAAAATCACTCAGAAAAAAAAGTGTTCCATTTGATTCACCAGTTACTAAAGAAGAAAAAGAATTAGTTGAACAAATGATTAAGCATTTAACTTATAGCCAAATTGAAGAATATGAAAAAAAATACAATCTACGTCCAGGAATGGGACTAGCTTTTCCTCAAGTTGGTATCAATAAAAGATTAATAGTGATTGTTGATGAATACCAAAAAGGAAAATTTGATACTTATGTAGTCGTTAACCCCAAAATCATAAGTCATTCTGAAGAGATGATTGCAGCTGATTTAGGAGAAGGTTGCTTAAGTGTTAATCGTGAAGTTGAAGGACATGTACCAAGATTTGCAAGAGTTACTATTACTGGTTTAGATTTGGATGGTAATCCAATTAAAATAAGAGCTAGAGAAGAGCTTTCCATTGCCTTCCAACATGAAATTGATCATTTAGATGGTATTTTATTCTATGATAGGATAAATAAGAAAAAACCATTCTATAATGAAAATGAAATAAGATTAATATAAAGGAGAATTTATGAGAACAAAATATAAATTTATAGTTTTAATTATTTTAGCTTGCTTAAGTTCCATTGTTATTTATTATTTAGTAGATAAAGTTAAACCAGTAGATGAAAAAAAAGATTTAATACTAACGCAATATGAAGCAGAACAAGAATTCTTAAGTGATACTAATTATACATTTGAAGAACCAAATGTTATTCTAAACCCTTATGGTATATCACCTCTTACAGCTTTAATCGTTTTTGAAACAAAAGATTTAACAACACCTACTATTACTATTCACGGTAAAGATGAGCAAACAACATTTACTAATACATTTAAACCTGCTAAAAAACATATACTTCCTGTTTATGGTTTATATGCAGATGCTGAAAATAAAGTAACTATTACAATTAACGATACAAGTAGAATATTAACTATTAAAACTGGAAAACTTCCAGAGAACTTTATCTTACCTACTTATGTAAATGCTAATAAAGGTAAATTAGAAAATGATTTGTACTTCATGACCCCTTCATCTAAAGGTTATACAGCCGCATATGATATTAACGGTGACGTAAGATGGTATTTAACTGAAAACTTTTTATGGGATATCCAAAGGTTAGCTAACGGACATTTACTTTTAAGTACTAATAGATTAATAAATCCTCCATATTATACAACAGGACTTATGGAAATGGATTTACTTGGAAAAATCTATTATGAATATACTCTACCTGGAGGATATCATCATGACGTGTTTGAAATGGAAGATGGAAACTTACTTATAGCTTCTGATAACTTTGAAAATGGTACTGTAGAAGACTATATTGTAGAAATAGATCGTAAAACCGGAAAAATAATAAAAGAAATAGATTTAACTAAAATACTTCCAGTTGATAGTGGTAATAACGCTTATACAACTGATTATGATTGGTTCCACAACAACTCAGTTTGGTATGATAAAACAACTAATTCAATTACACTTTCCGGAAGACATAAAGATGCTGTTATAAACATTAATTATGACACTTTAGATTTAAATTGGATTATTGGTTCAAATGAAAATTGGAATAAAGATATGCAAAAATATTTCTTTACCCCTACTAATAATTTAGAATGGCAATGGGCACAACACGCTGCAATGGTTTTACCTAATGGGAATATATTTATTTTTGATAATGGTAATAATCGTTCTAAAGCGTTAGATAATGCTATAAAAGCAGAAGATAATTATAGTCGTGGAGTTATCTACAACATTAATAAAAAAGATATGACTATTAAACAAATTTGGGAATACGGAAAAAATCAAGGAAGTTATTTTTATTCCCCTTATATTTCTGATGTTGATTATTTAAGTGATAACCACTATTTAATCCATTCAGGAGGTCATGTTGAAACTGATGGAAAAATTAGTAATGAACCAGCAGGAATGACTAAAAATAACAAATTAAATAGTATTACTGTAGAACTTTTAGATAATGAAGAAATATTCAAAATAGAATTACCTACTAATAATTATCGTGCAGAAAAATTAAGTTTATATGCAAATGATACTTATATGCCTGGTAAAGGGGTTCACTTAGGAAGTTTAGATGAAACTAAGACAAATAAAAATGTATCAATTTTATTCAATAAAGATGCTAAAGATATAATAAAAGAAAAAAATATTAAATTAACTAAAGAATATGATCGTTTAACTATTTCAGGAACATTCAAAAAAGACGATAAAGTTCAAATTATTTTAGATAACTTATTTACTAAAAAAACATATAATATGATTATTTCAAAAAAACCATATACAGCTATGTGTATTGATGTATTTAATGAAGAAGAAACAAAAAATGGTATATCAGTTACTAAATATATTAATGATATTAATTTGAGTGGTAAATACTATATTTATATGAAAATAAATGACACTGTTTATGACTTTGATAAATACGTTGATTTTAATTAAAAAAGCCTCACAAACGTGAGGTTTTCTTATACAAAAAAATAACATATAAATGTTATTTATCTACGCATTGACCTTCTCCTGGTTTACTTCCTTCAACATAAACTTTATCAACTAAAGAGCATGAAGATTTAGTAACAGAATCTTGTAAATATCCACCTAATAATTTAACCAAACTAACTACTACAACACTTATTACTGCAATAATAAGTAAATATTCAACTAATGCTTGTCCTCTATTTCCTAACTTCATACATACCCTCCTAATATTACTAACATAATTTTATACTTTTTTTTAGTATTTGTCAAACATTATTTAATATGATATATTAATATCGGTGATATCATTGAAAGTAATTATTTGTAACACTTTTTTTAAACGACTTAAAGGCTTTATGTTTACTACCAAAATAGATAAAATTCTATGCTTTCCAAAATGTAATTCCATTCACACATTTTTTATGTTTAAAAATATTGATATTATTATGACAAATAAAAATAATAAAGTCTTATATACATATTATAATTTAAAACCATGGAGAATCATTCTTCCTAAAAAAAATGTCTATTATACATATGAATTACCAGTAAATACCATTAAATTAAATATTGGTGAACAACTGGAAATAAAAAATAATAATCTAGAAATTTAGATTATTATTTTTTTATTATTATTTTGAAAGTTCTATTACTGGGCGAACGCCATAGCGATTATTGAAATGAATTGCATTAGATACAACGCTGCCAGAACAAACTAGCTGAGCATCGTCTGGAGCTTCGCCTGAAAAAGTATAAGCTGTACTTGTCCAATAACAGTAGGGCTTAACATCATAGCTTAAATTGTCATATGCCCACTCATTTGAAATGATTACATTAGCTTCGTCCCTTGTAATCATACGAGTTCTAACTCCTACTCTTTCAATATCAGGATATAATTTAGGATTATTTTCATCTTGTACTATATATGTTTTTGCTGGGATGTTTGTCCATTCTTTGGTTTGGCTCTCTAAATAATTCAAAGCTGTAATTGGACCTTTATCATTCTTTGAACATTTATAACCAACTTCACCACAACCATAATCTGGCTCACTAATCCACGCTATTAAATCTCCAATATTTCTATCCATTATTAATGTCACTATGTTGTCTAAATCACTTATTACATAAAAATTTTGTATGTTATCCGGGGCTACTTCTATTGCAAATTTTGTCCCCGGTTCACATTTACCACTTGTTGCACAGGGTGCTATGCTTTCAGCAAATTCATTTGTTTTTGCTAAATAAGCTAACGACCCTGGTTGTGGTTCTGATAGCAATTCACAAATTTCAAATTCTTCTAATATTTCAATATCACTATCATCATATTCTTTTTTGATACACAGCGTCCCGTTTGTAATAGCTAAAGCAATCTTTCCATCTATTGTAATTTTCATACTTCCACTTTTTGGCGTTGTTCCTTTTAAATTTAATCCTGATGGACTTACTCCATCTTCTATGAATGCAAATGTTGTTTCTTCTTTCATTCCACCATCTAATAACGCTTGGGCATAATACATTTCTCCTGCGCTAATAATTCCATATGCAGTATCCTCAAATGCACTCTTTCTTGCCTCACTTATGATATTCATTATAACTGGTACTGCTATTAATGCTATAATAGCTAGTATTACTATTACTGCTAGTAACTCAATTAAGGTAAATCCTTTTCTCTTCATAAACTCACTCCTATTCTAACAAGTTTTATTATACATTCTTTTAAGCTCTAGAACAGGAGTACAACATAAATCAAAAAAAGAATTAGATTTGTTCTAATTCTTCTTCTATTCTAATTAATTGATTATATTTACAAACTCTATCGGTTCTAGAAAGTGACCCTGTTTTTATTTGTCCTAAATTAAGACCAACTGCTAAATCAGCAATTGTTGTATCTTCTGTTTCTCCACTACGATGTGAAATTACTGTTTTATAGTTATTTGTTTTAGCAAGTTCAATTGTTTTTAAAGTTTCTGTAATTGTTCCAATTTGATTTACTTTTAAAAGTATTGCATTACCTGCTTTATTATCAATTCCTTTTTGTAAACACTCAATATTAGTAACAAATAAATCATCTCCTACTAACTGAATTTTAGAACCTAATTTTTCTGTAATTAATCTAAAGCCTTCCCAATCATTTTCATCAACAGGATCTTCTATTGAGATAATTGGATATTTATTTACTAATTCTTCATAAAAACTTATTAATTCTTCTGTTTTAAATGTTTTGTTTTCTCCTGCTAAAACGTATTTACCATCTTCATAAAATTCAGAAGCTGCAACATCAAGACCAAGATTTACATCTACACCTGGTTCATAACCAGCTTTTTTAATTGCTTCACAAATTAAATCTAAAGCCTCAATATTACTACTTAAGTTAGGAGCAAAACCACCTTCATCTCCTACTCCAGTATTATATCCTTTTTCATTAAGAACTTTCTTTAAAGTATGGAATACTTCAGCACCAATTCTAACTCTTTCTTTAATAGTACTCGCTTGAGGTATAATCATAAATTCTTGAAAATCTAGATTATTATCTGCATGTGCTCCACCATTTAAAATATTCATCATAGGAACTGGTAATTTTTTACCATTACCAATATAAGCATATAATGGTTTATTATTATATAGTGCAGCCGCTTTTAAACAAGCCATTGAAACACCTAAAATAGCATTAGCACCTAAATTACTTTTTGTTTTAGTACCGTCTAATTCAAGCATTTTATTATCAATTTCTTCTTGTTTTGTTACATCATAACCTATTAGCTCTGGTCTAATAATGTTATTAACATTATTTACAGCTTTTAATACACCTTTCCCTTTATAACGAGATGCATCTCCATCGCGAAGTTCTAAAGCCTCACGAATTCCAGTTGATGCACCACTCGGCACACTTGCACGTCCAACTATTCCACTATCTATAATTACATCTACTTCTACTGTAGGATTTCCTCTTGAATCTAATATTTCTCTTGCTTTGATATCTTTTATTTTCATTAAAATCATCCTTTCTTTATCTAAGCATATATATATTAATCTTTTAAAGTGCTAATTACTTTTTTAAATTCTTCGCCACGTTTTTCAAAATCTTTAAATTGATCCCAAGAAGCACATGCTGGTGAAAGTAATATAACGTCCCCTTCTTTTGAAATTTGATAAGCTTTGAGTGTTGCTTCTTTTAAAGAATCTACTATATCACAACTAACATTTATACTATCACACCATTTTTTTATTCTTTCTTTTGTTTCACCATAACATATAACTTTTTTTACATTATGCATATATTCATCCATTGGATCAAATGAATGTCCTCTATCCAAACCACCTAAAAGTAAAACAACTGGTTTATCAAATGATTTTAAAGCTATAATGGTTGATTCTGTATTAGTAGATTTGGCATCATTATAAAATTCACGACCTTTAATATTAGTAACATATTCTATACGGTGTTCTACACCTTTAAATTCGGTTAATACCTTATTTATTATTTCATTACTAACATTAAATTCTTTACATACCATAATAGCACACATAATATTTTCATAATTATGCATTCCTTTTATTTTAATATCATTTAAGTTAATAACTTTTCCATCATTATATATACTACCATCTTTAATATAACAATCAACTTCTTCTTTAATTGAAAAATATTTTTTATTAGAACTTATATCTTTAGTTAAATCCATAACATCTTCGTTATCATAATTTAAAATAGCTAAGTTATTAGATTTATGATGATTAAATATTTTCTTTTTCATACTTTTATACTTTTCATAAGTTCCATGAAAATCTATATGAACTTCACTTAAATTAGTTAAAACACTAATATTAGTTTTAAAATCATACATATCAACTAATTGATGATCAGATATTTCTAAAACTAAAATGTCTCCATTTTTTACTTTTTCTACTAAACTTGCAACTGGAAAACCAATATTCCCTCCTAAATATACAGGTAAATTAGCTTCTTTTAATATTTCATATATTAATGTTGTAGTTGTAGTTTTTCCATTAGAACCTGTAATACCAATAATGGTTATATCTTTTGGAAAAAAGAAGTAAGCTACTTCTACTTCATTAATAACAGGTATTCCAAGTTCTAAAGCCATTAATACACATTTATGATCTTTTCTGATACCTGGATTTTTAATAACATAATCATAACTAGCATCTAACATATATTCAGGTTGTTCAGAAACAATATATTTAACACCTAATTCTTCTAATTCTTTTACATGATTAGGATCTTGTTCTTTCATATCAGTAATTAATATATCATTATTATATTTACTTAAGAGTTTAGCTACTTCATAACCACTTCTAGCCATTCCTAAAATGAATATTTTTTTATTTTCTATCATTTTAACACCTCTATTATTATTATAGCACCAATACTTTTTAATGTTCAAGAAAAACTATAGGATTTACCTATAGTTTGACACTTTTAATCAAATTTATTAAAAGATAAATTTTTACCTTCAACCATTTTTGATACTAACATTGAACTAGATACATCTCCTACTACATTTAAGCAGGTTGCTGGTGGATCTATTAACCAACCAATTGTTGCGATAATAGGAAATGCTTCTAAAGGAAATCCATATAAAGTTACTATAAGCATTTCACCAATTAATCCCCCACCTGGAATACCACTCATGACAACTGCCCCTAATATAGCTATTAATATAGCAATCAAATAAGTATCAAAGCCTACAAAATCTTTACCAAATATTCCAAATAAAAAAACTATTTTTAAAATAGAACCCATACTAGATCCTTCCATATGCATAGTAGCTCCAAGTGGTAAAGTAACTTCACGTATATCTTTTTTAATACCTATTTCTTTAGCAGTATCCAAGTTCGTTGGAAGAGACGCTAAAGAAGATTGAGTTGCTAAAGAAGTAATAGTAGATGGTAATATATTTTTATAAAAAGTTTTAACTCCTCTTTTTTTATCAGATATATATGCATATAAAGTATAAAAAACAAGAAAATAAAGAACACACATTATATAATATATAGCCATACTATAGGCATAACTTCCTAAAAGTTCTGGTCCAAACTCTCCTATTAAAGATGCAAAATAAGCACATATTCCTATTGGTGCATAATACATAATTATTTTGATAAATTTCATAAGAGCTAAAGAAATAGTATTTAACGCGTTAGAAACAATCTTTTTTTCTTTTTCTACTAAACTTAATGATATTCCAAAAACAGATGCAAAAATTATAAGCGGTAACATATTATTTCTTGATAACAAATTACCAAAATCACTAACTGTTAAAGCTTTAACAATTTGTTCTAAAACATTAGTTTTAGTAATTTCACCACCAACTTCTAAAACAATATTAGTATTTTTAGTAGGATCAAAAATAAGTAAAACGATAAGCATAACAATAGCCGCAATAGCACTAGTAACAATAAAAACTAAAAATACAGATTTTAATATTTTTCCTAATCTTTTCATATTAGTCATATTCGCAACACTTGATGAAATTGTAAAAAAAACAAGTGGTACTACTAATGTATACATCATATTTAAGAAAATATCACCAAACGGTTTTAAAATAGATGCCTTTTCACCAAATATAATACCAATTAAACTACCAATTATTATAGATATTAAAAGAATAATAGGAAAACGATAATTTTTTAAAATTTTACTTTTAAATAGTCTCATATCATACCTCCTATTAAATTATATTTAACTTTTTTGAATGGGTGCACAAAAAAACTTCTTAAATATTTTAAGAAGTTCATATAATTTATTTATTTTGATAATTCTATTACTGGGCGCACACCGAAATTATCGCCATTTCCAACGTCACGACTACCAACGCTACCATCAAACATAGCTGAAGCATCGCTAGAATAATTTTCACTAGCTGAGCTTAACCAATAAGCAAAAATATTATCATATAAATTACCATATGACCAATCATAACTAATTATCGCATTCGCTTCTATTAAAGTTAACATTCTTGCTCTTACGTTCGTTCTTGTCATAGTTCCATATACACTATCTGTTAATACGTAGTTTTTTGCCTCTATATTGGTCCAATCGTTCGTTTGACTTTCTAAATAATTTAATGCAGTTATCGGACCATATACATTCATATTTTCAAAATTGTTCCAATCAGTTTGGTTGCCTCCAGCATTTAGATAGTCTGTTTCATTTATCCAAGCCATCGTTTCACCTATGTTTTTATTCATCAATAATGTCACAGTATTATTCTCATCACTTACTACATAAAAATTTTGGATATTTCCTGGTGCTACTTCTATCGCAAATTTTGTACCTGTTGTACATGTTCCACTTGTTGCACATGCATCTACACTTTCAGCAAAATCATTTGTTTTTGCTAGTTTGCTTAATGTTTTTGCTGGACCTGCTGGTAAGTCACATGTTTCAAATTCATCTGTTGTTGTTATTTTATTTTCTTCATATCCTTTTGTTATACAATATGTTCCATTAGATATGGCTATGGCTGTTTTTCCGTCACGTGTTACTACTAATTTTCCACTTTGTGGTAAACTACCTTGGATACTTAACCCCTCTGGACTAACTGCTCCTTCTGTAAACGTGAATTCTACATCACTAGTCATTCCATCATTTAATAATGCATTCGCATAATATAATTCTCCTGCTTTTATAATACCGTATGCAGTATCCTCAAATGCACTCTTTCTTGCACTTGCTATTATATTCATAATAACTGGTACTACAATAAGCGCTATTATTGCTAGTATTACTATTACTGCTAGCAACTCAATTAAGGTAAAACCTTTTTTCTTCATAATCTCACTCCTATTCTAACAAGTTTTATTATACATTTTTTTACTCTTTAGAATAGAACTATAACATAAATCACATATAAAAAGAACACTATCAAGTGTTCCAAATTATCTAAAAATTAAACATTAACCATTCTGGTTTTAATATTAATAAAATACCCATTATTATCATAATAGCCCCACCTACTAAATGTGAATAGCGATTATACTTAGTAGAAATACCAGTTAATTTTAAAGTTGTCATAGCTATTATAAATATAATTAAATCATCAAGTAAGAAAAATAATATATAAATTAAAATATAAATTATTTCTTGAGTAAAAGATAAGTTATTAATATTTAATAGTTCAATAAATATGGCTGGGAAACCTGCTGAACAAGCTAGTTCTACTAAATTAACAGAAACCGCTAAAGTAATAACTCCAATTAATGATAATATTAGACTTTGTTTTGAAGTAAAATCTTTTATTTTAGCAAAATATTTTTTTCTTTTTTTATCATCTACTATATGACAACCATCATCTTTAGTTTTTAAATAACTTCTAATATTGATTATTCCACCTATTAAAGCAACTACTCCAATTAATGCTCTAATCCAATTAACAGCTGTAAATGAAAGTACAACGTTAAGTCCTAACATAGCTAAGAAATAAACAAATGCGGATGTAAATAAGAAAGCAACTCCTAATAACCACATTCTTTTTCTATTTTTCATACTAAAAAGCATATTAATTAAGAAAAGTAATATCCACATAGCACAAGGATTAAATCCATCTAAAAATCCTAGTACAATAGCTACAATAGGTATAGATACTTTTTTCATATCTATTTTTCCTAATATTGGAATTGTTGTTTCTTCTTTTTCTTCTAGTTCAGGATTTAAATAACTATCAATAGTATCTTTAATAGTTTCTCCTATTGAAGTATTATAACCATAAAAATACTTTTCTCCAACTACAGTAAAAGGTACACCATTTTGATTGGCATTCATATGCTTTTTAACTTCACTATAAAGTAAATTATTATCTGAATTATGCCATACTTCATATTTAATAATATTTATTTGATCTTTATATTCTGCTTTTAATTCATCAAGAAAAATTTGTTCCTGAGCACAATGAGGACATCCATCACCATGAAATAAGTAAAGAGTTACTTGTTCACTAGCTTCTATTCCTGCAATTGGTGCAACTACATCTTTATATTTTGCATTAACAATAAATGGTAACAATAAAATAGTTAAAAAAATTAATAAATAGTTTTTTATTTTCATTTTAATTCCTCAATTACATCTATTAATACTTGTTCTTTTACTTCACCATTTATACGTTTAACCTCATTATCGTTTTTATAAAAAATCGTTACAGGAAGAATTTCACCTACATTATATTTTTCAACTTCTTCACTATCCATATCAAAGTCTAGTGAAATTATCTCAATACTAGGATAATTTCTTTTTATATTTTCCCATACTTTATTCATAACTAAACAGCCACCACACCAAATAGCGCTTATTTTTACTATTTTCATAATATCACCTATCTTTTATAATAATTCCTAAACCTAAAGATAAATATAAAGCTTCTTCCGCGTTCACGATACACCCTTTTAAATCTTTATTTAAAACATTTATTTTGTTTATTAAAGAATTAGATAAATCTATATCTTTTAAACTAGTATTTAAAAATTCTATATTAGTTAAATTAGACTTTTCAAAATGAACTTCTTGTAACTCGCAATTATTCATGCATGTGTTTATTAAATCACAATTATCAAATAGAACACCTTTAAATTTTGAATTAGAAAAATTACTATAATCTAATTTGCAATTAATAAAACTAACGTCATTTAAATTAGAAGAACTAAAATCAACACCTATAAGTTTGCACTCTTCAAATATAATTCTTCTAAATAACGATAATTCTAAATTAGTATTAGATAAATCACTATCTTTAAAAATAACATCAATGAATGAACTATTAGATATATTTGAATCCAAACTATCAAGTTTTTCAAAAACGCATTCATCAAACTTAAGATCTTTACTAATTATTTTTAATTCTTGATTTTGAAAGTTTCCACTTATTATATCATCAGATATTACTAATTCTTTTATTTCTAAATTCTTTATTTTAGGTTTAATTATTTTATTCATTTACTAACTCTTTATAACATTTATCAAATATATTTAAAAACTCATCTAATTCTTCTTTAGTAGTTACTGGCGAAATACTAATTCTAACACTACTTTTAGCTCTATCCATAGAGTTAGTAAGTGCTAAAACTGATTTAGAAAAAGCATTGTTACTAGAACACGCTGATTGAGTAGAAATATAAATTTCATGTTGTTCTAATGCATGTACTAAAGTTTCTGGTTTTACACCTACCACACTAAAATTTAAAATATGCGGTATACAACTATCTAAACTATTTATATAAACATTATTATATTTTTTTAAACTTTCTTTCAAATATTTATTTAAATCTAATACATAGTTATATTTTTCTAATATATTTTCATGCGCTAATCTTAATGCTTTAGCAAGTGACGCAATTAAAGCTACATTAGGTGTCCCACTACGATATATAGTTGTACTTTTACCACCATGAATTAAAGGTTCTAATAATATTTTATCTTTTTTGATTAAACAGCCTATACCATTTACTCCAAAAAACTTATGAGAAGTGAAACTAGCTAAATCAACATTTTTTAAATCTACTTCTATCTTTCCAATCGCCTGAGTAACATCTGTATGAAAAAATGCTTTTGAATTTTCTTTAATTATTTCGCCAATTTCATCTAAAGGTTGTCTAATCCCAATTTCACTATTAACAGCATTTATAGTGACCATTATTGTATCTTCTCTAATTAAATTTTTTAATGAATCTAAATTAACAGTACCATCTTCATTCATATCAACAAAATCTACATCAAAACCTAGAGTTTGTAAATAATTTAAAGGTCCATATATAGAAGAATGTTCAAAAGGAGTTGTAATAATATGTTTACCTCTATTTTGATATTTCAAACAAATTCCTTTGATAGCTAAATTGTTAGCTTCTGAAGAATCGCTTGTATATATTATTTCTTCTGTTTTTACATTTAAAATTTCAGCTATTTGTCTAGTAGATGCATCAATTAATTCTTTAGCTTTTACTCCTAAACTATGTAAAGAATTAGGGTTGCCTGAAAAATTAAGAGCTACTTTACAAAATGTATCTAAAACATCTTTATTTACTGGAGTATTTGCTGAATAATCTAAATATACCATAATATCACCTTTTTTAATTATAACATTTTATCATTTAAAAGTATAGAAAAAGTCACTCTATTAAGTGACTTAAATTAATATTATTTTAAAATTTTTATAACTAGTTGAACTTTACAAAATTTATTAAATAGTAATTATTACTATCCAGTTACAAAAAAATGCTTCTAAAACACTTATTTAATCTTTATTTTCACACCATTTTTATCTTTCATAAATGAAGTTTGATAAAATTCTAATAAAGCTTTATACATATGTAAAGTATCTTTAGAACCTATCATTTCATTAGCAGAATGCATAGCCAGTTGAGGAATACCAATATCAACAGAATCTACACTAACATGTCTTTGGCTAACTCCACCTAACGTGGCTCCACATCGCATATCAGATCTACACTCAAAATCTTGATAAGGCACACTTACTCTTTCACAAACATCTTTAAATATAGAAGAAGTTAGCGAATCAGTAGTATAATTAGTATGATGTTTAATTACTACTCCTTTATTTAAATAAACTTTATTAGAGGGATCTGATTTAGAAGCTGCATTAGGATGAATTGCATGAGCATTATCTGCACTTACTACTATACTATTATTTAAAGTAGTTAATAAATCTATTTTAGTAGAACTTGCTATTTTTGTAAGTATGTCAATTAAAAAGCTTGAATCAGCTCCATGAGGAGTTAGACTACCAATTTCTTCATTATTAAAAGCACAAAAAACATTATATGTATCTTGATTATTAGAATTTATAAAACTATAAAAAGAAGGTACAAGACTAGCTAAATCATCTAAACGAGGTCCCATTATAAATTCTTCTTCTAATCCTAATGGTTTAACTTTATCTCTATTATATAAATATAAATCATAGTCACATACTTTATCAAAAAAAACTCCACTTTTTTCTAATACTTTTTCAATTAAGTTTTTTAATTTAACATCACTTAATGACATAATTGGCAACATATCAGTTTGATAATTTAATTCACATTTACTATTTACCTCACGATTAATGTGAATTGCTTGACTTGGAATTACTAATAAATCTTTATCAATATTAATTATTTGTTTTTTATAAACACCCTTATCTAATACAATTACTCTACCGGCTAATGAAAGGGGTCTATCAAGCCAGCTATAATTAATCATTCCTCCATAACTACTAGTATTTAGTTTTAAATAACCATTTTCATACATTTCTGGATTTGTCTTAATAGAAAAACTTGGTGAATCAGTATGAGTTGCTGTAATATTAAATCCAGGATTTATTACATTGGAACACATTTTAAAAGCTATCAAAGACGAATCGTTTCTAGTAACAAAGTATTTACCATCTTCTTTTAGTTCTTTCCAAATCTCATTTTCATATAACTCTATAAAACCATTTTCAATTAATATTCCTTTCAAATTATTAACACAACAATATGCGTTTGGTGTTTTATCAATAAATTCTATTAATTTATCATTAATTTTTCCCATATATTACCCTCCTGTTTATATTTATATTATATCATAACGACAAAGAATATTACATAAATTTAAGTTGACATAGTTTGACTTTTTGATATAATAATTAGCCAAGGAGGAATAATATGAAACCAGAACAAATTTTTATTGGTAATATTAAAAAATGTACAAAATATGAAGTACATACTACTTTTAGTATGACTATATCTATTGGTGATCAGCCACTAGGAACAGATTCTTTTGGATATATTGAAGAAGATAGTATTTTAGAAAAAGAAAATGCAGTATTAGTTAAGCTTGAAAAAGGTGGATATGTTGATTTAGATACATTTAATTCTGCTTTAGATTACTTAAGAATATATAAGGATGTTACAAAACATGGTTATAGAACAGGTGGTTTAATCTTATCAACAAGTCCTAATAGATTGGGAAGCATATTTGTAGATGAAAGTTCAGTAAAACCATATTATCAAACAAAAGATAAAGTTAAAAATATAACTTTTGGAAAATTAAAAAAAGAAGTTGAAAGTAAAAAATAAAAGTATTAGAATTACAATTTCTAATACTTTTTTCTATATACCTTAGTTTTAAAATCTGGACTAATGTCATCTTGAATAAATTCACAATCTTTTGAAATAATTTGTTTTGGAAACTTGTTTCTTATTTCAATTCTTTTTTCTACCCCTGCATTATATATTAAATCTTCTGCTTTATAAGTAAACTCTATACCATCTAAGTGATCAATTTCATGGCAAAAAACAATTGCTTCAAAATCTTCTGCACTCCTATGATGATGAATACCATTTATATCTTGATAATCTATTTCAATATAATAAGGCCTTGCGACTTTACCAACTACATCACCTGCACTCATACAAGCTTCATAAAAATATTGTAACCCTCTCATTACAGTTATTCTTGGATTAAAATAAGCAGTAACTTCATAATCTCCATAAAAGTTATCTAAATCTTTTACATTACTTACTTTTTTATCTACCGCATTTATCATAACAATAAATCTTTTATTAATTCCAAATTGAGGCGCTGCAGCCGCAAAAGCATAATGCTTGATACTTGCATTTTTTATTTGCTCAATTAAACTTTGATAATACTCTTTATTTTCAAAATCAGTTACTTCTTCACAAATTTGTTTTAATTTAGGATTGTCTTTTTTTACTAATTCAATCTTCATAAAAATCACCTTTTGTAGAAACCAAATATAATAATGGTGCCGCCTATAAGAATCGAACTTATGATTGAGCCTTACCATGGCTCCGTTATACCATTTAACTAAGGCGGCCTATAACTATATATATGATAGCAAAAGATTAAAAATAAAACAATATTTTTATTTTATATAATTAAATTTGACAAATTTAATATTTATAGTAAAATGGTTTTTGGTGTTTTTTTGTAAAAGTGTGTCAATTAACTGATAATTTTATAAAAACTATGATATAATGTATTAGTATTTGAGGTGAACAATAAATGTTTAATATAAAAAAGGATTATGAATACTTAAGTATTGTTAATAATATCCTAAATAATGAAGAATTTAATAAAATTAATAAGATTGAACATCATGGGATTACTAGATTTGAACACTCTTTAAAAGTATCTTATTTTTCTTATAAAATTGCGAAAGCTCTAAAATTAAATTATAAAGATGTTGCTAGAGGTGGCTTACTACATGATTTTTTCTTAAGTGACAATGAAAGAAGCGATAAAGAAAAATTGTTTGATACTTTCACACATCCAAAAAGAGCCGCTATTAAAGCAAGTGAAACTTTTGAAGTTAACGATCTTGAAAAAGACATTATAGTTAGTCATATGTTTCCTTTTTATAAAGCGATTCCTAAATATGGTGAAAGTTGGATTGTTAATTTAACTGACAAAGTTATTGGTAGTTATGAATTATTGTGTCAAAATAGTTATAAACTCAATTGTGCAGCTAATTATCTATATTTGTTTGTACTTTTAAATTTAGTAAAATAGCTTAGCTATTTGTCCCCGTAGCTCAGCAGGATAGAGCAATCCCCTCCTAAGGGATAGATATGGGTTCGACTCCTGTCGGGGACACCATATTAATTAAGAAATTCCATTATTATGGAATTTTTTATTTTATGTTTATAAAACAAGTTTTTACTATGACAATAATTTACATTCATCATTATAAATGTTATAATTATTAAATAGGAGTTGGATTATGAAAGATAGTATTTTAAAAAACAAAAAACTTATAAAAGTTAATCATAAAAATAAAATAGATGGTGTTGAACTACTAAAAAACATTAATGATGAAAAAATATCTGTTGCGTTTTTTGATCCTCAATATAGAGGGATTTTAGACAAAATGAAATATGGCAACGAAGGAGTTAATCGTGGAAAAGCCAGAAGTGATTTAATGCAAATGGATGAAGATACTATCATTACATTTATAGAACAAATTGATAGAGTTTTAAAAAAATCCGGTCATTTATTTTTGTGGGTAGATAAATTCCATTTGTGTTCTGGAACAAGTAAATGGTTTAAAAATACTAGCTTACAATTAGTTGATATGATTGTTTGGGATAAAGGTAAAATTGGTATGGGATATCGTTCCAGAAGAAAAAGTGAATATATCATTGTATTTCAAAAAGAACCAGTTAGAGCAAAAGATTGTTGGACTAAACACAATATCCCAGATGTTTGGGAAGAAAAAATAGAAAAGAAACATCCACATTCTAAACCAATTCAATTACAACGTGAACTAATTAGTGCAACTACTAAAGAAAATGAATATGTAGTTGATCCAGCCGCTGGTGGATACTCAGTATTTGAAGCATGTAAATTAGAAAACAGAAACTTTATCGGGGGGGATATAGAATATGGCGAAGATTAGAAATGCAAAACCAAAAAGCAGTTCAGGCGGATATTTTCGTTTAACTGGAAATAAACAAGTGGCAGATTTGTTAACTAAAGCACAATCAACAGTCATTACAAATGGTACTGAATTAGAAAAAATGATTGCTAAAAGAGCTAATTGTATTACCAATTTAGATGAGTTTATGCTAAACGTAAATAGTGGTATTATCACTGAAGGAACTTATTTATGTACAAAAAAAGTGGCTAAAAAAAGTTCTTATTCATTATATAAAAAAGAACCTGATTTTTTAATATTTATATTAACTAAGACAGGTAAAACTTGCTTAATAATTGAATTAAAAGACGGGGATGCTTTTGATACGAAAAAATCTTCTAGTGAATATGAATCTCTTGTTCTTTATAAAAACCATATAGGTTCATTAATTGAATTTAAAACTAATTATAAAATCTGTGCTTTCAATCAATTATCAAAAGAAAAAATAAAACAAGGTTTTAAAAATGAATTTACAGAAGATCAAATTATGACTGGTAAAGAATTTTGCGATATATTAAGTATAGATTACGAAGAAATAGTCAATAAAAGAAAAGAAGACGCTGAAGATAATTTTGAATATTTTATACAAGAAATGACTAGTATTATTAATACACTAGAAAACAAAAAGACCGACTAAATATTAGTCGTTCTTTTTGTTTTTAAATCTAGAAATAAATTTTTTAATAAAACCTTTACTTTCTTCTATAGTCGTTAATCCTTCCTCAGCTAAAATTTCTTGTTTTTCATCTTCAGTTAAATAATAACCTATTCCTTCTAAAATTGTATCTCTAGAAAAATCTTTATCTATATCACAATTATATTTATCTTTAAGTAAATTACAAACATAGTTACAATAATCATTTGAAATTAAAATTTTACTTTTACCAATAATTTTTTCTTCATTTTTATCTATTCCTCTTAAATTTCTAAGAGAAAAAGCATAAGGACTAATTAGTCCTAAACTAATACAATTAATATCAAGTTCATTTCTAGGATTAATTATTCCATGATACAAATCATAAATGCGATATAATTTATCAGCACCATCTACAATATCATATAATCTTGACACTTCTTCTCCATTTAAATAAGTATGATTAGAACATGAATTAGCAACAACATAACCACCTCTAAATCTACCTGGTAGTAAATAATTCATATGTGTTGAAAATTTACTATGGCAATTAGCGTTTTTTTCTAAACTATTGCTATGTTCAAATTCCTTTACTTTTATAAATAAGGTTACAGATTTAATATCTTCAAAAGATGTAATATTAAATAAATCAATAGATTTTTCTTTATCAAAAACATAAGTATCTTCTATTATATCAGCTAAAACTATTTGACTATTAAATCTCTCTGAAAAATCAAAATTTTTAGTTATATTAGTAACCATTACTCCATTAGATCTTTTTTCAACATTAGTTTGTAATAATTTTAAATCATCTTCAATAACAAAGTTTTCTACCAAATATTTACTTCTTTTACTAAATATAATTGATTTTTCATAAATACATAATTCTATTTTTTCACCATTATCATTACTAAGTGAAAAGGAAAATTTTCCCATTGAGTATCCTAAACTATTTACCTTATAACCTACTAAATGACTTTCTAATTCTTGCTTTATGCATTCTATTTTTAATAATTCACAAAACTCATATGCATCCTTTAATTTAACCATTTTATCCCTCCTGACATCTATTTAAATTAGTTTTTTTAACTTTATTTTTTTGTTTAGAAAATTGTTTTATAATTTCTATTAAAATTTCACTAGTTTTTTCCATATCTTCCAAACATATATATTCATAAACACTATGATAATTATGTCCGCCTGTTCCTAAATTAGGACAAGGAATACCATCATAACTAAGCTCTGTACCATCAGTTCCACCTCTAATAGGAGTGACTTTTGGAGTTATTCCTAAACTTGAAATTGCTTTAAGCGTTGTAGATATTAAGGTTTCTTCACGACTAATAATATCTAACATATTATGATATGTGTCTTTAATTTTTAAATCTATACAATAGTTATATTGTTTATTTAATTTATCAATTATAGTAATTAATAATTGTTTTCTTTTTTCAAAATTGATTTTATCAAAATCTCTTATCAAATATCTCAGTGAAGCAGTTGATACACTACCTGAAATTTCTTCTAAATGAAAAAATCCTTCATATCCTTCTGTGGTTTCAGGTATTTCATTTGGTAATAATGAATTAATTATAGTAGTAATTCTTCCAGCATTAATCATTTTATCTTTAGCCGTACCACAATGAGTTGAAAAACCGTTGATAGTTATTGTTGCAGTTGCGGCATTAAAGTTTTCATATGAAAATTCTCCTACATCACTACCATCTACTGTATATGCAAAATCCGGATGAAAATAATTTTTATCTAAATGAAGTGTCCCTAATCCTATTTCTTCATCTGGGGTAAAACAAACAAAAATATCGCAGTGTTCTTCTTTAGAATTAGTAAATAATGTAAGCATTTCCATAATTTCAGCAATACCAGCTTTGTCGTCTGCCCCAAGCAAAGTACTACCATCTGTAGTGATAATAGTCTTACCCACTTTATTTTTTAAATTTGGATAATCTTTAACTGAAAGCACTAAACCATTATTTAAAACAATATCATTACCATCATAATCTTTAATAATATTAACACTTATATTTTTACCAGGTGCATCTTCTGATGTATCCAAGTGAGAAATAAAACCAATTTTAGGTAGTTCTGGATTTCCTTTTAACACTCCATATACATAACAATGTTCTTGATCATAATGAACCATATCTAAATTTAATTCATGCAACTCTTTAACTAATAAAGACGCTAAATCCAATTGACCCAAAGTACTAGGTGTATCATATTTGTTAGAATCAGAAGTTGTATCAATTGATATATATTTTAAAAATCTTTCAAGCATATTATCCCCCTTTAAAAATAACACAATTATTATATATTATTTTACCTTACCAAAGCAAGAAATATTTAAAAAAAGAGCATCTCTACTCTTTTTATTCATTATTAATCTACATTTATACCTTTTTTAAATAACTTAATATTAACAATCATCCCAATTATTAATACTAAAGTATACATTATAATAGACATATATATAAGTATTTTAGTTGCTGATATATTTATCATTTGATTTGTGATAATTAAATTTAATATATCTTTATTAAATAATGCTAATATAAGTACTATTGCTATTACAAATAACTGACTAATTATATAAGTAATAAAACCAAATAATACGGAATATCCTATTTTACCATTATTTTTTTTATGCCCTAAAATTATTCCTGTAAATCCACATTGTAAAATATTGGCAAATTCAAGAAACAGGATAAAGAAAAATGCTAATAAAATTATAATTATAGTACTATTATATGCATCCGCAATTGGTAATAACATATCTTTAATCATGTTTATAAAATCATTTGAACCATAAGCAATAAAAAAAGTTAGAAATATCACTATTATGCTTACAAATAAAGTTACAATAGCTGTTATAATTTTAGATAAATATAATGTTTTTTTATCTATAGGTAAGGTATGTGTTAAATACGATTCATCTCCATAAAAATTCGTTCTAAATCTAACCCATAATCGCATTAAATTATTAATTATAATACTAAATATCATAGATATTAAAGCACCACTACAAACTTGACCAATTATGTTTAAAACAAATGAATTTTCTATATTTAAAAATATTCTAGTTAGTATTCCGAAAAACAAAGCTAAACTATAAAATATTATTATAAACTTAAAGATATATTGTAAATCATATTTTAATAATTTCTTTAACATTTAAACATCCTCCTAAAAATTTCATCTATAGAACCATTTTCTTTAGTTCTAAGTTCATCTGAATTTGACTGTAAAACGATTTCACCTTTATCAATAAATATTACTTCATCTAAAATTCTTTCTACATCAGAAATTAAATGAGTAGAAATAATCACACTAGCATTTTCAGCAAAATTATTTAAAATCGTTTCTAATATGTAATCGCGAGTAGCAGGATCTACTCCACCTAATGGTTCATCTAAAATATATAGTTCTGCTTTTCTAGACATAACTAATACAAGTTGTACTTTTTCTTGCATACCTTTACTCATTTTAGATAACTTTTGCGTGGTGTCTAAGTCTAAATCTTTTAATAATTTTCTTGCTTTTTTAGAATCGAAATCATCATAAAAAACTTCAAAAAATTCTATTACTTTATCTACAGTCATTGATTTATCTAAATATGTTCTTTCTGGTAAATATGATATTATTTTTTTACTGTCTATACCAACTTCTTTTCCTTTTATAAGAACTTTACCAGACGTTGGAGTAAGTAAATCATTTATAAGTTTTATAAGCGTTGATTTACCGGTTCCATTTTTACCTAATAAACCTATAACCTTTCCTTTTGATATTTTTAAATTAATATTTTTTAATATTTTTTTATTTCCAAAACTTTTATTAAGTTTTTTACATTCTAATAATTCCATTAATTTTCTCCTCCTAAATTCTTTAAATATTCTATAGTTTCATTTTTATTAAATCCCATGCTTTCCATATTTGAAAAATACGCATTTGATAACTCTTTCGCATATTCTTTTTTATATTTATCAATTAATTTTTTATTTGTAGTAACAAATTTCCCATTTGTTCTTTCCGTATGTATTAACTTTAATTCCTCTAATTCGGCTAGTGCCTTTTGCATAGTATTAGGATTTACTTTAGTTTGTAAAGCCAAGTCTCTAACTGAAGGTAACCGTTCTCCTGGTACTAATGTCCCAGATATAATAAACTTTTTTAACTGTTCAACAATCTGAATATATATTGGAATATTATTATCAAACTCAAAATTCATATATACCTCCTCTACTTTGTATTACCTCACTAATACAATAGTACAATATAAAATAGTTATTGTCAAGAAAAAAATAACTTTTAATAAGTTATTTCAAATACTAAAAAACTACATATTAATTTGGTGCAAGTGAAGGGACTTGAACCCTTACGATATAAATCACAAGCCCCTCAAGCCTGCGTGTCTACCTATTCCACCACACTTGCATAACTAAATTATATCAAAAAAAGTATAAATAATCTAGATTAACTCCAGTTATTTATACTTCCTAAATCATATACATTTTCATATCCTATTTCTATTAAACCTTCGGCTGCAGTCTTACTTCTTTTACCACTTTGGCAATATACAATTATATAAGTATCTTTTTCATATTCTAAAACAATATCTTCTAAAATAGTTGTAATAGGAAAAGAAACGGCATTATTAATATGTCCTTGTTGAAATTCCAAAGTTGATCTTACATCTACTAATATCGCATCTTTTTCTTCTATTAATTTTTGTGCTTCTTTTTTATTAATTGTTTTATAATTATTACTACATCCACACATCAAAAACACTACTAATAATAAACATATTTTTTTCATATTAATCTTTTATCGCCTTCCACATTTTTTTCCATAAATCTTTAGAAGAATAATTTAAAATTCCTACTTTATATATTTTTAAACCATATTTAATTAATACCCAAATAGTAATAATTGTAAGTATTATTGATATCATAATTTCTATAATACCAATTTGACTTAAAACCAGTAATGACGGCGATAATATAGCAGAAATAAATGGTATAAAAGATATTATTTTAATAAATAATGAACCTTTAAATACTCCAGCCATCATAGCCAAATAATAACCTATTAAAGATATTATCATAATTGGTGTTTGTAATTGTTGAAAATCTTCGGTATTAGTGGTCATTGATGCTAAAATACCTGCTAATAAAGAATAAGCCAAAAATGTAAGCAACATTAAAATTAGTGTTAATGGAAGTATATAAATTAATTTTTCTCCAAAGCCTGAATTCATAACACTATTTAATATGTTACTAACTTCATTGCCTAAACCACCAACAATACTACTACCACCAATTAATTTTCTAATAAATAAACCTATACCTGCATAGACAATTAATAAAGCACCTTGCATTATTACAAATAAATTACCAGCAATTACTTTTGAAAAGAAATGAGTCTTAGGTGATACATTAGAAATAATTATTTCCATACCTCTTGTTGCTTTTTCATCATTAACTTCTGCTCCTATCATTTGAACTAAAAAGATTGTCAACATAAAAAATGGTAAAATGATAATTGGAAACACAGTGGTTACAATTATTTCCATATTTTCATCTTCAGAATTCATTTTTTCATTTAAAAAAGTTCTTTCAATTTCTATAGGAGCATATATGTTATTTATCTCTTCCATAGAAATATTAGAGTTTAGAATCGCTAAAGCCACTTTAGTATTATTAATGGCACCAGTAATTGACTGTATTTCTACTAAATCTATATACTCTTTTGAAATTATCTCTACATTAATAACATTTTGGATATCGTTATTAAAAACTACAACTAAAGCACTATCTTTTTTTTCTAACATCTTTTTAGATTCTTCAATACTTTTATCATACTTTTCTAATTTATAATTAGAACCATTAGTATCTTCTACATTTAAATTTAAAGAAATATTATTTAATTGTTCTTTAAATACATCATAGGCTACACCAGTATTATCTATAACATATATTTCTTGTTTTTGATTAAAATCTCCACCAAACAAGCTAATAATACTATCAATATTAATAATACCCATAATAATGATTGCAAGAATAATATTAGCAAATAAAAACCATTTTGTTTTTATTTTTCTACCTAAACTAATACCAATTAAATAATTTAACTTACTTTTCATAACTTTCACCTACTTTAGCTACAAAAATTTCATTTAAACTTGGTTCTTCCACTTCAAATTTAGTTATATTTTTACCCTTACTAATAACTTTAAATACATCTTCCTTAACATCTTCATTTTCTATTTTTATTTCATATTCAGAAGCTTTCTCATTTATTTCAATTACACCTTTGATATTTTTAATTTTTTCTATATCAATATCACCTTTTACTAAAATATTTTTTTTGCGATATTTTTCTTTTATATCAGTTAAATAACCATCTAATACAGATTTACCATTCATTAAAACTACTAGTTTTTTACAAAATAATTCTACGTGTTCCATACGATGTGATGAGAAGATAATCATACTGCCGTTTTTGGCCATATCTACAATTTCTTGTTTAAATAATTCTACATTAAATGGGTCTAAACCAGAAAAAGGTTCATCTAAAATTAATAATTTAGGACTATTAATAATAGCTGTAATAAATTGAATTTTTTGCTGATTACCTTTTGATAATTCTTTTATTTTTTTATCATAATATTCTGATATACCAAATTTTTCAAGAAGTTCTTTTAATCTAGATAAAATTTGTTCTTCGTCCATACCTTTTAATGTACCATAAAATAAACATTGTTCCTTTACTGTCATTTTAGTAAGCAAACTTCTTTCCTCAGTTAAAAAACCAATATTATCAGTAACTGAGTAATCTATTTTTTTACCATTTAAACTAATGCTACCACTACTAGGTTCTAAAAGCCCCATAATCATTCTAAAAGTTGTAGTTTTACCAGCACCATTAACTCCTAATAGACCAAATATTTCTCCTTCTTTAACTTCAAATGATAAATTATCAACAGCTAAAAAATCACCATAATATTTTGTAATATTTTCTAATTTTAACATAAAGCCTCCTATAACCACCTAGTACTACTAATTACTTCTAAACTTTCTTTTTCAAAACTTCTATATAATTTAGGTAAATTAATATCTAAATTATTATAATAATCAATTCCATCATTAGAATCTTCTAACTCTTCTAAATAAGCATAAACATAGGTTTGAAACTTAATATTATTTAAATACTCATAAATTGTTTTATCTAAAGATCTAATGCGATAATTATTACATTTAATAGTTCCTAGTAAATATTCTTGATAATAATTAATAATTCTTTTAGTGATAAAATCATTTTCATCAAATACATATGAAACGATTTCATCATAATGTGGCGCATACTTTAACGTTTTCATTTAATAAATGTCCTAATAATATCATTATAAGTAATAACTATCATAAGTAACATTAATAATATAAATCCAATAGAATGAATTATATTTTCTACTTTACTATTAATAGGACTACCTTTTATTTTTTCAATTATCAAGAAAAGTAATCTTCCACCATCAAAAGCTGGAATTGGAAGTAAATTCATAAATCCTACATTAATACTAATAAATGCAAGTAAAAAGATTAAATTAACAAACCCTGTTTTAGCAGTTTCACCAACTACTGTAAATATACCAATCGGACCAGATAAAGTATTTAAACTAAGTACTCCTGTACATAAATACCATATAATTAATACCATTTGATGAATTAAATTAAATGTTTTAACAAATGCATATTTAATAGCGCTTATTAATCCTGTTTCTACTTCATTAGTCAAACCAAAACCATATTTATAACCTTTTACTCCATCTACTTCTACTAACTTTGGTTTAATTTTAATATCTTCTAAAGTGCCATTTTCATGTTTTAAAGTAAAAGTTACTTCTTTTCCTTTATTAACTTCCAACTTTAAAAGTAATATATCTGATGAACTTACCTTTTCGCCATTAACTTTAACTATTTCATCACCTATCCTAAAACCACTAGAATATGCTGGATAGTTTTCTTCCAAGGATCCAATATATGCATTAGGTTTAGGTGAACCATTAAATAAAGCAATAAAGAAAAGAATTATAATTGCCATTATAAAGTTAAACATAATACCAGCAATTATAATTAGAAAACGTTGCCACCAAGTTTTTGATTGCATTAATTTTTCTTTAGGCAACTTATCTTCGTCTTCATTTGATTCTCCTGCCATTTGAACATAACCACCTATAGGAAATAAACGAATAGAATATTCAGTTTCATCATTTTTACGGTTCCACTTAAATAATCTAGGTCCCATCCCTATAGAAAATTCATAAACATGAACACCTGCTTTTTTAGCAAATAAGAAGTGTCCAAATTCATGAACCATAACTGTAATACCTAAAATAAGTATAAAATATATAATTGTCATAAATATCATCCCTTATATCATTGTTATAAAAAACATAAAGCCTAATAAAACAAAAATAATACTATCTAAACGATCTAAAATCCCACCATGTCCTGGCATAATATTTGAAAAATCTTTTTTACCATAATATCTTTTGATTGCTGAAAACATTAAATCTCCAAATTGACCAATCAAAGATAAGAAAGCAGTTATTAATATAATTATAAATAAATTAACTTCTGAATTGATAACTGTAATATAAAACATAGTACCTATAAATGTTCCAAATAAAGTACCACCAATTGTTCCTTCCCAAGTTTTCTTAGGAGAAATACTTTCAAGTAATTTATGTTTTCCAATTAAAAGACCAGTAACATATGCGAATGTATCAGTCATTGTTGTAATTAAAACTAAATATAGTAGTGTCGCTAAACTATTTGCTCTTACATTAATTAACAAAATCATAGAAACAGCTAAAAAGAATATGCCACCCATTAAATAGAATGCATCATTAATACTATATTTACTTTTATCATGATATAGTACTGTTGGAAGTAAGAATGCTAAGAACAGTCCACTTATTAAACGATAATCCATTGATAAAGTAAGTAAATCTCCACCAAAACTTGATAAAATCATAATAGTATAAAATATAACTGACATAATTTTAACAAATAATGGAATACTTTTCTTTGTTTCTTTTATATCCATAAATTCTTTTAAACCGATTAAAGCAACTACATAAACACCAATATTAAAAACATTACCACCCATAATAATAATAGGTATTAAAATTATTAAAGCTATTATTGCACTAATTATTCTTTGTTTCATCTTTTATTCCTCCAAATCTACGATTTCTTCTATTATATTCTAAAATAGCCTCATCAAAAGCACTTTCTTTAAAATCAGGAAAATAAGTTTTAGTAAAATAAAATTCAGCATACGACATTTGCCATAACATAAAATTGCTAATTCTATATTCACCGCTTGTTCTAATCAAAAGATCAATCGGTGGTAAATCTTGATATAAATACTTACTAAAACATTCTTCATCTAAATTATTTAAATCAACAACACCATTTTTATAATCTTCGCTAACTTTCTTAACAGCGTCTATTATTTCAAAGTGCCCTCCATAATTTAAACAAAAATTAATAATTCCTTTTGTGTTATTTTTAGTCTTTTCTGTAATACTATCAATAGTATTTAATACATCTATACTTAAATTTTCTCTTCTACCAGAAAAGACTACTTTAATATTTTCTTTATTAAATTTACTTCCAATAGATTTAAACTTATTAACAAATAAATCCATCAAATAATCAACTTCTTCTTTACTTCTTTTAAAATTTTCAGTTGAAAATACATATAAACTTAAAACTTTAACTCCTTTAGAAATAGCATATCTAGCAATTTCTTCTAAGTTTTCGCTTCCTGCTTTATGTCCTAAACTTCTAGATAAACCTCTTTCTTTAGCCCATCTACCATTACCATCTACAATAATAGCAACATGGTTAGGAATACTAAGTATACTTGGTTCCATATTTACCTCACTTCTATAATATAATTATAGTATAAATTGGTAAAATATACAAGAATTATTACAAAATAAAAGAACCAATAAAATTTATAACTTTACTAGTTCATATTAAATACTTATATTATAGTTTTGGGTATTTCTATTACTGGGCGAACGCCAGAGTCGTTATCAGCGTCTACACTGACGTCGCTCAAGGTACCATCGTAGTCCACACCCCAAGCATATCTAGAATAGTCCACGCTAGCAGAGCTTAGCCAATAAGCATATGGTGGATTACTAGACTCTAAATTCCCATACAACCATACTGGACATCCAACGTCATATTCTACGCAATCTAAACTGAATGTTTCGGCTTCTGTTAACATTCTTGCTCTGGCATTTTGTCTTGTGATTGTTCCGTATATACTATCTGTTAATGTGTATGTTTTTGCTGGTATGTTTGTCCAACTACTTGTTTTACTTTCTAAGTAATTTAAGGCTGTGATTGGGCCTTTATTATTACTGCCGTATGTACCATAATCAGCTTCTGTACCACCTGCTGAAATATAGTCATCTTTTGTTACCCAAGCTACTGTTTCTCCAATATTTCTATCCATGATTAATGTTAATGTGTTAGTTGTAGCATCGTCTTTTACTACATAGAATGTCTTCGCTTCTTCTTTATCGTTTACTTTAACATTCACTGCAATTCCTGCTTTTATTGCATCTTCACTACATGTTTCGTTTGCATTTGTGATACATGTTGCTGTTGATGTGATTATTGGATTTGCTGCTTTTTTATATTCACAGCTTCCTTCATATTTAACTGTTGTTACTCTACTTTCGCTTGTTGCTTTTGTTACGCAATGTGCTCCATTATTTACTGCTATTGCAACACGTCCATCTTTTGTTACTATTATTTTTCCATTTGTTGGAAGTGCCCCCTTAACTTCTAGTTTGTTTTCTCCTACAAACTTTCCATCTTCAATTGTGAACTCTACATCACTAGCCATTCCATTTTCTAATAATGAACTTGCATAATACATTTCTCCTGCATCAATTAGTCCATACGCAGTATCTTCAAATGCACTTTTTCTTGCACTACTTATTATATTCATAATTACCGGTACTGCGATTAATGCTATAATTGCTAGTATTACGATTACTGCTAATAGTTCAATTAAGGTAAATCCTTTTCTCTTCATTTTCTTTCCACTCCCTCTTTCTTATCTTGAACAAGTTTTATTCTTTTATACTTTTATTTACTTTGTATAACATATTGTTCTAGATTAATTTTATAACATAATATTTTGGTGTCAATAATATATTGTTTTACTTTACTATCATTGACACTTTTATTATACATAAAGGTTTATTTAAAGTGGTTTCTATAACATAAATCACAAACAAAAAAAAACAAACCATTATAGGTTTGCTTCATTAAAACGAATCAATATTAATTTTTACTTTTTTCAAGTTATTAGCATATGCACTAGCTTGAACAATAGTTCTAATAGCATTAGCAATATTTCCGCCTCTACCAATTACAGCTCCCATATCACTATCATTTACTAAAACTTGAATAACAATCATATCCTCTTCATCATCAAATTGTTTTACTGACACCATATCTGGTTCACTAACTAAACTTTTAATTAAGTGTTCTGTTAATGCTACTAAATTCATTATTTACTTGCTTTCTTTGAATTATGGAATTTTTCCATAATACCTTGACTTCTAAATAAATCTCTTACAGTATCAGTAGGAATAGCTCCAGTAGATAACCATTTTAAAGCTAATTCTTCATCTATTTTGATTTCTGCTGGTTCCATAATTGGATTATAAGTTCCAACTGTTTCAATAAATCTACCATCTCTAGGACTTCTTGAATCAGCAGCTACAATACGATAATAAGGTCTTTTTTTTGCTCCCATTCTTTTTAATCTTAATTTAACAGCCATGATTTTCCCTCCATTCGTACTAATTCTACCATAATCATATTATATTGTCAACCTTTTTATGTTGACAAAGTTATTTTTTCATAATTTCTTTTGGTATTTCTTTATTTATACCTAAAACTACTGAATATATTAAAAAATAATCTCTAGTATAAACTTCTTTATAACTTGCTTTTTCTAAATTACTGAAATCTTTTAAGAATTTCTCTAATCCATATATATTTTTTACTAATTTATTTCCCTTAGGAGTACGAATTATAGATGTTTTATATTTAAATACAGCCATTGAACTAGCAATTGAATAAATGATTATTATAATTGGTACTACACTTAAAATAAACATTAGTAAGAAAATAATAATTTCAAATTTACCCATTAAAGCTTGAGTAGTTGTAGACATCATAATATTAGCGATAATAATTATAATAATTGGTATTAACATAATGCCGCCTATAAATTTACCAATGAATTTAATTAAAACATCATTTTTAGAAGTAAGTAAACCATTTTCTTTAGCTTCTTTCTCTATTTCTAATTCATAACTTCTTATATCAGAAAAATCTTTTTCTTCTACCATGCGTATAATTTCTAAATCCGAATTAGTTAAAAGTGTAGTATTTTTGTTTGATTTTTTTATTACATTACCTTCTTCAATAAGATATCCTTCATATAAAAGTTTTAATATATGAGCGCTAATATCTTTTTCTTTTTCAATAGAAAAATTTTTCAAATATGAAATTATCCCTGGAGATAATTTATTTAAATGATCTCTACAATATTCTAAATTTTCTTTTTCAAATTTAGCATTTTGTCTAATTTTATTTTGAGTAATCATTCTATAAAGTAAATATATTGTTATAAAAATAAATGGTGGTGAAATTAAACTAACAACAAAAATTACTAGTCCTACTACTATTTGAATAATTAAAGATTCAAAAGCTGAAATAGTATATACATTATCATTAATTAAAAACTCTTTAATTGGCATTCCAAATATACATACACCTAATACTAAAACAAACCAAATAACTAATAATATTTTTAAAAGTAAATCTATTTTCTTCTGCATATCATCTACCTCAATTTTATTATAACATACAACAAAAAAAATGACACCAATAAGGTGCCTAATTATTATCTATTTGTTCGTCTATATAATTTTCTTCTACACTTTGTTCAATTTCTTCTAATGTTTCTTCTGTTAGTTCATCTTCTATTTCATCCCAAGGTTCTTCATCTTCTTCAATAGCAATTTTAACTTTTGTTTCTCCTACTATTTCAACACCTAATTCTTTTTCTATATCAAAATAAATCACTCCATTTTCAATATTAACTTTTGAACAATTAGGTTGTTTTAGAGTTCTAACAATAATATCGGTATCTCCATTTAGATCAGCATTTTCTCTAACTTTAACATTAAATAAATCATTGTATTCTACTTTTTTATTAATAACAGTAGTCTTACTATCATTATCATAAGAATACCAAATGTTTACATCATAAGACCCATCTACACCGATCTTATCTCCCGTTTTATACCCTTTAAATTT
Source organism: Bacillota bacterium (assembly GCA_015059285.1). Taxonomy (GTDB): domain Bacteria; phylum Bacillota_I; class Bacilli_A; order RF39; family UBA660; genus SIG208. Next base: position 242,733 of record SVAS01000001.1, on the reverse strand, counting down.
ATGATTTATAACCCAACAGCCCAAAACATTTGTAGCCTCTTTAGCTTCAATATTATAATTGTTTTTAAAATATTTTTTTCCTTTTCCAATTATAGCTTTAGTTACAATTTCTTTATATGATGTCACTTTATCACCTCTCTAGTTTAATTTATGCGAAAGTTCAAAAAAATGAACAAAAAAAATAGTTTTTTGCTTATTTATCAATAATTAAAAAAAGATACGTTTAAATTAAACATATCCTTTTAAGTAACTATAATCTTTTATATAATCAATAATTAATTATTTGTAACTGGTGTAAATAAAGGCATATTATCTTCAAAAATACCCTCTATAATACCTTGGTTAATTATTTCATAGTCAGTATTATCAATGTTACCATCATTATTAATATCAGCGTTTTTAAGTCCTTGAGAACTTATAGTTCCACTTCCACTTATATATTGATTTATTAAATACGCGTCGTCTTGAGAAATAATACCATCATTTGTAACATCACCATATAGTATATACTCATTTATTGGTGTAATACTTGGTAAGCTAAATTGTACAAGTTCATTTATATAACCATATATTAACACTTTATCAACATGATTAATAACATTATCACCATTTACATCAGCATTTTTAAGAGCTTGTCCAGTTAATATATCAGTATTACCATTTAAATATTGTTCTACTACTGAATATGCCATAGGACTTTCATTTCTATACAAATCTCCTGAATCTAAAGTATCGCCATATAACACATAATTTTCAATTTGAATATTTGGAAGTGTGTTTGGATAATATCCTGATTCAAAACCTTGGATTAAAAGTGCGTCAACATTATTAATAAATCCATCACCATTTACATCAGCTCTTGTTAGTTCATCATTAGTTAACTCATCTAAATCATTGACATAACGAAGTACCATAGTAGCATCACCAATATCTATTTCACCATCAAGATTAATATCACCATATAAAACTTCTTCTTCAATTGTAAAAGTAAAGCTAGTTTGGGCAATTGGTTGTGCACTGACAATCATTCCACCAAATTCATCATCTTCAATTAACTCATGTAATGTTAAAAACACATGATATCTTCCAGAACCAGCACCTTTCGGAATTTTGAAATCATAATCAAAATATTCTATTTCTTCTGATTTTATAATTTCAACATTTTGATTAGCCATAAAATCAAAATTAGCAGGGATTACCATATCTACATATTCTAATTGTGCTTTCACTGCATAAGTCCCTGTTTCAATATTTTCCGTTAAAAACCCTGCATGAAATGTCCTTGTAATTGATGAATCAAAACTAAATTCATCTCTATTATGATAAATTTCATTATTATTTGTTGTTTCCCATATTTCAGAAACCATTTCCATTTTTGTTTCATCTGAAACTACTAGATAAAAATATTCAATTACTATTAATTCATCTAAAGAATTATAAAGAGTTACTTCAAATCCATACACTCCACTTTCAATTTTATCTTCAAATGTTAATTGAACTTTTGCATTAGCAAAACCATATACTTCATCTACACCTTCGCCAACACTTATAACATCAGGTGACGTAGTATTTACTAAATCATCATCTTTAAAAACATTTACTTCTAATTTATAGTCTCCTTCTTCAATATATCTTGACATAAAAGCTATCTCAAAATTTTTAGTTAAAGTTTCATCATTAATTAGATAAAATGATCCAGTATCTGAATGGATAACGCCAGAACCAGCACCTTCTTCTGATTCATAACCTACACCTATAACGGATGCCTCGAGTGAAGCTTCAGGTTCTCCAACATCAATAATAAACCCCGATGATATAGTTTCTTCATCTTGATTTAAATCCATTGCGCATGATACATAATCAAAATCTGTTGATGTGATTTTTACGGGTATTCTAAATATCCCATTTGATACTTCTATTTTTGTAGGAATTGTACCGATTTCAAACGATGTTGGTGTAAATCCCTCATCTTCAATTACATATTGATGACACTTTAAATCTAAATTATATTCCCCATCTTTAACATTATAAGCATCAAAAATAATATTATAATTATACTCCGTTTTATTTTCCTCTAAATTTATATGAAATCCTATTTCACTATAATCATCAGTATGGAGTGAACTATAACCTTCTCCACCATCTACTTCATATTCTTCTAATACCACATTTATTAAAACTAACGAAATTTCTTCACCATTAATTTCTTCAAGTTTAAATGTTGACGGAACAGTTAAGTTCTCACCTGTTAAACCATCAATCCAAATACCATTCATATCCTTATAATAAATAATCATATCGTCTATTGTTTCTGCATCAATAGTTCTTGCTGCCCACATTATATCTTGAGTAGAAAGATAAGTTCTATTTTCATCAAATGCATGTGTACCTATTATATATGTGTCACTTGGTATATCATGACTAGAAATAGGATATGGGTTGTTTGATGCAAATACTTCTATATTACCTATAAAAAATATAGCAAATAAAAATACTACTAAACTAATAAATTTCTTCTTCATATTTTACTCCTTTACTTAATTTTTTGTTGCACTAACTACACTACCATCAGATAGTTTTACTTTTAATGAAGTTGCTAAATCATATTGTGCTTTGTTAACCCTAATAGCACCTAATGATTGAATATATTTTCCTAATAATTCCCCATCTTGATTTAGTAGTTGAGTAGCAGTAATAATACTACCATTTTTATACACAATCGCTTTTCTTTCGGGAATATTAGTTTGCCCATTAATAACTTCCAATGACACTGTATATATATCAGGTACTGGAATTACTTCCCAATTAGCAACTAATATAATGTTCCCATTGACAGCTTGATTAAAGTCATAAGCTCCACCATTATGTGTCCAATTAATAAATGTAAAACCTTCTCTTGTAGGATCTTTCGGTTTTGTAGCTTTACCTCCTGCAGTAATTGTTTGCGCACCAATACTACTACCACCATTACTATTAAATGTAACGGTATATTTTTTTACTTCTTCTGGTTTTGTTGGTGTTTGGTTTTGTGATGGGTTACTAGTTTGATTTTTTATCCAATTAGCGGTTAATGTGATACTTTTTTCAATACTATCGTTAAAATTAAATAATTTATTATCTAAATACCAACCATTAAACGTATAACCTGTTCTTGTAGGATTCGTTGGTTTAGTTATTTTTCCCCCTTTTTTTATAACTTTAGTTGCGACACTACTACCACCATTACTATTAAATGTAACGTTTACTTCAACACTTGAAACTTTTTCCCATTTAGCAGTTAGTGTAATATCATTTTTTATTTCTACATCAAAATTAAATGAATTGTTATCTAATAACCACTCAACAAATATAAAACCTTCTTTCGTAGGATTTTTTGGCTTATTTAGTTTACTACCTTTCTCAATTTCAACTGAACTAATTTTTGAACCACCATCTGTATTAAATGTTACTGTAATAGTTTCTAAATTAGTTTTTTTCTGCCACTTTGCTACTAACTCTACATCATCTTTGATAGTAGTATCAAAATAATATGGTTTACCATCTAAATACCAGCCCATAAACTCATATCCTTCTTTTTCTGGGTCTAATGGTTTTATTATTTGTTCTCCTCTATTCAATTTTTGTACTTCAATTATTGAACCGCCATCTGTATTAAATGTTACTGTATAAGTTTTATTTTTAAATATCATACATATTATTATTAAAACAGTACACAATAAGATAATAATAGATGCAATTACTATTTTTACTTTTTTATCCATAAATACCTCCTCCATAATTAATGTTCAATCAAATACCTACTAATTAAATTCTTTTTAATCACACTCCCAACACCAAATTACCTAAAAACATGTAGTAAATGCTGGATTTTTAAATTACTACACTAGCATTATAACACAAAAATGTCATAATGAGTAGCATTTTGTCATAATTTGTAGCACGAATGAGAAAATTACTATGGTGATAGTATGAACTTTGAAAGAATAAAACTTATTAGAGAAGAAAATGAACTAACGCAAATGAAGATGGCAGAAATGTTGCATATTAAACGCTCTGCGTATTCTCTTTGGGAGATAAATAAAAATGTAATTCCCCTACTTAAATTAAATGAGTTTTGTAATATTTTTAATTTAAGCATTGATTATGTCGTTGGTTTATCTAATATTAAAGAAAAAAATTTAACATTTTGTGAGTTAAACGTTAAAGAAGTTGGTAAAAGATTTAAACAAGTTAGAAAAGAATTAAATTTAACACAAGTTAAACTTGCTAAAAAATTTAATACAACCCATTCTGCAATTAGTGCTTACGAAAATGGCGTAACACTAATTCCTACTATATTCTTAATTGAATTTTCAAAATTATCAAAAGTATCATTAGACTTTTTATGTGGTAAAACAAACGATAAAAATATATATTAAAACAGAACCGAAATCAGTTCTGTTTTTTTATAATTAAAATTTATAATAACTTTTTACTTTTGGTTTTAAACATTCAATGTTTGGTGTTAATACAATATTATCAATACAGCTTGGATATAAATTATTAACAGGTTGAAGAATTTTAGGTGCTGTTTCTTGTACTTTAACAATACCACCAGTAACAATTAAATAAACTATTTTACCTTCAATATCAATAGGTACTATTCCTCTTGAATTTGGAGCTATTAAACTCTTATTTGGTTTTATAAAACCTTTATTACTTTTCCATAGTTCATCTATAATAGGCGGTACCATAGCATTATGCATGTGTCCACTAAATAAAATATCATAATTTTCAAAATGTTGTTTTACCTTAGGACTAGTTAAATGTATTGGATCATGTACAAGCATACAAGCAGGTTTATTTATTGGAGCTTTTAAAATAAAGTCTTGTTTTTTAAGATCTTCGTCCATTAGAGTTGGTGCTACATCTTCACTACTATAACAATATTCAAATGTTTGTGTATATCCAGACACCAATATTTTATCATCTTGATAATTTTTATTATCAAGAACATATAAATTAGGAACTTTCATTTCTAATTCTTTAAAAAATTCATAATAATTAGATTCAATCCATCCACGTTCATTAATAATTTTAGAAACTTGAATACCCATATCATGACTACCTAAAGAAATTAAAACAGGACGAAAACTTGCTAAACTAGTTAACCACTTTGTTAACATTTCAAAATATTCTTTTTCTTCTAAAATATTAAGATAATCTAATAAATCTCCAGGAATGCATACATAGTCTGGATTAAACTCATTTATATAACTTGTTATTTTATCTAATTTTCTTTTAATAATTAAATGACTTATGTGAATGTCTGCAATTTCTGAAATTTTAATTTCATTGATTACTTTAGAATTATATATTTGTATATTCTTAATCTTAAAAAAATTACTCATAATAAAACTCCTTTAGTAGCGCTTATTATAGCACAAAACTAAAAGGAGTCAAATTTATAAACCAAGTTCTTTTTTATTGTAAGTTTTATATAAACCTATTAAACAAACAATTATATAAATTGTTAATAAAATCAAATTATAACTATTTAAACAATTATCAGTTACAATTGTTTTAGAATTAATATATTCAAATGGTGATAAATATTTTAAAAATTCTAACTTTTCACTCATTAGAGATATTACACCTATTAAATAAGTTCCTAAAACAAGACCAATATTAAAAGTAAGACTTTTGTTTGTTTTCTTAAAATAATTAGATATAAACATGCTCAAAACAAAGAAAAATAGATGTATAAATATAGGTGCTATACTAATTAAAATCCAGTGTGTAAAATTAAAATCATTACTTAAATTTAAACCGATGAAATTAGTAACAGAAATAATAGTATTAAATATTAATATATAAATTGTTCCTGTAAGTAATTTAGAAGTGACTATTTTACTTTTTTTAATAGGTTTTGCAAATAAGAAATCAATAGTACCATCGCTTTGTTCTTTTAATAAAATAGTTCCACCTAGAATAGCAAAAAAGCAACTACCAACTAAATTTATAAAAAGATATCCTTCAGTAAGTAACCATCCACTAACTGAATTAAGACTTATAGTATCCATATTAAAAATTTCTAATATTTCTTTAGGCATTGTATTTACTAATTCTTCCAAATTAACTGTGTCAGTAATTAAAGATGGATAAATTAAAAATGCTATTACCAAAACAAATACGATAATAAGTGTCCAAATAATTAGTGATTTTAAATTTATTTTAAATTCTCTTTTAAACATATTATACCTCCTTATAATAATGCATAAATATCTCATCTATAGTTGGCTCTTCTATTAATAATTTATCAACTTTACAATCTTTAATAATATCAATAATTTTATTAATATTACCTCTATAAATGAAAGTTATTTCATCATCTTTCAAATTTTTAATATGCATTTCTTTTAAAGGAAATTTTATTTTTTTTACATCCTTACTGTTAATAGTAATAATAACAAAATTATTCTTAGATAAGTTTTTAACAGTATCAACTTCTATAACTATACCATTTTTAATTATTCCTACTCTATCACAAACTTTTTTTACTTCACTTAAATTATGAGAAGAAAAGAAAATAGTTGTTCCTTTCTTTTTTTCTTCAAGTAATACTTCAAAAAATTTTTCTTGCATCAAAGGATCTAAACCACTAGTAGGTTCATCTAAAATTAAAAGCCTTGGTTCATGCATCAAAGCAAGTATTATACCTACTTTTTTTAAATTCCCAAAAGATAATTCATCTATTTTTTTATTTAAACCAACTTCAAAAATAGAAACTAGTTCAGAAACTCTTTTATCTAAATCTTTATTATAAAAACTTTTAGAATAATCTATCATTTGCTTTACAGTTAAATCTTCATACAAATTTATTTCACTAGGTAAATAACCAATATTTTCTTTAAATAAGGAATCATTTGGAAGAATTTCTTCTTCATCTAAATATATTTTTCCATTATTTTTATTTAAAAAATTTAAAATACATTTAATAGTAGTACTCTTACCAGCACCATTTGGCCCAATAAATCCAAATATTTCTCCTTTATTTAAATCTAAATTAACTGAAGTTATTCCAATATTATTTTTATAGTATTTTGTTAAATCTTTTATCTTAAGCATACTATCACCACTCTAATTATACGATTAGCCTAAAAAAAAAGCAAGTAAAGGATATTTTAAAAATATCAAAAAAAGCTTGATTATAATTTATTTTTATAGTATAATCAATTTGTTCATGTGAGTTGTCTCAGTAGCTCAGCTGGATAGAGCAATGCCCTTCTAAGGCAGCGGTCAGGGGTTCGAATCCCTTCTGGGACACCATTTAAATAATAAACGTACTTGCAAAAAGTACGTTTTTATGTTATTATGCATATAGATGGAGATATCTCCATACAATAAACAATGGGATATTCGGTTTTTCACTCGCCGGATATTCCATTTTTTATGATTTCAAATAAACTATTAACAAATATTTATTTAATCTCTTTTAAAACACTAGTATAAATTTCCTCTTCTTCTACAGAAAAAACAACAGTTTCTACATCATAATTATCATCTATAGATAAACATATTGTATATATTACTTCCTCTAATATTTCTTTAGTACTTAAATTATTTAAAATAGAATTATTAAACTCTAATTCCATTAAATCGTTTCCATTATTAACAGATAGTAGTTTAGTATTATTATCTAAAAAACTCATTAAATTACTATTGTAATTAGTACTACCGGTTAATTCATCAATAACTATTTTTATCTTCTCACGTTCATCATTAACATATTTTGTTACAGGCACATAGTAATAATTTTCATTAAATTTACTTACATAATAAACAGTTACTTGATTTATATCTTTAGTACTCGTAATATTGTATTCTTTGTTAATACCAAAACTTCTATCCAGTGTTGAAGGAAGATTTAATTTTGTTTTAGGTAATTTAGTAAGTATATCACCATCTACATATAAAATAATTTTATCTATTTCTTTAATAGTTGTTAAAGTATAAACGATTGCTTCTATTACTTTTTCTTCATCTTCTTCGCTAACATCTAAAAGCTCTTTAGATAAATTTAGTTTTAAAATGTTATTTTCATATTTAATACTAAGTATTTTAGTATCACCTGGAATTATAGATTTAAATCCATTTGGTATTTTGCTTTCACCTATACCATCTTTAATTAAAACTTCTATTAATTCTTTAGCTTTAGCTTCAATATCTGTTTCTTTTGAAGATATGGCTACTTTTGTTCTAGCTAAATAATTATTACTATCTAAAAGATATATTTCTTCTGTTACAACACTTTTATCAACATACTCTACTTCTTGTTTAACATTATCCAATGTATTCACCTTGTTTTTAGGTATTAAATAAACTAAAAAAAGAGCAAATAACGCTGATGTTGAGACCAGTATTTTTTTTATAGACATTTTCTTTAACATAATCCACCTCTAAATAATCATATGAAAAAAAACCGCTATTAATGCGATTTTATAGAGATAATTCACCTAGTTTTAAAAGTTCAACTACCGCTCCGGCTCTTCCTTTTACACCAAGTTTTTGCATAACATTAGAAATATGATTGCGAACTGTTTTTTCACTAATATTTAAAACTTCAGCAATATCAGTAGTAGTCTTATTTGATATTAATAAATCAAAAACTTCTTTTTCTCTACTTGTTAATATAGTTTTAGACATTATTTCCCTCACTTCCCTCTTGGGTGGTTTATATTTACTCATATTATTTTATGAATAAATACTATTTAAGTGAAAGAAAAAGCCTAAAAATAACTCTTACGAGTTATTTCTGAAATTTAACCGATATATACATTTTATTAGTATAGTTTTCTTGAATGCTTCGCATTATTTGGTTTGCTAAAGAAGTATCATGTTTTTCACTAGCTACAACTACTCTTATTTGATCACCATTGATTTTTACAAATGCTTTTAATTTAAAATTATCTAAAATCTTTTTTTCTAAAGTTTCTTCTTCACCTCTAGTTACGTTAATATCTTTCATTTTTTCAAAAGCATTATTTTTTTCTTCAACACTACTTTCTGTATCCATAAGTATATTTTTTAAATCATCTAATTCTTTAAGCATTTCTTCATCTGCTTCTACTCTTAGCGCTACTAAAACACTACTTTCACTTACCTCTACACTAGCATTAGCTTCTTCTAACACTTCCTCTTTTTCTATTTTGCTATTATTATTTGTAAGTAATAATTCATTAGGCATTGTCACGTAATAAACACTCAATACTAAAATTAAACTAAATAAAGTTAAAAACCACAAACTCTTTTTATTTATCATAATTATTCCTCCTGTACTTATCTATTAAACTATATTATCATTTTTAATTTTTATTACAAAAAAAAGAATTAAGATTGACTTAATTCAATTTTTTACTATCAACTTCTTCTTTTAAAATTGTTACAAATTCATCTATACTTAAAGTTATTGTTTCGTTTGTTCCATGTTTTCTATAACTAACTTGATTATTATCTCTTTCTTTGTCTCCAATAATTAAAGTATATGGATTTTTCTTAGTTTGGCTTTCACGCATTTTATAACTTAGTTTTTCTTCTCTATCATCAAGTTCTACTCTAAAGTTATTTTCTTTTAATAAGTCTTTTATTTTATTCGCATATTCTAAATGATATTCATTATTAACAGGAATAACATTAATTTGAACTGGTGATAACCAAAGTGGGAAAGCACCTGCAAAGTGTTCAATTAAAATACCAATGAATCTTTCTATTGAGCCAAAGATTACTCTGTGCAACATAATTGGTCTTTTTTTGCTTCCATCACTATCAATATAAGTTAAATCAAATCTTTCTGGTAAATTAGCGTCTAATTGAATTGTACCACATTGCCATACTCTACCTAAAGAATCTTTAATATGGAAATCAAGTTTAGGACCATAGAAAGCTCCATCACCTGGATTTATTTTACATTCATGACCTGCTATATGACATGCATTTTGTAAGATTGCTTCTGATTTATTCCAAGATTCAATAGTACCAATATATTTATCTATTGGTCTAGTTGAAAGTTCGATATCATAACTCAAACCAAATACAGAATATACTCTATCAATAAAATTAATTAAACGAATGATTTCATCTTCAATTTGGTCTTCTCTCATAAATATATGAGCATCATCTTGAGTAAATGTTCTAACTCTAAATAAACCATTTAAAGCTCCACTTGCTTCATGACGATGAACTTGCCCTAATTCACCACATCTAATTGGTAAGTCTTTATAAGAATGTAAACTGTTTTTATAAACTAACATCCCACCTGGACAGTTCATTGGTTTAATAGCAAAATCTTTTTCATCAATACTAGATGTATACATATTTTCTCTATAGTTTTCCCAGTGTCCTGATTTTTCCCATAATTCACGATTTAACATGATTGGTGTTTTAATAAATTCATATCCTTCTTTAGTATGTTCATCATACCAATAGTTTTCCAAGATATTTCTTAAAATCATTCCCTTTGGTAAGAAGAATGGAAACCCTGGCCCATATTCGCTCATCATAAATAAATCTAATTCTTTACCTAATTTTCTATGATCTCTTTTTTTAGCTTCTTCTAAAAAATTCAAGTGATTATTTAAGTCTTCCTCTGTTTCAAAACAAATTCCATAAATACGTTGTAATACTTTATTATTAGAATCTCCTTTATAATAAGCACCACTAACTTTTAATAGTTTAAAGTATTTTAAAAGTTTTGTGTTATTAACATGAGGACCACGACATAAATCAGTAAATTCTCCTTGAGTATAAGCAGAAATTATTTCAGAATCATCCATGTTTTCAATTAAATCTATTTTATATGGGTCATCTTGAAATTTACTTAATGCTTCTTCTTTAGATAGTTCTAATCTTTTAATTAATTTATCTTCTTTAACTATTTTTTTCATTTCTTTTGAAATTAATTCTAAATCATCTAAAGTTAATACTTTATCACCTAAATCAATGTCATAGTAAAATCCTTCTTCAATAACAGGTCCTACCCAAAATAAAGCATTTGGATAAAGTCTTTTAACAGCTTGCGCTAACATATGAGCACAACTATGGTTTAAAATGCTTAATTTTTCATTTTCTTTAATATTTATCATATTATTCCTCCTTCAATAAAAAAACTCCTTATATTTAATATAAGGAGCGTATATACGCGGTACCATCCTACCTTGTTCACTTAATTTTGATAACGGAATTCCCGGATATTCTTTTCAGATTCTGCTTCAAGGTAGTAACTTTTAAACTTATTTATTAGGCTTACACCATCCCTAACTCGCTTTAAACAGTAATTAAAAGTCGTGTCCTTTTCATCACATTTATGTCTTTATTTTATCACTTTTAATGTTTTTGTCAACTATTAATGATATTTTCTTTTGTGAAAACATTTAATAAACTCTTGTCTATATTCCTCATTTATACTACGTTTATTATTAATATATTCACATATTGCATTCATATTATTAATATCTATAATAGGATAATCAATACAGTCAATAATATGGTATTTTACTAATCTTTCTGTTACTAAAGAAATATATTGTCTTAAAGGATTACTAGCATTAGAGTAACTTTTTAAATTTAAACCATTATGTCCCAAGTTATCAGTTGAATAAAATGATGGAACATATATTTCATTTAAACAACTTAAAATACTATCTAAACTTTCATTATTATATAACTTTGTTTTTAAATCTCTTATAATATAATCATCATACTTAGATAAATTAACATGATATGGAAATGGTATTTCAGGATGTTTGCTGAAAAAACTTGCGACATAATTATTCATTAAAATACTAAATGTAGAAAAAATACTAGCTTCACCATTTTTAAATTCTGGTTGACAAGGATTTATAACACTTCTTTTGATTTCTTTAAAAGTTTGATATTTTTCGTCATAAATTTGTTTTTCTTTTAAATGTTCTGTAGCTTTAATCATAGCTTTAAGAGTATTAAATAATTCAATATTACTAGATGTTGTTAATAAATTACTAACATCATTATAATCTAAATTATATTTGATATTAATTAAAGATCTTTTAACCTGAAAATCTATAAGGTTCATTTGCGGATCAAAAGTAAAAAAATAACCTATGGCTAAACGATCTTTACTTTGATGAAGTGATATTCTATCAATTAATTCATAAGGCAACATTGAAATATGATGGTTTATTAAATATATATTCTCGGCTTTTTGATAAGCTTCTTTATCTAAAAGCATATGAGGTTTAAGATAAGCATCTACATCTGAAACAAAAACGCCTAAAAGAAAAGTTCCATTTTTTAATTGTTCAAAAAAACATGCATCATCATAAACTTTTGTACCAGGTGAATCTATAGTAATTGTAAATTTATCTCTATAGTCTATGTATTTATTATTATCTATTATCAAACCTGTTTTAGCTTCTAATAAAGCCTCATCGGAAAAGCCATCTATTATTCCATACTTATAACTTAATTCATTATAATCTTTAATAGCATTAATATTTTTTAAATCTTTAATAATTTCTTCAAGGAAAAATTTAATACGTTCTATTTCTCTTTTTTTTAGCTTAGTCCTTTTAAGATTATCAATATGATTTAATAATTTATTAATAAGTTTTAAAGTACACTCTTTTTCCATTATAAATTTTTTAGAGTTTAAAAATATTTTAATAATTTTTTCAAAATAGATAATATCATAATGATTATTGCCTTCCATAACACACTTAATATAATGTTCTATCAATTCTTCTATTAATAATTTACCTTCATTATTTGTAGTATACATCAAATGTTTAGATGTTTTAAAAACTTCATAAACATAGTCATAATTTTTCACATTATAAATAAGTTCGCACAAAAACATATAATTACGATTATTTTGATTAACATTTTGCTCTTTATCTTTAGGATCAAACTCCAACTTTAAAAGGGTTACTCCGACAATATCTATTAATTTACTAATAACATTATCAAATGATATATTTTCATTTCCTTGTTTTATAGCTCTTTTTATTTTTTCATTAAGGTATATATCAACTTTTTTTAATTTCTTAGTACACTCATTTATAATGTATTTATCTTCTAATACTTCAAAATATTTAAATATTTTGTATAAGTATTTATACTTATATGTTTTGGTATCAAAATCTAGTTTTTTTATTTCTTCTAAAACTATAAAAAGAAGATGATCATAGAATGTTTTTTTACTGATTTTAAGTTTATTTAAAATTTCTTCTTCTGACCAACTTCTAGTATCTTTTAAAATGTTTAATATTTCTTTAGTGTACTGCATAAATCAACTACTTTCTTAAATTAGTACTTATCATTTCCTTCGTTTCTGTAAGTTGTTTAATTCTTTCTATAATTCTTCTAGCTTTTACTATTTCTACTCCGCTATTAGAAATAGATAGGTGTTGTTCTAAAGCTTTCAAATCAAGATTTGATGTAAAAAAGGTAAGTAGTTTTTCATCCATACGATGTTGTAATATTGGACATAGTATTTCGTCTCTACCCCAACCAGTCATATTTTCAGCACCAATATCATCAATAAGTAAGATTGGTACATTTTTAATATATTCAAATTTAGAATTAAAATCTATTCCAAAAGACGCTTTTAAATCTCTTAAAAACTCTGGCCAAAAAATAATGGCACTTTTAATATTTTTTTTACCCAATTCATTAAATAAAGCAGCTATTAAATAACTTTTACCACAACCAAAATTACCGTGCAGATATAATCCTTTGGTAACACTTGGATAATTATCAATAAATTCTTTTAACCATTTTACTACTTCTAATCTTTTAGTATCATTTGTATAAATATTTTTCATTTGAGCTTGTTTTAATTCATCAGAAGTATTATAGTAACTAACGCTATTTAAATAAGAACTATTTTTAAGTATCTCTTCTTTATAACGGCAGGCTTTATAGCTAAATTCTAAATTATTATCTGAAACCTTAGGTAAATAAGCATGGCCTTCTATTTTATTCTTACATTCCATAATATTTTTACAGTATTTACAATGATGATATTCTATAGCACTTTCTTCTAAAAGTGATGTATATTTCATTAATGTTTCTTTGGGCAGATTAATGTTTTCAACTAATTCTTTAAACTTTTCATCTTTTAAAGAACTAAGATATTCTTTTTCTAAAGATTTTTTAATAGCTGGATTATACCCTAAATTATTCACTACCTTATTTACATTTTCCATCCATCTCACCTAAATTCTTTTAACAATTCTTCTAACTCTTTTTGTTTAAACTCATCATTAGTTGCTTCTATTTCTTGATCAAACCAAACTGGCTTTTGTTCTATTTTTTTACTTACAACTTTACTTTTTTTACTTTTATATTCTTTTTCAGCTAAATTCATAGCTTCTTCTACAGTAGATATTTTACTTCTTTTCCACTGACCTGCTATTACTTCAATAAAAGAACGCGTTAATTTGTTATTATTTATTTTAAGAACATAATCTATTAATACATTAACGACTCCAGGATTTAAATTTAAATCAATAAGTAAGTATTCTAGTAAACTTAAATCAGTTTTAGTAGGTTTAGCATACTCATATTTACTACTTAAAAAATCATATGGTGAAGTTGTTTCAAATTGATAAATTAACTTAGCTCTTTTAGAAGTATCACCAATTGGTTTTCTTAGATATTCTGGCTGATTACGATAAACAATACTAGGAAGTTTACCACTATGTTCAAAACTATAGTAATGCTTACAATTAGAACGCAATGCCTCTTTATCAATATTATGTTTTTCATTAATAGAATTTCTAATAATATTAATCATTTCATCATCATTCAAATTATATATAAAACCTAATTTAATAATTAAATCTTTAGTTTCTCTAGTAATATTTTTAAAATTTAACATTTCTTCTGGGAATGATGAAAAAATATTATCTAAATCTAATGAAGATATAATATCTAACTTTTGATAATTTTTCTTTTTTATATCAACATTAGTTACATTAATTAAGTTAGTCGATTCATAAACTTCATTAAATTTAGCAGTCACATCCTCATAATTACTTAAATTAATTCTAGGCACTTTAAAATATTCTTTAACTTTTTTATATTCATCATTACCTATATTAGTATATAAAACGGTATTTAAAATAGGATTACCAAAAAATTCACTAGCACTTAGTGGTGAATACATTTCATAAACATAATTATTAACTGTATCTTTTTTAATAAACGATTTAAGAAGTCCTATACCTTCTAATTTTTCTCTAGCAGTTATGAATTCTGATATAGTAACACCCATACTATTAGTTATGTGATGATGAGTCCAAATAGAAGATAATATTTCTGATTTATCTAAATAAGACCACAATGTAAAATAAAGGTTAATTGCTAAAGAACCAACAATTGGTTGGTAAAGCATAACCAATAATTTACGATCATGGTCATTCAAGATAGTACGATTAATCACGATATATGTATCTGCTGGCATCAAAACTTGTTTCATAATATCCCTCCTGAACCGTACTTGTTAATATAACTATATCATAAAATAATAAAGAAAAAAAGAAAAAACTAATTTTCTTTTCTTTTTTCTTGAACAAAATCACTATAAAATAAATTATCTGGTTTACAATTAAAAATATCAGCTATTTTAACAGCCATCTCGTATGATAATTTACGACTACCATTTTCAATTTGACAATAAAAAGCCTTACTTATTCCTAATTTTTCTGCCATTACTCTATTTGTATATTTTTTTGCATAACGTTTTTCTTTTAATTTTGTAAACATTGCTGGGCCCCCTATGTGCTAAATTATTATAACATATAATAGTAAAATTTGACTATCTTTTTTTGAAAAAGAACAGTTTGTTTTGATTATAAAAGGAAATTATTTTAACAAAAATTACCTTTTTACACATCTTTGAATGTAAAAATAAAAAGAGAATAATCTCTTTTAAATTTCTACATTATGATATACATTTTGTACATCTTCTATTTCATCTAACATTGTAAGCATTTTATTAAACGAATCTAAATCTTCACCTGTCAGAGTTACTTTTTCTTTAGGTAACATTGAAATTTCATCTATAACAAAATCTACATTTGGTAATGCGCTAATAATTGCTTCTTTTATTTTAAATAAATCTTGTGGACTACCATAAACCAAAGTTGTGTCATCATTAGTTTCAATATCATCTATATCTACATCATTTTCAATTAAAGCATTAATTGTATCTTCTTCTTTTAATCCTTTAAATCCCACAATACACAAATGATCATACATATAGCTAACACTACCCATTGCTCCCATTTTAAAATGACATTTATTAAGTGCTGTTCTAATACTACTTACACTACGATTTAAATTATCAGTCAAACATTCAACTATCAAAGTTGAACCATTTGGACCAAATAACTCATAACTAACGCTAGTATAGCTTTCATCAACACCACTATTAACTTTATCAATTGCTCTTTTAATAATATCTGATGGTACTTGATCCTTTTTTGCTCTTTCCATCAATCTTTTTAATGAAGGATTTGCTACTGGTTCAGTTCCTCCAGTTTTAGCTACTTGATAAATTTCTTTTGCATACATTGAATAAAGCTTAGCTTTCGCTGCTCCTGTTTTTTGTATACTTGCTTTTCTAACTTCATAAGCTCTTCCCATAAATTCACCCTCTAAACATTAATATTTTACTTCATTTTAATCATTTTGACAACACTTGTATGCTATTTTTGTTTTGAATAATTACTTTCAATTATTTTTTTTAGAATATCATTGTTGGTATCAGTAAAAGCATTTATTTTAATATCTAGGTATTCTGATAGTTCATAAGGATACCCAATCATTTCAATGTTATTGAAATGATAGCCCAGTCTCATAAAATTTCTAATTAATTTTTGAGTCAAATTATTTTGAATTCTTAAATGTTCTAATGAAGCTTCCTCCATCATGACATTTAACTCATCTATACTGACATTATTTAACTTGGCTTTATATCTAACTTTACTTTCAAATGCTTCTTTTTTCGCATTATATCTAACTGGCAAATATGAAACCACTGAAACATTTTTAATATTATTTTGATATAAAGTATTAAAAAATTGTGATAAGGCTAAGATAGCAGATGGAACAACATCTGTTATATTTTCTGGATAATAATCAGATTTACCTTCTTTATATTCTAAATATTCTAAACTTTCATAATCACGTACTTTATCATCTAATTTATAAAGTATTCTTTTAACTTTATTGTTATAAGTATCATTTTCTTTAGTTTTAAATTTTTCTTTTTCTTTTTGAATGGCATAAATATAACATGTGTTATTACTAATACCAAAACTAATAACTGGTAATTTATATTCTAAATTTCCAAGTATTATTTTTGATTTAAATGCATATGGTGTTTCAAAAAACTCTGATTGTTTTACTATATCACATGTTAAATCACTACCATAAACCATATCTTTAGTAGAAATAACATCATCAAATATACCATGAATATCTTTGGTAGTTAAAATGTCCATATTCATAAAATTAATATATTTATCTATGAACATCTCTGGATTTTCAAAATCTGTAAAAGTTGCATTTGCAAACAAATGTACCAAACTATTTTTAATAAAATCGGAATTTAATTCATCTTGGATATTTCTAAATTCAATTATCTTTTTTAAATAAATTTGAAATTTAAAAAACAAACTATTTATATCTTTAATTTTTAATACCGGTACTAAATCATTATTTTTACTAGTATTAAGATCTACTTTAATATTATATATAGCTTCTTTAGTTTCTACTCTTCCATTTTGTATATCTGTTAAAAATTCATCACAAATTTCTTTAATATTCACCATTTTGAGCCTTCTTTAAAGCATCTTTAGCAGCTTCTTGTTCTGCTTCTTTTTTACTATGGGCGATTCCTGTACCATAAATAATATTATCAATTACAACATTAACTGTAAAAGTTTTATTATGTGATGGTCCTTCTTCATTAATAACAACATACTCTAAACTACGTTTATCTGTTTGGACTAATTCTTGTAATACCGATTTATAATCACTAAAAAAGTCTATTTCTTTTTTTTCTATCATAGGAATTATATACTTATAAAGAAAACATTTTACAAATTCTATTCCTTGATCTAAAAATAGTGCGGCTATAAAAGATTCAAAAACATCTGCAACTATTGCCTTTCTATTTCTTCCTCCACTTTCTTCTTCACCTTTACCTAATAAAATATATTCATTTAATCCTATTCTAATAGCATATTCATATAAAGCATTTTCACATACATAATGAGCTCTTAATTTAGTCATTTCTCCTTCTTTTTTTTCAGTATTTTTATATAAGTATTCACTCATAATAAATTCTAATACGGCATCTCCCAAGTATTCAAGACGCTCATAGCTTTCTGTTTTATTTTCATTTGCATATGATGTGTGTGTAAATGCTCTAACAAATAACGATTCCCTTTTAGGTGTTATTTCAAGTTTTTCCAATATTTCCATACAATCACCACTATCATTATATCATAAACTTAAAATTATAATTTACTTTTTTTAGTATTTATCGTATAATTAAAGTGGTGTTAATATGAAAAGAATATTAATAAAGTTAATTAAATGGTATCAAAAAATTCCAGGCAATTTTCATAATAATTGCAAATTCATTCCAACATGCAGTAATTATGCCATTGAGGCTATTAGTGAATATGGAAGTATAAAAGGATCTCTTTTAACTTTAAAAAGAATATTAAAATGCAACCCTTTTAGTAAAGGCGGAATTGATTTAGTACCAAAAAGGAGTTTAGAAAAATGAAAAAATTATTAATCTTAGTTTCTTTATCTTTTATATTTTTAACAACAGGATGCTTTAAACGAGATACTATGGAAGATATTACTATTTATACTACTGTGTATCCCATTGAATATATTACAAGTCGCCTATATGGTGAAAATAGTGAAGTTTTAAGTATTTACCCTGATGGGACTGTTGCTAATGAATATAAGTTAACAGAAAAACAAATTAAAGATTATAGTAAAGCAGAACTTTTTATATTTAATGGTTTAAGTGAAGAAAAGAATTATGTTTCAAACTTTTTTGAACATAATAAAAATATTAAAATTATAGATACCACTTCTAGTATGGAAGTAACTAATCGTGTTGAAGAATTATGGTTAAATCCCTCAAATCTATTAATGCTTGCTCAAAATGTTAAAAGAGGATTTGAAGAATATATAAATAATCATTATCTTAAAAATTCAATTGAAGAAAACTATGAATTATTAAAACTTGATATTTCTAATTTAGATGCCCGTATGAGTGCAATACTAAGTGATGCTAATAATAAGACCATTGTTGTATCAGATGATTTATTCTTATTTTTAACTAAATATGGTTTCAATGTTATTTCATTAGATCCAGATACTAGAGCTGACAAAAATATGCTTGAAGTAAAGAATTTAATTGCTAATAATCAAATTAATTATATATTTGCTCCAATTAATGAAGAAGTAGATGAAAATATTAATTCTTTAATAGAAGGATCTAAAGTAAAAGTTTCTTACTTACATACTTTATCTACTATTACAGAAAATGAAAGAAATAGTAAAAAAGATTATATCACTATTATGAATGAAAATATTGAAATTTTGAAAAATGAAATATATGATTAAAAAGCTATAAAAGCTTTTTTTATTTACAAGATAAAATTCGTTATATTTTTTTGATTTTTGACTTGCCAAATTATGAATAATATAGTAAAATATAAATATCTTGTTTGGAGCAGTACTCAAGAGGCTGAAGAGGCGCCCCTGCTAAGGGTGTAGGTCGGGTAACTGGCGCGAGGGTTCAAATCCCTCCTGCTCCGCCATAAAAAAAATAAAGTTCTGATTATTCAGAACTTTTTTTATAAGTTTATTGTTTATAAATAGTGAAAATTAAATAAATATAACAAAACAGTATTACTTTCTATAGAAAATATTTAAAATTTGTGTTATAATTACTTATGTAGTTATGTCTCCTTAGCTCAGCTGGTAGAGCAATTGACTCTTAATCAATGGGTCTAGGGTTCGAATCCCTAAGGGGACACCACTAAAATAATATAGGACTAGTAAAAAATTTACTAGTCTTTTTATTCAATCTATTATACTAACTAAATCATTTCGTTTATTAAAAATATATATAATACCCAACTATTTAAGTTTTTTTATTTTTTTTGTCAAAAAGTATTGCCAAAACGCATAAAATAATGTATACTTGAATAGTCAATTGCCAATTTTAGATGGGCCTGTAGCTCAGCTGGTTAGAGCGCACGCCTGATAAGCGTGAGGTCGATGGTTCAAGTCCATTCAGGCCCACCATTTATTTTGGCCCGTTGGTGAAGTGGCTTAACACACATGCCTTTCACGCATGCATTCACGAGTTCGAATCTCGTACGGGTCACCAATTAGTGAGTAAACTTGTAATACTACAAGTTTTTTTATTAAAAAAAGTAATTTGTTTTTCAAATTACTTTTTTGTTTTATTTTGTTAATCTTTTTAATAAATAGCTATCAATTATATCTAATACTGAATATACCATTAAGCATATTCCAATAACTTTAGTAATAGCTAGTGCTCCACCAAAAGGATTAATAATAAGTAGTAGTCCTAAAACTAAAATAATTAGTGTAATAATAAGAGTCCACATATTAAATACATTACCCATCTTTTTTATATTATATATATTTTGTAATTTATAAGCAGATGACATAATAAGGGATATTCCTATTAATATTGGTATAATTGAAACTAATAACTCCGGACTAAAAAATAACACAAAAGCTATAACATATAAAATAATTGAAGGTGCGATTGCAAAAGTAAGTTTCTTTTCTTCACTTCTAATTAAATCGACAATTGGACCACTACCCATTATAATAAGTATAATTCCTATTATAATCGCTATTGATTTAATAGTTGCGTCTGGTTTTAAAAATATGATTAAGCCTAGTAAAAAAGTTATTACTGAAATAATTATATTTTTATTCATTGTTTTTCTTAAATTTTCCATATTATCACCAACACAATTATATCACAAAAAAGAACAAAATTAAATTTGTTCTATTTAGATTGTACTTGCCAAGTATTTACTACATCACAGTTACTACTATGTGGTTCTGGTGAAGGCATTTGCATTTTTACAATCATTGGTACTTTAAATGATTTACCAAATGCTACACAAGTTCCTGGTTGTAAACTTTTTTGTTTTTCAACTATTTCAGCACTTATATTTGGAAGCATTTTCTTAATATATTCAATATCTCTTGGATGATTCATTTTAAATATTAAGAAATTACTACATTGAGATATAACTGTTTCTGAAATTTCTACAGGTCTTTGAGAAATAAGATTAAATATTAGGCCATATTTACGCCCCTCTTTAGCAACTCTTTCAAAAATATTATAACCAAGTAAAAATTTATCACTATCATTTTGAACATATCTATGTGATTCTTCTAAAAAGATATGAAATGGAATGGAAGCTCTTACTTTTAATTTTTTAGTAAAATCAAATAACATTTTAGTAAATATTTTAGTTACTACTTTAGCAAAGGTATCATCAACATCTTCTAAATTAAAGTTAATTATTTGAGCTTTTCTATTTCCTTCTACAGATATTAGTGATGCTATATACTGTTCTAAAGTAACATAATTAGGGTATCTTAAATAATCTGAATTTTCACCTATTGTAAGAGAATGTAATCTAACTTTTAACATAACAGCGTCATTATAAGATTTTTCATTACGCAATAATCCTTCAGAAATTAAAGTAAATTCTAAAGCTTTTTCTAAATCTTCTAAAGTAAAATAATTTGTAGTTTTAGCTTCATATGTATCTAATTCATCTTTAATAAATGAAGATACATATTCTGTCATTAAATTACTTTCTGGAAATTGACCGGCTGTATCTATTATAAAGCAATCTCTAAATTTGCGAGTATAACCTACTCCGTGAACTGGCGCTTCTAAGTTAAACTCCGGTGTTTGGCAAGTTGCTAAAATAGCAAACACATCATTTCTTTTACTAGAAGATGTTTGATTAGTATAAAGAATTGTCATAATTGCTTTAGCTATTAAATGATTTTTATAATCATTAGCCATTTTATCATCAGTTGAAAATATAGACACTAACTTTAACATTCTTTCAATAATAGGTAATTGAGAGTGTGTTTCTGCTCCAAGTAGTAATGCAAAGTCATCAACGCTTAAAAGCCATAATGGTATTTTTAAATAATTACTAGGATCTGATTGTTTATTTGTTGTATAAAACTTAAAATTATAATTAGGATTTATTTTATTTATATCTTTAAATGCATTATGATATTCGCCATATGCATCAAATATAAAGAAATTAGAACGATATGGAATAAAATTAGGATTAGCAAATAAATTTTGCATAAGTCTTGCTACTCCACAAGATTTACCACTACCAGTATTTCCAAATATAGCCATATGATTACTAAATAAATCATTGATATCTACCATAATAGGATAATCATCATATAAAGGAGAAACCCCAAGTAGCATACTTCCAGGTTTATTTTCTCCTACAATTAACCCTACTTCTTCTTTAGTAATCAAACGCAAATTAGCTTGTAATGTAGGTTTTCTAATAACACCACCTACAAATTTACCATTAACTATTTCACCTAAAAAACTTACCTTAATTATTTTTTCATCTAAATCTTGTACTTCCCCTAATATTTTTTTATTATCATCTTCAAAAATAACATGCATATTCATAAGATTAGAAGCAACTGGAGTTCCTTCATTAATTGCAATATGCGCTAATGTATCACTAATATAAACTATTTTTCCAAACATAAGTCATCCCCTTATATTAATTCTTCTATTTGTTCCTTTAAATTTTTATCTAAATCTTTTATTAGTTTTTCTATTTGTTTTCTTTTTTCTAATAGTTTTAAATTTTCTTCAAACATTTCTAATTTACTTTCAGCGTCTTTTATTTGCTTATGTATAGCATTTCTACTAATATTATTGTTTTCAGCTATTTCAGAAAGTGTCAAATTATTTAAATAATAATCTTCAAAATATTCTTGTTGTTTTGAAGTTAATAAATTTCCATAATAATCATATAAATCATTTAAATATAAAATTTTATTTTCCATTAAAAAATAATTGAGCCTATAATTAAAATACCAACTATTATATAAGTAATAGTAAATTTTTTATCTCTTTTAAAAGTCATATGATTATTATAAGCTAATACAAACATAAACATAGCCATTAATGATTGTAATACTACTAAAACAGAATTTTCAAAAAAGTAAAGACAAGCAAAAGCTACTATAGCTACTGCGAGTACTGTTTGAATAACTAAACCTATATTATTTTTCATCATTTCCACCTACCAAATCTTTAAATAATCCATATATATATTTTTCAATATCAAATACTCTTAAATCTTCTAGTTTTTCACCAAGTCCCACAAATTTAACAGGTATTCCTACATTTTCTTTAATAGCTAAAACTATACCCCCTTTAGCAGTACCATCTAATTTGCTTAAAACAATTCCTGTAATATTAGTTATTTCTTTAAAGCTTTTAGCTTGACTAATACCATTTTGACCAGTTGTGGCATCAATTACTAATAATGTTTCATGTGGAGCATTAGGAATAATTCTACCTATTACCTTATTTATTTTTTCAAGTTCATTCATTAAATTTGTTTTGTTTTGAAGACGTCCAGCCGTATCTACTAATACTACATCATAATTTTCTTCTTTAGCTTTTGTTAAACCATCAAAAATAACACTAGCAGCGTCAGTAGTATCTTTATAGATAATATCACAACCTACTCTTTTAGACCAAACCTCTATTTGTTCAATAGCTCCTGCTCTAAAAGTATCTCCTGCTATCATCATTACTTTTTTACCTTCATTTACTAACTTATAAGCAAGTTTACCAATAGTAGTGGTTTTTCCAGCTCCATTAACACCTACAAACAAAATTACAGTAGGACCCATTTCACTATAATTAATTTTATTTACTAATACTTCATTATTAATATAAATTATAAACATCTCATCAACTATAACTTCCATTAAGTCTTTAGAATCTGTTATATTTTCATTTTTAACACGTTTTTTTAGTTTATCAATAAAATTCATAACAGTCTCTACACCAATATCAGCCATAATTAATATTTCTTCTAATTCTTCAAAATATTCTTCACTAACTTTTTTATATTTATTATTTAAAAGACTTAATTTAGAAACAAAAACATTTCTCGTTTTTTCAAGACCTTTATCATAACTTATAATATCTTCTTTTTCTTCTATATGATTTTTTTCATTTGAATTAAATATATTTTTTAATTTATCAAATAGTCCCATTATTTCACCTTTTCTTATCTTCTTATATTATATCACGACTTTAGCATTTATTATAAATATTTATTATTATTTAACAAAAAAAGCATATGTATTAAGCATATGCTCTTATAATTAGTTTTATTATTTTGAAATTTCTATTACTGGACGCACACCAGAGTTATGTTCAGTATTAACATAATTTGTATTAATAAACCCTGTTGTAACATCATAAGCAATAAAAAAATTAGTTTTATAAGCTCCACTTGTCCAATGATCGCCATTTTCAAATAACCAACTGGTTGAATAAATTAAATTATTTGCTTCTGTATACGTTATTAATCTTGTTCTAGCATTAGTTCTTGAAATTGAATATTTGTCCCCACCACCATCATCTATTAATGTGTAATTTTTTGCAGGAATATTTGTCCATACTGCCGTTTGACTTTCTAAATAATTTATTGCTGTTAAAGGACCCTTAGAATTATTACCATAATATCCTTGTTCTTCAAAATTTATGCTCCATTCAGCATCAGTTCCTCCAGCTTTTATATAATCATCTTTACTTATCCACGCTACTGTTTCACCAATATTTCTATCCATGATTAGTGTTACTTTATTATCAGTATCACTTACTACATAGAAGTTTTGAATATTATTTGGTGCGACTTCTATTGCAAATTTTGTTCCTGTTGCACATGTTCCACTTGTTACACATTCATCTACACTGGTAGCAAAATCATTTGTTTTTGAAAGTTCTTTTAATGTTGGTTCTAATGTACAATATTCTAATGTTTCTTCTAATTTTACTTTTGTGTCATCTACTCTTTTTTTAGCACACATAGTGCCATTACTTATCACTACACCTACTTTACCATCTTTTGTTACTACCATTGATCCACTTTTTGGCAATGCCCCTTTAACATCTAATTTGTTTTCTCCTACAAATTCTCCATCTTCAATTGTGAATTCTACATCACTAGTCATTCCATTTTCTAATAGAGCCTGAGCATAATACATTTCCCCTGCACTTATTAATCCATATGCAGTATCTTCAAATGCACTCTTTCTTGCACTTGTTATGATATTCATTATTACTGGTACTGCGATTAGTGCTATTATTGCTAGTATTACTATTACTGCTAACAGTTCAATTAAGGTAAATCCTCTTTTGTTTTGTTTCATATTTCCACTCCTTCTTTCTTATCTTGAACAATTTTTTATTCTTTTATACTTTTATTTACTTTGTATAACATATTGTTCTAGATTAGTTTTATAACATAATATTTTAGTGTAAATAACATAATGTTTTATTTTGCTATCATTGACAGTTTTATTATATATAAAATATTATTTAAAGTGGTTTCTATAACATAAATTATAAACTAGACAAAAATTAAAATCTAAGATATAATTATATAGTCAAATTTTTAAAACTGAAAGAAAGGAGTTTTTATGAAATTTTTTGAAGGTGTAGACACAAAAATATTTGCACTCGGTGGACTTGGTGAAGTCGGTAAGAATATGTATTGTGTAATGCACGGAAATGAAATTATAATTACGGATGCGGGTGTTACTTTTCCGGCGGGAGAGTTAATGGGAATTGATTATGTTATTCCTGATTTTACATTTCTTAAAAAAAATGAAAATAAAATTAAAGCTTTATTTATAACTCATGGGCATGAAGATCATATTGGAGGTATACCTTTTTTACTTCAAGCAGTAAATATTCCTGCTATATATGCTCCTAATCAAGCTATCGGATTAATTAGAAAAAAATTAGAAGAAAAAAATATTCAATATAAAAATTTATTTGTTTATACTGAAGAAACTAAAGTTAAGTTTAAAAATATGGATGTTGAGTTTTTTAGAACTACTCACTCTATTCCTGATTCTCATGGTATATGTATTCATACACCAAATGGAACTATTGTTACTACAGGAGATTTTAAATTTGATTTGACACCTATTGGACCTATGGCTAATTTATTTAAAATGGCTAAAATTGGTAAGTTTGGTGTTAGTTTATTACTTTCAGATAGTACAAATGCTTTAAATGAAGGTTTTTCTAATAGTGAATCTAAAGTAGATGAAGCTTTATCTGATATTTTTTCTAGAACAGATGGTAGAATTATTATTGCTACCTTTGCTTCTAACATTTATAGATTAAAACATATAGTTGATACTTGTAAAAGAAATGGTAGAAAGATTGCAATATTTGGTAGAAGCATGGAAACTAATATTGATATTTCTATTCAAGGTGGATATATAAAAAATAAAGAGATTTTTATTACACCAGAAGAAGCTAATCACTTACCTTCTAATAAAGTATGTTTACTTTGTACAGGTAGTCAAGGAGAACCGCTTGCTGCTTTATCTAGAATCGCAAATGGTTCACATAGACAAATTAAATTACAATCAGATGATGTAGTAGTATTTTCTTCATCTACTATTCCAGGAAATGCTTTAAGTGTTTCTAGAACTATTAATAAATTATATTTAAAAGGTGTTGAAGTTTATACAAATACATCTTTAAGTGATATACATACTACAGGTCATGGTAGTGAAGAAGAATTAAAGCTTATGCTAAGATTAATTAAACCTAAATATTTTATGCCATTTCATGGAGAATATAGAATGCTTAAGAAACATGCAGATATTGCTATTGAATGTGGTATCCCAAAAGAAAATACTTTTGTTTTAGGAAATGGTGAAGTACTTTCTCTTTATAAAGGAAAAATTAAAAAAGATGGGATTATTCCAGCTGGGGATGTATATGTAGATGGTAATCGTATTGGAGATGTATCTAATGCGGTTATGAAAGATAGAAAGATTATGGCTAATGATGGAATTGTAATTGTTATTGCTAATATTGATATAGTAAACAATAAATTGCTTACTAGTCCAAATATTACTACACGTGGTTTTGTTTTAGTAAATGATAATTTAGAACTATTAAAAAAATTAGAAGACATTAGTGCAAATGCTATTCATTCTAAATTAAATAATAAAACTAATTTTAGCGAAATTAAAAACGAAATTATTAATCAACTATCACCATATATATATGAAACAACTGGTAGAAAACCTATTATCCTACCCGTAATTATGGATATTAAAAAATCTGTTAATAATTAACAGATTTTTTTATGAATTCATATATTTGATTTACTGTTTCATTAAACTCTTCAAAATTAACATCAAACCAATTGATACTCATTTGATTATTAAACCAGGTATATTGCCTTTTAGCGTATTTTCTACTTTTTTGTTTTATATCTTCTAAACATTCTTCTAAAGTTTTCTCTTCTTCAAAATAAGGAAATAATTCTTTATAACCTATTGGAGTTGTAATAGCTTTTGTTCTAATATTAGAATCATATATTTTTTTTGCTTCTTCTAATAAACCATCATTTACCATGACATCTACTCTTTTATTAATACGTTCATATAAAACTTCACGACTTGTTGTAAGACCTATAAAAATACATTCATAAAGTAGTTTATCAGTTTTATTATTTTCTATAATTTCGCCTGTATTATAGTAATAATCTAAAAATCTTTCTAGTTTTTTTCTATTATTTATATGTATATTAGTATCAGGATTTATTTCTAATATCTTTTTGTATAATTCTTCGTTTGAGAAAGTGCTATAATCATTTTTTATATTACCTTCTTTAAAATTATAATCATAAAGCAAAGCTTTAATATAAAGACCTGTGCCACCTACAATAATAGGCGTTTTATTTATAGCTAATATATCTTCAATAGCTTTTCTACCATCTTTTTGATAGTCATAAACAGTATAATCTTCAGTAATATCTTTGATATCTAATAAATGATGCCTTATATTTTCTTTTTCTTTTTTTGTTACTTTAGCAGTTGCGATATCTAAATCTCTATATACTTGAGTACTATCTCCATTAATAATTTCTCCATCAAATTTTTTAGCAAGTTCAATACTTAGTTTTGTTTTACCAACTCCAGTAGGACCCACTATAACAATTATTTTATTCATCGGCTAAATTATCAAAATACCCTTGTACTAATACTACTGGAGTACCTTTATCACCACTACCACTAGTCAAGTCACATAGCGAACCTATTAAATCAGTTAACCTTCTAGGAGTGGTTCCTTGAGATGCCATATTCCCTTTTAAATTAGATTGCTTATTTCTGATTTCTGTTTTAATAGCTTCTTTCAATTCATTTCCTTTTAGATTAGCAAATTTATTATCAGAAAAGTATTTAAGTTTTATTTCATTAGGCGTTCCTTCTAATCCACTAGTATAAGCTGGAGATACAACAGGGTCAGCTAGTTCCCAAATTTTACCTACTGGATCTTTAAAAGCACCGTCACCATACACCATAACTTCTATGTTTTTACCTGTTTGTTTTTTTAGTTCTTCCTGAATTTTTAATACTAATTCACGTCCAGTTTTAGGAAATAATTTTAATCTTTCTTCAGTTGCTTTATTAGAACCAAGTAAACCATATTCTGGATTAAAACCACTATTATTAATTGGTTCACTCATAATTTCAAATAAACCTCTTACATTAGCCCCCTTTTCTTTTAATATCTTTTTTGTTCTAAAACGTGTATGAATATCACAATTTAAAACATCATTAGTATAGTTTAAGATTTCAGTGGGATCATTAGCAAATATAAATTCTATTTCACAATTTTCACTTTCAACTAATTCTTTATAAAAATCAACCATATTTATACCTGTAAATGGATGAATAAAATCACCAAACTCTAATCTATATGCACTTTCATTAAATACACTACCTAAATTATATTTACTTTGATCTAATTTGTCCTCATCTAAAATACCATTACCTACTTCATCGCTAGGAAAACTAAGTAGCATAGTAATTTTATCCATACCACGAGCTATACCTTTTAAAATCATTGAAAAACGATTTCTACTTAAAATAGGAAAAACAATACCTATCTTTTTACTTGGGAATTTTCTTTCTATATCTAAAGCTATATCTGAAACAGTAACATAATTACCTTCACTAATTCCAACGACTGCTTCTGTAATAGCAACTACATCTTTATCTCTAAAGTGGAAGTTTTCTGATTTAGATGCTTCTAAAAGTGAATTAACAACGATTGTAACTAAATCATCATTTTCTTTTATAATTGGAGTACGAATTCCTCTAACCACAGTTCCTACATTTCTCATAACATTTATCCTCTTTTCTAAATAAACTACTCATTTCAAGTTTATAACTATCTTCTAATTTTAATAAACCACCTTCACTTATATTTAATATATTATTATCTAAATTAATATCTATATCTAAGATGTGAGCCAGTTGTGAAAGTGGCATATTTTCTAAATGATCTCTTATTTTTTCATAACCACTTGTAGTTATATTACCTAATTTTATATGCCTATTTATATAAATAGAAAGCAATAATCCTATTAAATATTTTATCCTTGAATTAACTTCTTTATGGTCATAATCTTTTATACGAACACATTTTAAATTTCTTTTTATCTCTTCAAAAGAATTATAATTATCATACAATATATTTTTAATTTGAAGCTCTGTTGCCCTTTTTAAACTTGTTTGTTTTAAATATTCACCTAAACGAAGTTCAGAAAGAATTGATGAAGTTTCACTAAATATCTCTTCTTGAAAAGACTTGTTAGGTAGATAATTCATAAAATGTTTACTTTCATGAGTTAAAGCGAAAGCATCATCTAAAGTTCTAGTATACTGAATAAATACTTTTTGTCTTGTATGGTCAAAATGACTATAATATCTAGGATTAAAATCAATTTGTCTTTGTCTAACCATTTCAGAAAATTTAAAACCATAACTAGTACTTTCGCTTTGAAAATAATTACTAACTATTTCTATTGAACCACTTTTATTTAAATAACAAGCATGTACTTTAGCCATCTCACTCATATCAAATGATAGTATAATTTCTAATAACTTATTATATATTCTTAAATTTTGAACTTGAATAATAATACCTACTTTATTAACATACTATCGCCAAATGAAAAGAAACGATATTCATTATCTATAGCTTCACTATATGCTTTTAAAATATTTTCACGCCCTGCTAGAGCACTTACTAACATAACTAAAGTAGATTTTGGAAGATGAAAGTTAGTAATCAAATTATCTATTGCTTTAAAGTTATATCCAGGATAAATAAAAATATCTGTCCATCCACTACATTCTTTAAACTCTCCATATAAGTTCATAATAGTTTCTAGTGTTCTGGTAGAAGTTGTTCCAACACTAAAAATTTTATGATTACTTTTCTTAACTTCATTTAAAATATCAGCACTTGCTTTATTCATAATATAAAACTCTGAATGCATTTTATGACTATTAATATCTTCTACATTTACAGGTCTAAATGTTCCAAGACCTACATGTAAAGTTATATAGACTATTTTAATATTTTTTTCTTTTATTTTTTCTAGTAATTCTTGAGTGAAATGAAGACCTGCGGTTGGGGCCGCAGCACTTCCAATATTTTTAGCATACACAGTTTGATATCTATCTTTTTCTTCTAACTTTTCATGAATGTAAGGTGGTAAAGGCATTTCTCCAAGTTCATCTAATATTTCATATAATATTCCATCATATATTAATTTAAACTTTCTTATTCCTTCTTCACCTATTTCAATACATTCTGCTTTTAATTTATTACTAAAGTTAATAACTGAACCTAGTTTAACTCTTTTAGCTGGTTTAACCAGACATTCCCATACATTTTCTAAAGTTTCTTTTAACATGAGTATTTCAATTACAGCATTAGTATCTTCCTTAATTCCATATAATCTTGCAGGAATTACTTTAGTGTCATTTAAAACTAAAGCATCTCCTTCATTTAAATAATTTATAATATTACTAAAACATTTATGCTCTATATTGCCTGTCTTCTTATCTAAAACAAGTAGTTTAGAATTATCTCTTTTTTTAAGAGGTGTTTGAGCAATTAAATGTTCTGGTAATTCAAAATTAAAGTCTTCTGTTTTCATAAAACCCTCCACCGAAAATTATACCAAAAAAAAGATCTTTATTAAAGACCTTTAGTTCTTTTTACAAAATTATAGGCATCTTTACACATATCGTTAATGTCTTTGTGTGCGGACCAACCCAATTTTTCTTTAGCATAGCTAGGATCAGCATAGCAAGCAGCTATGTCACCATCTCTTCTAGGTGCAATTACATAAGGAACGTCTATATTATTTACTTTTTTAAATGTATTTACTAAATCTAAAACACTATAACCATTACCTGTACCTAAATTATAAAAGTCAATTCCAGGTTCTTTTAAAATATGTTCTATAGCAGAAACATGTCCTTGTGCTAAATCAACTACATGAATATAATCTCTAACACCTGTTCCATCTGGAGTATCATAATCATCACCAAAGACATTCAAATGTTCATATTCTTTAGTAGCAACCTTAACAATATAAGGCATTAAATTATTTGGAATATCATTAGGATCTTCACCAATTAGTCCGCTTTCATGAGCACCAATTGGATTAAAATATCTGAGTACTGCTATATTCCAACTATTATCAGAAATATATAAATCTTTTAAAATACCTTCTATCATCAATTTAGTAGTTCCATATGGATTTGTTGTAGATAAAGGAAAATCTTCCTTAATTGGTAAGTTTTTTGGACTACCATATACAGTAGCACTTGATGAAAATACAAAGTTTTTACAATTATATTTTTTCATTACCTCAAGTAAAGTAATTGTTGAATCTAAATTATTACGATAATACATTAATGGATTTTTAACAGATTCTCCTACTGCTTTATATCCAGCAAAATGAATTACTGCATCTATAGTATGCTCGTTAAAAATACGTTCTAAAATATTCTTGTCACAAACATCACCTTCATAAAAAGTAAATGTTTTATTTGTAATTTCCTTTATTTTACCAATAACCTCAGGTTTAGAATTACTAAAATTATCTATACATACTACTTCATAATTACTATTAAGTAATTCTACTAAAGTATGACTTCCAATATAACCAGTTCCCCCAGTAATTAATATTTTCATTAATTCACCTATTTTTCTTTACCCTTCTCTTTAACTTGATAATTACTAACAACATTAAGTGCATCTTTTATAGAACTTTGATAATCAACTTGACTACCTTCTACATGATAGCAATTATCACAATAATTAACTACTTGACTACATATATCTAGTTGTTCTATAAAATCAGTTGTTTTTTCTAAAACTGATTTTAAAACTGCTGGATGAGAAAGAATATCGCCATATGTATCATAATCTTCAAGTGGCATTTGTACCATTGCTCCAGCTAGTAAATAAAGTTCTGAATCTTTTAAATCTTGAACTCTTGTATTTACTCTTCCTAGAATACTTGCTGTTGTTAAAATAGATTGAAGTTTTGCTTTTTCACTAATATCTAATCCTTCAACAAACATTTTTTGTTCTACAAACTTTCTTTGTACTTCTTCACTCATTGAAGCAAGTTCACAAACATCATCTATTTTAAATAAATTTAAAACAAATTCGCTTTCAATAATATCCATTGCTTCTTCTAATTCTCCACCTTGTTTATGTCTTGAAGCAATATGTTCTTCTACGATTTTTTGATGATAAACTCTATCTTTTAATTCATCAAAAACACTATTTCCACTTCTTGTACTTATAAATTCCATTTAAAACCCTCCTAAAATATATTTTCTTGATAATCAATTTTTAAATGATCATAAGCCTTTTTCGTTACTATTCTACCACGATTTGTCCTTTTTAGGAAGCCATTTTGTAATAAAAATGGTTCATATACATCTTCAATAGTAGTTTGTTCTTCACCAATACTTGAAGCAATAGCTTCAATACCTACTGGACCACCATTAAATTTTTCAATAATAGACTTAAGTAAATTATAGTCTGTTTCATCAAGACCTAAAGAATCTACTTTTAATTTATCAAGCGCTATTTTGGTTATTTTTAAATCAATATAACCATTACCCATAACTAAGGCATAATCTCTAACTCTTTTAAACAATCTATTTGCTATTCTTGGAGTTCCTCTGCTTCTTTTAGCTAATTCTTTCGCGGCTTTATCATCTATTTCACATTCTAATACTTTGCTAGTTCTTTTAATTATAGATTGAAGTTCATCTTCAGTATAAAAATTTAGCTTTGACACTATACCAAAACGATCTCTAAGAGGTCCAGTTAAATCCCCTGCTCTAGTTGTTGCTCCTACTAAAGTAAATGGTGGTAAGTCAATTCTAATATTTCTACTAGAAGAATCACTTCCTACTACAATATCTAAAGTAAAGTCTTCCATAGCAGAATATAAAATTTCTTCTATATATCTAGGTATTCTATGAATTTCATCTATAAATAATACATCACCAGGTTCTAAAGTTGATAAAACTGCAGCTAAATCTCCTGTTTTTTCAATTGATGGACCACTAGTTGTTTTTATATTACTTTCAAGCTCATTAGCAATAATGTAAGCCAAAGTAGTTTTACCTAATCCTGGTGGGCCATAAAGTAATACATGATCTAAAGCTTCATCACGCATTTTAGCGGCTTTAATAAATATACTAATATTTTCTTTAACTTCACTTTGACCAATATATTCTTCTAGTAAAGCGGGTCTTATATTAATTTCTTTATCTTCTGTTAATTCAACATTTGTAATAATTCGTTCATCCATAAAAGACCTCCTTAATTTTTATTTTAATAATAGTTTTAATGCTTCTTTTACTTGTGTTTCAATATTATCTTTTGCATTAATATGTGGTAATACTCTTTTTATATCTACTGGTTTATAACCAAGTCCTTTTAATACTTCCACAAGTTCATCAAACTCACTATCATTTTTAGCCTCTACTACATTAGATACAAGTTTTCCTTTTAAATCTAGAATAATTTGACGCGCTACTTTATCTCCAATTTTAGGAAACTTTTTCAAATATAAAATATTTTCCCTTTCAATAGCATCTATAATACCATCAATTGAACCAGTAGCAAGCATTGGTAGTGCCATTTTGCATCCTAATCCTTTAACACTAATAAGTTTTAAAAATAAATCTTTTTCTTCAGTATTTTTAAAACCATATAAACTTATTTCGTCTTCTCTTACATATTGATATAAATATATTTGATATTCTTTATTTGCTTCAAATTGATATGGATTAGCAGTATAAACCATATAGCCTATACCACTATTTTCAACTACAATATAGTTACTATTGATTTCAGTAACTATACCTTTAATATAAGTATACATTATTTTTTCTTAATAAATGTTCTAATAAGATAATATTCAAATATAATCATAGCAATAACATATAACCAAATAAGTAAAGTATTAAGTATTCCAGAAGAATAGTTATTTAAAATACCAGGAATACTTGTAGGTACATATTTGTTTAAAAAACTATAAATTTCATAATTAGATATTTGGGTTTTAATAAAAGTTAAAATTCTAAGTAAAATATCTACAATGGCTATAAAGTAGATAAAACTACTAAATTTTTTAAATATAAATACTACAATCCCAATTAAAACTACTAAAATTACTAAATCCATTATTCATCACTACTTTCTATATTTACTGTAATTGGAGCGATTTCATTTATTAAATCATATTCCAAACTAACTTTATAATCAAATGTATTAGCATTTTCTTTCATGTTATAAATATTTGTTAAATCTAAAGTTACTTTAGTAACTTGTTTTTTTGTTTGGTAAACTACTAAACTAAATGTTCTTTCATCTTCTATATCTAAATTGTCATATAACTTAACAAAATCTTTTACTTTAACTAAATATTCATTAGATATAGTATCATCTTGATATTCTGTCTTTGCATTAAATTCAGCATTATCTATCAGGTTTGTTATAAATAATGGATTAAAACGCCATATATCAAAATCAAATATAATATCCTTAAATTCTTGATAACTATCTATTTTTTTATACATCTTTATTCCATCAAAATAATAAGTATCTGAATTATAAATGATTAACTCTTTACCATTATTAACTCTACTAATAAATGTTTCTTCGACTTCATTATTAATAATAACTTTATATTGATAATTATTCATATTTTTAAAGTTTTCCATAACATTAATTTTTGTTACAGGATTTTTAGATATATTATTATCTTGTGTTTTAATTAAGGTAATAACAAATATAAAGAAAATAATATATAAACCTAATTTAATTAAAGCACGATATCTTGGAACATCCCATAATTCTAAAAACTTTTGAACATACACATTTTCTTTAATACTTTTAAACATATTATCACCTAATCTAATATCTTACCTATATTTATTTCTTTACTATGCCCATTAATAAAATCAGTAGCAGACATACGTTTTTTACCTTCTAGTTGAACAGATGTAAATACAATTTCGCCATTATTAACTTTAACACCAAAACCATCTTCATAAAAGGCTGTTATTTGACCATCAAACAAATTATTAAAAATATTATCTGTTTCACGAGCTTCCCATACTTTTAAAATTTTACCTTCAAATAAGCAATATGCCCCCGGCCAAGAATATAACCCTCTAATTTGATTATATATTTGTCTTTTACTTTTTGAAAAATCAATTCTTTCATCTTCTCTTTTAATTGTTGGGGCATAAGTAGCTTCAAAACTATCTTGTTTTTCTCTTGTGTTAGTTCCATCAATAATACTTGGAAGAACTTCTAATAAAAAATCTCGTCCTAAAATAGCTAATTTATCGTGCAAACTTTCGGCAGTATCTTCATACTCAATTGGTATTTCTTTTTTTGCGATTATATCTCCTTCGTCCATTCCACTACTCATATACATAATAGTTATTCCTGTTTTAGTATGTCCATCAATAATAGCATGATGAATTGGAGCTCCACCTCTAAGTTTTGGAAGAAGTGAAGCATGAACATTAATACAACCTAAACGAGGAGCAATTAATAATTCTCTTGGCAAGATTTGTCCATAAGCACATGTAATAATTAAATCTGGTTCAAAAGCAAGTATTTCATCATATTGTTCTTTGATTTTTTCTGGCTGAATTACTAGTATAGTGTTATCTATACCTACCTTCTTTACTGGTGTAGGGCTTATTTCACCTTTTCTACCAGATGGACGATCTGGTTGAGATACAATAGCACGTACTTCATATTTTTCAAGTAATCCCTTTAAAACTACAGCACTAAAATCAGGAGTTCCCATATAAACTATCTTTAATTTTTTTTCAACATTAAGTTCTTCTAAATTCATATATTATCACCTATATTCATTTTAACACACTTTAATAAAAATAACTATATTCTAAGCGGATTTAAACAAAATTCAACACTTATTTTTTTATTAGCTTTATAATGATTATTTAAATAAAATAAGCATTTATAAATATCTTCCAAATTCTTATATTTAATAATAACTTGGATATGATACTTATTATTAATTTTAGGAACTGTAGCAGCACTAGGTCCTAAAACAATAGTATTAGATGTTTTATCTTTTAAAAATTTCACTATTTTTTTACCTTCATTATTAGCAACCTCAAAATCGGATGCAATAATTTTAATAATTGAAAGATTACAAAATGGTGGATATACTAAAGATTTTCTAATTTTCATTTCTTCATTATAAAAACCAAAATAATCATGTTTACTAGCACTTATAATACTATAATGATTTATATTAAATCCTTGAATTATAACTTTTCCTGTTTTTTCTCCACGTCCTGCTCTACCAGATACTTGATTCAAAAGTTGAAAAGTCCTTTCAGCACTTCTAAAATCAGGTATATTTAAAGTGGCATCACCATTTACAACCCCTACTAAAGTTACATCAGGAAAATCAAGTCCTTTAGCAATCATTTGTGTTCCAATTAAAATATCATATTCTTTATTTTGAAAAGCATTAATTATTTTTTCATGAGCACCTTTTAAACTAGTAGTATCAACATCCATTCTAACTACTCTAGCATCAAATTTTTCTTTAATAATTTGTTCTAGTTTTTCAGTCCCCATACCAAAATCCCATAGTTCTTCACTTTTGCATTCTGGACATTTAACAATAATATTTTTTTCATAATTACAATAATGACATTTCATTTTATTCAATCTTTTGTGATAAGTTAAAGGAATATCACAATTAGGACACTTATCAACATATCCACAATCATGACATGTGATAACAGTAGAATATCCACGACGATTTAAAAGAAGTATTACTTGTTCTTTTTTTTCTAAACATGATTTAATACCATTATATAAACTATTACTAATAACTTTATTTCCATTTTTTATTTCTTCTTTCATATCAATAAGTTCTACTTTAGGAAGATTATTATTAACTCTTTTTTTAATTTCTAATAATTTATAGGTTCCATTTTTACTTTTAGTATAACTTTCTATTTGTGGCGTTGCACTTCCAAGTACTACTGGAATTTGATATCTTCTAGCACGGTTTAAAGCTATATCAATGGCACTATATCTAGGATTATTTTCTTGTTTATAAGTACTTGTGTGTTCTTCATCAATAATGATAAGACCTAAATTA
Organism: Bacillota bacterium; assembly: GCA_015059285.1. Classification (GTDB taxonomy): domain Bacteria; phylum Bacillota_I; class Bacilli_A; order RF39; family UBA660; genus SIG208. The sequence continues at coordinate 204,787 of SVAS01000001.1, read as the reverse complement.
GTAAATGGTGCGAAAATAGCACTCCTAGCACCTATTACAATTGATACTTCTTTTCTTTCTATCTTACGCCATTCATCATATTTTTCTCCATCACTTAATCTACTATGTAAAATAGCAATCCTACTACCAAATCTCTTTTTAAATAAACTTACAATTTGAGGAGTTAAACTTATTTCTGGTACTAAAACAATTACTTCTTTTCCCTTTTTTAAAACTTCTTCTATAATATGCATATATACTTCTGTTTTACCACTACCTGTAACTCCATAAAGTAAAAATGGTTCAAACTTATTTAAAGAACTTATAACAGTATCTACAACATTTTGTTGTTCTTCATTTAAAGTAATTTTACACATTTCTCTTTTCTCTAAATTTTTAATACGATAATCTTCTTCTTTATATTCTTCAATAACTTTATTATTAATTAATGTTTTTAAAGCAGATATTGAAATATCAGTCGCTTCTTTTTTTAATACTTTTTCTCCTTCTTTAAATAAATTTAACACTTGTTCTTGCACTTTAGTTTTTGGTACATAATTTGCATCAACTAATTTTAAATATGAAACCATTTTTTTATTAACATTAAAACCTTTTTTAGCTTTTAAAGCTGTAGGTAACATAGTTTGATAAGCACATATTAAAGTAGATAATGTTTTTTTACTAATATATTTACCAATTTCAATCATTTCCTCATTAATGACAGGGTTTTCATCTATTATTTCTATAATTTCTTTTATTTCATAATCAATTTCTTTATTACTATCAATACCCAAAATAAAACCTTCTATTTTTTGTTTTCCAAAAGGAACTAAAACACGTTTCCCTATCATAATATCTTTTTCTAAATTAGAAGGTACTAAATAAGTAAATGTTTGATCTATATTTCTAGCTTTTATTTCCACTAATACTTCTGTTGTCATTTCATCACCTACTTTTTAACACTTCCATTTTATCACAAACTTTTGTTCGTGTAAATAATATTGTTTTTTTATTCATTTTTTAATTGCATTTATCCCCGTTTACAAGTATAATTATACTAGGTGATAATATGAAAAAAGTAAAGAAAAAAAATGTTTTAATGGTAGTAATACTAATTGTTATTTTAATTATCGGAGGAGGTGTTGGTATAAAAACTTATAAATATTTAAATAGTGATGAATATCATTTAAAAGAACTAGGCTATAGTGAAAAAGAAATTAAAACTATTCTTAAAATGGAGAAAAAAGAAATAGAGACTATTCTAGATTTAGAATATAATGAACATATGGTTTCTTTATTTCAAGAAAAATATTTCATTTTAAGTAATTTAAATAAATATTTAGATTATAAAGAAAAAAACAAAGAGAAAAACTATACCGATACAGTTGCTATTATAAATGTAGGTGCTGATAAAGATTGGTATGGTGAACCAAAAGCTACTAAAATGAGTGATGAATACTTGATTTTAGTTAATAAATTTAATTATTTAGAAGAAGGATACACACCAGAAGATTTAGTTGATATGGGATTACAATATGCATTCAGTGGTAAAAAAATAAGAGAAGAAGTTTATACTGCATTTAAAAGAATGGTTAAAGATGCTAAAAAAGAAGATTTAACAATAGTCGCTAACTCTACTTTCCGTACCTATGATTATCAACAAGGTTTATACACAAGATATAAAAATGATTATGGAAAAGAATATGCTGACTCGTATGCAGCAAGACCAGGTCATTCAGAACATCAAACAGGACTTGCTATTGATGTTAGTACTTTAAACAGTACAATGAGTAATTTTGAAGAAACAGATGAATTTGCTTGGTTACAAGAACATGCACATGAATATGGTTTTATCCTAAGATATCCTAAAGGTAAAGAATTCCTAACAGGATATAATTATGAATCTTGGCATTACCGTTACATTGGTGAAGAAGTTGCTAATGAAATTCATACTTTAGGTATCACTTTTGATGAATATTATGCCTATTATATTAATAAATAAAAACTAATAATTTTTAAATTATTAGTTTTTTTGTTTCCCATCTTATTTTAAAAGTTCTATTACTGGGCGTACTCCAAAGCTAGTACTTAGAATTCCATCACCACTAGGATGAAAAGCACCTGCATATGTAACAACCCAAGCATCATTATAGTTATCAACATCTGCACAACTTAGCCAATATCCCCAAGGAGCAGAACCAGTATCCATATTTCCATATGCCCATTCATTTGATATTATTGAATTTATTTCTGATTTTGTTATCATTCTTGCTCTTATTCCAGTTTTTGTAATATTTTCATATACTTTAGAGTCATTTTCATCTACATATGTATAATTAAACGCTAGGATATTTGTCCATCCACTTGTTTGTTCTTCCAAATAATTTATCGCTGTAATTGGACCATTCGCATTATCTCCAGATATATTCCACGCCACTGTTTCCCCTATATTTCTATCCATGATTAATGTTACTTTATTATCGGAATCACTTACTACAAAGAAGTTTTTAACTTCTCCTGGAGCCACTTCTATCGCAAATGGTGTTCCTGGTGCACACACACTTCCATCTGTTGCACATGTTGCTACACTTGTTACTTCTGTTGTTGTGGTTGCTATATCTTTTAATGTGTTTTCTGCTTGTTCTTCTGGTAATTTACAATTTCCATCATCTTTGTCAGTTTTTATCTTACTTTCATCATATCCTTTTGTTACACAATATGTTCCATTACTTATTGCAATTGCTGTTTTTCCATCACGGGTAACTTTTACTTTTCCGCTTGTTGGAAGTGCTCCTGTAACTTCTAATTTGTTTTCTCCTACAAACTCTCCATCTTCAACTGTGAACTCTACATCACTTGTCATTCCATTTTCTAATAGTGAACTTGCATAATACATTTCCCCAGCACTAATTAATCCATATGCAGTATCTTCAAATGCACTCTTTCTTGCACTTGTTATGATATTCATTATTACTGGTACTGCGATTAGGGCTATTATTGCCAGTATTACTATTACTGCTAACAATTCAATTAAGGTAAATCCTTTTCTCTTCATAAACTCACTCCTATTCTACAGTATTATTATACATTCTTTTACTCTTTAGAATAGAAGTACAACATAAATAACATATAAAAAGAATGTTAAAAATTTAACATTCTTTCTTTTTAGTTTTTTCTATTTTGAAATTATTTTCATTTGTTTTTTTAGTTACACAATAACCTTTATGATAGAATTTCATTTCAGTTTGATGATTGTTATATATTTTAATATAACCTTCTTTAGGTAAATTACCTTGAATTTTTAAAGTATCATTATCAGGAAAATAAATTGTTACTTCTTGCAAATTATTTTCTAACATTTGATTTGCTATATAATAATCAGATGCAGTAAGTACTTTATTAGCCATTTCTTTAACTGTATTTTTTGTTTGTTTATTAATTATAATTAAACAAAAGATGCCAATAATTAATGTTATAAAAGTTCCTATTCCAATAATTTTAATAATATCTTTTAATGTGATTTGTTTCATATATTACTCCTCCACTTTATTTAAATTATATTTATCAGATAACATTAAAGTTATTATTTCTTCTCCTGTTAATTTAGTATTTGCAGGTACCGATTGACTAGTGACATATCCATATCCTTCTAAATTATATTTAATCTTTAATAAATCTAGTAATGTAGTAGCATCTTTTTTAGACCAACCTACTAAGTTTGGTAATGTATAGTTTTTATCATTTGTTACTAAGAACACTTTATCATAAGATAGCACTTTAGTATCACTTTTAGGATACTGATTTATAATTTTGTCACCATTCCCAATAATGATTGGCACTATTTTATTTTCTTCTAATTCCTTTTTAATATCTATAGTATTTTTACTAGTATATGAATTTAATTTATATTCAGTAACGCTTGTTTCATTATTATTAGTTCCATAAATATTTAAATATTTTGAAGTATCTTTGATAACTTTTTTAACTGCTGTTGAAAGTCCATAACTTGTACTATGAGTAGGTCTTTTCATAGCTGCATATATTATTATTTCTGGATCATCTTTTGGAAACATACCAGCAAATGAGAAAATATAATTATTTGTTCCTTCTAAATACTTATTTTGAGTTGTGTCGTAAATTTGGGCTGTACCAGTTTTTCCAATAATATCAAATCCATCAATACGATAAGCTATCCCTGTTGTACCTATGTTGTTAGCATTAATAACGTTATACATCAAATCTTTCATTTTTTCAACTGTACTAGTTTTAACAATTTGTTCACCTATTTGAGGTTTGTTTTCTTCTATTACTTTATTAGTATTTGGGTCTACTATTTTTTCTATAATATAAGGTTTTACCATTTTACCATCATTTGCAATAATAGTTAATGCTTGTAATTGTTGGATAGCGGTTGTTGTAATACCTTGACCAAATGAGGCTGTTGCTACTTCTATTGGATAAGTAAATTTTAGACTACCATTTAATTCTCTAGGAAGTTCAATTCCTGTCTTTTCTCCAAAACCATAACTTTCTAAACAATCTCTAAGTTCTGTTTTATTAATAACTTTTTGTACTAAATAAGAAGCCCCTACATTTGATGAGTATTCAAATCCTAAATCTAGTGTAATGTTTCCCCATCCTATTCCATTCCAGTCTTTAACTGTATCATCACCTATTTCAACACTACCAGATGTAAACACTGTATTTCCTTTATATTTACCAGAATCTATAGCACACATATAAGTAAATGTTTTCATAGTTGAACCTGGTTCATAGACATATGATACAAGTGGATTTTCATAATTAGTTATATTTCTAATATTAGGATCAAAAGAAGGTGTGGACGCAGAACCTAATATTTCTCCTGTTTTTGCGTTCATTACTGTTAAAGTCATCCATTCTGGATTAAAGTTTGTTTCGGTATCTTTAACAGCAGCTTCTATAAATCTTTGGATATTAGCATCAAGTGTTAAATAAATATCCTTACCATTTTCTGCTTCTACTCTATCTTCTGGAGTATCTGGTATTTTATAACCATATCTATCTCTTTGATATTTTAAATAACCATTAGTACCTGTAAGCATATCTTCAAATTTAGCTTCTATTCCTAATTCGCCTACAATACTATATTCTATTTTTTTCACATCATCTACTACATATTCTTTTTCATATTGTTTAGCATACCCTAAAATATAAGAAGCAAAGTCTCCATTTGGATAATACCTTTTAAAGTTTTCAATAAAATCTATTCCCGGTAAATCTAAAGCTTCTATTTCTTCTTTTACTACTTCAGTAATCCCCCTACCACCAGGACCAAGTTCTACTTGATAAGCTTTTTTAGTTAAAAGTTTTATTAAAGTTTCTTCTGTCATGTTTAAAATAGGAGATAGTTTTTTAGCAGTAAGTTCTACGTCTACTACATGTAATGGTTCTGGATTACTACCAGTTCTCTTAGGTGATAGATATGCTATTACTGTATATGATGAAACATTTAACGCTAAAGTATTTCCTTCATTATCATAAATAGTTCCTCTTTTAGCATAAAGCGTTGTAGAATAAGTATTTCTTGCTTTAGCAAAATCATCCATATTAATTCCATAAACATTTGGTGATAAAGAAAGATACGCAAATTGAATATATATTATTAAAAAGCAAAAAAGAAAGACACCAAATACTTTCTTAGGAAATTTCCAAGTTTGTAATTGTTTTCTTTCTTTTTTCATTTTATGCACCTCGTTTATTCACTAACTACGATAATGTTTTCGTTATTATATGCAAGTCCCATATCAGCAACTACATCTTTAACTTTATCAAATGCAGTTAATTCATTTACTTGCATTACTAAACTTTCATTTTTCTTTTCTTGTGAATCTATATTATATTTTAACATTTCCACACTCATATTCAAATGCCCTACACTAGCTCCACAAAAAACTTGTATCAATAAAGAACCTAAAAACGCAAAAAAAGTCATTGTATATAGTAATTTTTCACCTTTTGTAATTTTCATTTTTTTCTTTTTTGCCATATTATCTAACCCTCTCAATTATTCTTAATTTTGCGCTTCTAGCTCTATTATTAATTTCTAATTCTTGTTTACTTGGTTTTATACTACCAATAATTTTAAATTTAGGTTGTAACTCTTCTGGTATTATTGGTAAGTTTTTTAAATTAGGATCAACTGTACTAACACTTTTAAAAATTTCTTTACAAATTTTATCTTCTAAAGAATGGAAAGTGATAACACAAATTCTTCCACCAACTTTAATTAAATTTAAAGCTTGTTTTAAACTACTTTCAAAAACATCTAATTCACGATTAACTTCTATTCTAATAGCTTGAAATGTTTTTCTAGCAGGATGTTTTTCCCTTCTATATTTTAAAGGAACGTTATTTTTAATAATTTCAGCAAGGTCTAATGTTGTTTCAATAGGTTTTATTTCTCTTGCTTTTATAATTCCTTTAACAATACTACTTGCATATTTTTCTTCACCATATTTATATAAAATATTAACTAATTCTTTTTCAGAATAATTATTAACTACTTCATAAGCAGAAAGTTTACTTGTTATATCCATACGCATATCTAATCTAGCACAACTATGAAAACTAAATCCTCTTTCATCTATATCAAGCTGTGGACTAGAAACACCTAAATCATATAAAATACCATCTACTTCTGCATTTCTTAAATTCATTTCTTTTTCTACATTTTCAAAATTAGTATTAATAATTTCAAAATTATCTCTAATTTTACTTAATCTATCATAACTATATTTGATAGCTTCTTTATCTTGATCAAATGCATAAAGATATCCATTTGGTATTTTTGTTAGAATTTCACTACTATGTCCACCATAACCTAAAGTACAGTCAACAATAATACTATTATCTTTTAAATTTAAATTTTCAATACATTCTTCTAACAAAACACTCTTATGCATAAATCCCCCTAAAAATTTAAATTAGTTGCGAATAACTTATCAGCTATATCAGATAAATTATCTTCATTTTCATCAATAAAGCTTTCCCAACGCTCTTTACTCCATACTTCTAACCTATCATTAACACCAATAACTACACATTCTTTAGTTAAATCAGCGTAATTAATTAATGGTGTCGGAATATTAATACGTCCTTGTTTATCAAATTCACAAGTGGTCGCTCCTGATAAAAAGAAACGCATAAAATTTCTGGCATCTTTGGTATTTGGCAATTCTTTATATTTATTTATAATATTTGTCCATTCGTCTTTAGGATAAATAAATAAACAATTATCAAGTCCACGGGTTACTATAAAATTTTCTCCTAATTCATAACGAACTTTAGAAGGAATTGTTAGTCTGCCTTTTTCATCAATATTATGATGATATTCACCCATAAACATAAAAATCACCCACTTTGTGCCACTTTATTCCACTTTCAACCACCATTTTACTCCTAAATACACATTTTGTAAAGGTTTTTTAACAAAAAAAAGAGATTTCTCTCTTTTTAATTCCAAATCCAAGCACCAAGAATAATTGCTAGTAAAATATATAGTACAATAATTATAATAAAATTAAAACTATTGCTGCTACCATAATTTTCACCACAACAATTATTTGAAACTTGACTTGAACCACATTTAGAATTTTGACAAGACATTATTAAACCTCCATTCCTTTAAGGCTTAAATATAAGCCCCAAGTATGATTATTAAAAGAATAAATAATACTAAAACGATTGCAGCGCTAGATATACCAGTATTACACATATAACATTCCTCCTTTTTTTCTTTTCACATTATTCTATGGAATTTTCTAATATTTGTGATTACTTGTATAGAAATATATTGTAATTTTTTTTTAATTTTGATATTATATTATATGTATGATGCAACCATTGTACTTAAGTGAAGGGAGAAAACAAAACGTGAAAAAATTAAAATTATTATTGCCACTATTATGTGTCGGTTTAGTTATTACAGGTTGTGGCGAAAAAACTATACCAAAATTAGAAAATGGTGAAGAAGTTGTTGCAAAACTAGATGGGAAAGAAATTTCGGCTAACGAATTATATAGCGAATTAAAATTTCAAGGTGGAACTAGTGTATTAGTAAATTTAATTGATGAATTTATTGCTAAAAAAGAAATTCCTGAAGATGAAGATGCTTTAAAATATGCAGATGCTCAAATTTCTACATTAAAAGCTCAATATGAATCTTATGGTGAGGATTTTGATGCTGCTTTAACTAGCGCAGGTTATAAAAATCTTGATGAATTTAAGCAAGTTATTGCTTTAGACTATAAGAAAAATGAAGTTGCTAAAAACTATATCAAATCTACTATAACTGATAAAGAAATTAACAAATATTATGAAAATAATATTTATGGGCAAATGACTGTTCGCTATATTTTAGTTAAACCTGAAACTACAGATGATATGAATGCTGATGAAAAAACAGAAGCTGAAAACACCGCTTTAGAAGAAGCTAAAGAAATTATTAAAAAACTTAAAAAAGGTGAAAAGTTTGAAGAATTAGCTAAAAAACATTCAGATGATAAGACTACTTCTGGTGAAGGTGGATTATATTCTGGATTTGATAAAAATGATGTTGTAGAAGAATTCTGGAATGCATCAGTTGCGTTAAAAGATGGTGCTTATACTACATCTCCTGTTAAATCTAGTTATGGTTACTTTGTTATTTTAAGAGTTAAACAAGCTGAAAAACCATCTTTAGAAGATTCAAAAGAAGAAATTTTAGATACTTTAACACAAGAAAAAATTAGTACAGATGCTAATTTAACAATTACTTCTTGGGTTAAAATTCGTGAAAAATATAATTTAGATATTATTGATAGTGATATTAATTCTGAATACAAAAAAACTATTAAAGATTATAAATAAAAGAGATTGTTAATAATCTCTTTTTTCTTGTATCAATTTATCAATATCAGACAAATTATATCCATTTTGATATAATTTTTGTCTTATTTTTAAATACAAATTATCATTTATTTCTTTAGTTGATAGCCTTTTATATAATTTATTAAATTCTTTCTTTAAATTATCATTATCGTCAACATCCAATAAGTCGTAACATTCATTAAACATTTCACTACTATATCCTAAGTTAATCATATCATGATATATTTTTTGACGTATCATATAACTAGAATTTTTATGATTACTTTTAACTTTTTTTATTATTAATTTAGTGAGTTTTTCTTTGATAATACTTTTATCTATTTTATCAAGTTCATCATTAATTAATGAAATATCAATATTATGACTTATTAAATCAGTTTTAATTTTATCTAAACCATCGTTACTTAAATATATACGATCTGAAATATATGCTTTCATAAAATTATAATCATTAATCATATTAATATTTTTTAAATCTTTTATTATTTTATTTTTAGTATTTTCTTCTATTTCAAATTTATTTAAATATTCTTTTATTTCTTTTTCGCTTCTTAGTTTTTTACTAATATATTTTATACATTTATTATAAATATCATAATATTCGTTATCTTTTATCATTTCATTTAATTCATCATTGTCTATTTCTTTATTAAAAAGTAAATTATGTTTTAAAATAACATCATCATATGTAGTAATTTTATAATCATCGTCTAATTCTATTTTATATTTACCGTTTTTTAATTTTTTTATTTTTTCTACTTTCATTTTACCACCAACTAAATTATACCATTATATTTTTATTTTTTTGACAAAACTTTGAGGTTCTTCAAAAATTTTTTCTAACGCGCATATTTTGATACTTGCTTCACTAAGAACTTCTTGATAACTTCTTAAAGCACGATTATATAATGGATGTTTTTCTAAAGTGTTTTCAAACATTGTATTTACTAAAATATTGTTATGAATTTTATTTATTAAATCAAATACCACTACACTTCCAGTATATCCTTCAAACGCAAAACTATCTTTAGAATATAAACCTGGGACGTAAGTTTTTTCAAGTCCTTGTTTATGATATGTATAACATCCAAATATTCCTTTTGAGTTACTTTCATTATTCCAACAAAATTGTTTTAATGTCTCTAAAGATAAATATTTTCCATCAAATAAATGTTTACTTAATAAAATTAAATCATTACTATTTATAAACAAGCCAGCTGAACCATTTTCATGTTTTAAAATATTAGCTTTTGGATCATTTGGTTTATTGTCTTTTCTTCCATTACCTGTAACATTAAAATTTGGATGATAAGTAGCACTAAGTCCTAAAGGGCTTAACAAATACTTATCTAATATTTCACTATACTTCATATTCATAATCTCTTCCAAAATGTAAGTTAAAATTATTAACCCAATATCTGTATATGTATAAATACTTTTATTCTCATCTTCAACATAAGTTTTCTTTAAAATATTAAGAGCTTGTTTAGAATTTTCACACCTATCTAATCTGATGGGTGTAACAATAATGCCTCTCATATGAATTAAATCATCAACAGAATAATTAGGTAAACTAAATGTTTTAGTTAATTCATTTATTTTTTTGGCTGTATCTATTAATCCCATTTCCTTTAATTTCATAATTAATAATCCCATATACATTTTAGTGATACTTGCGATATCAAATAAAGTTTGTTCATCAATTTTATCTTGGACACCTCTTTTTTTATTACCACCTATTATATTTATATAGTGACCATTAACAAAAACAGAAGAAGAAAGACCTGATACAATTTGTTTATAGTTATACAAAATTTGTTCTGATTGTTCTTTTAATTCTTTTAATATAATTTCCATAACACTATTAAAAGAATAGTCTTTATTAATATATTTTTGTAATTCTAATCTAATTTTTTTTAATTGTTCTAAATTAGGATTAGGACTATTAGAGATAATTTTTAAAAATAATTCATCATTCAATATAAAACCACCTATTTAAATATATGCTTTTATATTGAATAAAAAGACTTAATCTTCTTTTATTTTGATTAAGTCTTTTGATACTTCCTCTAAAGCTTTTCCTATAGCTTTTTTAGATTTATATTCGTTTTCTTTCATTTGATAATGTTCTGTTTCTTGCATTTTTTTTGCACGATTAGATACAATATTTACAAGTAAATATTTAGAACCTATTTTATTTAATAACTTATCAATTGAAGGATGAATCATATTATCACTCTCCCTATTATGATAATATAATATATTCTAACTAAATTCAAGTAATTCAATTCTTTTTTACATTATTTTACATTTGTTCTTTTAATGCATTAACAATATATATTACTAAACTATCCAAACTAATACGATTTTGAATTTGATGAAAATAGTAAAAATAATTATCTGTTTTTTTATTTTCTTTATCTAAAGCATCTACAAGTATTACTTGACTAATCTTATTTTTCAAATCAAAAGCAACTACTCCACCGGTATACCCTTGATGCGCTATAGTTTCATTAGAAAAATAAATTGGGGCATAACTTTTATCTTGATTATGTGTATGAATATAAATTCCGCTATAACTTCTTTTTCTTTCAACCGTATCCCAAAAATAATAATCTAGAATTTCATTAATAAAATCTTCTTTAAAAAATTTTTTATTAATTAAAAGTTCTCCTACCTGTAATAAATCACAAACATTTGTATATATACCAGCAGCTCCACTAACACCACCTAATATTTTGGCTTTTTTATCACTCGGAAGATTTCCAAAATCATTACCTAAAATAACTTTGCCTTGCAAATTAAAACCTGTGTTCATTAAATTATAAGGTTTAAAAATATATTTTGTACATAGTTTATCAAATGTTAAATGTTCATTAAAATTATCATAATATATTTTTTCTAAAAGAAAAGCTAGAATATTAAAACCAATATCAGTATAAACATATTTATCATAGTTTTTTACCTCAACTGTTTTTAACCTTTCAATTAATTCATTGTAATTCTTTGTTTCTGATAATTTACCTGCTGTTTCAATTAATCCATGCATTTTCAAAATATCAATTATTTTATAATTACCTAAATTTATATAACTATTATCTATATCCTTTATCTTTATATTGAAATCTAAAATGCCTAATTCTCTAAACTCGTAACAAAGTTTTAAAGTAAATAATTTAGTAATACTAGCTATATCAAATACACTATTTTTAGGTTCAAAATTCCCCTTATTTATAATTAGCTTGGCACTGCCTACTTTAATACCCACTGATATATTTTTAATTCCTGTTTCTTTGTTAATATTACTTTCAATAAACTGATTTAAATTTATAACAAATTCTTCATATTTATTGTTTTTTAAAATATTTAAACTATTTTTTATTAAGTAATCTTTTTCACGCTCAATATTTGAACCTTTTTCTATTAATTTTTCTATAATATTAGTTATTTTATCAATCATGATATCCTACTTTCTTTTTTAACCCCTTTAAAACTTCATACATAGCCCAAGTATCTTGTTTACAATATTCCACTAATTTTTGATATTTATGTTTAAATTCTCTTTCATTTAGTTTAGGGAATGTAGCGTACGCTATCATAGCTTCAACGCCATTACCTATTTCCATACCTTTATAAGTTAAATTACTAAATAAGGGCAAAAACTTTTTAATAGAAAATGAACCGCTTTGATCTTTATGATAATAATTAAACATTTTCGCTTCTTCTTTATCATATCCTAAATTTTCATATAAACTACTTTTGGTTTTTGTAATATTCATAAGGTCAAATATCATCTCTCTTATTTTTAAAAGTTCTCGTTTATATTCTGGAAAAATATTAGCTAGTTCTTTCAATCTCGTTTTTTCAAAAGCTTCATTATAAACCAAAACAGTTCCTCCACTTTTTGTATCAATATATTCACACATTTTTTTAACTAATTCTTCTCTCAAATCAGAATGATTATATGCTAAAAATTCATAATGATCTTTTTCCTTATCACAAACATTTGGTTCTTTTTCTATATGTAGAGAAAATTGAAATACTGACTGAGTATAACATTTTTCGCCTTTATAACGAGGTAACGGACAAGGAAACGTTTCAAAATCCAAATGATATATTGGATAAGTTATTTGTTTTATACCATCAATAATCTTCTTTTCATTAATAAAAGGCTCATCATTAACTAAGGCATTTTTTTGAATTACATTTTTAGGACGATTTAAATAATTGGTAGGAATATCTTCCATTTTGATAATACCATCACTAACTAAATCAAATAATTCATATTTATTACCGTTTTCATCTTTAAATCCATGATGGCTATCAATATAATTAAACACTGAATTATAAGATGGAATATGTGACCAACATATTTTTTTGTATTTACAAACTGTTGTCTTTTTATTTTCACAATATTGTCCAATAGGAACAGGATCTATTTTTAAATTTTGAATATACATTTCTACTTTTTTTCTTTCAATATCAACTATATCTAAATAGTCTTTTGTAATGCTAGTCATATCAAAATAACAAATAATATCATTTCCATTTTCATCAGTCTCATAAAGCGGTTCATCATTTTCATATTTACCATTAAATACATAATCTGCATTGCAAACAGCTAAATAGTATTTAATTTTATCAATCTTATCACTCATATTGTTTTGCTTTAAATCGTTTTCTATAATATATCTTTGAACAGCTAAATCAAAAACATAATGACCGGAAGGATCTAATTTTTTAAATAATTTTTGTTTGTATGTATAATATTTATCTTCTTCCATATAGTCACTAATATTAACATTAAGTTCTTCTAACAAATAATATATTCCATCGTCCCCTCTTTGAAAGATAGAATTGACTTTTTTATTGCCAAACTCATCTTTAACTGTTTTTCCTATACCTAAATATTTATTAGTAGTTGTTGCTTTTACTTCTATAATATTAAAAGCATCTTTTGTTTCATTATAAATATCCACATAACATAAATACCTGATACCATTTTTTTTAAAATCAAAACTTTCTTGGGCTTGTGTATGAGCGGAATATTTAAAAGTTCCTTCAAAATATTTAGGGGATAGTTGCCCTGCTAAGATTTCTACTTTATTATAATAAGGAAGCATCACTTCTAAATGCTCGTTTTTAACATCTATTAAATCATTATTATCTTCATCATACATATCACCAAGTAATTCTTTTATATATTCAGCTTCCTCTTCTTTTCTATATTCTTCTAAAGTAACTACGCTATCTAATTTTTCTTTTTTCAAGTCATCAAGCGCTACATATCTAGGACATCTACTATAATTAATAAAATTTGTTTTTGTAATAGCCATAATTCACCTACTTTTTCTATAAATATTATACCTAAAATTAAAAGAAAAAAATAGTTTTAAGCAACTATTTTCTCATATATTTCATCTATTTGTTTTTTACTTAATTTTTTATTTTTAATGAATTTAGAAAAATGATAATAAAAAGCGTTAGCTGGAATTACTTTTATATCAGTTCTATTTAAAACACTAAAAAGACAACCTTTCTTTAATAGAACATAACCTTTTATATTTTCATTAACAATTTTTTCTAATTTTTTAATTTGATTATTAATCACATAGACAGGATTAGCAATTTTCTGTTGGTTTTCAGTGTTAGCTTTTAAAACTAAAGTGTCTTTTTTTATATCACCTGTTATTATGCCATTATAATCTAATATATATAGTACGTATATACCGCTTTCTAAAAGTAAAATTACTTGACCATTATTAATTTTAATCAATTTATAATAAACTTTTAAATTTTTAATTATTATTTCTAAACTATCATATGTTATATTAATACTTTTCCGTTTTTTAAAAACATCAAATATTTTTCCACCATATTTTATATAATTAATTAAAATTTGTATAATTGTAAGCACTAATACTATTATTATAATTGGACCTAGTATAGACTTTAGTTCTGTTAATATATATACAAAAGTATCATCTAATCTATTAATCATTTAATAACACCATAAATTAATTGATTATCTTCTTTTTGCTCCATATCAATAACAAAGCAATCTAATATTTCGTTAATGTTAATATCCTTATCTCCTAGATATACTTTTACTAATTCTTCATCTTCTAAAACATAATCGTTAACTTTTTTATTTAAAACCATACCTACTTTAAAGTCAACCACATCTTCTTTAGTATATCTTCCTCCACCAATTGAGCGAACTAATTCACCAAGCTTTTGAGCTTTTATTTCTTTAATAAAACCAGTTGTTTTACTTTTTAAAGAATAAACTTTTGAACTTATTTCTAATGCTTCTATGTTACCTTTTTGCATTTTAACCATTTCTTCAAATTTACTATAAGCTTTACCATTTTTTAAGTTTTCCATCAACTCTTTTTGGGCATCTTGATAACTAATATTTTTCCCCATAGAAACCATATATGAACCTAAGGTTAAAACAACTTCTTCTAAATCTTTTGGTCCTTCACATTTTAAGGTATCCATGGCTTCAATAACTTCTAACGAATTACCAATTGCTTTACCTAATGGCTGATCCATGCTAGTTACAACACAGATAACTTCTTTGTTATAGTTTTTCCCTATTTCAACCATTATGTTGCCTAAAATTTTAGCTTCTTCTACAGTTTTAACAAAAGCTCCATCACCTATTTTTAAATCAATAACAATTTTATCTACACCGCTTGCTAATTTTTTACTCATGATTGATGATGCTATTAAAGGAAGCGATTGTACTGTCCCCGTAACATCTCTTAAAGCATAAATTTTTTTATCGGCAGGAACTAAATTACCTGTTTGAGAAACAACTGCTACACCTATTTCTTTTACTTGATTAATAAATTCTTCTAACGTCAAATCTGTTCTTAAATTTGGTATAGCTTCTAGTTTATCTATAGTTCCTCCTGTAAAACCTAAACTACGACCACTCATTTTAGCAACTGGAACACCACAAGATGCAACTAAAGGAGCTAATACTAAGGTTGTTTTATCTCCAATGCCACCAGTTGAATGCTTATCTACTTTGGTAGTATTTATTTCACTTAAATCTAAAATATCCCCACTATGTAAAAATACATCCGTCATATTAAAAGTTTCTTCACTATCCATGCCATTTAAGCAAATAGCCATAAGTAATGCACTCATTTGATAGTCTTCTATTTTTTTATCTATATAATTATTAATAGCAAAAGCAATTTCTTCCTTAGTTAATTTATAACCTAATCTTTTTTTATTTATTATATCCACTATATTCATATTATCACCTATTATAATTATATCATAATAAATTTTATTATTTAAAAAAAATTGCCTTTAAGCAATTTTTATGTTTAAAATTATTTTATTTTTCTACTAATAAGTTCAATTACTCTTTTTGGATCTGTACAAAGTTTATTGTAAAGTTCACGATGCTTTTTTAGTTCTTCAATTATTGTCATATCTTCTTTAGCCATTACAACATGATATTCTGTTTCCTTTTCTGCTACTACATTCATATCTCGACCTAATGCATATTCTGGTGTTAAAGATAAAATATCAATTAGTCTTAAAAATGTATCCACAGTTGGTGTTCTAGCACCTGTTTCATAACCACAAATAGATACTTTTGATACGCCTAATAAATTACCTAATTCAGCTTGTGTTAAACCTCTTTTAATTCTTTCTTGTTTTATTCTTTCGCCTATTAACATCAATAATCCCTCCGTTATCTATTTGTTAATCTAATTATATCAGTAAACATGCCAAATGAAAATAAAATTAATTTTTAGTGAATTTATTATTGAAATTAACATATAATTAACGTATAATTGACTATGGAAGGTGAATTATGGAAACACTAAAAAAATATCGTATTAAATATAATCTAAGTTATAAAAATATGGGGGATTTATTAGGTATTAGTAAAACATTTTATTGGCAAATTGAAAATAACAAACGTCGTCTTTCATATGAAAGGGCTATTCAAATTGCAAAAATTTTCAAAGTATCTCCTGATGAAATTTTTTATGAAGAAATTAAAAAACAAGGATTAAAGTCCTAGCCTTTTTGAAAGGTTTAGCCTATATTCCTTGTTTTATTGTATATATGCTATAAGTTTATTTGCATTACGACAAATTCGTCTTCGCCATTTAAAGTTTTTTTGTAACTTTTATCAATAATTTTAAATCCAACCTTTTCATAACACTTAATAGCTCTTACATTAAATGATCTAACTTCTAGTTCTATTAAACAGTTATAAACTTTTAAATAATCAAGTATTTTTTGGATAAATTTACTACCTAGCTTTTTTCCGCAATAATTTGGGTTCAAACCAAGTCCTAAAATTATTTTGTCATCTTGCATTTTATATCTAAAAAAGCCTAAAAATATGCCGTTTTCATCAACAATTTTTCTATATTCTCTTGTTCTTCTTTCTTCGTCTGCAATTGACCAATTATTACTAACAACTTCTTCCCATACAGGTAAATTATAAATTTGATATGGTTCATTATATCTCCAAGCACAAACTTCTTTAGCATCTGCTTCTTTTAAACATAAAATTTCCATCATATCACCTATTTAAAATTTCTTAGTTTATAAATTTCAGCAAATAACTATCTTTATCACTTATCTTTCCATAGGGCTTATTTGATTTTCTAAAGTTCTTTGCATTTCAGAAAAAGTTCTATGGCAACGTTTTAAAGCACTGTTCTTTGCTTCAAAAGCATCATGTGTTATTGATGTTGAAATAATTTTTTCTTCTGTTTCTAAAATTGTAAAAAATTTATTAGCTCTATGAATACCATTACTAACAGCTAGTATATCACTTATTCCATTAATTTGTTTTTTTATTGATTGTTCATTTAAAAGATTTTCTATTTTAGTAGCTTCCATTGATTTTTCTTGATCTAATAAAA
Source organism: Bacillota bacterium (assembly GCA_015059285.1). GTDB lineage: Bacteria > Bacillota_I > Bacilli_A > RF39 > UBA660 > SIG208. The sequence continues at coordinate 186,986 of SVAS01000001.1, read as the reverse complement.
GTGACCCTGACCCATCAGCATACATATCTGCAATAGCATTTCTTACAATAAAATTATCCACTAATTCAGGGTACCTACCATACTCATCTTTTTCAACTTTAGCAACCACAAAAGAATCCCCATTAAATTCAATTGCTCCATAATATGTTGCATCGGTTAACAAAACGCCTTGTTTTATGCCGATACCTTCCCATGAACCACTTGGTTCTAAATCATTTGAATATCCAAATTCTATTTTTTTCATAATATACCTCCTAAATTTAATTATATATTAAAATTAGTCTTTTGTATATATTATTTATTTTAATATTCAAAATAGATTAATAGATTATAATTAAAAATATTAATAAAAGTAGTACACAGTAATTTTTATGTAGCTACTTTTATTTTTTTACTTCAATTATTCGTTTGTTGGTTCTTTTTTGCTAGATAAAAAGGTTACTTTTTCTGCAACAAGTTCCACAACATGATGTCTTGTTTCTTCTGTCTCATAAGACCTGCTTTGCACTCGGCCTTTTATACCAACTAAGTCTCCAACTTTGCAATAAGCAACTGTATTTTCTGCAATGCCCGACCATAGTACACAGGGAATAAAATCTGTTTCATATTCTCCTTCCATATTTTTATAACTACGAGGGACTGCTAAAGTTATGTTTGCAACTTTCTTTCCTGTTTCAGTCTCTTTTAATTCAGGATCACGAACAATCCTACCTACTATTACTGTATTATTTAACATAAAATTCTCCTTTCACATTAAGAATACACAATAATAAAAGTAAGTTCAAATGACAGATTTTAAATTTTTAGATATGTGTATAGGTGCGTTTTAAAATATCCTATAGACAAAATGTAAAATTATTATAACTTTTTATATCAAATTATTTAAAATTTGTAATATTTAAAAAAATATGAATTAATTGCATTTTAATTCATATTCATAATTAATAATTTGTTTTTGATTATTTAAACTAATAGTTACTGATGTTTTATTATCGCATTTTTTCAATAAAGATAAGTCATAATTATCACCATAATTATTAGCTTTTTTTAACATTTCTAATGTAATTTCAGCTTGTTGTTGATTTTCAACACCTACCATGTGTTTTTCATAATATGTCTTAGCATAATCTTGTAATATGTTTTTATACTCTTCTTCTTTGTTTTTACACCCTGTTAGTAAAACTACACTTAAAAATAAAATTATTATTATCTTTTTCATATATTGTTCTCCTTTAAAAATAATTTTTTAGTAGAGCATTTAATTCTACTGCATATTCCATAGGTAATTCTTCGCGAAAACGTTCAATAAATCCCATCATCAATAATTCTCTTGCTTTATCTTCTGATAACCCTCTACTCATTAGATAAAACAATTTTTCTTCATCTATTTTTGAAACAGTTGCCTCATGTTCAATATATGATGTTTTATTATCAACTATATTTTTAGGAATAGTATCGCTTTTTGAATGTTTATCAATAATGATTGTATCACATTTTACATTTGCTGACGAATTATTTGCTTTTTTTGATATTTTCACTGTACCTCTATAATTAGAAGTTCCACCCTTTAAAGCTATGGACTTACTAATAATACTACTTTGGGTATTAGGAGCCAAGTGAATCATTTTTGCACCGGTATCTTGAAATTGACTTTTATTTGCAATAGCAATAGAAATACAATTTCCTTTAGCATTTTTGCCATTCAAAATACAACTTGGATATTTCATGTTTACTTTAGAACCAATATTGCCATCAATCCATTCCATTAGCCCATTTTCATCAACTATTGCCCTTTTGGTAACTAAATTATATACATCACTAGACCAGTTCTGAATTGTTGTGTACCTGCATTTCGCATTTTTCTTCACATATATTTCTACAACAGCCGCATGAAGTGCGTCACTAGTATAAGTTGGTGCTGTACAACCTTCCATATAATGTAGGTCACTTCCTTCATCAACAATAATAATAGTTCGCTCAAATTGCCCCATATTTTTAGTATTAATTCTAAAATAACTTTGTAAAGGGCGATCTAAAGTTGTATTAGGTGGAATATATATAAACGTTCCTCCACTCCATACCGCTCCATTTAATGCTGTATATTTATTCTCATCATATTTGACTAAATTGTTAAAATATTGTTTAAATAAATCAGGATATTTTTTTAATGCTGTATCAGTATCACAAAAGATTATATTTTTTTCTTTTATTTCTTGAAGCATATTATGGTATACTGTTTCACTTTCACATTGTGCATGAACCCCTGCTAAGTACTTTTTTTCAGCTTGTGGCAACCCGATTTCATCAAATGTGCTTTTAATATTATTTGGTAATTCATTCCAATCATTTTTTATTTCTTCTATTACTTTTTTATAATAATTGATATCAGAAAAGTCTATCTTTATTTCTGGACCAAATGTTGGATTAGAAAGTTTATTAAATTTATCTAATGATTTTAATCGAAACTCTAACATCCAGTTTGGTTCTTGTTTTAAAGCTGATATTTTTTTTATCGTTTCACTAGTTAATGCATTTGTACTTTTCATAAATATCACCATATACATTATATATTAAAAACAAAAGAAAAGATAGTAAAATCTATCTTTTTATTACTTTTTGTTTACCTTTCGTTTTACTTAGTATTTGATATTTATAATAAGCTAAACCTAGTTGTATTTGTTCACTTCGCGATAATGATTTCAATTTTAATTTTTCTATCCTCACTCCAAAGCTATCGACAAAATTAATTTTTGCTACTTCTGATTGTAAAATGCGATTGTTTGAAGATTTTTTTAACACATAAAACTGTTCTTGACTAAATAAATCTGTAGCTATGTTTGTTTCACAATCAAAAGTACAAAAGTGATCCACATATTTATCTACAGCCAAACGAGTTATATATGAACAGTCTTCTGCTTCTGTGAATTTACAAGTTGAAACTTTATAAATATTCATATTATTCACCTACTATTTATTTATAATTTTATTTATACCCCACCAAGGAAGTAAAGCACATTTTTTTCTATTTGGCTGTTTATATATATCATCATATACATTTGCTTCTTCTAATAATTCACTCTTATATTCATTTTCATTAACCATATTTTCAAAATTAGTATAAATCTCTTGCACTTCGTCAATTGTTTTACCAATTAATGTATTAATCATTATTGAAGTTGAGCTAGTGCATATAGCACAAGCCTCACCATCAAATCTAATATCTTCAATAATACTATCTTTAATTTTTACCATTAAATCAATTTCATCTATACAACTTTCATTGTTCATATTTATTTTTATGTAATTTTCATCATCAATTAATCCTTTATTTTTAGGATTTTGATAATGTTCTAGTATAATACTTCTTTTTAAATTAGGATCCATATTATCTCCTTTCTAAAATCATTATAATATTTGACCAAAAAAAAAGCAAGTTTATCTTGCTTCTACGATAAGTTTTATAGCAGTTCTTTCTTCACCATCAATTACGATGTCTGTAAACGCTGGGATGCATATTAAATTTTTACCACTAGGTGCCACAAACCCTCGTGCAATAGCTATTGATTTTATTGCTTGATTTAATGCTCCAGCACCTATGGCTTGAATTTCTACTGCTCCTTTTTCTCTAAAAACATTAGCAAGTGCTCCCGCAACAGAATTAGGATTTGATTTAGCACCAACTTTAAGTGTTTCCATATATATTATTCCTCCTCTTTCTACAATTAATTATATGTTGTTTAATAATTAATATGATATACAAATATAATCAAAAAGTGATATAATTTATAAGAGGTAAAAATATATGACACTAAAAGAATTAAATAAAGAATATGATATTCTACAAAAAACATATGGCGATATTAATTTAGATTCTATATACAATGGGGGATGTGAGACAAATCCAAATATTTGTTTTGTATTTATGAATCCTACAAAAAGAAATATTGCCGCAAATAAAAATTGGAAGGGACTAAAGTCTCCTTGGATTGGCACAAAAAATATTTGGGACTTATTTTATTCACTAAAATTATTAGATAAAAAGTTATATACTGAAATTAAAAATTTAAAAGGCTCAGATTGGTCTGAAAATTTTGCTGAACAAGTGTACGAAAATGTAAAAAAACATAAGTACTTTATAACTAACTTGGGAAAGTGTACACAGATAGATGCTAGAGAATTACCTAATTCTACATATGAAAAATATTTACATCTATTATATAAAGAGTTTGAAATAATTAAACCTAAGGTGATTATTTTGTTTGGAAACCAAGTTAGTTCAATTGTTCTACAAGAAAAAATATCAGTCTCATTAGTTAGAAAAAAATGTTATTCAAAAACTATTAATGATAAAACTTATAAAATGTATGCTGTATACTATCCTGTTGGAAATGGGAGATTTAATATTGATAAAGCCATAGAAGATATCAAGTGGATTATGAAAGAAGAAAAATTTTAAAAAAAGTATTGACTTTTTTCTTTATTTCTAGTAATATTAATGGTGCCTACTATTTTGCGGGTGTAGTTCAATGGTAGAACTCTAGCCTTCCAAGCTAAGAACGTGGGTCCGATTCCCATCACCCGCTCCAATTTGATAGTTTAAATGAACTATTTAGTTAGTTCATTTTTTTTGTACTTTTTCGGACCCACTTTCTTAACCTGTCAGTTATTAAAAACAAATAAAGAGAGTTCTACCATTGAGCTCTCTTATTCATTTCCTTAATATTCATATATTCAATAATATCATCAAACAAACTATACCATTTCAACTGTACACAAAATCGGTCTTTTTCATATTTAGAATTAAAGTTTAAACATCTATTTTTAGGTTGACAAACTAAAGGACCAAAATGAACTGCAGTTGAATAAACATTTCGCTTTGACAAAATGATATTTATTACTTCCTTTTTAGTTATCCATAAAAAATCGTCAATAGTTCCATAAATCATTGCATCAATATAAAAATCTGAATTGTTTCCTTTTATAACAAATTTCTCAATTGCTTTACGTAATATTTTCTCATCATTAAAAGCTTTGTTAATACTATCAATTCCTAACTGATTATTTGTTTTATATTCTTCACAAGATAATCTCTTTTTGCCAGTTCCATTTATACTTCCATCAGCATAGTGATACTTTAAATATTCAATTACAATATCTTCATCAACTTTATTATCAATCAAAAAATGAATAAAATCTGTTATTCTGTCCACATGAACTGAATTTTTCATTCCTTTTTTTATACTAATTCCTTTCATTACACCATTAATCCTGATAAATATATCAGTTTTTTGTGGATAATGATTACGCCAACTTTTGATTATTGAGTTTTCGTTTTCAAATGGATATAGTTTATCTACCAATTCTCTGAATTTTGGATTCAATTCTGAAATTTTTTTACCATTAAAATATTTAACAAATTCAAATTCATTGTCTTTTCCTGTTAATTCATGCATTTTATTACCTCCTATTATTAATATTCGCTAAGAAGTTAACAAAATCCTTTTTATTTTTATGATTTTATACAAAAAAAACTAAAAAACATTTGTTTTTTAGCTTTTTTTTACCATAATTTAAATACTAATTCTTTTATGAATTGACTTCTTCAGAAACTTCATCAGGATAATATTTTTTTTCAAATTCATCCCAAGATTTACTAAACTCATGATTTTGAAAAGCTTCTTTTAGTCCTGTTATTTGTTTTAGTCTAATAACTTCATCTAATTCCATACCTAATTCGCTACATATTTTTTGATCACTCCAACCGAATTCTGTTAAATCTTTTACGATTACACTCATATCTTTTATTTGATGAGTTCCACGGGCACGATTATGACGAATTGTGGAAGCCATACGATGTTTAATATCTTTACTTATTACTACTACGGGTATTTCGTCTAAATGAAAATACTCCTTAGCACATCTATATCTATGAAAACCATCTACTATAATATAAGCATCATTTTTCTTATCATAGTATGTAACTATTGGTTGAGTGTACCCATCTTGTTCAATTGAATATCTTAATAGTTGCATTTCAGGATAAGCTACTTTATTGGGGTTGTAATCATTAGCAAGAACTTTCTTAATTGGCACCATTTTTACATCTAAGACAGGAAAAGTTATTGGTTTCATTTTTTACCTTCTTTAATTAATATTAAATAATTTCCTCTAGTTCCTGCTTTGACAAAACCTAATTTTAACCAAATGTTTTGTTCTTCTTTTATTTTTGTTAGTACTTTTAATTCTTCTTCTTGATATAAGTCAACTAAAAATTCAGCTGTATATTTAAAAGCGTTTATTTTATTTGGAGCGTCTTCAAAATAAATATCCGAAATCAAAGTGTTTTCAGTACAAATTTTAACTCCAAAAAAACCAATAAATTTATTTTTATCATAAACTAAATACCAAATTTTATCTACATCATTGATTAAATATGGTAATTGTTTTCTATAATTACGATCAGCAAAGAATTCCCCCATTTGTCCGTAAAATTCTTTTTTATCATATTTTCCCATATAGACTTTAATATTATATTTTTCTTTTACTTCATATTTCTTTACAGCATTCATAAAACTACTCCTTACTCTATCCCTTGAAAGTGGCTATCATTTTTATCAATTAGATTTTTATATTTTTTCTGAAGTTCAACTAGTTTTTTAGCATCTTTTTTACTTTGACAGTAACTTAAGCGTTTCATCCAAAAGTCATTTCTTTCAAGAGCTCTAGCAATTCTTCTCCAACTTGCCACTCTTCTTAAGTTTTCTAACCTTTTGTCTTCTTCATCTTTTATTTCATTTGGTAATATTCCGGCTTTTTTTTCATACCATCTGAAGAAACCTTTTATCTTAACATAATAATGATCTCTCAGTTCTGGAACATAAAGACCTAAACTTTCAAGTAAAAAAACTGTATATTGTTGCCATGTCATATTATCTGGTTTTTCTGTTTTCATATACCCTAACACACTAGTTCTACAATATATGTTACCAAAATTAACACCATGAACTCTATTTAAAACTTTTTCCCAAGTATCATATTCTAATGCTTTAAATTGATTAAGACCATTTTTTTGATCATCACCATAAGGTTGGCATAGGCGTTGTTCATAAATAGATAAACCATTTTTATACATTTGTTCATAAATATCGTTATATTTTAAATCAAACTTAAATACAGCGGTCCAATCATCTTCTGCTTTCCAATCATACAAAGGAAAAACGTTGTAAACATTAATGGCATGATTTTTTATATGAAATCTAGTTGTCCAACTTTTATTTTGAAATTTTTCTTTCTTTTTATTCGTAATTGTGCGAAAACGATTTAAACTTTCTGCGGTTCTAATGCCAATACAACAAGCAGTAGTTCCACCATTTTTTTTATTAAACCAATCAGCAAAATACAAAATAAATTCTTCAAATTCCATACCTTTATAAAACCAATCCCACTCTTTAGGATAGTTTTTTTCATTAATAACCCATTCGTTTTTTGGTAAGTCTCTTACCCATTTACGTTTTTCTTTTGTATTCCAACAAATCCATTTAGGTTGAATAATAGAAACAGCATTTCTCAAAGCTAATGGCATAGCGATCCAATACCAATTATCTAAAACATCTTTAACTTCATCAATAAGTTCATAAATATGGTCTATAGTTGCTTTATATTGAGCTTCTAAGTCAACATATAAAACGCTTATTTTTTTATTCATTTCACGTGCTTTTTTTGCAGCTAATTGTAGCATTACGCTACTATCTTTACCACCACTTACGGAAAAATAGTAGTTATCAAAATTATTAAAAATATATTCAAATCTTTCCATTGCAGCAGTGTAAACATCTTTACCGTTATATATTTTTGGCATTTCATCACTCCTTAACATAAGTAAAATTGATAAGAAATATTAATAAGGAAATGATATTTCTCAAAAATGGAAAATTTTACCATTTTTTCTAAAACAATTATATCACTTTTTGACTAATTTAGGGAAGTAAAATCCAAAAAAAAAGATTTATTTATAAATCTCTTTGTTTTAATAACCTAATACTCCATCAAGGCTTTCATCGTTTGTGATAAATTCATTAACATCAATTTTAGTATAATCTTTCTTGTTGTTTCTAACTATAACTTCTTTAATTCCGGCATTAATAATCATCCTTTTACATAAAGCACAAGGTCTTGCATTTTCTACATATTTATCTTCCCCATAATTTTTTCCAACCAAATATAAAGTGGAACCTATCATTGCTTTGCGTTCTGCGCTTATAATAGCATTTTGTTCAGCATGTACGCTTCTACATAATTCATATCTTTCGCCGCGAGGAATATTTAATTTTTCTCTCATGCAATATTTTAGATCACAACAATTTGCTCTCCCTCTTGGAGCACCTACATATCCAGTTGAAATAATTTCATCATTTTTAACTATAATAGCACCAAAATTTCTTCTTAAACATGTACCTCTTTCTAAAACCGATTCTGCAATGTCTAAGTAATAATTTATTTTATCTACTCTTTCCATACTACACCTCTATTTAAGTATAACACAAAAAAAGATATAAAACTATATCTTTATTCTGTTCTTAATGCTTCTACTGGATCTTTTTTTGCTGCCATTTTAGATGGAATGAAACCACCAATAATGGTTAAAATAACACTTATAATAATTAACATAATTGCGTGCCATGGATTCATTTTAGCTACATTAGGAAGACCAGACATATTTTCAATAATTATATTAGCTGGAATAATTAATAATCTTGCTATAATAATTCCTAATGCACCAGAGCAAATTCCTATAATAAAGGTTTCTGCATTAAATACTCTCGTAATATCTTTTTTACGGGCACCTAAAGCTCTAAGTACTCCAATTTCTTTGGTTCTTTCTAATACGGAAATATATGTAATAATTCCTATCATAATTGAAGATACAACTAAGGAAATAGCTGAAAAAGCAATTAAAACGATTGTTATAGTATCCATAATACTTCCAGATAATGAAGATATTAATTCAGCCATATCTGTATATAAAATTTTATTTTCTTCTTTTTGTTTATTATTATATTTATCTAAATAATTAATAATTTCATCTTTAGCTTCAAAGTCTTTTGGATAGATATTAATCATAACTGGAATATCATCTGAACCTAAATAAGAAAGGATTGTTTCTTTTGTCATTCCACTTTCACTATCAATATCAAATTTTTGACCAGTTAAAACATTATAATCTTGTTCCTTTTGCTTTTTAACTATTTCAGAATTAGAATTTTTTTCAACAATATATTCAACAAGTTCTTCTGTATACCCAATTCCTGTACCACTTGTAATCATAGCTTTATCTTCTTTGCCACGAACGATACCAACTATTTTTAAAGTCACATTATCATTACTATTATACATAGTTTCAAAATCTGTATTAATTGTAAAATAATTACCTAATGATTTATAAAAATCATTATTTAAAATTACTTTTATTTCTAAATCCATTATTTCTTCAAAACTAATACTTTCTTTAGAAGTATCCACTCCTAAATTTTGTAAGAATGTTTCATCTACTCTATTTTTACTATCAACATATAATAATAGTTCGTTTTTATTAGTAGGTATTTTTCCTTTTAAGATATCATAATTATCTGTAATAACCGTAGGAATATCATCATTTAAAGTTTTTGGAATACTAGTTACATTAAAAGAATTAGCTTCTATTTTTTTATAACCATCATTTGTTTTTATTAACATATTTAAACTAGTTAATCTAGTATATGATAATCCTGATAAATATTTAGAATTTATTTTTTCAATGTAATCAACATAATCTTTCGTAAGAATGTTAGTATGTGTTACTACTTCTTGAACGGATTTTAAAGGATATATTTTTTCAGTATTTGGATATGCGCCACTATCTTTAGAAACATTCATCTCATTTTGTAATTCTTTAATTTGATTTTCATCTAAATCCATGGCTTGTTCAGAGATAATGATTGGCATTGATGATAAAGTTGATGCTTGAAAGTTATCTATTTCAATATCAAATCCATTTGATAAAGATAATATTAAAGCAATACCAATTATACCAATACTAGATGCGAATGCTGTAAGTAAGGTTCTTCCTTTTTTTGTTTTTATATTATTAAATGATAATTTTAAAGCTGTCCAAAAACTCATAGATGTTTTTTTGATATTATATGAATTTTCTTGTTTTTCTTCTTGTGTTACTGGATTAGTATCACTAATTAACGCACCATCTTTAAATTCAACAATACGATTAGCATAAGTTTTAGCAAGTTCTGGATTATGTGTTACCATAACAACTAATTTATCTTTAGCTATTTCTTCAATTAAATCCATAATTTGCTTACTAGTATTAGTATCGAGTGCACCAGTCGGTTCATCAGCTAAAATAATATCAGGATCATTAGCTAAAGCACGAGCAATGGCTACTCTTTGCATTTGACCACCTGATAATTGATTTGGTTTTTTATAAGCATGATCTTTTAAGCCCACTTTTTTTAAAACTTGTAAAGCTTTCTTTTTTCTTTTAGAAGCAGATACACCACTTAATGTCATACCCATTTCTACATTTTCTAAAACACTAATGTGATTTATTAAATTATAGCTTTGAAAAATAAAACCTATACAATTATTACGATAAGCATCCCATTCAACATCTGAAAATTGCTTAGTAGACTTATTATTAATAATTAAATCACCACTATCATATCTATCTAGACCACCAATGATATTTAATAAAGTGGTTTTACCACTTCCACTAGGTCCTAAAATAGCCACAAATTCATTTTCACGAAATTCTAAATTTATACCTTTTAAAGCATGTTGTGTGAAATTACCTGTTGTATAACTCTTTTTTATTTTCTTTAATTCTAACATATTTCCTCCATTTTTATTTTATGAACTTAATAACAAAAACATACATTAAAATTATACTACTGACAACATGTCAGGTCAATCGTTTTTATATAAAATTATACTTTTAAATAATTAAAAAAGTAGACTAAGTGTCTACTAGTTTATATTTTCTAATATATGAATAATATTAACATCTTGTATTTCAACAAAAGTACTATTACTTAATATTAATTTAACATATTCACCTGGAATAGTCGCAATAATTTGTTCTAAAGAAACTTCAAAAATAATTTCTCTATTTGGTATAAAACTCATGCCCTTAGTAGTTTTTAAAATGGTATTTAAATTACCAAGTTTATTACCATCTTCTAAAAGTATTAATCTTTGATTAGTTATGACCAGCGATACTTCTATTTTTTTATTATTACTTAATACATAAGCCGAATCGTTATTATATACTATCATTTCAAGTTCATTTAAATTAATATTATACATAATACCTCCTATTTTGGTTCTAAAAGTGATAAAGCTACTTTATTTTTATCTAAGAAAATATCATCTACATAACAGTCAACAATATCTCCTACACTTACAACTTCCATAGGATGTTTAATGTATTTATCTGTAAGTTTAGAAATATGAGCTAGTCCATCATTTTTAAGACCAATATCAATAAATACTCCAAAATCAACTACATTTCTAACTGTCCCTTGAAGTTTCATCCCTTTTCTTAAATCTTCTATATGTAAAATATCACTTTTTAAAATTGGTTTTGGCATTTCATCACGTGGATCACGATTTGGTTTTTTTAAAGATTTTATAATATCTTCTAATGTATATATATCTATATTTAGTTTTTGTGAAAATTGATTTAAATCAACGTTATCTAAAGCTATATTTAATTTATCTGTTCCAATATCTTGAACACTACAGTTTAACATTTCTAATAAAGAAATAGTTGCTTTATAACTTTCAGGATGAATATCAGTAACATCTAAAATATTATCTCCATCAACTACTCTTAAAAAACCAATCGCTTGTTCATAAACTTTATCACTTAAAAGTTTAGCTTTTTTAATTTCGTTTCTTGATTTGATTTTACCTTTAGTATCACGGTATTCTATTATCTTATCAATATTCTTTTTAGTAATACCAGATACATATTTTAGTAATGAAGGACTTGCTGTATTAATATTAACACCAACTGAGTTAACAGCTTTACTTACTACAAAGTCTAAAGATTCTGATAGTTTTTTATTTGAAACATCATGTTGGTAAAGTCCTACTCCAATACTTTCAGGATCTATTTTAACAAGTTCTGCTAAAGGATCTTGTAGTCTACGACCGATACTAATAGCACTTCTTTCTTCAACGTGTAAATCTGGAAATTCTGATATAGCTAATTTTGATGCTGAATAAACACTTGCACCAGCTTCACTTACAATTATATATTCTACTTTTCTTTTAGCTTCCTTTATAACATCAACAATAAAAGCTTCACTTTCACGAGATGCAGTTCCATTTCCAATAGCTACAATATCAATGTTATATTTATTAATTAAATCTAATACTATTAATTTACTTTTTTCATATTCTCGTTTCGGTTCATGTGGATATATAACTTTAATATCTATTTTTTTACCTGTGTAATCAATTACAGCAAGTTTACATCCAGTTCTATAAGCGGGATCAAATCCTAAAACCATTTTATCTTTCATTGGTGGTTGTAATAATAAATTTTCTAAATTCTTACTAAAATTATCAATAGCAACTACTTCGGCTTTTTCGGTTAAATCAGCTCTTATTTCACGATTAACACTAGGTTCTATTAATCTTTTATAAGAATCTTCAATAGCTTTTACAATATAAGACCATACAAAAGACTCTTTATTTTTAATTACTTTTTCTTCTAAAAATTCAAGTATTTTTTTAGTATCTACCTCAATTGAAACATTAATAATTTTTTCATTTTCAGCTCTATTAATAGCTAAAACTCTATGCGGTTTTATTTCTTTTATAGCTTCACTATATTCATAATACATTTCATAGGTTTTAGCTTCATCAACTGCATCTTTTTTCTTTTTAGCGCTAATTATACCTGTTCTATAAATGAAGTTTCTAATCCATTTTCTAAAATAAGCATTATCACTTATATATTCTGCAATAATATAACAAGCTCCAGTTATAGCTTCTTCTTTAGTTTTTACATTTTCGTTTAAAAAACGACTAGCTAATTCGTCTATTGTTCCTTTTTGTGGAAATGACATCATAATTTTAGCCATTGGTTCTAATCCATTTTTAATCGCTTCTGTAGCTTTGGTTTTTTTCTTTTCTTTAAATGGACGATATAAATCTTCTACTTCAACTAATTTGGTAGCTTCCATTATTTTTGTTTTCAATTCATCTGTAAGCAATCCTTTTTCATCAATTAAACGAATAACATCTTCTTTTCTTTTTAAAAGATTTACTTGATATTCATAGTATTCATTAATACTTCTAATTTGTTCTTCATCTAAAGCTCCAGTTGCCTCTTTTCGGTAACGAGCTATAAAAGGAATAGTATTTCCCTCTTCTAATAATTTTAAAACTGCTTCAACGCCTTTTTCTTTGATATTTAACTGTATACTTAGTTTTTTTATTATGTCTTTATTCATATGTACCTCCTAATATATAATATCATTTTTTAACTATTTTTTCCATTCTTTATGCTTAATTTTACTATCAACTAAGCCTGCTTTATTTATAATTTTATAACCATATTTTTCCTTAAGATTATCTACTACTATATCAATTTGTTCTTGATCTTTTCTATTATTATTATCAAATAATGATGTTTGAAAATATAAATTATCAGTCAAACCATCAAGCCTAACTCCAATTAAACGAATAGGTTCTCCATCCCACATTTCATCAAAAATTTCTTTACTAAATTTGTATATTTCATCAGTTATATTAGTTGGGTTAATTATCTTTTTTTGATGAGTTCTTCTTTTAAAGTATCTATCTTTTAAAATAACAGCAATCACTGAAGCATATTTTTTTTGTCTTCTTATTCTAAGACCTACTAATTCAGATAGCGCAAGTAAACTTTGATATAACTCTAATTTATTAGATACATCTTTATTTAAGGTTGTTTCATTAGATATACTATCAGGAATGCTATCTTCACTAATAACTTTACTTTCATCTATACCTTGAGCCATATTCACATAAGTTAAAGCTTGGTTTTTGAAATATTTAAATAAAGTATCTGGTAAAGTATGCGCTAAATCACCAATTGTATGAATTCCTAGTTCGTGAAATTTAGGAGCAGTTTTTCTTCCTATTCCAAATAATTCATCTATTTTTAAAGGATACATTTTTTCTTCAATTTCTTCTTTAAATAAAGTATGCACTTTATCAGGTTTAGAAAAATCAGATGCCATTTTTGCACATAATTTATTATTAGCTATTCCAATATTTACAGTAAAACCTAATGTTTCTTTTATTTCTTTTTTTAGTTTATAGGCAAATGCTATAGGATCTCCATACAAATTTTTAACTTTACCATAATCCATATAACATTCATCAATTGAAGCAACTTCAATATCTGGTGAATATTTGCTTAAAAGTTCAAATAACTTCTGAGACATTTCTCCATATAATTTATAATTCGGTGGATAAACTTTTAATACTTTACATTTTTTTCTAGCACTATATAAAGTTTCTGAAGTATATATTCCTACTTTTTTAGCTGGGGTTGATTTAGCTAATACAATTCCACTTCTTCTAGTTTCATCCCCACCTATTACAGCATAACTATTACGAATATCATATTTATATCCCTTATTTAAAAGATCAATTGCTGTCCATGAAAGGAAAGCATTATTAACATCAATATGAAATATAATCCTATCCATAATATCACCTAATGTTATTATAACACAAACAAACGTTTGAAAAATAAAAAAATCACAAAAGTGATTTAAAATAATGAACTAATAAATAAAATTAATATACCCAATGAGGTTCCTAATATAGTAGTCTTTTTATCTTTACTACATAACATTTTAGGTAGTAACTCAAATAAAGCAATATAAATAATCATTCCAAGTGTTATACAAATTAACATTCCTAATATAAAATTATTCATAACACTATTGTTTAAAACAAACATTACTACTCCACCTAAAAAAGTTGAAAGTGAAATAATGGTAGTTATAAATAATGTTTTACTAATACTTTTATTAGACTTATAAAAAGTAGATGCGATCACTAAACCCATTGGAATATTATGTAAGCCAATACCAATACATACCATTAATCCTAAACTCATAGATGATAAGGCTGTACCATATAAAGCCATTCCTTCTATAATATTATGAATAACTAAAGCAATACTTGAAACAAGACCAATATGTTCTAAGTTTTCTAAATCTCCATGTTTATCTTTATGATTGTGTTCATGATGTGGTATTAGTAAGTCTAAACATTTTAAAATAACTATGCCTAAACAAGAAAATACTAAAACTATTAAAACAGTTATAATACGATTACTATTTTCCATCAATTCAAAAGCTTCTGGAATTAATTCTGCAAAAACTAAAGCTATCGTTACTCCAAATGCCATACTAATTGATAAACTAACTATTTTTTCATTATTTTTTAAAACAAATACAATAGTAGCACCTACTATCATAAATAAACCTACTCCTAAAGTAAGTAAGAGTGCTATTATATTCATATAATCATCCCTTTTCCATAAATATTTTACCACATTTTAAATATTTATGTATAACAAAACAAAAGTAATGAATATAATATTATGAAATTAATATTTTTTATAATACATCATTGACAATTAAGCTAATTTATTATAAAATGGTATTACGTTTATGGGTCTATAGCCAAGTGGTAAGGCGTGGGACTGCAACTCCCTGATCGTTGGTTCAAATCCGACTAGGCCCTCCAAAATGCAGGTGTAGTACAACGGCTAGTACGCGGCCTTGCCAAGGCTGAGACGTGGGTTCGATTCCCATCACTTGCTCCATTTGAAAACAACTTACGAACCAATATGGTGTCGTAAGTTTTTATTTTGTCTTTTAATCGAACTCACGTAGTTGCTTGGAAGATATATAAATACAATGTTCTCTTTCTAGAAAGGAGGACATTTTTAATGCTTGAATTTAAAATAATACAAGAATTAAAGCCAAATACTGAAATTCTAGAAATCATCAAAAGCTACACTTACATAACTAAAAATGGTAAAGTTAAACACTTGCTGAAAACAAATCTACAATTTGTTGAACCCACCGAATACATAATTACATATCCTACTACTCTTACAATACTTGAATACAAAGTAAATGAGATTAGTAATAAACCATTTTATATTAAAGAGCATAATGAAAAATATAATCTCAAAGAAATTAAGCAAATTCTCATAAAATTATAACTTTAGGGGTAAAAATTTTAATTAAAAGTGAGTATATAGTGAAAACATATACAAATTTTAAATTTATAACTTAACAAATTACTTTTAACTGAGGAAATATATGAAGGAATAATTAGAAATTTTAAAATTTAGACTATACTTTTTTCAATTTTCTTAGGAAACATATGAGAAGGTGTTTGTTATTTTCCGTTTTAGTTAGGAAACAATTGAAGATAAATATTTTAACTTGGTGTGTAAAAAAACTCATTTTAGTTAGGAAACAAGTGAGGAGATGATTTTATGAGTAATAGATGTGCAGTATATGTAAGAGTAAGTACAGATGACCAAAGAGATAATGGTTATTCTATTGATTCGCAATTAAGAATGATTAAAGAATATTGTGAGAAAAATGATTATTTAATAGTTGATGTCTATAATGATGCAGGGCATTCTGGAAAAGATTTAATGAGACCTGAAATGCAAAGATTATTAAAAGATATTAAATCTAAAAAGATTGATAAGTTAGTTGCAATTAAAGTAGATAGATTAACTAGAAATAATTATAATGGTTTTTGGCTACTTAATTATTGTGAAGAACACGATGTAAAAATTGAACTAATATTAGAGCCTTATGATGTATCTACTGCTAATGGTGAAATGATATTTGGAATGAATTTAGTATTTGGTCAAAGAGAAAGAAAAGAAATTGGAGCAAGAACTAAACGTGCTATGGAAGAAATGGCTTTATCTAAAATACACCCTAGTAAAGCACCCTACGGCTATATTAGAAATCAAGAAACAGGTCATTTAGAAATAGAACCTATTGAAGCTCAAGTAGTTAAAGAAATATTTGAACTATGTAAAAAAGGACATTCTACAAGAAACATAGCAAGTATTATGAAAGATAATAATTCGTATTTAAAACAAGGTAAATGGCGAAGTGACAGAGTCTATAAAGTACTAACTAATTCTATTTATATAGGCATATTTGAATATGGTAAATATAAAAGAAAACCACAAGATATTTTAAGGGTAAATAACTATTGTGAACCTATAATTGATGAACAAACTTGGAATATTACAAGGACAAATTTAGAGAAAAACAAACACTCAAATTATGGAGAACATATTCATTTGTTTACTTCAATAGTTAAATGTCCTGATTGCGGTGGAATACTTTCTTCTACTAATTCTTTTAAGAATAGCGGAACTGAAAAAGAAAAAGTTTATTATCATTTAACTTGTAAAAATAGTAATTGTAAATCAAAAGGACTCCATTATAGTTCGGATAAAATAGAACAAAAACTAGGACGTATTTTAAATGAATTAACTAGATATATGTATGATGAGAATAATGAAATTATAGTATGTAATTCTACTAAAACAAAAGAAATAAAGGATATAGATAACGCTATTGAAAAACTAAAACAACAAGAGAAAAAGTTAGTTGATTTATATTTAAGTTCTACTCTAAATATTGAAATTATTAATCATAAAAATGAAATTATAAAAAAAGAAATAGATAAACTAAATCAAAAGAAAAACAAACTAGATCCGGATGATGACTTTAAGGATTACACAGTAGAATTACTTAAAAAATTAGATTGTGATTATCAAGATGATAACAATATTTTATTTCAAAATAATCTTGGATTCTCATTTTTATGGGATAGTTTAAATAGAAAAACTAAGAAAGAATTAATACAAAGATTAATAGCAAATTTAGAAATAACAAGAGATAAAAACTATAATATTGAAATTAAACATATAAAATTTACGGATGAATTTATATCAAAAAGTAATAAAGAATATTTAAATTATCTTAATGAAATTTTAAATAATAATGAAATTGGAATTAAATATAAAGAACAAATTAATAAACAAGAATTGAAAAAATTAGAACAAGATTACTTTATATTTTCTACTAAAAAATATGAAGATAATAAATATTCTGAAGCAGATTTAACTTTATATATGGAATTAATAAAACAACACTTTTATCAAGATGGCATTATAAATTGTCCATATATTGAGGATAACAACATAGTAGATAACCTACTATTAATACCAAAAACAATTATAAATATTTAATAAAAATAAGAAAGGAATGATTTAATTATGGAAATAACTTATACAAAACATGGAGATTATTTATTACCAGATTTAACTTTAAAAGAAACTAAAAAAGGGAATATAAACAAATATGGAAGAATGAGATTAGCCTATTTAAAAGAGTATAAAAAAGCCCTATATACTTCACTTTTAATGAAAGAAAAACTTACTAATCATCTTATTTCAGTAAGTAAAAGTTCAGAAGATTTATTAAATACTTTGATGGAAAGTTATAAAAAATCAGATGAAAGACTATCTGAAAAGAATAAAAAAATAAATCATATTGAGTGGGCAAAACTTATGAATAATTATAAAAATACAGCAGAAGATATTATATTAAAAGAATATATTTTTATATAAATAATCTAAAAAAAGAGGAAAAA
The DNA here is from genome assembly GCA_015059285.1 of Bacillota bacterium. Taxonomy (GTDB): domain Bacteria; phylum Bacillota_I; class Bacilli_A; order RF39; family UBA660; genus SIG208. Next base: position 168,218 of record SVAS01000001.1, on the reverse strand, counting down.
ATTATAAAAATAATTTAATCCTCTTTTTATTTTGTGGTTTTGAATGGGAGTATAAGTTGTGTCTAGCAAGCAATGAATTTGTACTCCTGTACAAATTCTTATGTGGGGAAAGTCCCCAATCCCCTTGAAAATTTGAAATAATAACTAGAAAAAGACAATGCAGAATTTATTTTCTGCATTGCCTTTTACATTTATAAGATTTTTATTAAACTTGTTTAGCAATTCCTTCAACTATCTCAACATTAGGTAGCTTTAAAAATAGTTCCGTAGGTAAAGAAATTTTAGATTTTACTAATCCTCCACCAATTATTATATTTTCTTGTTCTTTAATAAGAGGATCAACTAAGATTTGCCAATCATCTGGCAATCCTATTGGAGTAATACTTCCAAATTCCATTTTAGTTTTATCTAAAACATATTCAAGTGAAGCAACTGAAACAACTCTTGAATTAGTGTATTTTCTAACAACACTTCCCATATTATATTTGTATCCAACAGGAACAATTAAAGCACAATACTTTATTATTTCATTTCTTTTACATTCTACTATTAAACAATTAAATCCAATTTTTTTATCTATATGATATTCATCGCATAATTTATTACCATCTGCAAATTCAGGATTAATCTCTGCAACAAGAAATTTATTTTTTTCAATTTCATTATTCCATTTACTAACAAAATTATAAATACAGCTAGGTACTAAATTTTTAGACTCAATAATTGGGCTAAATTTTAAATTTCCTATATTCATATATTATTTTCCTCCTATCACTGAAAATCACTTTCATCAATTAATGGAATAATATCTATTGCAGGTTCTTCATAAGGATGAAATTCTCTTAATTTTGTAATAACATTTTTAACCTTGTTTGTATCACACACTACTTCTAATTTTTCTTCTTCTACAAATTCCATTTTATTGTTTTCACCAATGTATGGATTTGCATCATCATTAGGTTTAAAAGTACCAATACATTTTGTAGACATGGAACAATGTGTATAATTTCCTATAATTCCTGCTCCTGCTTCACACATAGCATTTCTAACTTCTTCTACATTCTCAATAGGAATTGTAACAATTATTTTTACTTTATTAACATTTATATTCATTCTTTTAATTTCCTTTCAAACTAGTTTTTAATACCGCTACAACTTCATCATGAACATGACCATTGCTTATAATGGCTCCATTTATATCTGTATCATATCTTTGCTCATTACCAAATAAATCAGTTACTTTACCACCAGCTTCTTCAACAATAACTTTAGCAGCTGCTATATCACAATTTTTATGTTTAGTTCCTGGAAATATAGCTAGGTTAAAGTCTCCATTTGCTACACACATACAAGCTCTTATAACACTACCTATACCAATAAAATATGTTTTCTTTCCAAGTTCTTTAATAGAGTCATATAAATTATATTCTGCTTCAGGCCACATATCAAAATTTGATACGCTTTTCATATCATCTAATGCAATATCATTAACTCTAATTTTTTCACCATTTTTATAAGCTCCTTGACCTTTAATTGCAGAATACATACTATTTGTAAAAGGGTCATAAACAACTCCTATAGTTGAACTTCCATCTACAACTAAAGCAAGAGAGAATACAGCAACAGGAATATGTCTTGCATACATAGCTGTACCATCAACAGGATCACATACCCATACATAATCACTTTTTCCAAATTGTTCTTCTTCACCATCAACTGAATGTGTAGGAAATGCTTCTTTAACTCTTTTTATTAAATACTTATTTATTTCTGTATCTGCTTTTGTAACAATAGTTTGGTCAAATTTATAACTTGCTTCATTATCACCTTTGAAATATTTAATCATTATTTCTCCAGCTTTATAAGCTATATCTTTGGCAAACTCTAAATATTCTTGTTTCATTTTAATCCTCCTTCATCATTTTATTTAATTGTATTCCAACCTCATAGCCTTTTTCATAAAATTTATCTATTCCCATATCTAGATATTCATATCTATAACAAAGTTCCATAGTAATTGGTCCTGTATAATTACATTCTTTTAAGTTGTTTATTACTTCTTTCCAATTCAATGTCCCGTCAAATGGCATTAAATGCAAATCATCACTTTGGTCATTATCATGTAAATGTACTGCAAATATTTTATTTTTAAATTTTTTAAAATTCAATTCATCGTTAAAATGAACATGATAATGTCCAGAATCAAAACATATGCCTACGTTACCATTATCAATATTATCTATAACATAGTCTAGATAGCCTTTGATTTTCGTATTTTCAAACGCAACTTTTACATTAAGTTCTTTTGCATAATTTACAATTTCTTTTAATCTGTTTAAACCAATTTCATTATATTGAGGAGCATCACTTTTACTAGTTAAGTGCATTACAACCATTGGTATATTGTTGTCTTTGCATATTTTAATATCATTTTTGTATCTTTGAACCAAACTATTACCAATCTCATTATCAAGCCATAAATTATTTATACCTTGGTATCCTAAGTGAGCAAAAATAACATTTAATCCACATTTTCTTATATATTCTAATTGTTCTTCTTGACTAGGATTCCAATCTTTATTATACCATTGTATAAATACATTCTTAAATCCTGCATTTTTAATAGCATTTATCGTTTCATAAATAGTAACATCTTTATTATCATTACTTACTACTACTGCAATATTATCATTGTTATTCATAATAAAATCCTCCTTAATTTTTATTTTTGTTTTGATAATATAAAACACAACTATTAAGAATTGATGTGAAATAAGATAGTAATTCTAAAATTAAGTCGTGATTTAAATTTTTCATTGTTCTTCCATTTATATGAGCAAGATCATTTCGTATATTTTGTCCAACTGCATTATAAAAATCTATTTTATGCAGATAATATCTGAGACACCTAATTTGTTCAGTTCCTAATATATCTAAGATTATAGAAGTATGTTTATCTCTTTCAATCAGCAAATTACCCAAAGTTATACTTGAATCTGGTATATATGATACTTCTTTCATACTATTTTTATAAATAATACGTAAAACTTTTTCAATTAGTCCACATATAAACATAGCACATCCATATACAGTAGTTTTTATTGATAATTGATATTGTTTCTCGTTATTTGGTAAATTTATAAATAGGTCAGATAAAAATTGAGATAACATTTCCACATTTTCATTTAGTCCTTCAAGTTCTATCGTTGTATTAATATTTTCACATATATATCGTAATTCACCATAAATGTCGGATAAATATTCACTAATATTATGATCATTACTCATTAAAGTCATAAATCTTGATTTTACTTCCATTGAATATAATCCTAGGTTTCTTAATCTCCAACTTGTAAAATAATCATCTGTTCCTGGATTTTTTCTGGCCAATTCATCACTTAAACCTTTAGCAACACATTTTGCACCCTGTTCTAAAAAACTTACCAATTTACCATTTTCATCTCTAGAATGAGTTGAAAATACAATTTTTACTTCCCAGGGTTTTGTATCATCTTCAAAAAAGTCTCTGAATGGTTTTAAATCAAATTCTATAGTTTGAGTGTGACCATTTTTAATTAAATTATCATTAAATATAATTTCTTGCTTTTCTAGTTCTTTTTCTAGTTTGTAGGCATAGGGTGAGCTCATTTTTCTATAAAAAGGTAAACAATCATTTATCATAAAATAACTTTGCCAAATATGTTGCTCACCTTCAGGATTAAAATATTGTTTTTCCAATATGTCATAAATAATATCCATAGCGGTTAATATTGCTTCATCAAATTTGTTATTGCTATGTAAAGATTCAATTATATTTATAAGCTCTTGAATTCTCATAAAAAATACTTTATTTATATTTTCCACACTAAATAAAATTTTTAGTTTTTCTGGATTTTTAATAAAATATTTTTGCCATTTTTCAAAACAGTCTATTACATCATATGTCGCTTCATTAATTACATATTTTATAACATCCTCATTAAAACAATTGAAATGTTCTCCTATAAATTCTGAAGTATAGTCTTTTAAATCAAATGACAAACAAGTAACTTTATCTTCATCATTATAGTTATAAATTTCTTTATAATTTTTTTGAATATATTTTACAACATCTGCAAGTTTATATTTATCATACATTAATTTGCAATTAGTTATAAATTTTTCAAATTCATCTTTTTTTTCTTCTTTAACATATGGTATAACTTCTTGAAATTTCATAATATAATCCAAAAAAACATAATTTATATAATCATCTAAGGATAAGATATTATTATTTGTATAATTACTTAATATAATTTCCTTTCCTTCTAATAAATCTTTAACTGTTATACCAGTAGATAAATCTTCTAGTCCATAATATCTAATTCCAATTTTTATATTTTCTAGTTCTAATTTATTTATAACATTCATACATGAAACTCCTGAATACTTCAAAAACTAATTAAATTATACTATAAATTGCAAAAAATTCCCATACTTCCTTGAAAAAATATAGGAATTACTATATAATGTTTTTAGAAAGAGAACGTTGTAGTTCGTAAGCTGTAGCTTAACCGCTCCATTGACGAATCTGTTCGAACTATTCGGACATTGATATATAGAAAATCAATCGAAAGATTGATTTTTTTGTGTATTTCTCCCACGTTATCAGCTTGGAAGTTATACAAAGAAATCATCCTAAAGGAAGGATGGTGTTTATGTTTAATATTATTAAACAAGAAATTGAGATCGAAAATGGTTTAAAACAAAAGTTAGAATTTATATGTGATTTTTGTAATACAACTGCCACTTTAAAAGAACTAGAATCAGAATTATTAAGTAATCGTGATAGATTAAAATTGTTAGAACAAAATAACGAAGATTTATCTCTAAAAGTAGATAATTTAATAAAAAATATTAAAGAAAAAGACGAAGAAATATCTGAACTTAAGAAAGAAAATTTTAATTTAAAATCTCTTTTAGAAAAATTAAAAGACAAATTTTATTTTATAAAACATTTCATTATTACTAAACTTATAGACCATAAAAAGAAAGATAAATATGTTCAACTTACTCGTGATTTATATGAGCATAGAGGTTTAGATGAAGATGATTATAACGAATTAATAAATTTTTCTAAACCTATTAATAGTTCAAGAGATTATATAGAAATAGAAAAAGATGATTATGAGCATTAATGCTTAGAATCATCTTTTTTTACTTTTTTCAATACCGGTCCTTCTTCAACAACCAAATTATTTTTTCTAAAAGTTTCAGCCATCTCTCTCACTTGTTCATTATCTTCCTTACTATTAGTTGAGTTTTTAAATGCTTCTGCTTTATCAGCTGCAACTACGAAAGGTCTTCTGCAAGGAACTGCTAACACATCAAATCTTTGAGGGCCTTTTAATGTTTTTAATCTTAATTTTAATGCATTTAATAATCTTTCTTCTAATCCATCTTGTAATGAAAGTAAAATTCTGTCAATTTCAGAATCCATATTATTGTTATACCAATAATATATTTCTTTTACATAGTCATCAAAATATCCTTTAACTTTATCAATTTGATATTCTACTCCAATTTCAGATGCAAAATTTCTTTGAGAATCTTTTACTTCTATAAGAATTGAACCATTATCAATATTACCATCAAATGAATATATTTCGTGTTTGCCCATATAAATACCATCTTCATTTATTCCACAATAATTTGATGCTTTTTCATAATTGCAAAAATTAGCAAAAACAATACCATTTTCTCCCAACAACTTACCTGAGATAACATTGTTATCATCTACAATTCCTTCAAAAGTTCCATCTTCATTTACCAAAATTGTTCCGTCAAATATTTCTATTCCGTCATAACATTCAGATACTATTGATATTTCCATAATTCTATGGTCTTTTAAATCTTCACACACATCTTCAATTGGTTCTCCATAAAGAATTCTTTTATTTAATTCTTTAATTTTAGATACATATTTCTTATCAAATTTATCCATATGATTTTTGTTCATAAAATTATAAAAAGCTGGTCCTCTTTTTGCATAATATAAAATAATATTCATCATTTTTGAATAAGTCATTCCGCTATGGCCTTGTTGTTTAATTTTTAATTTAATATCGCCAAATGGAATACCATCTTCAATCATTTTCATAATTTCTAAAGCATTTCTTATTTCTAAACCATAATAATCTCCATTTGCAGAAGAAATACATTTTTTTCCCAACTTTCAAATTTAGCAGGATGTGTATATTTTTTTCCTTCTTCTATCCATATTGGTAAGTTTTCTTCAGCTTCTTTTTTCCATTTTTCTGTTTTAGTTTTATAATCTTCTGCCCATTTCTTTTCTTTTTTTAGCCAAGTTTTTCTTGTACAACCTAAGCATTCTTTATATGCACTATCCATAGTAACATCTATAGAATATAATTTAGTACCATTAAAATTAACAAAGCAATTTATTTTTCCTTGTCTTCTTAAATTTTCAAGTTGTAAAACTAATTTATCTAGTGAGTCCCCAGCATAAGCAGGTATTTCTCTTGAGTTCTTTTTAATTTTTAAAATTTCTTCTTCAGTATATTTTGCTCTAATTTCTTCTAAATTCATAGTAACCTCCCTAATTAATTTAATTTCAAAGTTTTTGCTGTTCCTTCTATTTTTTCTTGTTTTTTACTATCAAGTAATAACAAACAATTATCAATTCTTTCCACTAATCCACACAAAGGGAGTTCACCTTTTATACATTTTAACATTTCTATTATATTAGATTTTGCTTGTTTTACTGCTTCCATATTAAAATCAGAATTATCAAAACTTATAACTTTTTCACTTAAGTTTTTAGCGATTGCATTTTGTGTAGAATTAGCAAAATTAGAAACAATAATGTCACTACTATTTTCACTATTTGGTGAAGGCAATAATAATGTATTAGCAGTTCCTAATAACATAGGATTGGTTGTTAAATCAATCTTAATACCTTTTCTTGAATAGAAATTAGCACGAATTCCTTTTTTTCTACTAACATCAAATCTATATGTTCCATTAACTTTACCATTACCTTTATGTGTATTAATAGCAACTGCTCCCATTTCTAAACTATCATCAGCATTTAATACAGCTTCAAATACTACTGATGCATTATTTTCTTTATCTCTTCTATCATATTTTTTTGAAATTCTTACTATTTTTACGCCTGTATTTAAATCTTGTATTATTTCTATATCATTATATCTGCATGTTAATAAACCATCTTTCAAATTAATTGACATTTCACCATACTTATATCGAGCAAAACATCTTGGTATTAACATATCAATAATAGTAATATTAATTGAAAAATCATCAGATAAAACATTGTAATTAGCGTCATATTCTATGCTCTTAGATTGTTTTTTTTGTTTTCTTTTTTTAGAGTGTTTTTCTAAAGTTATTTCTCCAGTATTATTAAATATAATTTTTCTAGATGAATTATTTGTTTCAATTCCTGTCCATTTAATTGTACATATATCTTGATTATATACAGGATTCGAAATAAATCTTTTTAAAGGTATGCCTAAAGGTCTATCTGTTCGTAAGTTATATATATCAATATCTCCAAAAAATTTGACACATTCTCTTACATCATTTAAATCAAGATAATCATAAAGATATTCTGTAGGGACTACAATATTATCATAACTTTCCCACCAGTAGGCATTCCATTTCATTAAATTTTTCTCAGCTTCTTGCATTTCTTCTAATACTTTTTCAACTGCAATCATTTGCATTTCTTCATTTATTTGTTCCATAAAGTCCCCCCTTAACATTATATATTATAACATATTTTTTTAAATAAGAATAATTTCCCTATCATATTAACTTAAAAATCTGATTTTTGCTAATACAAAATGACAAAATTTGATTTTTGTGCTATTATATAAAGCAATTTTAGAAAACTTATAATGTTCATTTTAGTAAAGCGGTAGGTGATTTAATGAATAACAATTTTAATGATAAAGGATATTACATACAATTTTTAGATGATAAAACTTTTGAAAACTTCGAGAAAATTATAAAAGAAGAAATAATAGAAATTTGTTGTGGTTATTGTAACTGCAATATATATGATATTCCAGAAATTGCTAAGGAGTTCTTGTTCCGTGTTGATAAAGAAAATTCAAAAGACAATAGGCATAAAATAGGATACATAGGAGAACTATTATATTATGTATTTGCCAAATATAAATTCCCATTCTTAAAATCAATAAATCCTATGATGAATTTAGAAGAACGTTCCTTTAAAAAAGGGTTTGATATGTTATCGATTGAAGACGGAAACATTTGGTATTCTGAAGTAAAATCTGGTGAAATATCAATTCCTATCCCTACACTTTTAAATAAAATAAATATTGATAAATTAAATAGTGCCTATTCCGATATTAGTTCTAAACTTGATGGAACAAACAAAAACACAAATTACTGGACAACTGCAAAATCTAAATTGCTTTTATGCACTAATGATGCATCAGAAATTTCAAATTTAGCAAAAATTTTAGATTCAGATATGCGTTTACCAAAAGTAAAAAATAAAATTATTGTAAGTGTTATTTTTGGAAAAACTATGGAACAAATTGATGAGCAAAAAATAGTAAAAAAATTAGAACAATTTAGAAAGAAAGATGAAAAATTAATTATTGTATGCATTCGAGAAAACACCATAGAAAGAACATTAAATATAATTAGGGGGATGTGTAATAATGAATAATAGTAAAATTCAAATTCAAAATTTATTAAAATCTAGTGGTTTTAAGGAAATATATGAAAATTTAATGTTGTTTAAAAAAGAACAACTTAATGATAGTGATTATATTAAATTATTATCTGTTGGACTTTTATTATTGAATAGTAATGATTACGAAACTCGTTCTGTTGGTTATGAAATAATTTTAAATTATTCATTAATGACCAAAGATTATACTCCTTTATATGAAATATCATCTTGTTTAAAAAATTCACCAACTGTTAAAATGTTAAAACTATTAGACAAACAAAAATTTGATAATAATATATATGACAAATTTCAAACGATAGCATTAGAAAAAAGCAAAAATACGACATCAGGAATATATTATACACAACAACAAATTGATATTAATAAAGAATTTAAGCATTCAGATGAAAATGCAGTAATAATTGCTCCAACATCTTTTGGAAAAACTGAATTAATAAAACAATATGTATTAGATAACTATAAAAGCAAAAATATTTGTATCGTTGTGCCTACTAAAGTACTAGTAAATCAAGTGCGCTATGACTTATTAAAGATGTTTTCAAACTACAATTTAACTCCTAAAATTATTACTCATTATGATTCTATAATAAAGGGAAAAAATAATATTTTTGTTTTAACTCAAGAAAGATTATTTAAATTGGTTTTTGATAGGAATAATTCGATCTCTTTTGATACATTATTAATTGATGAAGCTCATAATATTTTTAATAACAAAGAACGTTCCATTTTGTTAACCAAAGTAATTATTTTATTACAACTTAAAAATCCTAATTTAATTGTAAAATTATTTAGTCCTGTTATAGAAAAAGCAGAAAATTTACAATTAAAATGTAGTGATATTTTAACTTTAAAAGAAATAAAAGCTCTCCCTCTTATAAAATCAAACAAATACTATTTAGCCGACTTTAACGTTAAGCAAAAATATTATTATGACTCATTGTTTGATAATTTTGTTCAATTTAACTCAAAAATGGAAGAAGATAAATATAAATTTATTATAAACCATTCAGGTAAAAAGAATATTATTTATTTAAATTCACCAGTAAAGATTAAAAAAGCTGTTGAAGAATTTTCAACATATTTAAACGATATAGATGATCCTGAGATTGATAATATAATAAGTAATCTAGCTGAATATATAGATAAAGACTATGATTTAATTTCGTATTTAAGAAAAGGTATTGTCTATCATTTTGGAGGAATGCCTGATAATGTTAGAATTTATATAGAAGATTGTGTAAAAAAATACGAGTTTATAAAGTATGTTTTTTGCTCATCTACTTTACTAGAAGGTGTTAATATGCCTTTTGATACAATGTTTATATGCGAGAAGAAGATAGGAAATTCTAATTTATCCTATGGTCAATTAAAAAATCTTGTAGGAAGAGTAAATAGGTATAGTGAAATATTTAATTTTGAAAATATAAATATTTCTAAATTAATAAGTAATATCTATTTTATAAAAGATGTCAATTCTAATGATAATTATTTAGATTTTATTAAAGAAAGATTACGCTACAACATTCTTCCAAGAATAAAAGATGATAAGGTAGATAATCCACTATTAAAAAAATCCAAAAAGGAAATTTCTGAAAACGATTTGCAAACATTAATTAATTTATCTAATTATCCTGTTGAGAAAGAATTAAAAGAAAAACTAACTGTTACAACAGATATTGGAAAAAAGTTAATAAAAGCTAATGTTATAGAATTCAATATAAAAGAGAACGAAGAAAAAATTCTAGAAAGATTACAATACTTGAAAGAAAAAAATCCTGATATTTCGTTAATTGATAAAGTCTATTATGTTTTCTTTAAAGATATAGAATTAATTTCTGATAATAAAAATAACATCAGACGTTTAGACAATATTGCAGCAAGAAATTATTATCAAATGTTATTTGAGCAAAGAAAAAACAATACCACCTTCAAAGAGAAAATCTCGCGCATGGTATATTATTGGATACATCATTCTGAAAACAAACGCGCTATCTATGTTGGTGAAAGATGGGGATTAGTAAAACGTAATCCAAAGGACTTCAAACCACAATATATAGATATAACTAAACTAACAAAAAAAGAAATTATAAATTATGCCATACTAAGAATTAAAGAAGAAGATAATTATATTGATTTTACATTATTAAAATTTGTTGAGTTTTTAAATTCAGAAGGACTAATTAGCGATAATGAATATAATTCACTAAAATATGGTACTAGTGATGAAATTCAAATCTATTTCGTTAAAGATGGTTTATCACCTGAATTATCTTCATTGGTTGTAAACAAATATAAAGAATATATATATAAAGAAAATGATTATTATTATATTAAAAAAACTATATTAGATAATTTCAAGGAAAATGAAATATTGTTAAATGAGTTAAAATATTATATTGACTAATTTTATTAATACAAATTTTAATTTTTGTGATAAAATATTATTAGAGATTGATATTTTATGTATTAAATCGTTAAGAAGTGAAAAGTTGTAGATATCTTCGACAACCGCTCCATTGATGTAACAGTCTAACCCCTAACTAGGGTTAGTTTTTTTATACCCTCTTGATTCATCAACAAGATACCATAAAAAAAGATAGAATCAAAGTTCATCTATCTTTCTTATTTTATTTATACCAATTATCATATATAAACCTAATATAACAATTATTATTCCTATCCCCATACCTGTTAATCCATTTATTAAATTTGAATTATAAACTTTTGTATCAGCATAAGTATCCAATAATACTATTTGTGTAAGCATTATCGAAGTTAAAGCATTTGCAAAGTTTGTTAATTTTACTGCCTTTAATATCGGCATATGATTTCTTTTATATTTAACCACTCCATAAATTGCAGAACCAATAGACCAGAATGCAACTAATGCTACTAAATAAGTTAAATATTCATATATTGTTGTATTTGTTCCTTTATAATAAATATAAACATTAACAAAAAAATACATTATTCCTAATACTACTAATAAAATCCCATTAGTAAGATAATTTTTATATCCAATTTTTTGTATTTCTTCTTTATCTTCAATTAACTTGGTTTTTTTATAATCCCTTATCGAAAAAAATCTAGCAAATGATAAAACCATCATAAATATTGCATTGATAAAAAACCAAAGAGATGGTAACGTTAATGACAATACAAACTTTACTATTGCCATAAAAATATTGCCTATTGTTGTAAATATCAAGAAGAACATTATACGATCTTCTTTTTTTAATTTTTTAAACTGTTGTATTAGTTTATTCATTAATTTTTATTACTTTTTAAATATGAATAAATTGGATAATTTAGTACACAAATTAATAGTCCTACAACTCCTGTTATCATTCCAATAATCATATCCATTTTTTCTGGACTATCAACCATTATTTTGCTCATACCAAATCCCATAATTAAAGCCCCAACTACACCAATTATCCAAGTTAATATCAAACCCCAATCAGTTTTTTTATTATTAACTTTTTTGGGACGATCTTTTCTATAGATAGGTATAATACACAATAAAACTATAAACCCAATTGTTGACACTACAATACCGGATTTCAATAAATTCCATTCAGGAAGTAAACACATACACATACCAATTGCGAAAACTAATCCACCAATTGTACCAAATATAATTTCTAGTAAAGTTTCTTTTTTCATTTATTCCTCCACACTATTTTACATATTTATCATTAATTTCTTTAGATAATTTTAATGTTTCTTCTACTTTGGCTTTATTTTTTTCTTCTAATTGTTCTTGTTCAGATATTATTCTTGCTTTTGCTTCTTCAGTAGTTTCTCCTTCTTTTTTTAAGAAAGTATCAACAAATTTATCTTCAATTTTTTTGTACCCACCTACAACAGTATCTTCTACTTTCTTATATCCATCAACTAAAGTTTCTTCAACTTTCTTATTAACTTCTACCATTTTAGACATATTTTCACCTCCATCTATAAAAAGCAACACTTGTTGTTTTCTTACATTTATATTATAATGTTTATGGATATTTAAAAACAATCAACAATTTTCAACTTTTGTTGGAATAATAAAATTTGGAGGTTTAAATATGAATATATCTAATAATAAAAAAAGAAAATCATCTGTAGAAAAAATTGAAAAAACGTTTCTACAATTGATTCAAAAGAAAAACATTGAGGAAATTTCTGTATCTACCATTTGTAAAATAGCTGGATTAAATCGTTCTACTTTTTATTCTAATTATATTGATATATATGATCTTGCAGAAAAAGTAAAACAACAAATGGAAATTGAATTTGCTAGATTTCAATTATCTAACAATAGTAAACAAAATCCTGATGGATATTTAAATATGTTTAAATACATTAAAGACAACCAAATTTTCTTTAAAACATATTTCAAATTAGAATCAATTTCTTTAAACATCCCTGCTCAATATCGTATTGAATTGGCAGAAAAATATTACGATAATAAATATATAGACTATCATATTGAATTTTTTAGATCAGGTTTAAATGCCGTTATTAAAAAATGGTTAAATAATGGTTGTAAAGAAACTCCTGAGGAAATAAATGAAATTATTATAAGTGAATATAAAAATAAGAATTAAAATAGTTAAAATTCTTATTTTTAATTTTCATTAACATATTTTCGTCTTTTAAAAGTATATATACTTTCATTCAAAAGTAGTCTAGAAAATTAAATTCAATCACTACACTATACAACTATATTAAACGTATCTTTTTGATGGTTACTGTTAACATAACAATAAAAACTCTTTTTTTAATAATCGTGAAAATTTAATCAGAAGTTGATTATAATATTGTTTTTTCCACACAAAAAAGCAGTATTTCTACCACTTTTTTTACTTATATTAGTTTTTAATTTGATTTTACACTATTTCTTTTATTTAAATATAGTGATGCTAAAGTTAAACCAATTAATGATATTACTGAAATTATTATACTACTACTAATACCATCAAATGTTTCAGGTACTTCTATAGATGAATTTCCTGTATATCCTAATGTATAAATACTAAAATGGTTAGTTGTAAATATTGCATAACCTGGTTCTTTAGTTGTATTAACTGTATATGACTCTTTCTTTCCATCTTCTTTTACGTAATATACAACTAAATCTTTACCTTTGAAATTTTCAGGTATCGGAATTTTTACTTCAAAAGCACCATCTTCTAATTTTGTTATATATCTATCCATTGAATTAGAATATAATTTTAAATCAAATGTTACATTATCTGTTAAATTTAATATTTCAAGAATTCTTTCATATTCAGTACCACTTGTTAATTTGTTAGCTTGAATAGTAGTATCTAATGGTAAAGTTGCACTTGTATTAATTTCTACATTAGTTGTTGAGTCAACTGTTTTAATAAATGGCTCTACCATCTTTGAACTATCTTTTTTTACTACAAAGAATGGTGAATACATTAAATCTCCAAATTGCATATGAGCGAAAAAGTACCAACCATTATAAGCATCTTTTAAGAATTCATATTCGCCATTTTCTTCGTTCCAAGCGTCAATAAAATTTTCTTTATAAATATGAGCATATTCTAAATTAAATTTAGCATTTTCTACTTGTGGAAATAAATTAGACCATATTTCTTGTTTAGAATTACAAATATTTTGATCAAAGTCTGGTAAATTTGTATCACAATATAATTGTACATCTGCTTCAGCTTGCTCAAATTGCGGTTTTAAAATATCATATTGTTCTTGCCAATATTCTATTTCATATTCATATTCATCCATATAAAGGTCATATATTCCTTCTCCGGCAAATTCAACAGTTACTTTGCCTTTTCCAAAATAGTTATCAATTCTCTTTTGTACAGCTGATATTACTTCTTCCTCAGTATTACCAACGTTTTCATCAATATAAATTACATGCTCTGCTGTTGCTCCTAATACTGGAACCATTTTATAAATTATTCCGTTGTTTTGGAAACTACCAAATCCCATATTACTAGTAATGAATTTATCGTTTCCTCCCGCTCTACCATCTGCAAATACTTGAATATTTTTATAATCAAATAATTTTTTTAATTCCCCAGAATATAAAGCCAAAACATCTGAATTTTCTGCACCTGTATTTAACCAATAACTTACCAATTCTAAGTCATATACTTTGAACATATTTTGTTCTTTAATAACTGAATTCAAATACTCATTGATTGTTTTATTAACTTTTTCATCATAATTATATTTGATGTTTACTGTATGTCTTTCTTCTTTTCCATCATCTTCCCAACAATGAATTCCAAACTCAAATGAATTTAAATCATCTGAAATTTTATCCCAACATACACTATAATCTAAATCTGCATTTGAATATTTAAAATCTAAATATAAAGCTAAGTCTTCTTCTGTTTTCCCTTTTGCAGCATTAATTTCAAATTCTCCATCTTTATTTAAATATGATTTAAACTCATCACTCATTTCAGCCGCTTTAATGTAGCTTGGCATGAACATTATTACAGCCATCAACAATACAAAAACCCCTAATATTTTTTTTACAATTTTCATATTATCCTATCTCCTTCTATTATTAATTATAACATAAATATAGAAGACGTGCTAACTATTTATACATTTTTAATTTTTTATACATTTGTTTACAAAAAAAGATAGTTTTTAACTATCTTTCATTCATTACAATTATATGTTTCTTCTTTTAAATTGTTAATTTCTTCTTGGTATTCCAACTCTTTTTTTACATACTCATCTATTTTTTGTTGTAATTCATTTATTTTGTTTTCATAAGAGTTAATCATATTTTGTGTTTGTACTTCAGAATCATTATAATCTCTAAAATTTATCTTTAACAAATCAATATTTTCCTTTGTAGTATATATTTTGATATCTTGGAGTTGATTATTTATTGAAATAATCTTTTTATCATTAAATTTATTTATTACTTCCTTTACTAATTTTATAGGGTTTTCACAACTTGCCCATATATGCATTACTTTACCAGATAAATCCGAATGATTTAACTCACAATATTTATTTACAGTATATTCTATTTTAATATTATCATTACTAGCTTCAATATATTCTACTTCTGGATAATGATATCCAAATATTAAATCATTTCTCATTTCCAATTCTATATATTCTGTTTTTAAAATTTCTTTATCATTTTTAATATATTCAAAGTTTAATGTTCCTACTAAAATTAAGCCACTACCTACCCCAATCATAATAAGTGATATAACAAATGACCATATCATTTTCTTTTTATCATTTTTTCTATTAAATGTAAAATTTAATAAAAGTAATATCAATACTATATTTATAATTGCTAAAGATAATATTACTAATAATAAACCTACAAATACTAATCCTGTTTTAACTATCAAAAATGAAAGCACAAAGAAACAAAATAAAGAAATTAATGATACAAATAAAATAGATGAAAAGCACAATGTGAAAAACTTAATAGTCCCAACTATACCCTTAAATAATCCATTTATAAATTTGTACTCACTATGTTTTGGATCTCTAATAATTATTTTGTTTTCATTATTTTTAAAATATACTTTATTCTTATTATCTGTTTTTTCTTCTTGATCTAAAGTTTTATTACCTTCATTTTTATCTTTAGTAACATCTTTTTTTATCTTTTCATAATAATCTAAATATCTTGTTTTAAATATGTGCACCATTATTACTACTGAACTCATAATAGCAAATATGCCATATATAAAATGAAGGATAGAATGAAGAACAAAATAAACTTTATTTGGTATCAAACCAAATATACCAGATAACAAATCTTGTCCTAAGGTTCCTATAATTAAACAAACAATAAGTAATATTGTTCCAATAATAATTTGTTCAAATAAACATTTACATTTACTTTTAAAACTCATATTACTAAACATATTTATTGTATTGGTAATGAAGTTTAAAAAGTCATCCACATACTTATTTAAATTTCTTTTACTTTCTTCTTCTCCTTTTATCTCTCTAATATCTTTATGCAATAAATCATCTATATTTAAATTGAATTTTTCACATAAAGTAATTATTTTATCCATTTCAGGATATGCAACAGATGACTCCCATTTTGATATTGCCTGTCTTGATACACCAAGTTCATCTGCAAGTTGTTCTTGCGAAAGATTATTATCTTTTCTAATCTTTTTTAAATTTTCAGAAAATTTATTATTCATTTTCATACCTCCTTTTCATTAACATTTTACAGTTTTCTACTGGTAGCAAACCACCACTTTTTGGTTGTTTTTTGTTGAATATTGGTTGCAAAATAATTTTTTAACCTTATTATATCATGAAAAAAGCAAATCATTTTATAGACCTGCTAATAAACTATAATTCATTATTTTTTAATAAGTTATTACTTATCAATTTAGAAATACCAAAAACTATGAAAGATGCTAAAATGATAGCTAAAATATATATAAATAAAAACATTATATAAGGAACACTTTTTTGGATTATATCAAATACTGGTAAAGAACTTACAAAATAAGGACTTATATAAAACATATTAAATGTTTCCCCATTTAAAACACCTAAATTATATATTGTAATATTCATACTTAAAGCTATAAAAACAAATATCAAAAATACTATAATAGCTTGTTTTAATCTACAAAAATCTATTTTAACTTCTTTATTCAAAAGTAGATAAACTGATACTACAAAACTTCCTAAATGTAACCACATTGTATGAATATTTACTAATATATCACTAACAAAACAACTGTCTGGCATAATCATAGTCGTAATACTTCCAATAATTGTAATATATGACATATATGCTAAAAGGCTATCTCTAACAACTCCTTTTTTTAACCATAAACTTATTAAACTAATATATATAGGTGTTGTACAAAGTTGAAATGGAAACGCATACCATTCAAAATCCCAACTAACAGTATTTGAAATCAAATCATAATTAAATGACCAAATTAGTTGTTTTAATATTTCTAATATTAAAGCAACTATGCCATAAATACCTAATACTAACTTCAATTGTTTTTCGCCATAATTACTTTTTTTAGTATATAAAATACAAATAACAAGTACTACTAAAATTAACCATAATAAGTGAAATAATCCAAATGTTTTTGGTTCAACCATTTCTCCTTGTAAAAAATAAAGTATCTTTTCAAAAAAATTCATACTACCCCTCTTACTACAATCATTATTAAAAATAAATTAATATTTAATTAGTGACAATTACCCCTTTAACTAATAAAGATAACACTATAAAAACAACTATAATACTAATTATTATCCATTTTTTATTAATATTTTTATAAGTAAAACTTATTTTCTTTTTATTTTTAATTAAAGTTACAATAAACATAACTAAATTAACTAATAACATGTAAATTATTATAGCTATAAAAATAATGAAAAATATTAAACTACCAAAACACATTCCATCACAAATAGAATTTTCATATTGACTAAATATAATTATAAAAATAATTGATGAAACTATTTGAACTATAAAAGATAATAAACCAATATATTGCTTTGTTTTAATAACTTTTATCAAATAATATAAAGCTATAAATATTATAGGTATATCTACTAATCCCATATCTATTAATCCTTCTACTCCAAAGTCAAAATATGTAAATATGGTAAAAAGCAACCAAAATATAACTAATTCTACACCTTTAAAATTGTAATGAAATTTTTTTAAAGAAACAATAAAACCAATTGAAAATAAAATTATAAATATTATCATTTTTATCACCTATAACACATTAATTTTCTTCATGAACCATTGGAATTGATATAGTCTCACTATGATAGTTTTTTAAGATAACTAAATCACTTTCGTTATAACTTAAACTAATTAAGTCAAGTTTTGATAGTGGTAAAGTTGTAAAACTATATCCATAACTACCACTTTCTAAAACAGAATTTAAAACAATATTATTATTTCCTTTATAAAAACTATCTTTTTCATGATAAGAACCACCAACGCTATACCACTTATTATTAATCTTTATTTTTTCAATATTATTTATTTTAAATAAATCTATACCTTCTACGTCTTCTATTTTATTTTTATATTCAATATTAAACTTATCTAAAGTATCCATTAGTTTTTGATGTTTTTCATTATAGGAAAATTGGTTTGCTAAAGTTACATCATACGGTAATTCTCTTTCAAACTTTAGTGTTATATAACAACTTATTTCTTCTTTTACAATATTACAAGTATATACATCTCCATAATCACTATCATTTTGATAAAACTCTAATAGCTTATTATTATAGTAATATTTAGCTGTATGATTTAATATATCTTTATTGTCTCTTACTTTACTTAACCATTCTTTTTCTTCTTCTAGATTAATTGTTTGGTAATTAGTATATTCTAAAATACTAACTTCTTTTTCAATTTCTTTATTAACTGATGAAACTTTTACACCATTAGACACGTCTACTCCTTTTTCTTTAGCAGTTTGATATAAAATTTCTATTGTCTCATTAAGTCCCTTATTAACTACATCTATATTAAATATATTTTCACAGTCTTCGTTTAAACAACCTAAATTTACTACTTTATTATTAATTACTTCTAATATAGCTTTAGGATTAATCTCTATAATAACATAAGATGCTTGCTCCTTTTCTACCAGCTCGTTATATTCTTCTATAAACTTATGAGTTTGTTCTTTACTATCTTTCATTTTTTTATAATATAATAATAAATATACTGAAAACACTAATATTCCAAGTATTAAAATAATACTAATTATCATTAAAATTCTTTTTTTTCTTTTCATATTATCACCTTTAATTATTTAAATCTATATATTCTGTTTCATAAGCAATAGTGTAACCATCACCATAGTTATAACCACTAAAATGAATAGTCAAATTATTATTTGATGTAATTACTTGTATTGATGCATAATTTTTGTCATTTATTTTAACATAAAACATTAACCACTCTTTTGTATAATATGGTTTTAATAAAACGTCATATTTTTTATAATAATCTTTTATTATACTTAGTATTTCTTCTTTTTTATAATTACTATCATATATATAAATACTATCTATTTTATATTCACATGTATTTAATAAATTATCTATCGAATCACCTACAGAATAATTATTTATATCAAAGCTTGTAATTACACTATTTATTTTAACATTATTAGGTAAATTATATAAATTAGTAATATATCTATCAAATTTATCTTGCATATTATTTTCTTCTACAAACTCTTTATAAAAGGTATTTTTATTTACTTGATTTCTTTCTCTATTTAATTCTATAGTAAAACTATAATCTAAAAGTGGAGTCTTAATTCTATAGGATGCTGATTCACTATTATTTTTTAAAACTTCCATATCGTCATAATATTTTCCAAAAGTATCACTCAAATACTTTTCAATAATTACTTTATCTTGTTTATAATTATTATTAATTCTGTTATTTTTAATATTTAAGTGAACTAAAGATGGAATAATAATTGATGCAACTAATAATATCACCATCAAAATAATACTTTTTTTTAACTTATTAGAAAAATTTTTATGCTGTTTCAAAGTATAAACTATTTGATAAATTAATATTAAAGGATAAATTGGTATAATAGTACCAGCTATTAATGCAATTAATAAAGCATCAAATCCATAATACATATCGGTAGTAAAGAAACCAAATTCTATACCAAAAATACAAGTATATGTTAAAAATAAATAAGGGATAAAACTTAAAATATATAAAAGTAAATATTTATCAAATTTTTTTGTTTTTTCTAGTTTTTCTTGTTTTTGATGCGATTTATCAACCAAATAAAATATAGGATAACCTACACAAAAAATTATTAAAATAACATATATAAAATTAAATTCTACAATTGTATCAAACCAAAAATCACTAAGAGGCGCTATTAATTCATATAAATCTAACACTTGATTATCTATAGTATATTTAATACAATTTATAACCCCTAATATTAAAAAAATAATATAAGGGATTAAAGCTAATATAAATAACCCATTTTTTAATTTTTTCTGCATATTTTCACCTACTATATAACTACTATAATTATACAACAAATAAAAAAATATTACTATCAAAAAATAAGAGAATACAAGTTCTCTTATTTTTCATTTAAAACTTTATTTTTTTCTATATTATATTCATCTTCAGTTATTGCATTACTATCTAATAATTTTTTTAATTGCTCTAATTGTTTATATTTATCATCAACTGTAACTTTTTTACCACTATTAATCTTACTTAAAACAGGTGTCACTATGGTGCCCAGTGCTATTAAAATAGATAAGATTGCTACTATCTTCCAGCTAACATCTATTTCCAAAAAAATCATTAATAAAAATAATATATCAATTATAATAGATAAAAAGATGGTTGTTTCTCTAAAAATGCTAACTTTATTATCTTTATTTTCATTCATCATTAATAAACTTAAATGACCAAATGATGACGATAATAAAATTCCAGCAACAAGTAATTTTAATGTTATTTCATAAAATCTAAATAATCCCCAAATAATAAATAAAATATATAAACAACTTAATATGCATATTATTATTCCCAATTTTGCGAACTTTTCTTTACCTTTTTTTTCATATATCGTGGAACAAGACAATCCAGGTATACTAAATCCAAATATAGTTGATGTTGTTAATAAAATTTTGCCAGACACTTCTCCCCATAATCCAAAGAAAATAATTGATATACCTAGAATAGCACTTATTATTAATGTTACAATTAATACTTTTAAAATATTCTTTCTCATAACTACAACTCCTTATATTATCATTATATCATAAATTAAAATAGAAAAAAAGGAAGGTGCATTATCCACTTTCCTTTCTATTCTTTCTTTTTATTATTTTGATATTGTTCTAATAAATCATCTGTTTCTTTTGTTTTCTTAATTAGATCATATACAATTATTTTATCAGAAACAGATATTAAATTTTCAGATATTTCATTATATTTATTGATATATTCTACACTAACTGGTTCATCAGCTTTTAAAAGTAATCCTTCTTCTTTTTGATTATAATAATACATTTTATTTGTTAACCAGTTACCATCTGGAAATACTACAACATTTTCATTAATACTAAACATATCGTGACCTAAAGCATAAGGACTATAAAAATCAAACATATTACCTAAAGTAGGTAAAACATCATACATTCCCATTACTTCAGTTACTTCTGTTCTTAATTTATTATTTTTTGACCAAACAATAAATGGAACTTTTCTATTTAATTCATATGAATAAAAATCAACATCTACATATTTGGGATCATCTTCATCCAATACACTATCAGTATATGGATCATAATTATAATAACGAATGTATTCGGATTTTTTTATTTTTGCATCATGATCGCCATATATTACTATAACAGTATCTTCAAGCAATCCTTCTTTATCTAAATCATTTATTAACTGTCCTAAAGCCTCATCAGCATAATGAACAGCTTTAATATATTTACCTAACGTAGTTCCTTCTAAATATGGGGCACTTACCTCAACACCATTATCATTTGTATATTTATAATCAACACTGAAATCAGTATGTTCTTCAATCCCTGCCCATGGTGTATGATTAGTAAGCATAATTAAAGTCCCATAAAAATTTTTATTTTCTTCTGAAATTTGTTTTATATAAGGAACTGCTTGTCTAAAAAATGATTTATCCGAAAGACCTAATCCAATTGTTTCATCTATTTCAAAATCATCTGAATAAGCATAAAAACGGTCATAGCCTAATTTTTTATGCATATTACTTCTATTCCAGAAAGTAGAATTATTACCATGCATACTAAATGTATAATAACCTTTTTCTTTTAGTAACTTAGGTGTTGCGACATATTCACGATCCCAGTAACTAACAAAAACGGTACCACTACTTGCTGGCATAAGTGAAGTGTTTAATGTAAACTCACTATCACTACTAGTTCCAACACTTTCTTGTGCATAAAAGTTAGAAAAATATAAACCTTCTTTAGATAATTTATTTAATGTTGGAGTTACCTCTACACCATTAAATGTTTTTCCAATTAAGAATTGTTGGATGCTTTCAGCATGAATCATAAGTAAGTTTTTACCTTTAAAAATATTTGTATAATCATTGTTACTTTTTTCTCTTGTATTTTTAGAATAATAATCTCTAAATTCTTTAGCCGCATCATCATAACCAAATAAAGGACTTATTTGCGGTTTTAAAGAAGCAATTGCATCATTTAATTGATAAGTATAAATACCAAATTGCATAACAACATATTCTCTATTCCATTGTTTATTTAAACGACTAATATCAACCGCTGTTAACATTGATATAAAAAATCCTAAAACAATTAACCCTGCTACTAATGTATTTAATGCTCTCACTTTTCCTACTTCTATTTTACTAACAGCTTCATAATATTGTTTTTTCTTAAGTATATTATGTACAATAATTAAAATTATAGGCGCAATTAAATATATAAAATCTTTTATTTCCAATATATTTTCAGTTACAGCATCTGCTACGTCTACAATTTGAAGAGATGTTGCTAATAAAGAAAAAGAAGCATAAGATAAATAATTAGTATAATATAGAGAATTAACTACACAAACAGCGGTAAAAATTACTGTCCATGTAAAGAAATATTTAAATTGATTTTTAGGTTTTATAAAATAACCTAATGCCCCAACTAATAATATAACTGCTAAATCTGCTAAAACAGGTTTGATAGCAAAATAATTATTAACAGTAAAAAATCTAAGTATAGTTGAATTTAATAAGGACACAATTACATATGACATAAATAAAATATTAGTTTTTATATATGCTCTAGAATTTATCTTAAATTTATTTAATAAATTTTTCACCTAATCACCTCTAGCACCAAACATTATACCACTTTTTATTTTCTTTAACAAATTACTTTTTATCTATAAACCAAATACCACTTATATCACAACTTTCACTTGACGGAGCAGGAGAAGGCATTTCCATCTTTATTATAATTGGTACTTTAAATGCATTACCAAATGCTACACAAGTACCTGGTTGTAATATTTTTAGTTTTTTAACTATTTCTGTTGTGATATTAGGAACCATTTCTTTTATATAAACAACATCTTTAGGATGAAGCATTTTAAATATTAAGAAATTACTACATTGTGATAAAGTCGTTTCTGAAAGTTCAGATGGTCTTTGAGAAATAAGACCTAATATAACTCCATATTTACGACCTTCTTTAGTAATACGTTCAAAAATATTATAACCAAGTAACTTAACATCATTGTCATTTTGAACATATCTATGTGCTTCTTCTAAAACTATATGAAATGGAAGGCTTGCTCTTTTCTTTAAGTCTTTAGCATAATCAAATAATAATTTAGAATAAATTTTTGTAATTGTTTTAGCAAACCTATCATCAATATAATTAATATTGAAATTAACAATTTGAACTTTTTTACCATCTTTTGCTGTTAACAATCTTCTAATATATTCTTCCTTAGTAATAAATTCATCATATTCAAAATAATTACTATAATCACTACTAACTAAACTATGAATTCTAACCTTTAACACATTAAAATCATCATATACTTTGTCACTATTTAATACACCTTCTGAAATTAAAGCAAAATCAAAAGCTTCTTGTAAATCTTTTAGGGTATATTTAAATGTACCATCTGGCATATTAAGTTCTAAATCATCAGATAAAAATGATTCCATAAATGAAGTTAATAACTCCATTTCTCTAATTTTACCAGTCGCATCAATTAGTAAGCACTGTTTTAGAGGTCTCGTATAACCAGGCTGAAATACTGGAGTTTCTAAATTTAAATCTTTAGTATTATAGTGTGTTAATACAGAAAATATTTGATCCCTTATTTGACTTGATGGTTTTCCACTAGATAAAATATCAAGTATTGCTCTAGCAATAATATCATTTTTATGTTTAATAACTAATTCTTCTTCACGACCAAAGATTGTAACTAATTTTAAAGCTTTTTCAATAATTGGCATCTGTGATGATTTTTCAGCTTCTAATAAAAGAGCAATATCATCTAAACCTAAAAGCCATAATGGTATTCTTAATGTTTCATGTTCTTTATCAAAAACATTAGTAGTGTATGCTTTAAAATTAATTTCTGGGACTTTACTATGTAAGCTACAAAAAGCATTGTGATATTCACCATATGCATCAAATATAAAGAAACTTGCTTTATACGCTACTGATTTTTCTTTCTCAAATAAGTTTTGAATAATACGAGCTACACTACAAGATTTACCACTACCAGTAGAACCAAATATAGCAAAATGATTACTAAAGAAATCATTTACATCTACTCCAATTTTTACTCCTTCATAAATAGCGCTAGTACCTAAATATAAGTGTTTATTTTCTTTATATTTATCAATTCCAATTATCAAGGGTATTCTTTCTTTAGAAACTAATTTAACATTTGATGAAAAACTTGGTTTATGAATAACCCCAAAAACAAATTTATCATTAATAAACTCTCCTAATAAATTAACACTAGCAATATTATTTTTAATATCAATAATCTCACCTATTACTTTGTGTTCTTCACTATCCATAACTACATAACTACTAATTAAATTTTGCATTTTGCCTAAATCAACATTTAAACTAACTAAAACAATATCTTCTTCTATTCCTATTATAGTTCCTAACATAATATTCCTCCTATTATTATATTCTATAATTATTATACAATGTTTTGGATTAAAAAAAAAGTATCTCACTTAAGAGATACAATTTATTTACATTTATTTACCTAAAATAACAACACGGAAAGTATTACTAGCATATGCACGCCCATGCTCGCGATAAAATGCAAATATTCCTGTACCAGTTGCATTACTATATTGTCCTCCTCTAGCAATCCAAGGAAAATTGGATGAAACAAAATATGCGTAATCACTATACCAAGAACTTCTTGTTCCAGCACGATAAGGACCCATTTCTCTAGTAGAATCACCTAAAAATCCTCTATTCCATTCTTGTTCACTATTACTATAGGCATAAGTGTCATAATACTTTTCTTCTGGCCATATTTGTCCATCACTAATTTCAACTATACTATTGTTATTGCCAGAATCAACATCACATTCTGCACAACTTAATGGTCCGTTAAATCCTGAATTATATAGTGAATTTCTCCCACTAACTGGTCTCATATTTGTTGAATCTAAAATCACTCCCATTACGTACTCCCAAGTACCACCACTCATATCAAAAATCCCACTTATATTTCCAGTTGTGCTTTGTGGATATTTAATAGCCGTACCATATTGAATTTCACATTCACTAGTACCTGTTCCATTTTCTTCTTTAGCTCCACAACCCGTTTTACGTCCACTGTTATTATTTAGTCTAACTTCGTAATTATTTCCATACTTTGAATGTGACAAATATGCTACAGCACCCCATTCTATATTTTTCATCATATGACTATCGCTTTCAGCTGAAAGACCAAAAACATTGTCATCATCACTCATAGCTCGAGTAGTATAAAAAGCATTAGCTACTTGAATACTTGTCCATGATTTGATATTAGGCTTTATTCTAACTTCATTTCCTGCAATAGAATTATTAACACTATCTCCTTCTTTAGAAGTTTCAAACTTACCTACCCAAAACCCATTTAACTCTTCATCACCAAATGTAAATGCTGGATGTGTTAAATAAGTTCCATTAGAATTTCCTAAAGATTTTGTATTGCCTTTACTTTCAAAAATCACATTAATTTCTCTTATTTGAGATAAATCTGCACCAGAATTAGTAACATTATCAACATTCCATAACTTATATTTATATCTTGGTATCCATACAAGATAAGTTAAAATATCGCTTTCAGCTATTATTGTACCCACTTCTGCATTCATATATTTTTCACGACTTTCATCGGTTACAGTTACTGCATTAGCCCACATTTTATCTTCATAACTATACCACTTCGTAGTAACATCTGCTTTATTCACTATTCCATTATCATTAATAGTAACAGCTATCATACCACTACCAAGCTTTGGATCAGCACCTCTCAAAATAGGTTCTTGATAATTTGAACTTTGACAAGTATCTGTAATAAGATAATTATACTTTTTATCTTCTACTTTTACTTGTATAAACTTATCTAAAGATAATTTTTCACCCTTAGTATCTTTCAAATCATATGATAGTTTCCCACTATCAACTAAAGTTCCTAAAGTTATACAATAAACATTACCTTCTATTTTAGGAAAATTACTCTTATTTTCTTCTAAATAATTAGAAGCATTTGCGATAATTAAATCTTGAGTTGCTTTATCTAAATTATTACTTGAATTTTTAATATGATTTAAAAGAAGTGGAAAAGATATTATCGTAATTAAACCTAATAATACTATTACTCCTACTAATTCAGCTAAAGTAAAACCTTTTTTCTTCATATTACCAACTCCCAATTATTATTTATAAATCAATTATATACCAATTTACTTTTTCTTTCAAGAAAAAACAATTGATATAATAATCAATTGCTTATATTAATACTTATTTTGAAAGTTCTATTACTGGGCGAACCCCATTGCCAACATCATCGTAAACAGCATAGGTGGAAATACCACCAACGTCATCAACACCTGAAGCAAATTCTCCATAAGCAGAGCTCGTCCAATATCCATATGTTGGAGCAGTTAAATTTGCATAAGACCAATCATAAGTATAAACAATCTTTTCTGCCTCTGTTTCTGTTAACATTCTTGTACGCACATTTTGTCTTGTAATCGTTCCATATACACTATCTGTTAATGTAAAGTCCTTAGCTACTATATTTGTCCATCCTGTAGTCTGACTTTCTAAATAATTCAAAGCGGCGTCTGGACCGTTCATATTATCACTTGTTGTTGACCACGTTACTGTTGTTTCATCTATATTTCTATCCATCAATAATGTCACAGTATTATCTGTATCACTTATCACATAGAAATTTTGAATATTACCTGGTGCGACTTCTAGAGCAAATTTTGTTCCTACTGCACAAGTACCACTTGTTGCACACGCATCTATACTTGTTGCAAAATCATTTGTTTTTGCAAGTTCACTTAGTGTTTTTTCTATAGGGGCTTCTGGTGTTTCTCCTATTTCTTCTTTTTTTACAACTTTTATTTCTTCATTATCTTCTTCTTTTGTTGCTGTATGTACACCATCTGTTGCATTTAATATTATTTTCCCTTCTTTTGTCACTGTCATAGAACCACTTGTTGGTAAACTTCCTTTTATATTTAATCCTGATGGACTTACTCCATCTTCTGTGAATGTAAATGTTATATCTTCTGTCATCCCATCTTCTGTTAATAACTCCTCAGCATAATATAATTCTCCTGCTTTTACTATTCCATACATAGTATCTTTAAATGCATTTTCTCTTGCACTACTTATAATATTCATTATAACTGGTACTGCTATAAGTGCTATTATCGCTAGTATTACTATTACTGCTAGTAACTCAATTAAGGTAAATCCTTTTTTCTTCATACTATTCCACTCCTTCTTATTTTATCTTAAACAATTTTTATTCTTTTATGCATTTGTTTAGTTTGTATAACATATTGTTCTAGAATAATTTTATAACATAAATATTTTAGTGTCAATAACATTATGTTTTATTTTACTATCATTAACATTTTTATTTTACAGAAAATTTTACTTAGAGTGTTTTTTATAACATAAATTGCATATAAAAACAGCTAACGATTGTTAACTGTTTAAATAAATGATTTTCTTGTATATACTTTAACACCCTTTAAAACACTTATTTCTATTATTTCCTTTTTAGTAAACTTAATAAATCCTAACCCACTAATAACTAAATCATATCCTGCTTCTACTTCAATTTGTTTTGTTTCTAATTCTAATTCTTTATCTTTAAAATAACGTTCAATTTTTAAATCATTAGACATAAATATAGTAATGTTATTATCTTTAAGCGATAATTTTGCTAAATTTTCTATTATAATAAATTGTTTAGTTTTAACTTGATATGTTATTGGTTTTATAGCTTTTTTAGGCGTTACTTTTTTTAGTAAGTTTACATCAATAAAATTATCTATAGTGTTTTCTTCAAGTAATCCAGGAGTATCTATTAAAGTAAGTTTATCATCTAATTTTATTTCAATACTATTTAAAGTAGTTGATGGAAGTAGACTGGTTGTAATTGTTGGTAATACGTTAGAATAATTATATAAAAGTTTATTAATAAGAGTGGATTTACCTGCATTAGTATAACCAACAACATAAACTTTATCATCGGTTTGATACATTTTTATTTTAGATATTAATTCATCTAATTGATAATTTTTATTACTACTAACAATTATTTTATCTAATACCTTTAAATTATAATTATCCATATAATTTAGTAATTTTTCTTCATAAATTGATTTAGGAAGAATATCTCTTTTTGTTAAAACCAATAATATAGGATTATTAATATTACCCACTATAACATCAAAATTTTCTGGCAAATTAAATATATCAACTACTAATAGAACTAACGATTTAGTATTATTTATTTCTTTTAAAATATTAATAAAAGTATTATTATCTTTAACAATACTTTTATAATCTCCATAGTTTTTAATTCTAAAACATCTTTCACAATAAGTAGCATCTTTATTACTTGTATAACCTTCTAAGTTGGGATTATCATACTGAAGTAAACTACCACATCCTAAACATTTATTCATAATATTTTCCTTTATAAAATAAATCTAACTTACTTAATTTTCTTATTTTATGTTTTTCTCTTATTCTATTAATATAAGTTAAAAAATAATCTTTCTTACTAATAGGATTAATAAGTATTGTTGTAATACCTACTCTATTACCACCTAATACATCGGTTAAAATTTGATCTCCTATAATAGCAACTTCACTAATATTAAATCCTAATTCTTCAATTACTTTAACAAATTTTTTAGGAGATGGTTTCCATGCTCTTGCACAACAATCAACTTCTAACAATTCTTTAAATGGTTTCAATCTTTTACGACTGCTATTAGAAAACAATACCACTTTAAATCCTTGTTCTTTTAAACCATTAAATAATTCTATTATTTTATTAGTTGGTACTTTAGTTCTATAAGGAACTAAAGTATTATCTAAATCAAACAATAAACATTTAATCCCATTATTTTTTAATTTATTATAATTTATAGTATATATACTTTTTTGATAAACATCTGGTACATATTTTTCCATACTGCCCCACCTCTTATATTTGCTTTCATTTTATCACAATTATACACTTTAAGTAAACTTATTCTTGTAAATTTATAAGTTTTTTATTAACATTTACGTAGAAAAAAGCTTAGTTTTAAAAATATTATAAAAAGATGACTTGCATCATCTTTTATTTTATTCTAATATTTGATTTTAAATAATCGTTTTTTGTATTTCTATTACTGGACGAACACCATAGTCACTGCCATGATAGACATTGTAGAAGAAAAAACTACCATCGTTGTTCACATACCAAGCGAAGTCACCACCGTCCACATAAGCAGAGCTTAGCCAAAAACCATATGGTGGGTTGGATAAATTTCCATACAACCATGCTGGACATCCAACACCATAATCTACACATCCTAATAAATCTATTGCTTCGTCATGTGTTAACATTCGAGCTCTTGCATTTGTTCTTTCTATTGTGTATTGTCCTTGATCGTCTGCTAATGTATATGTTTTTGCTGGGATATTTGTCCAACTACTTGTTTTACTTTCTAAGTAATTTAACGCTGTTAGTGGACCTTTTTCGTTTGTTGAACAATAATCTCCTGTTTCTCCACATCCATAGTCTTTTTCACTGATCCATGCTACTGTGTTTTCATCCACGTTTCTATCCATGATTAATGTTAATGTGTTAGTTGTAGCATCATCTTTTACTACATAGAATGTCTTCGCTTCTTCTTTAGCGTTTACTTTAACATTTACTGCTATTCCTGCTTTGATTGCATCTAAACTACATGTTTCGTTTTCATTTGTGATACATGTTGCTGTTGATGTAATGATTGGATTTGCTGCTTTTTTATATTCACAGCTTCCTTCATATTTTACTGTTGTTATAGCGCTTTCGCTTGTTGCTTTTGTTACACAATGCGCTCCATTATTTACGGCTATTGCAACACGTCCATCTTTTGTTACAGTTATTTTTCCATTTGTTGGAAGTGCCCCTTTTACTTCTAGTTTGTTTTCTCCTACAAACTTTCCATCTTCAATTGTGAACTCTACATCTGAAGCCATTCCATTTTCTAATAATGAACTTGCATAATACATTTCTCCTGCATCAATTAGTCCATACGCAGTATCCTCAAATGCACTCTTTCTTGCACTACTTATTATATTCATAATTACTGGTACTGCGATTAGTGCTATAATTGCTAGTATTACGATTACTGCTAACAGTTCAATTAACGTAAATCCTTTTTTATTCATTTTCTTTCCACTCCCTCTTTCTTATCTTGAACAAGTTTTATTCTTTTATACATTTTTATCTTGTATAACATATTGTTCTAGATTAATTTTATAACATAAATATTTTAGTGTCAATAACATTATGTTTTACTTTACTATCATTGACACTTTTATTATACATAAAGGTTTATTTAAAGTGGTTTCTATAACATAAATCACATATAAAAAGATATACTACAAAAATAGTAGCATATCATTTTTTAAATTATAATTTATTTTTCAAATTGTGAATTATAAAGTTTAGCATAAAAACCATCTTTATTTAATAGTTCTTTATGTGTTCCTTGTTCAACAATATCTCCTTTATCCATAACTAATATTAAATCAGCATTTTTAATGGTAGAAAGTCTGTGAGCAATAATAAAACTTGTTCTACCTTCCATAAGTTTATCCATAGCATTTTGAATAAGAATTTCTGTTCTCGTATCAACACTACTAGTTGCTTCATCTAAAATTAGTATTTTAGGATTAGCTAAAATTACACGTGCAATTGTAAATAATTGTTTTTGTCCACTAGAAATATTATCGCTTTCTTCATTTAAAATCATGTTATAAGTATCAGGTAAAGTTTTAACAAAATGATGAACACTAGCAGCACGACATGCATCTTTTACTTCTTCTAAACTAGCATCTAATTTACCGTAGCGAATATTATCTGCAATAGTTCCATTATAAAGCCATGTATCTTGTAAAACCATTCCAAATAAACTTCTAAGTTCATTTCTTTTAAAATCCTTAATATTATGACCATCTATTAATATTTCACCACTATTTACATCATAAAAACGCATAAGTAATTTTACCATTGTTGTTTTACCTGCCCCAGTAGGTCCTACTATAGCAATTTTTTGACCTTCTTTTATTTTAGCACTAAAATCATTAATAACTATTTTATCTGGATTATAACCAAAATGAACATTTTTAAATTCGATTTCACTTTTAATATTTTCTACACTAACAGGATTTAAAATATCGTCTACTTCTTCTTTTTCATCTAAAAATTCAAATATTCTTTCAGCAGCTGCAATCGTTGGTTGTAATAATGAAAATATTTGAGCCATATTAGATGCGGAATGATTTAAATTTCTAACATATTGTGAGAAAGATAAAATATTTCCCACTTGTATTTTACTTTTGATTACTAAATAGCCACCATATATAGAAACTAAAACATAATTAATATTACCAACGAAATTCATAAGCGGATGCATTGTGGTTGCTATAAATTGACTTTTCCATCCTGATTGATATAGTTTATCATTAATTTTATTAAATTCTTCAATCGATTCATCTTCATGATTAAATACTTTAACAACATCATGACCACCATAAGTCTCTTCTACTATTCCATTCATATCGCCTAGATTTTTTTGTTGTTTGTTAAAATATTTTTGAGATTTACTCATAATTAATCCCATTAAAATAACAGAAAGTGGTAAAACTAAAATAGATGCGATAGTCATAGAACCACTTATTCTAAACATCATAATTAAAGTCCCTATTAAGGTTGCGACTGAAGATACGAATTCACTTACAGCTTGACTTAAATTTGAAGATAATGTATCCACATCATTAGTTATTCTTGAAAGGACTTCTCCATGTGTCTTTCTTTCAAAATACGAAAGAGGTAATTTATGTAATTTAGTACTTATATCTTGTCTTAATTCATAAGACATCTTACAAAATATAGTACTCATAATATAGCTTTGAATAAATGAACAAACTGATGAAAATACATATAAACCTAGTAGAATTAATAAAGTATTTTTTATGAAAGTAAAATTCATAGTCCCTTGCCCTGTTATTTTTAAAATTAAGCCATTAAATATTTCTGTGGTTACATTTCCCAAAATATTAGGGCCTATAATTGAAAATACTGTACTAAGTAAAGCAAAGATAGAAATTAAAATAATAGCTAATCTATGTCTTTTAACATAATGAATTAATTTTTTTAAAGTTCCTCTAAAATCTTTAACTTTATCATCTTCAATTGTATGATTTTTTTTCATTGGACCTCTAGCCATTATTTATCTCCTCCTCTCCTATTTGGGAAAGTGCGATTTCACGGTAAACTTCACAAGATTTAACTAATTCTTTATGTGTTCCTATTCCCACTACTTTTCCTTCATTTAAAACTATAATTTGTTCAGCATTCATGATAGTAGAAATTCTTTGAGCTACAATAAATACTGTTTTATCTTTTGTAACTTTAGATAGTTCTTTTCTAAGTTTAGCATCTGTTTTAAAATCAAGTGCGGAAAAACTATCATCAAAAATAAGTATATCTGGATTAGTAGCAAGTGCTCTTGCAATTGCAAGTCTTTGTCTTTGTCCACCTGATACATTAGTCCCACCCTGTGCAATACTTTCTTTATATTTTTTTGGTTTAGCTTCAATAAAATCTGTAGCTTGAGCAATTTTTGCGGCTTCTTCCATTTGTTTAAAAGTTACACTTTTATTCCCATATTTAACATTACTTTCAATATTACCACTAAATAGTATCCCTTTTTGTGGTACATAACCAATTTTATTTCTTAATGTTTCTTGATTTATATTTCTAATATCTACTCCATCAATTAAAATAGAACCTTCTGTCACATCAAAAAATCTTGGAATAAGATTAATCAAAGTACTTTTTCCACTTCCCGTAGAACCAATAAGAGCCGTAGTAGTTCCAGGTAATGCTTTAAAATTGACATCAGTAATTATATCTTCACTAGCATCTGGGTATCTAAAACATACATTTTTAAATTCCACTAAACCTTTTTTAGTTTCATCAAATTCTTGTTCTTCTTTTGGATCAATTATTGTGTCTTTTGTTTCTAATATTTCAACTATTCTTTTAGCAGAAACATTTGCTCTTGGTAGCATAATTGATACCATAGAAATCATTAAGAAAGCCATAATTATTTGCATAGAATATTGAATATATGCTAAAATATCTCCTACTTGAATAGTACCACTATCTACTCCAACAGCACCATACCATACAATAGCTATACAAACAACATTCATAAGAAGCATCATTAAAGGCATCATTAAAGCCATTGTTCTATTAACAAATAGATTTACTTTCGTTAAAGTTTTATTTGCTTTATCAAATCTTTCTTCTTCATGTTTTTCATTACTAAAAGCTCTGATAACAGGAATACCTGATAAAGTTTCTCTTGCTACTAAATTTAATTTATCAATTAAAACTTGTAGTTTTGTAAACTTAGGCAACGTTACTATAAAAAGTGTACCTAAAATAATAAATAATGTTATTACTGCTAAAACAATAATCCATAACATTGATTTATCTGCAGATGTTGTTTTTAAAATACCGCCAATAGCTATAATTGGAGCATAAAAAACTATACGCATTAAAAATACTACTACTTGTTGTATTTGTTGGATATCATTAGTTGTTCTTGTTATTAAAGATGCTGTACCAAATTTTTTGATTTCACTTTTAGAAAAATGAACAATTTTTTCAAATACTTTACTTCTTAAAGTATATGCTAGTTTTGCAGCTAAACGAGAACCAAAGAAAGTAACTCCTATTGCAACTAGCATAATAAGAAGTGCTATTCCAAGCATTTTAGCACCACTAGTTATTATATAATTTGTTTGCATTTTACCTAAATTAATACCAACTTTTTCATATTCGTTTTTTACAAATTCTATGGCAGATGAATTTAGTATAGTATCTGGCATATTAGAAAGAATGTCTTCAAGTTTTTTAATAGTTTCTTCTTTTGTAGTCTCATCCATATTAGTTAGCATATCAATTAAATTCATACCTGCTGGTATGTTAAATGAATTGTTTTCCATTTTTGTAAGCATATCACTTACATAAAACAAAGAAAAAGCATTAGTTAATATTTCATCTATTTTATCTATTTTTTTAGTATTTAATAAATATACATTTTCATCTTTTAAAATAGGATATTCTTTTATATATTTAGAATTTCCTTTTTTAATTAATTTATAGTTTTCTTTTAAATATTCTAACTCTTCAAAATCAACTAAAATAGAAATTTCATTAAAAGTACTTTCACTAATAACTTCTAAAGCAGCATTTTCTATACCATTTTGTTGGATACCAATATTAATTATTTTAGATGTGTAATCAGGCAAAGCTAAATCTAAATTTGCTTGACATATTAATAATCCCATTATTATTAAAATTGAAATAATAGATGTTTTTAAATATTTAAATATTTTGAACATAATTATCTCCTTTCTAATCCCTTTTTAATTATATTTATTTGTTTAATATAAAATTCTCTAACATTTTTTTTATCACAAGTATTAGAATAAGTTTTTCCTATACTCATAAATAAAAGAGGAAATAAAATACTCATAATTACTTCTATTTCATCTTCTTCTACATTATAATTTTTAAAATCTGTAGCACTTATAATACTACCATCAACTTCTTTTTTTAAAAGTTTAGGAATAGCCATTTCTATTTGTTTAGAATTCATATTAATAAAAATATTAGTTATTAAAGTATGGTCTAACTTTTTATTATCTACTATATAATCATAAAGACACACCATGCTTTTAAAAATATCGTTATTATTTTCTTTTAATAACTCAAATAAAACATTCTTAAATGATTTCAAATAATTTTCTAAAATATATAAATATATATCTTCTTTATTTTCAAAATATAAATAAAAACTACCTCTAGGCATATTAATATCTTTAATAATTTTATTAATTGAAGCTTCTTCAAATAAATGAATGCTAAATTCTTTTCTTGCTGCATCTAATAATTGTTTTTGCTTCTTAATTTCTAAATTATAAAAAGCTTTTGTTGGCATAATATCACTTCCTATGTTGCACTATTTAAGTATACCACTGACAACTTGTCAGGTCAATGATATTTTTTCACAAAAAAACATACATCAATTAAAATTTCAAATGTTTTTGAAGTTACACTTTACTTTTGATGTGTAATGTCAAAAGTGCAAAAAAAATACGCGAAGCGTATTTTTTATCAAGAAATCAGAGAATGCTTACATACGTGCTCTTATTATCATTCTTTTCAAAACCTTATTTCTAACTTCGTATTACATTACTACAAATACTTAAGTCTAGATGATAGATTTTGAGATTTCGATAACTGGGCGCACACCGGAGAAGCCAGTGATGACGCCGTCGTCAACGCCACCGCCGCTGCCCACGAACCAAGCGAAGTAAGCATCGTCCGCAGGAGCAGAGCTTAGCCAGAAGCCAAATGGTGGGTTACTAGTTCCTAAATTCCCATACAACCATGCTGGACATCCTGTGTCATTTTCTACACATCCTAACAAATCTATTGCTTCATCATGTGTTAACATTCGAGCTCTTGCATTTGTTCTTTCTATTGTGTATTGTCCTTGATCGTCTGCTAATGTATATGTTTTTGCTGGGATGTTTGTCCAACTACTTGTTTTACTTTCTAAGTAAGTTAAGGCTGTTAGTGGCCCTTTTTCGTTTGTTGAACAATAATCTCCGGCTTCTCCACATCCATAGTCTTTTTCACTAATCCAAGCTACTGTTTCTCCAATATTTCTATCCATGATTAATGTTAATGTGTTAGTTGTAGCATCGTCTTTTACTACATAGAATGTTTTTGCTTCTTCTTTTTCGTTTACTTTAACATTTACTGCAATTCCTGCTTTTATTGCGTCTTCACTACATGTTTCGTTTGCATTTGTGATACATGCCTCAGTTGATGTGATGATTGGATTTGCTGCTTTTTTATATTCACAACTTCCTTCATATTTAACTGTTGTGATTGCACTTTCGCTTGTTGCTTTTGTTACGCAATGTGCTCCATTATTTACAGCAATAGCAACTTTTCCATCTTTTGTTACTGTTATTTTTCCATTTGTTGGAAGTGCTCCTTTTACTTCTAGTTTGTTTTCTCCTACAAACTTTCCATCTTCAATTGTGAACTCTACATCACTAGTCATTCCATTTTCTAATAATGAACTTGCATAATACATCTCTCCTGCATCAATAAGTCCATATGCAGTATCTTCAAATGCACTTTCTCTTGCACTACTTATGATATTCATTATAACTGGTACTGCTATTAATGCTATTATTGCTAGTATTACTATCACTGCTAGTAATTCTATTAATGTAAATCCTTTTTTCTTCATACTATTCCACTCCTTCTTTCTTATCTTGAACAACTTTTTATTCTTTTATGCATTTGTTTAGTTTGTATAACATATTGTTCTAGATTAATTTTATAACATAAACATTTCGGTGTCAATAATATATTGTTTTACTTTACTATCATTGACATATTTATTATACATAAACTTTATTTGAAGTGGTTTCTATAACATAAATAAAAGGATGAATTTAATCATCCTTTAAAACTTAATATTACCAGTTATTATATCCTCCAAATGTCTTATAAATAATTCTAATATATTAGCTTTTTCTATGTTTTCTGATACAGTTATATCTACTTTCCTAGTGTTATTATTTTCTTTAATAATTAATGTACCTACTTTATCGCCTACTTTTAAAGGAGCTTTTAAATTATCTATTTTAACCTCATAACTAGCATTTCTTTTGCCATCTGTTTTTTTATTTAAAAAATTAATATCTTCTTTTGGTACTAAATTAACATATCTTTTTTTACCTTTATCTACTTCTTTAGTATCTAAAATACTTTTAGTTGATAACATTGTTTCTACTTCATATTGTGCAAATCCATAATCAAGCATTTCTTTTACTTCTTCATTTCTTGTATCACTAGTTGGTTCTCCCATAACAACACCAAGTAATCTCATATTACCATTTTTAGCTGTAAAAGTTAAACAATAACCAGCCTCTCCAGTATACCCTGTTTTAAGTCCATCTAAACCACTATAAAAACGTACTAATCTATTGGTATTAACAAGCCATATTTTAGTTGGTAAGTTTTGTCTTAAATATGTTTCATATATAGATGTATATTCTAATACTTTTTCATGTTTAATAAGTTCTTTAGCAATCATAGCCATGTCATAAGCAGTAGAATAATGGTTAGCCGCATCTAATCCATGAGGATTTTTAAAATTAGTGTTTTTTAATCCTAATTCTTTTACTTTATCATTCATCATTTTAACAAACATTTCTTCAGTACCAGCAATTTTTTCAGCTAGAGCGACTACAGCATCATTACCACTTGCGATTGCTACTCCTTTAAATAAATCTTCTACTGTCATTTGTTCTCCAGTTTCAAGTAGTATTTGACTTCCTCCCATTCCTGATGCATTTGAGGATACGGTAACCATTTCATCCCATTTAATAACTCCTTTATCAATACTTTCCATAATGAGTAACATTGACATTAATTTAGTCATAGAAGCAGGAGGTAATTTTTCATGAATATTTTTTTCATATATAATTTCACCTGTTGTTGGTTCTAATAAAATAGCACTTTTGCTATTTTCAGCAAGTGTACTTGCCTCCTCTGCTTTTATATTTGGAATAAACATAAAACTAATGAGTAATAAAACTAATATCTTTTTCATAATTCACCTCTAATAAACTTTATGAAATGATTATAAAAAAAAGCACAAAAAAAGACGATTATTCGCCTTTTAAGATATCAATTACAGCACGCATTGTTAAATCATATTTAATCATATCAATGCCACCAAATGCTTTTAAGAATTCATCTTTATCCATTCCATATTTTTCAGCTAAAGTTGAAGCTTCTTCTAAAGCTTTTTCTTCAGAAATTTCTACTTTTTCTACTTTAGCAATTTCTTCAAGCATTAATCTATATTTAACTCTTTTTTCTGCTTCGTCATGCATTTGAGCTTCTAAAGCATTTCTATCAGAATTAGTAAATTGATAGAATTGTTCTAAAGTTAAACCTTGCATTTTTAAATGTTCTTCATATTGATGCATCATGCGATGAATTTCATCATGAATCATAGCATGAGGAATTTCAACTTCTACTTCTTTTGAAGCCGCTTCTAATAAATCATCAATATATTTATTATCACTTTCTGTTTCTTTACGTACTTTAATAGTTTCTTCTACTTGGTTACGTAAACTTTCTTCATCATTAATTCCTTCTAAACCTAAATCAGCAAAGAAATCTTCATTTAATTCTGGAATACTAATTTGTTTTACTTCATTGATTTTTACTTTGAATGTAGCTTTTGCTCCTTTTAAATCTTCACTATGATAATCTTCTGGGAATGTTACTTCTATTTCTTTTTCTTCATCTTTTTTAAGACCAATTAATTGTTCTTCAAATCCTGGAATAAATGTTCCACTACCAATAGTTAAAGAATAGTTTTCACCTTTTCCTCCCTCAAAAGCAACACCATCTTTAAATCCTTCAAAATCAATAATAGCTATATCACCATTTTCAATAGCATCTTCTTTAACAACATTTTCTGCATATCTATTACGCATTTCTAAAATAGTATTATCAATTTCTTCTTTAGATACTTTAACAGCATCTTTTTTAACTTTTAATCCTTTATATTTACCTAATTTAACTTCTGGTTTTAAAGTTAGTGTAAAAGTAAATTCAACACCTTTTTCATCGATTGATTTAAGTTCAATATCTGGTTGCGCTACTATTAAAGCATCCTTATTTTCTTCTAACATTTGTTTATATGCATCTTCTAATACTAAATCTCCTGCATCCATAAATAATGATTCGATTCCATATTTTTTTAAAAATACATCTTTTGGAGCTTTTCCAGGTCTAAAACCATCTATTTTAGCTTTTTTATTTGCTTTTTCAAAAGCTTTATCTAAAGCATCTTGCCATTTTTCTCCTTCAATTTTAATATTTATTTTTCTTTCATTCTTATTTTCCATAAGTATTCTCCTTCCAAAGTTCTTATATAGTATATAATATTTTAAGTTTTTTTACAAGCTTTATAGCAAAAAAAGCACATAAGTGCTTAACAAATTTCAACGATTTTTACATCGTAACTTCCATTAGGACTATCTACAGATCTAACGTCTCCTACTTTAAATCCTAAAATGGCTTTAGCGATTGGAGATTCATTAGAAATTTTATTAGCAAAAGGATCAGCTTCTTTACTTCCAACAATAAAATATTCTTCTTTTTCATTATCATCTACATATTCAATCGTTACTTTATTTCCAATACCAACTTTATCAGTTTTTACATCTGTAATAACAGTTGCATTTTCTAACATAACTTCAATTTCTTTAATTCTATTTTCAATTACAGCTTGTTCATTACGCGCTGCATCATACTCTGCATTTTCACTTAAATCACCTAAAGCACGAGCTTCTTTTAAAGCTTCAATTACTTCTGGACGGCGAACATTTTTAAGTTCATCTAACTCTGATTTTAAATTTTCTAAACCTTCATTTGTTAAATAAATTTCTTTTGTATTTGACATATATTCCACCTCGTTTATTAATTTTCAAATCTACAAAATAATACTACACTTTTACTATTTTGTCAACTATTTTTTAATTCTAATTAAATCGTTAGGATATACTTCTTTATCCACTTTAAAATAAACAATTTGTTTTGGATGTCTTACTATTTCTATAGGGTTCATATCTTCATCAAAAATTTCTTTTAAAGAAAAACTAATATCTTCAATATTGGGTCCAAATATTTCTATTTTATCGTCTATTTTAAAATAATTACGTTGTTCTACTTTAGCTAGTTTAGTACTTTTTTTATATTCTAAAATGACACCTAAAAAGTCTTGATTAGAAACTTCTTCACGACCATTATAGTATTGACAAGTATGATCATTAGTACCATCATAAAATTGACTTACTGCATCCCTATTAGCACAACTTCTAAGTATTTGTTCATCTTTTAAATTATATTCATAGTTAATAGTTTGGTTACAATAATTATCAATTACTTTTCTATAAACTCCAACTATAGTTGCGATATAATAAATTGAACGCATTCTTCCTTCTATTTTAAAAGATGCGATACCACTATTAATCATGTCTTTAATGTATTTTAATTGAGACAAATCTTTAGTACAGAAAGTAAATGGTTTTTCTCCTTCTAATTTTTCCTTTTTTTCATTTAATAAATTAAAATCCCAACGACATATTTGACTACATCCACCACGGTTAGAATCTCTTAATGTGAAGAAATTAGATAATACACATCTACCACTAATTGAAGAACACATAGCACCATGAATAAAAGTTTCTATTTCAATTCCTGTTTCATCAATAATATTTTTTATTTCTTCCCTATTTGCTTCGCGACCTAAAACAATTCTTGTTACTCCTTGTTTTTTAAAAAACTTAACGGCTTCAATATTTAAAGTTGAAGCTTGAGTTGAAAGATGAATTTCTAAAGATGTATGTTTTTTAGCCATTTCAATTACAGCAGGATCGCTTACAATAATAGCATCTACTTTTATCTTATCAAGTTCTTTCAAATAGTTTTCTAAATCTTGTAATTCTTTACTATGTAAAGCAATATTAACAGTAACATATATTTTTTTACCTAAAGAGTGAGCATACTCTACACTTTGTTTAATATCATCTAAACTAAAGTTAATAGCATTTGCTCTAAGACCAAATAAACTGCCACCTAAATAAACTGCATCAGCTCCATAATGGAAAGCTATTTTTAATCTTTCTATATCACCAGCCGGCGCTAATAACTCTGGTTTTTTTATTATATTCTTTTTTAATTCATTTATTCCATTAATCATTTTTCTTCACCTTATATATAGTTTCTTTATTAAAGAACCCATAATCTGTATTAAACATTTCCTCTATTTGTTTAGAATAATTTTCTATATTATCACCATTAACACTATTAAATAAATCTAATACTATTTTAAAATCATTATCACTTATTAAAAAAGGATTTAAAAGAATATAATTAATACCAATTTCCCTAAATTTTAAAACTTCATTTATACCATTTAAAACATGAGAAGAATAAGAGATAGTACCTAAATCATTATCAATAATAGGATATATATTACCACTGTTTTCTATATAATTAATTTCAGAATTATCTTTTAAATCAAATGTTTTTAGATAATTTTTAACTAAATGACGTTCGGATACAAACATTGGTAAATGTCCAAATACCGTTACTATTAATTTAGACTTACTTTCTTTTTGCATTTCTAGTACTTCATCTGATGTGATTTCGCTTGAAACAAGTGTATAATCAGCTCCATAAGAATTCCAAAAATTACTTGTTATAGCATTTGTTGTTAAATGTTCTTGTCCCCAAACTAAAGATGTTTTTAAATTGTTTTCTAATTTTATATTAACTAAAGCTACATCATAATACATAATTCCAGAAACATCTAAATATTCTAATTTAAACATTATTTCTTTTAAATAATCTAAGTCTTTATTATGCATATTTTTATTTAATGCAACAAACACTTCTTTACCATTTTGTTTACAGATATCATACATTTCTTTAAATTCTTCATAAGAATAATATTTAGGCATATTGATACTTAAATTTTCAATACCTATCATAACTGCATCATATTTATCAATCATG
The DNA here is from genome assembly GCA_015059285.1 of Bacillota bacterium. Lineage (GTDB taxonomy): Bacteria > Bacillota_I > Bacilli_A > RF39 > UBA660 > SIG208. The sequence goes on along the minus strand of SVAS01000001.1, from coordinate 125,424 downwards.
TTTTTTACCATATCTAAACTATTAGGCATTATCATTAATTTCATATACATCCCACATTTCCTTTAAAATTAATATATATTATACCATTTTTATATTAAAAGAGAAAGCACTTACTTTCTCTTTGTTATAGCAATTCCATCGCCAATATTAATAAACTCCGTTTTAAATTCTTCGTTTTCTTTTAAAAAGTTAATATAGTTTTTTAGTTTTCTAACAATTCCTTTAACATTTCTACTATAAGTTTCATAATCACCATTAACAAGTCCATGAAAATCTAAATTATCAGAAATAATTACACCATTTAAATTTAAGTTCTTTTTAAACTTTTCAAAGAATTTAATATATTGACTTTTAGCAGCATCTATAAATATTAAATCAAAAGACTCTTCTAAATCTACATTAAAAGCATCTTCTAAAATAATATTAATCCTATCTTCTAAATTAAAGTCTTTTATATTTTTTAAAGCTTCTTTATATCTTTTTTCATCTCTTTCAATAGTTGTAATTTTAATATTACTATCTACTAAAGCCATTTTGATTGCGGAATAACCAATCGCTGAACCAATTTCTAAAATATGCTTAATATTATGTTCTTTTATGTAATTAGTTAGAAAATCTATTCCTTCTTTTTCCATAATAGGAATATTATTTTCATAAGCATAATCTTCAATTATTCGTAAACGTACCATAAATTGTTACTCTTTAATTCAGCTATTGTAGCACTATGTCCATAACTATTAGTATTAAAATATGTTTTACCATTTTTATCAGCTACAAAATAATAATAATTATGACTTGTAGGATTCATTACTCCTTTAATAGATTCACTACCAGGATTAGATATAGGTCCTACTGGAAGCCCTGTAAAACAAGTTCCACGTGTATTATAATAATTACAATCGTTAAGTTCAGCATACGTCAAATCTTCTTTAAATGATTTTTTAGCTGCGTAATAAGTTGTAACATCACTACCTAAAGTCCAACCATCCCTTAAACGATTATAAAATACTCCTGCCACTCCACTTCGTTCATTACTAGTTCCTGCTTCTAATTCAATGATAGATGCTAAAGTTAAAAGTTCATGAACATTATAATTACTTTTTTCAATATCTTTTTTATAAACATCTAGTTCTTGTTCCATACGATCAAGCATAAGTTTAAAAATACCCTTAATAGACCAAGTTTTATCTATTTGATAAGTATCAGGAAATAAATATCCTTCTAATGAATAATATAAGTTTTTATTTTTTACTTCTTCAGTTACAAACCAATAATTATTTATAACTTCATTTAAATATGCTTCATCTTTTAAAAGTCTAAAAACGTCTTCATAAGTGTTTTCTGTATTACTTTCTATTATTTCTGCAATAGCACGCATGTTTAAACCTTCTCTAAAAGTAACAGAAACAATATTAGGATTATAACTATTTCCCTCTGATAATATTTCTACTATCTTTTTAACGCCCATACTACCATCTAATTCATAAGTGCCCGCTTTTAAATTACCAGGTTTTGATAACTTAATATAAATCTTATAAGCAAGCTCAGATTTAATTAATTTACTTTCTTCTAATTTTTGACCGAGTGTTGAAAATGTTGCATTTTTATCCACAATAAATTCTATTTTTTCTTTACCACTATTTACTCTACCTAAACTAGAAAAATACCATATCACTAAACTACCAACCACTAAAACAAAAAACAAAACGCATGCAATAATTATTTTAATTAACTTTTTCATAAGGAAAAGCGAGCTTATTCTTGCTCGCTAGCGTAACTTTCTCTAACTTCGTTTTGAATTTCTGCTAAAATTGTTTTAATAATTGACCATTCTTTTTCAGTATCAATTGGAAGTAGTTTTGAATTAGGATCCTTTGGATCAAAGATTGAAGCATATACTCTAGTATTTCCTGATTCATCAGTAGTATTATCAGTATATACTATATAATTTTTATGTGTTTCATCTGATTCAAATGTAAATAAAACTTCACATTCTTTTTCTTTACCATTTTCATCAACCATTTTAAAAGTCATTTCTTCGTTCATTTTAACATTCCTTTCTCTTTATCTAAATATGTTTGTAAGATGATATTTGCTGCCATCTTATCTACAACACCTTTTCTTTTTTTACGAGAAACATTAGCTTCTAATAAGTAGTTGTGCGCAGAAACAGTAGATAATCTTTCATCTTGCAAAACAACATCAATTTTTAATAAATCATTAAGTTTTTTTTGGAAATCCATAGTTTCTAAAGCACGATCTCCAATTGTATTATTCATATTTTTAGGTAGACCTAATATTATTTTTTCCACATGAAACTCTTTAACAATTTCTTTTAATTCATCTAAAACTTCATCATTATTATTTTCAGAAAACCTAATTGTTTTGAATGGTGAAGCTATTGTTTTAGTTTCATCACTAATAGAAATCCCTAAAGTTTTTGTGCCTAAATCTAAACCTATATAACGCATTATTTAACAAAATCACTTACTAATACATTTAGTATTTTAGTTCTATCTAATTTAGAAATTTTTTTTCTAGCATCTTTATAACTAGAAATATAACCAGGATCTCCACTCATCAAATAACCAACTATTTGATTTATAGGATTATAACCTTTCTCTTCTAAAATACTTGCAACTTCTTTAATAACATCAGCAATTAAAGCATTTTGAATTTCATCAGCACTATATATTTTTGTTTCACCCATAATTTCACCTACTTTATGAATACACCTACATTTTATCACGAATAATAACTTTTTTCAATTAGTATTTGTATTTATTAAAAAAACATTATTATGTACCTAGTTTAAATCTATTATAATTAATTGACCTTTACTATTTTAAAAAATCTTATCATTATTTGGTTCATCTTTCAATATAAACTCACCTAAATTAAACTCACTGCATCAACCTTTAGTTTATGTAACTTTAAATTCACTTACTACTAAGTGAATAATAGGTTTTCTATAGAAGTACTTTCTTCATATTATAACAAAACAAGCCTTGAAGTTTTGTTTGGGTTGTATTATAAATAGTGTTGGTTAGAAAATCTCGCTCAACTATTTTTTGTTAAAAAAGATGTTTAGTCTGATACAATGTAAGCAACAAAACAAACACTGAAACATATCTAATAATAATTATATATAAAATTTACTAAATATTAAATATCTTAATCTATTTATTTTAAATAACATTGAAGAAAAAGTTATTAAAAATTATAAGGTAATTGAAACAATTTTAACCTATAAACACAAATTTTGTCCACATTGTGGTTCTGTTAATGATTCTGATAACAATATTATTAAATGGGGGGTTAAAAAATTTGTAAAGTTAAAATACTTAAAAGAATTACCTTTTGTTATAGAAAGTATGATTACTTTATCGCACGAATTTTCTTGATTAAAGGCATTATAAAAGGATGATTTTTATCATCCTTTCTTATACAGTTATCCATATCAAATCATTGTTCACTAACACTATTTGATAAACATCTTAATTTGCTAATTTAGATACTTCAATTACTGGACGTATACCATACATTCCAGAACATGTATATGGTCCATAAGAAGTAAGGCATAAACCAAAACCTTCAGGAGTATTAGAAATAGATTCTCCAGTCCAATAACCACAAGCGTCATTTTCAGTCCAGCCACAAGCATCATAATTTACTAAATTTGAAGTTAACCAAGTTTTACTGATATCATATTCTGTACTTGATAATAATCTAGATCTAACATTAGTTTTAGTAAAGGCTGAATATTGGTTATTTCCATTTGTATCTACATAAGTATATTCAGAAATTATATTTACATTTGTCCAATTATTCGTGCGTTCTTCTAAAGCTTTCAGTACCCCAGTAGGACCATCACTAGCAAAACCAGAAGTATTCCAAGAAACATCATTTAATCCTAAATTACTATTCATAATCAAAGTTAATAATCTACCTGTATCTTTTATTACATAAAAGTCATAAGTTTGACTATCATTTACTTTGTAAGTTATTAAAGTACCTTCCGCACAGATTTGAGTTTCATCTACTGCACACTTATTGTCTGAGATTATATTTGAATTTGGAATAGGTTTGCTAACATTCCCTTTTATAACAACAACATCAGTTTGATGCTCGTTTTTAGTTGCAAGAAATTGACCATCTGAAACGTTTAAAATCACACTTCCATCTTTGGTAATTGTCATTGAACCAGTTGTTGGCAAATTTCCTTTGATATCTAAACCTGTTGGTTCAACATTTCCATCATCAAAAGTAAAAACTTTATCTTCTATCATCCCACCTGTTGTCAGTAATTGATTTGCGTAGTATAACTCTCCAGCTTTCACAAGTCCATAAGCAGTATCTTTAAATGCACTTTCTCTTGCACTACTTATTATATTCATTATAACTGGTACTGCTATTAGTGCTATTATTGCTAGTATCACTATTACTGCTAGTAATTCAATTAAAGTAAATCCTTTTTTGTTTTGTCTCATTTTCTTTCCACTCCTTCTTTCTTATTTTGAACAACCTTTTATCCTTTTATACATTTATTTACCTTGTATAACATATTGTTCTAAAATAATTTTATAACATAAATATTTTGTTGTCAATAACATTATGTTTTATTTTGCTATCGTTGACATTTTTATTATACATAAAACTATAATTAAAGTGGTTTCTATAACATAAATCACAAACAAAAAAAACAGATATAAAATCTGTTATTTTAAAATAGCTTTTATTCTTCTTACACCAGCACTACTAGCTTCTTCTTTTTTAATTTCAAAAACACCTAATTCTTTAGTATTTTCTACATGTGGTCCACCACATAATTCTTTAGAAATATTACCAATACTATATACTGTTACAACATCTGGATATTTTTCTATGAACATACACTCAGCACCTGATTTTAAAGCTTCTTCTTTATTCATTTCTTCCTTAGTTATAGGAATTTCTTCTTTAATCCACTTATTTACTAACTCTTCTACTTTTTGTTTTTCTTCAGCTGTTAATTTATGGTCACAAGAAAAGTCAAAACGCATCCTTTCAGATGTAATATTACTTCCTTTTTGATGAACATCTTCATTTACAACAACTTTTAAAGCAGCATTAAGTAAATGTGTTGCTGTATGATATTTAGTTTCAGCCTCTCCATCTCCAGCTAGACCACCTTTAAATTTAGCACTAGCTCCTGCTCTTGAAAGTTCTTGATGTGCTTTAAATTTTTCTTTAAATCCATCTACATCTACTAATAAATTTAATTCACTTGCTAGTTCTACTGTAAGTTCAATTGGAAAACCATAAGTATCATAAAGTTTAAAAGCTAAATCTTTATTTAGTTTTCCATCTGTAATATTACTAGCTATTTTTTCAAATTCTCTTAAACCTTTTTCTAAAGTACGATTAAATTTAATTCTTTCATTTTTTAATACTTCTAATACTACTTGTTTATTAGCTTCTAATTCACTGTAATATTTTGAATATTTATCTAAAATAATTAAAGCTATCTCTTGTTCCCAATCACTATTCATATCTATATTTAATTTTTTAGCATGTCTAATAGCTCTACGAATTAATCTTCTTAAAATATAGCCTTGGTCAGTATTAGAAGGTTTTATACCAGTTGGGTCAGCAGAGATAAATACAGCTGTTCTTAAATGATCCGCTATAATACGCATACTTTCTTTATTTTCTTCATATTTAATATTTGATAATTCTTCAATTTTATTTATAACATCTTTCCAAATAGAAGTTGTATAGTTATCATTAACACCTTCTAATATTGCTACAACTCTTTCAACACCCATTCCTGTATCAACATTTTTATTTGGAAGTTCAGAAATACTTCCATCTAAACTTTTATTATATTGCATAAAAACATTATTCCAAATTTCTACCCAACGATTATCTTCTGGATCAAATATTTCAGGAATTTCATCTTCACTACGGAAATAAAATATTTCAGTATCTGGTCCACAAGGTCCTGTTTCACCTGCAATCCAAAAATTATCTTCTACTGTTTTAGCAATCCTTCCTTCTTTTATTCCTAAACTTTTCCAAATTTCAATAGATTCAGTATCCTCAGGGATATCATTATTACCTGCAAATACTGTTACAGCTAGTTTTTCAACAGGTATTTTTAAAACACTTGTTAAAAATTCAAAACTCCAAGAAATACTTTCCTTTTTAAAATAATCGCCTAAACTCCAATTACCTAACATTTCAAAAAAAGTATGATGAGTTGTATCTCCAATACTATCTAAATCATTAGTTCTAATGCATTTTTGATAATCAACTAATCTTTTTCCATATGGATGAGCTTGACCCATTAAATATGGAATTAAAGGTTGCATACCTGCTGTATTAAATAGCACTGAAGGGTCATTTTCAGGTATTACAGGCGCAGAAGGTATTTGTTTATGCCCTTTACTAACAAAAAAATCAATATATAAATCTTTTAAATTCATTATATCACTCCTCAATTACTTCTATCATTTTATTTACTACTTCTTCAATCGTCATATTAGTAGAATCTATATATACTTGTTCATCTGTTCTAATTAGTGAACCCACTTCTTTATGCATATCATTATAATCTCTTTTTGATATATTTTCTTTTATTTCTTCTAAAGTCATATCAATTCCTTTTTCTTGATATTGTTTATATCTTCTATTTGCTCTTTCTTCTAATGTGGCATCTAAATAAAATTTATAATTAGCATTTGGTAAAACTACTGTTGTAATATCTCTTCCCTCCATTACAACATCATAGTTTTTTGCCATTTCTCTTTGAAGTTTAACCATGTTTTCTCTAACTTTTAAAATACTAGAAATAGGAGACACTATACTAGTTACTTCTTTACTTCTAATTGCATCAGTTACATCTTTATTATCTAATAAAACACGTTTATCAGGTGTAAATTCTATTTTGATTTTACCAGATAATTCTACTATTTCATCTACATTATCTAAAGTTAAATTATTATTTAAGGCGGCTAGTGCTACACATCTATAAGTAGCTCCTGTATCAATATTGATTAAATTACATTTTTCTGAAAGTATTTCAGCAACTGTTCCTTTACCACTTCCAGCAGGACCATCTATCGCAACTATTTTACTCATAATTACCCTCCAATATCTTATTTACTTTATTTTCTAAATAACTATAATCTTTATTATTATCAATAATATAGTCAAAATTAGAATAATTATCTAAAGCTATTTCTGTTAAATGACTCTTTTGTTCATTTGTCAAATTATTATCAATATTATCTCTATTAATTCTAATTGTTATAACATTATCTAACTTTTCTTTTGGTATTTCAACTTCTTCTATTAACCTTGCATCGGTGACTACTATAATATCATAAAAATAAGAAAAAACATCAATATCTTCTAATAATCTATTTATAAACAGCTTATTATTTATTTTATTTTTTATAAGTTCAATACCAACCTTTTGTAACATTTCTCTAGGTTTATTCTCTTCACTACCATCCCATCCAGTAATTCTTTTTATATAATCTTTAAGATAATATGAATATGAAAGACATATACATTTTTTATCACGATAATAATTAGTGATAATTTTACTTACTAAATCCTTACCGCTTTTAGCTTTACCAGATAAGATGTAAATTTTAGTATTTCTTTTATTAAACTCCATAAATCCTCCTATAAAAAAACCACGGTTATTTTCTAGGAACGAAAAAACCGTGGTACCATCCTAATTTGTTCTTAATTTTGATAACGGATTTTTCCGATAGTTTTTACTATACTCAGAAAGTAGCTTTCAAATAATTTATTTATTAGTTTCCACCAACCACTAACTCTCTTTAAAAACAAATTATTCTACTTTCTTTCTTCATCGCTTTAATCACTAAATGATAGTATATCATATTTTTCGTCTAAAAACATCAAAATTGCTTTAGAAGCAGCAATTATTGGAGTTGAAATAACCATACCAATAATTCCCCAGAAATAACCAAAGACTAAAAGACCTAACATGATTGTAACAGGATGTAATTTAGTTGTTTTACTCATTATTAAAGGTTGTAAGAAATTACCTTCTAAAAATTGAATTAAAACAATTACCACTAAAGTTAATATTCCTGTTGGAATTCCTTGTGAAAAACCTACTATAACAGCAGGTGCCCCACCTATATAAGGTCCTGCATATGGAATAACATTAGTAATTCCACAGAAAAGTCCAAAGAATAGTGGTGCTTTTAATCCTATTAAAGAAAATCCAATAGATGTAATAATAAATACGAATGTTGAATCTAAAAGCGCCCCTTGAACAAAACTTCTAAAAGAACCATCTATTTCAGTTAATAAATCACGAGTTGTCTCTTGCATCTTCTTAGGTAATAAATTAATTAGATTATCAGTTCCATCAACACTAATTAATAAATAAAATCCTATCACTAACCCAATTAAAATTGTACCAAGTCCTGAAAACAATGAACTAATAATATTAACTACCATCGTTGGAAGTGAATTAGTTAAATTAACCCCAAATTCTTCAATGGCTTTAAATAAATCGGATTTGATAGCAAGAGCATCAAAACTTTCAATATTATTTAATCCTTCAAAAATAGTATCAATCCACTCCTTTATAGTATCGAATAATTGTGGTATCATACCAGCAAAATCATTTATTTGTTCAGATAAGGTTGGCACTATAGACCAAATTACAATAGTTAATAAACCAACTAATGCAAAATATGAAAGTGTTGCTCCTAAACCTCTTCTCATACCTTTTTTTTGTAAATATGTAACAATCGGATTAAATAGCCATGCTATAACAATACCAATAAATAGTGGTGAAACTATTTTCAAAAGTGTTATTAAAAAATTCATTATATTTAGTTCTTTGCTTACCTTAATAAAAACATAGATAGCTAAAACAATAAACAAAATATAAGCTATTTTAAGAATCCTTTTAGACACTCCAACAACTTCATTAATTTTTTTTACGTCAAGTTCTTGATTATCTTTTTTAAGTATTTTCATAAGTCACCTCTAGTTTCATTATAGCATTTACCCCTTTTAAAGTAAATATTTTTTTGAATGCGCTTTTATTATCCGTAAACAATTTGTATAATCTAATTTTAATTTACAATACTAGTTTAAAATGTGATATAATTTTATTGGTGATATCATGATTAAAAATTTAATAGGCGGTATATTAATAGGTATTGCAAATATAATTCCTGGGGTTTCAGGTGGTACTATTATTGTCATTTTAGGTTTATTTGATAAAGTTATGAACTCTATTTCAACTTTATTTAAAATTAAAGTTAGTTTTAAAGAAAGATTAAAATGTTTGACATTTTTAATGCAAATAGGAATTGGTCTAGTGATTGGATTAGTTGGATTTGCAAAAGTTTTAGAATTCTTATTTGTTAAATTTGAAATGCAAACACTATTTTTCTTTGCAGGATTAATAATTGCTAGTGTACCTATGTTAAAAAAACAGGAAATGGATAATAGTAAAATTAAACCAATTTATTTTATACTTGGTATATTACTAATTGGAATTATTGCTTTTTTAAATCCTGGTGAAAGCGGTAATATTGTAAAATTAGAAACTTTACTTAATACAAAATTAGGATTAACTTATCTTTTATCATTAATTGGAATTGGAGCTATTAGTGGTGCTACTATGATTTTTCCAGGTATTTCTGGTTCAATGGTTTTACTAGTTATAGGTAAATATCATTTATTTAAAGGATATGTAGCTAATTTAACAACTTTTGAATTAAATATTCTTATTCCACTTGTATTCATTGCAATTGGAGTTGGCCTTGGAATTATATTAAGTGCTAAAATAACTAGCTACTTACTAAAAAATTTCAAACAAAATACTATGAGTTTTATTATTGGTTTAATAATAATGAGTTCTATTATTATCTTACCTACTAATGGTTACTCTTTAATAAACACATTATCTTCTACTTTAATGTTTATAATAGGATGTATATTAATAGTAGTATTTGAAAAAGTAAAAAATAAAAAGAGGGCTTAAATATTTTAAATAGATAAAAACTTCTAGAAATTCTAGAAGTTTTTTAGTACTTATATCTAACTTACGCTATTATATATTTAATTAGTTAAATCACCGCTTGCATTTATATCAATAGGATCTCCTAAATACTTGGATTTTGGTTTAAATAAAACTTTAATGAAATCTTTATTTCTAGCAAGAATTTCTCTAATATCACGATAACCTTGACCGCTATATATAGCTTTAGTAGCATCTATTCCATATGCCTCTATTCCTAATTTATTAGCTATATATAAAGCTCTATACAAATGATATTCTTGAGTTACAATAGCAATTTTCTTTAATTTAAAAATATGTTTCATACGATATATACTATCATAAGTAGAAATTCCTGCATGGTCTAAATAAATAATTTCTGAAGAAACACCATTATCTATTGCATAATTTTTCATAGCTGTTACTTCATCATAATTCTTAGTTGTATGATCTCCACTCATAATAATTTTAGAAGAAATTGAAGAATTATAGGCTTCTACTGAAGTTACTAGCCTATCTTTAAGCATAGGGCTTAAACTACCATCTTCTCTAATACTAGCACCCAGTACTACAATAGCTTCAATATCTTTTAATTCATTAATATTTTTAATTTGATCTTTAGTACTTTCTTTTACATAAAAATTTATAATAAACATACTAGTTATTATGCATATAATTAGTGCAACTATACTAAATAAACATATTTTTAATTTATTCATAAAATCTCTCCTACATAAAAAAGGGATTACTCCCTTATACTGTCATTAATTCTTGTTCTTTAACTTTTAATTTTTCATCAACTATTTTATTATATTTATTAATTAATTCTTGAACTTCATCCATTCCACTTTTAATGTTATCTTCTGGAACTTCAAGTTTTTTAATATCGTTATTACTGTCTTGACGAATGTTTCTTAAAGCTATTTTACATTCTTCAGCAATTCCTTTTGCTTGTTTAACATATTCTCTTCTTGTTTCTTCAGTAAGAGCAGGAATATTTAATATAATTACTTCCCCATTATTATTTGGAGTTAAACCAATATTGGCTTCAAAAATAGCTTTTTCAATATCATTGATTGTTGAACGATCAAAAGGTTTAATAGATAGTTGACGTGCTTCAGGAACAGAAATAGTAGCAAGTTGTTTAAGTGGTGTTGGTGCTCCATAATAAGTAACCATTACACTATCTAATATAGCTGGATTTGCTCTACCAGCTCTAATATTAAGTAATCTTTTTTCCATATTTTCTATAGATGCTTCCATCTTCATTTCTGCTTCCATTAATATATTTTCCATAAATTCATCCTTTCATACATTTATTATAATATATTCTAAATTTGTGTGCAAGTTTTTAGTTATCAATTATTTGAATTAATTTTCTCTATTTCAGCTAAAATTAGTTTTGTAGAAGTTTCAATAAATTTACTTACATTTTTAATATCAAAAATAAAGTTTTTGTTTTCTTTAGAATTTTCTATAATAACACCTGCTTGATTAATTAATAAATTTAATTTTTCCATTGGTATTTCTTCAATAATATATTCTAAAGTTGGAATTTCATTATAAAATATTTTTAAATTTAAATTATATTTATCAATTAACTGAATATTTAAATTAGTATAATCATTATAAATATAAAGACATTTCATATTTCCATTTAATTTAACTATAGTACCATCTTTTTTAGTAATATAATCATTATTTATTATTTCTGTTACAAAATATTTAAACCATAAATAATCTGTGTACAAGTGAATATAATATCCCAAAACAAAATCATCATCTAAATAGTTTTTATACTTATTTAAAAATAAATCTATATTAGGAATATCTGTTTCATTATCTAAAAAGTGAGAAGCTATTTTATTTTGACCTACTAATTTAGATAAATCAGGTGCGATAGAACCGATAAGTAATTTAGAACTATCTCTTTTTAATTTTTTATTAACTTCATTTGCGACTGCTATATGTATGATTGCTGATGCCATAAACTCTCCTTTTATTAATTCAATATTTTTATATCGTTTACAACTATTTGATATTTATCAAATCTTTTTTCTACTTTACCATTAATTAATAAAACCATACCTTTTTCTATATTATTATATTTTTCGTAAACTTTTGGAAATAATACTAAATCAATAGTGGTTAATTCATCACTACCACTGATAAATAACATTTTACTATTATTTTTAGTATTAACTTCTCTTATTTTATCTACTAAGATTACAGTATTCATAAATTTATCAAAGTATTTGTCTATTTCATTTAAATGCATAATATTATTATTTTTTAATTTATATTCAGTTACTGGATGATTACTTAAATAAAAACCAAAAACATTTAATTCTTGTGCCATTAATTCTTTTTTAGAATATTCTTGATAATTTACTAATTCTGGTTTCAAAGCATATTCTGTATCTAAGAAAGATGCTAGTTCAGCATAATTAATTAAAACATCCATGTTCTCTATTATAGTTTTTTTATTTATATTTAGGCTATCAAAACAACCAGCATATACTAAGTTTTCAACTATTTTTTTATTAACTATTTTATATGTTCTAGCAAAGAAATCATATATATCTTTAAAACTTCCTTTTAATCTTTCTTCTGTTATTTGTTTTACTAAAGATTCTCCTATCCCTTTTATTCCTGTTAAAGGATATCTAATACTATCATTTTCAATATTATAATAAGACATACTATAATTAATATCTGGTTTTAAAACATTAATATTTTTTAATTTACATTCATATATATACTCTCTAGTTTTACTTTCATTATTTAAAAAGTTAGATAATAAATTTTTCATGAATATTAGAGGATAATGTGCTTTTAAGTAAGCCATTTTATAAGCAACGAAAGCATACGCTACAGAGTGAGATCTATTAAAGCCATATGAAGCAAATTTTAAAATCAATTCATAAACTTTGATAGCCACATCTTCGCTATAACCATTTTTTATACTACGACTTACAAACTTTTCTTTTTCTTTAATCAAAACATCTGCTTTTTTCTTACTCATAGCTCTTCTTAAAATATCTGCTTCTCCTAACGAATAAGAAGCCATAATATTCGCAATTTGCATAATTTGTTCTTGATATACAATAATACCATAAGTTGGTTTTAAGATATTCATTAACGACGGATCTATATAATCTATTTTTTCTTTTCCTTGTTTTCTTTTTATATAAGAGTCAATATTTTGCATAGGTCCTGGACGGAATAACGCTAAAGCTGCAAATATATCTTCAAAAGTATTAGGTTTAAATTTAGAAAGAAAGTTCATCATACCAGCTGATTCAAATTGGAATATTCCCAAAGTATCAACATTTGTAAATATATCAAGTGCAAGTTTATCATTTTCAGGAATATTATCAAAAGTAATTCCACTATCTATTTCTTTAAGAATATTATTTATTATCGTAAGATTACGAATAGCCAAAAAGTCCATTTTTAAAAGACCCAATTCTTCTAAATAATCCATAGAATAAGCTGTTGTATAAAAATTATCATGATTTTTATCAAGTGGAATAATTTCATCTATATCTTTATTAGACATAACAATACCTGCAGCATGAATAGTTGTATGTCTTTTTAATCCTTCAAATTTTAAAGCAATATCATACATTTTTTTAAGCTCATCAGATCTATTTAATAATTGTTTTAATTTTGGATTATTATAGTTTTCACTTAAAGATAATTTAGAATCAATTAATTTACATATATTATCAACAGTTTTTAAATCAATATCCATAGCTCTTCCAACATCGCGAATAGCTTGCTTACTACCAAGTGTACCAAAGGCAATAATCGGAACAACTTTTTTAATGCCATATTTCTTAATACAATAATCAATAACTTTATCACGATATATATCTTCAAAATCTATATCAATATCTGGCATAGTAACACGTTCAGGATTTAAAAACCTTTCAAATAATAAATTATATTTTATAGGATCAATTGTTGTAATATTTAAAAGATATGAAACTAGAGAGCCAGCCGCACTGCCTCTTCCTGGACCTACTAAAATATTATTATCTTTAGCATAGCTTACAAAATCAGAAACAACTAAGAAATAATTACAAAATCCCATCTTATTAATAATTTCTAATTCATATTTTAAACGTTCAACATAAACTCTAGGAACTGTACTACCAAATAAACGTCTTAATCCTTCTTTACAAAGTTCCTTTAAATAAGAATAACTATCCATATTATTGGGTGTATCATAAATTGGAAGTAAATCTGGCTGATAAACTATTTCAACATTACACATATCAGTAATTTTTTTATTATTTTGCATATCTTCATGAAAGTATTTGTCAATAACATTTTCTAAAACTAAAAAGTTATTATTTTCATTCATAATAATATTATCAACAGTAACCCCTTTTTTAATTGCTAATAAATATCTAATATATTCTTCTTCAGATGGTTCTAAATAATAAATTGGTTTAATGTATACTAAATTATCTCCATCTAAATTATTTCGTTCTGTTTTATTAGAATATCCTTTAAATATATCAACATATATTTTATTTAAATCATTATATAGACTCAAACTATCATATGGGACAATACAAATTAAATTACTGCTATAATTATTCAAATCATTTAAAGTTAAAGTTCTTTCAGATTGTAGTGTAGATAGTTTAATTAAATTTTTATAACCATCATAATCTTTAGCGTATAATACAATAGTAGTATCTAATTCTACTTCTAAACCAATAATTGGTTTAATATTTTCTTTTTTACAAACTTTATAAAATTCCATAACCCCATACATCGTATTATCAGTTATAGTTAAAGATTTAATATTATTTGTTTTAGCGAAACTAACTAGTTCATCTATTTTTATCATACTAGTAAGTAATGAATTATTCGTTTTAATATAAAGTGGTGTGTACATAGTTTCGCCTCCCTAATATAATTTTACTATAAAATAATGGTTTTTCAAAGAAAAAAATTGACTTATTTTAAATAATATGATAAAGTTATAAAGCAAGGAAATATACTAGTATTAAAGGAGGAAATGGATTATGGCTAAAAAAATGACAAATAAAACTCCATTATTTGGAAATAGAAGAAGTCATGCTTGTAATGCTACAAGACATGCACAAAAACCAAACTATCAAAAAGTTACTTTAGTAGATGGTACTAAAGTTGTAGTTACTGCAAGAGATTTAAGAACAATGAAAAAACAAAATCAAATAGCTGCTTAATAGCAGTTTTTTTGTTTGAAAATAATACTTGTACTACTTTTTATTCCCTATTACATTTGGTTTGTTATAATATTTTTCTATTCCCATAATATTTTTATCATTAATAAGAATTTTCAATTGTTTTTTTGCTGTGCTATTTAATTTTTCTAATCTTTCCTTTTGGCTTATATTATTTTCTATCATACTAGCATTTAAAACTTCCAAATTACTAAGTACAACTAAATGTAATATGTCAATATAATCTCTAATATTACCCTCCAAATTAGGATTATGTTCTCTCCATTCTTTAGCTGTCATACCAAAAAGTGCGACATTTATAATATCTGCCTCACTAGCGTAAATAAAATTCTTTTGACTTTCAGTTAATTCTGGTACTATATTCTCTTTAATACTATTTACATGAATTTTATAAATTTGTTTTAGATAAACTTCTTCTTACAGACCATTCAATTTGTTCCTGGTAATTTTCATTGTATTTTAGTCTTTCAAACTCTTGTATCAAATACAGTTTAAAGGCAGGATCAAGCCAAGAAGCAAATTCAAGAGCAATATCCGGATGTGCAAAAGTACCCCCCATCATATTTTTCTCTTTTACTTACAAAACCTTTTGCATTTGTCATATTAATCCACCTTGACGGGATCATTGTAAAAGCCTGATTTGCGGAATCATTTTTAAACTCGCGAGATTCCGCTAGTTTAAAATCTTCATTAAATAACTATTCCCATAAACAATAGAAATCAAAAGAATTTTTATTGCTCATCCATTTAATTATAACATCTCCTGGATTTAACTTGTTTTTGTATCTAGCCAAATCTGTTAAAGAAATATAATCCTTATTATTAATTCTCATAATACCTATCAAATTATCTTTTACATTAATCTTAATGGTAATTTTATTTTTCATATATACTCCTTTCATATAAATCACATGAATTATAGCAAATGTAAAAGATTAAAGCTAATGACAAAATATTAAAAACAGATCTTAAAATATATTTATTTTTTTAGTTTATTTATTACAATTTTTTGGTTTTATAAAAAAAGGAATAACAAATCAATAAAATTTGTTATTCCTCAGAAATTCTTTTATATATTAATTTTTCATTCTCACTCAGTTTTATATAATAAAAATCTGTTTTACTTGCTACAAAAGTATTGAACTGATTATTCATTTCTTTTAATTGTTGATTTTCTTTTTCTAATAAAGTAATTTTATCTTTTAATATTTGGATTTCATTATTATCACTATTACTATTTATGTCATAAATTGTAAGCCAATTATCTTTATTAGCAACCCACTCGTTATCATCAATACGATACCATGTGTAACCATCTTTATTTACTTTTTCATAAAAGTTATAAATGGCATTTTGTTTAGCAGCTCCAATAATTTCAGAATTAATAGACGCTTCTTTTCTCACTCTTAGATTATCAACATTAACTCTCAATTGGTTTTTATTTTCATCTCTAGTAACACTTTCAGTAACACTATTAAACAAATCTTTATCTAAATATTCCAAAGGATTTACTCTAACATTATTTTTAAAAACTTCAAAATGAGTGTGCGACCCATAACTATTACCAGTATTACCCATTTCACCTAATTCTTGACCAATTTTTACTTTATCTCCTATTTTTACACTTACATTATTCAAATGGGCATACAATGTATAATATCCATTACCATGATTTATTTTTACAAAATTACCATAACTAGCATTCCCTGTTGAGCCTTGATTATTTACTTGACCTGTTTGAATTAAAACTACTGTTCCAGAAGTATGAGCAAGTACAGTATCAATAGTATAATTTTTCCCAACTATATCAATTCCCAAATGATTATTTTCTCCACCATAATATTGTGTGATTTCACAATAACCACCTTTTAAAATTCTACATTTTGTTGCCATAAATCACCTAATTTCATTTTCTTTAGGAATTTCAATGGTACCATCTTCATAGATCTTGCTGAAAGGAGTAAAAACTTTTTCTTCAAACATTTTATAAAGCATATCAGCACCTAAAAATGAAATCAAACCAACCCATAAAGAATTGATTATACTGACATTACTAAAAGAAAGAGAAAATAATGGACCTAAAATCATAGAAACAATAAAAGAAACAAATACTAAACGATTACTTTTTTTAAATTTAATAGTTTCTTTTACTTTTTGTACAAATGCGGTTGTAATAATACTTGTAGCAATTGATACAATTAATATATTTTTAATTAAATTAATATCTAACACTTTATCACCTCTACAATATCATATGATATTAGTTAATTTATTTGTAGTTAATAGCAAACAAAAAACGCTCTAAAATGAGAGCGTTTTAAATTATTGATTATTTTTCTCAACATCTAAGTAAACTTCTAAGCCATTTAAATCAAATTTATTAGTTAATCCCTCTTTAGATACGATTTCAATAGCTAATGTTTCATTTTTAATATAATCTACGTATTTATTTAGTGTTTTTTCAAAATCTTCATTTCCTTGATAGTAAATGTTTATACGATCAACAATATCAAAGTCATTATTTTTACGAAGTTGTTGAACTTTAGAAATCATTTCACGAGCAATACCTTCCATAATAAGTTCTTCCGAAAGTTCAGTATTTAAAATAATGAAGTTATTATTTTCCATACCAACATTAAAGCCTTCTTTAGAAGATATTCTAATTTCTATCATGTCACTTGTGATTTCTTTAGTTTCATCACCAATATTCATAGTAATACTATCACCTTTTTGTAATGAAGTTATTTCTTGTTCTGTTAAATTTTCTAATTTACTTTGGAATTCTTTAATCAATGAACCAAATAGTTTACCTACTACTTTAAAGTTAGGTTTAACAGATAAGTTCATATATTCATTTAAGTCATCTACAAACATTACTTTTTTGATATTTAATTCTTCTTCAATAAGTGATACTAAATCAGAAATTAATTCTTTATTTTTACCATCAAGTAATGCTTCACTTATTGGTTGACGTACCTTTATTTTAGTTTCTTCACGAACATATCTACCAATAGAAATTAAATTTCTTACTAAATCCATTTTTGCTTCAATGTGTTCATTAATTAAACTATCATTACAAGTTGAATAATCAGATAAATGTACTGATTCTTCACCAGTTAATTTACGATATAGTTCTTCAGATATAAATGGTGTAATTGGAGCTATTAATTTAGATAAACCAACTAATACTTCATAAGTTGTTATATAAACACTTTTCTTAGAAGTATTCAATTCACTACCCCAGAACCTATTTCTATTTCTTCTAATATACCAATTAGATAAATCTTCTGAAACAAATGAAGATAAATAATGAACTACTTTATTTAAATCATATTCATCAAATGAGTCTCTTACATTTTTTACTAATTTATTATATTTAGATAATAACCATAAATCTATTTCTTCTCTATCTTCATATTTTACTTGACATTCATTTGTATCAATATTATCAATATTGGCATACATAGCAAAGAAGCTATATGTATTCTTTAGTGGATTAAAGAATTTAGAATAAACTTCTTTTAATCCTTCCATATCAAATTTAAGTGGTGTCCATACTGGAGATACATATGGTAAATAAAATCTTACTGTATCTGCTCCATATTCTTTTATAGTTGTAAATGGTTCAACTATATTACCACGAGATTTACTCATTTTTTTACCTTCGGCATCTAATAATAAGTCATTTACTAATACGTTTTTAAATGGTGAACAACCTTTTACGAATGTTGAAATTACCATTAATGTATAGAACCATCCACGAGTTTGGTCAATTCCTTCACAAATAAAATCAGCTGGGAATTGTTCATCCCATAATTCTTGATTTTCAAATGGATAATGGTATTGAGCAAATGGCATAGCACCTGAGTCAAACCAGCAATCAAGTACATCTGGAATACGTGTCATTTCTTTTCCACATTTTTCGCATCTTAAATGAACATTATCAATATATGGTTTATGTAAATCAAAATCATCATCAATTTTTTCTATAGCCATTTCTTTTAATTCAGCTATTGATCCAACCATGTGATTATGTCCACAATCACATTTCCAATAAGGAATTGGACTACCCCAATATCTACTACGAGATACATTCCAATCTCTAGCATTAGCTAACCAGTTAGCAAATCTTTTTTCACCTACATAAGCAGGATACCAATTAACTTTAGAGTTGGCTTCTACTAACTTATCTGTCATTTCACTTACTCTTATATAATAACTTGGCATTGAATAATATAAAAGTGGAGTATCACATCTCCAACAATGTGGATATTCGTGAGCAACTTTTTGTCTTTTGAATAATTTATCATTTTCTTTTAAATAATTTACTACTTCTTCATTTACATCATGAACAAATTTTCCATCCCACATTCCACCAACATAGCAGCCATCTTTACCAACTGGATTTAAGTAAGGTAAATCATAATTTTTACCTACATTAGCATCATCTTCACCAAACGCTGGAGCAATATGTACAATACCTGTTCCATCTTCCATAGTTACATAAGTATCGCATGTTACAAAGAATGCTTTTTTATCTACTTCAAATGATGGTATTAATTGTTCATATTCAGTGTATTCTAAATCTTTTCCTTTATAAGTTTCTAAAACTTCATATTCTTCACCTAATACTTTATGCGCTAAAGAAGAAGCTAGTATAAATTTATAACCTTGACTTTCTACTTTTATATATTCTTCATCTGGATTTACACATAATGCAACATTGGCAATTAATGTCCAAGGTGTTGTTGTCCATACTAAGAAATACTCATCTTTATCTTTTAATTTAAATGGCACATAAACTGTTAAAGCTGTATCAGTTTGATAATTTTGCGCAACTTCATGAGTAGCAAGACCAGTACCACAATGTGGACAATATGGTACAACTCTAGTTCCTTCATAGAACATATTTCTTTCAAACATTTGTTTTAAAATCCACCATTCAGTTTCAATATATTCATTTTTATATGTTAAATATGGATCTTCAACATCAAAGAATTGTCCCATTTTACTAGTTAAGTCTGTAAAGGCATCTTCATTTGCTCTTACGCTTTTGCGACATTCTTCATTAAATTTTTCAACACCTAAAGCTTCAATTTCTTTTTTAGATGAAATTCCTAATTTCTTTTCAACATGGTTTTCAATTGGTAATCCATGTGTATCCCATCCTATTTTTCTAATAACTTTTTTACCATTCATTACATGATATTTAGTTACACAGTCTTTTAAATTTTTAGAAACCATATGGTGTAATCCTGGAAAACCATTAGCGAATGCTGGTCCATCATAAAAAACGAATGTTTCATTATTTTCATTCTTTTTCACTTGAGCATCATGCATTGCATTAATACTTTCCCAAGATTGAGATATACTGTCTTCTACTTCACTCACTTGTCTTTTATCTAATTCTTCAAATTTTTTCATATTAACCCTCCTATTATAATTATATTTTTAAAACAAAAAAACTCATCCAATTAAGGACGAGTTTTACCCGCGGTACCACCTTATTTTATAAAAATTATACACTCAAAACTATAACGCGTCACCGTTCTATATTAGAAACATCTAGAGTGATCTATATACAACCTTCTTCATTAGTTTCCACCAACCACTAACTCTCTAGCAAGACTAATTTGTATATCGTCTCTATCATCTGTTTTAAAAATCTACTTTTTCAATATCATTAACCATTTCAAGTTGTTGTTCGATAATACTTCTTAAACGACGTTTAAATATATTAATATTACGTTTTAACATATTTGCTTCCATCTCTGTTTTTTCAGCTCTAAGTAAAGCTTCATTAACAATACGACTAGCATTTCGTTTAGCATCTTCTAAAATAATTTCACTTTCTCTATGAGCATTAGTCTTTATTTGATCAGAAGTCTTTTGGGCCATTAATATAGCTTTATTTAAAGTTCCTTCCATACGTTCATATTGTGCAATTTTTTCTTTTAAACGTACATTTTCTACTTCTAAAGACTTTAGTTCTTTTATTTTAGCATCTTTAAGTTTACCTTCACTAACCATCTTTTCAACTTGGCCAATGACTTGATCTACAAAAGCATTTACTTCTTCTGGATCATAGCCACGAAGTGTTCGATTAAATTTCTCCATAACTCACCTCTAGGCGCTACATATTGTAGCACAGTTTTTTAATATTATCAAGTATTTTACCATTCAATGTTTATATCATTATTATCGTGGATATCTTTACCTTCTTTTTCATCAGTTATTTTACCTTGAATATTTACATTATTTGGTGTACATAAAAATATTCCACCGCCAATTTTTTGTAAATCTCCACCGATTGCATATATAGTTCCACTTAAAAAATCTACTATTCTTTTAGCTTGATCAGAAGTTACTCTTTTTAAATTAACTACTACTGTATTACGAGCTTTTAAATGATCTGCTATTTGTTGAGATTCAGAATAAGCACGAGGCTCAAGCAAAATCATTTTACTGTTACCATCATTTTCTTTTAAGGCTTCTTCTGTTTCTATATTGTAATATTGATCCGTTAAACTATTAGCTGCAAAAACATCTTCATCTTCTTCTTTAAACCATTTTTTAATATTTAAACCCATTGTTATCCTCCTACCTTTATGTCTACACTCTATATATAATTCTATCACAAAAGAAAAAAAAAGAAAACAATTTTTATTAAATGTTTTCTTTTTTTATATATTTATTAAAATTTTATCTTTTCAGAGATATATTTTTCAATATCTTCTACTTTAATTACAACTTGTTCCATTGTATCTCTATCTCTTACTGTAACAGTGTTATTATTTAATGTTTCTTCATCAATAGTTATACAAAAAGGTGTTCCTATAACATCTTGTCGTCTATAACGTTTACCAATATTTCCTGTTTCATCGTAAGATACCATGAAATGTTTAGATAATGTTTCATAAAGTTCTAAAGCTTTTTCACTATGATATTTTTTCATAAGTGGTAAGATTGCTACTTTATAAGGAGCTAAAGCAGGACTTAATCTTAATACTTCTCTAGTAGTTCCATCAGCTAATGTTTCTAAATCATAAGCTTCAAACATTACAGCTAAGAATGTTCTATCTAAACCATAAGTTGATTCAATAATATATGGAATAAATTTTTCATTTGTTTCAGGATCTAAATATTCTTGACTTTTTCCACTATATTCTTGATGTCTGGTTAAGTCAAAATCAGTTCGGTTATGAGTACCATTAATTTCTCCCCAACCAAATGGGAATTTATATTCAATATCACAAGCTTCTTTCGCATAATGAGCAAGTTTTTCATGATCATGGAATCTTAAATGTTCTTCACTTAAACCTAAATCCATAAAAAATTTTCTACCATATTCTTTAAAATATGCATAAAGTTCAGAATCAGTCCCTTCTTTACAGAATGTTTGGAATTCCATTTGTTCAAATTCTATTGTTCTAAATGTAAAGTTACCTGGTGTTATTTCATTTCTAAATGCTTTACCAATTTGACCAATACTAAATGGTAGTTTTGCTCTCATACTTCTTTGAACATTTAAAAAGTTAACATATTCACCTTGAGCATTTTCTGGTCTTAAATAAATAATACTTTTAGAATCATTAGTTACCCCTCTAAATGTTTGAAACATTAAATTAAATTGTCTTATATCTGTAAAATTTGATTTCCCACATTTTGGACAAGGTATTTTATGTTCCTTAATAAAAGTTAGCATTTCTTCCTGTGTCATACCATCAGCATGAGCGTTTTCATCAAAATCATCAATTAAGTTATCTGCTCTATGTCTTGTTTTACATTCTTTACAATCAAGTAATGGGTCACTAAAAGAAGAAACATGTCCACTAGCTTCCCAAACACGAGGATGCATTAAAATATCAGCATCTACTTCATAACTATTTTTTCTTTCTTGAATAAATCTTTTTCTCCAAGCATCTTTAATGTTATTTTTCAAACGAGTTCCTAGAGGTCCATAATCCCAAGTATTAGCAAGTCCATCATATATTTCACTACCTTGAAATATAAAACCATATTGTTTACATAAATTAACCATTTTTTCCATTGTAATTTTTTCCATATTATTCCTCCTAAATAAAAATCTCCTAGAAATGTAAGGACTCTTTTGAGCGGTTCCACCTTACTTATCTAGAAGATCAGCTTTAATATATATTGCTCTGGATTTTCCACATCCGTCATCGCATTGATACTAGTATTATATATAAATAATAGTTATTAGTCAATATATTTTAAAATAAAATATAAAAGTAAATAAGACCAACAATTGTTCCAAGTAACATTCCCATAAGTACTTCTAAAGGTTTATGTCCTAGTTTTTCTTTGAGTTTAGCTATAGTAATTTTAGAATTTGTTTCAACCATTTCACCAACAATGGTATTAATCGCTACTGCTTGTTTCCCACTTTCCATTCTAACTCCCATAGAGTCATATGCTACAATAAAAGAAAAAATAAGTGAAATTGCAAATAAAGGAGAAGTTAGTCCATGAATAAATAAAATTATAACTGTTAATGAAAAACTAAATGAGGCGTGACTGCTTGGCATACCAGCACTTCCATTAAAAAGTCTTTCCCAAACTAATCTTTTTGCTTTTATTGATTCAATTGTAAATTTAATTATTTGAGCTAAAACAAGTGATGTAAATGGCACTAATAAATATACATAATCTTTCATATTCTACTCCTTAATACTTATTTTTTTTAAATCATTGATAAATGATTTTGATTTTAAATATAATCCTGTATATTGTTCATAATATTCATCTAAAAAAGAATTTATTTCCAATTTAGATAAAGGATTTATATTCATTTTAGTAATTTTACTAATATCTACATAATAAAACATTCTTATTAATTTAATTGTTTTTTCATTAACTATTTTTTCAGTTGTTAGACATCTGTTACAAACATATCCACCTTTAGTTGAAGAAAGTGTTGCGATAGAATTAACACTACCACAAATACTACATCTATCAATAACAGGCATAACTCCTAAATAATCTAAATATTTTAATTCAATAATATTTGTAATAATTAAAGGATCAAAATTTTCATCTATTTTTACAAGTCCATCTATAAGTAAATTATAAATATCGTTATTATAACTTTGTTTAGTAACTTGTTCAGATAGTTCTAATAAAAAACTAACATAACTAATTTTTTCAATATCTTTTTTTATGTTTTTAAAATTATTAATTATATCAACACTAATTAAAGTAGATAATTTATCTTTTTTATAGTAAACATTAAATACTCCGTAAGTAAGTTTCCCAGTAACACTTCTAAAAGGACTTTTCAAAGTTTTAGCCCCTTTGCACATAATACCAATTATGCCACGATCTTTAGTTAAAACATTTATAATTTTACTTGTTTCACTAAAATCTCGTTCATTAATTACTATACCTTCTATTTTTTCAATCATTATTCATCAACTAATTCAAATCTATACTCTTGGTTTACTTCTGGATATTTTTCTTTATCTACTTTTGAAGCAAAATCATCATAATCTCTAACCCAAATATCACAGTCACCATATAAAGCTTTATATACTACTACTTTTTTTAAATTATCACTAGCAGATTCATGGTAATAAGCAATAGCAATTACTTCATATAATTTATTTTTAAAATGTCTATACTTTTTTCCTACTTCTATTTGCCTCATTTTCTAACTCCTTATACTTTATATAGTATTCAATTTTTCCAGTATGAGTAAATAAATCCCATAACATTTTTCTAGTCATATTATCACCTAATTATATAGTGGTCAATATAACTTATTTTTATTCAAACTCATTAAAACCAAACTCTGATAAATACTTTTCTTTATCACGCCATTTTTTAATGACTTTAACAAACAATTCTAAATATACTTTTTTACCTAATAAATTTTCTATATCAGTTCTAGCAAGAGTTCCTATTTCTTTTATTTTACTTCCTCTAGCCCCTATAATAATTTTTTTTAAAGCTTCTCTATCTACTACTATTACGGCATTGATATTACAGCTATTCTTTTTGTTATCAATATTTTCAACATAACAAGTAATAGAATGAGGAACTTCTTCTTCTGTTAAATTAAATACTTTTTCTCTAACCATTTCTGCTATTAAAAAATGCATTGGTTTATTAGTAATTTCTTCTTCACCATAAAACCTAACACTATCAGGTAAATATTTTTTAAGTACATTAACAACAGTTTTAACATTGTCTTTTTTTAAAGCAGAAACCGGTATAATTTCACTAAAGTTATATAAATCTTTATATTCATTTATTTTAAGTAGGATTTGTTCTTTACTTAATTTATCTATTTTATTAATAATTAAAATAACGGGTTTATTAACTTTTTTAAATTTTTCAATAATGTATTTATCTCCTGCACCTAAACCTAAAGAAGCATCTACTAAAAATAAAATAACATCTACATCATCAATTGAATAATAAGCTTGTTTATTTAAATATTTACCTAATTTATGATTAGGTTTATGTATACCTGGTGTATCTACAAACACAATTTGTGTGTCTTCTTCATTATAAATACCTTGAATTATGTTTCTTGTTGTTTGAGGTTTATTTGAAGTAATCGCTACTTTTTTACCAACAATACTATTTAATAAGGTGGATTTACCTACATTAGGTCTTCCAATTAAACTAACAAAACCACTTCTCATTTTAAATCATCCTCATTAAATGGATACGGACACAAATCACTTACTTTATATACTTTTTCTTCACCTAATTCATTCATACAAACAACTTCTTTATCTTTATCAAATAGTTCTGTAATGAACTGACGACAAATAAAACAAGGTGTACTAACATTACCTTTAGTCATTATATATAATTTTTCAAAATCTTTAGGTTTATATCCATATGCAATAGCAGTTGTAAAAACATTTCTTTCTGCACATATAGCTGCTCCATAAGAAGCGTTTTCCACATTTACTCCATTAAATTCTTTACCATCTTTCATAACTACGATAGCAGATACTGGAAAATTAGAATATGGAGAATATGAATTTTCTAAAAGTTTTAATAATTTTTCTTTCATAAAAACCTCCTACTTTAAAAGTTCTATTATTTTAGGTACAAATACAACAAGCGCTCCAACGAATGCTGTCATTGATAAAATTAAAGTTGCAGAAGAAGCTGTATCTTTAGCTATTTTAGCAAGTGGATGAGTTTTAGTTGTAACTAAATCAACTAAAGCTTCTATTGCTGTATTAATCATTTCTGTTGCTGCAATTAAACCAATGATAATTAATACAAAAAACCATTCTGCACTAGATATTCCAAAAATAAATCCTGCTAGTATAGCAACAATTGCAGCAAGCCCTATTATAATCATATTATGTTCATACTTAAAAGCATACACAATTCCTTCTAAAGCATGAATAAAACTTTTAAAGTATCTTTCTAAAATAGTCCCCTTATCTTTATTTCTTAATACCGGCTTCACTTAAAATCAACTCCTGACGACTAAACATCTCTTTTTCATCTTCTAACTTTATATGATCATAACCTAAAAGGTGTAAAAAACCATGAACAGTTAAAAATGCTAATTCTCTAAAAAATGAATGTCCATAAGCTTCACTTTGTTCATAAACTTTATCAATTGAAATATAAATATCTCCAAGGACTCTTACTTCCATTCCTGGAAAACTTTCATCATCTTCTAAAGCAAAACTAATTACATCTGTAGGTCTATCTATATGACGATATTCTCTATTAATTTCATGTATTTTTTCATTACCCACAATAATAATATTAAATTCAATATTATTTACTTTTTCTATTTCTATAGCCTTATCAATAACTTCTTTTAACTTATTTAATTCTTTAATTTCCTTATTAGTTTCATTAAATATACCTATATTATTCATTCTATACTCCTAACTTTAAATAATTGGTTAAATAAAGTATAAAAATAACCAATATTGCTAGTACCATTATATTATAAAAAATAGGCTTTTTCAAGAATTTAGGAAGTCTATCTTGGACTTTAGTTAAGAAAATATAAAGGAAATATCCTATCATACCACCTAATACATTTAATAAAATATCATCAATATCAAAAACCCTTCCTATTTTTAATTGTGTAAATTCAATTGTAAAAGAAGTAATTACTGATAAAATTAAAATCATTTTTTTCTTATCTATTTTAAGAAAATAACTTACAAAAAATCCATATGGTAAAAACATAATCATATTACCAATTACATTTTTAAAAAATAAGCGACTTCCAAATTCATATCTAAACATTTCTTTAAACGGAATATAGTTAGAACTAGACCAACTAACATCTTGAAATGTTACCACATAGAACATACACATAACATATATAATAAATAATAACATCATCATCTCTTTATAAAAAATAAATTCTTTTTTGTTTTTGATAATATATATAATGCGCATTGAAACAATTATTACAGTGCATATCAAAATCATAGGCCACGTTTGTGAAAAAATTTCTAAAATACTATTACGAAACATATTACATCTCCTATTCTTCTAATACTTGTTCTTTTATTTCCATATAATCTGTTATATTTTCATATACTGCATAAAATATATCTAATACTATTTTACTCTCCTTTATATCAACTTTCAATTGTTTTTCACTTATTATGTATTCGTTGTCATTTAATTGACTTTTTATTTGCATACGTCCTTTTTCTAAAGCTTTATTGATTGCTTCTTCTTCAGTTGCTACATATTCTATTATTTCAATTTCTTTTGGTTTTTGTTTAACAAAAGATATAGGTAAAAATATATGATTTAAAAGAATTTCCTCATCTATAATTTTATCTTTATATTTATTAAAATTAAATAATTCTAGTGTTTTATTTAAAAACTTAATAGCAAATACATTATTTTTCTTACCAGTCATTTTTTTCTCACTATAAATATATGGATACTCTACTTTTATATTGTACCAAACTTCGCCAAATATTTCCCCTTCTGCTTTTATTGTATCTTTAATGGTTTCATTAAGTAAAATTTCGCCACTTATAATAACATCTCCTGCTTTAACATAATCATCAACATTTTTAACAATTACTCCATTTTTAGCAAAAACTTTTTTAATAATTGCGGATTTTTTCGCAACTACATTTTGTTTAATATAGTCCTTTTTTATATCAATAATTTTTCTTTCCTCTACTTTAACAATATATTTTGTTCCTATATTTTCTATTTCTAACCATTCTATTTTTTCACGATGTTTTTCAAGTATCTTCTTTTTTATTTTTTCTATTTCTTTAAAACTTTTTTTTAATTTTTTAGGTTCTATTTCATAATTAGCTAGTTCTTTAATTAGTAGTGTTCTAATACTCTTATCATTATGAACTACTTCTACTTTAAAAATTATATTACTTAAAAATATTAATATGGCTAGTCCTAAAAGACTAAATAAGATAATAAATTTATTTATATTAATAATTTGCTTTAACTTTAATATTCCTTCATAATTAACTATTTCTAATTCATAAATACTTTTTAGCTGTTCCAATCTTTCATAATCTCTTTTATAAATTAAAAGAATAACTTCTTTACTATTAATAACTTTAATATCTAATAATTCTATTTTATAAGACATTAATCTTTTTAAAAAATATTCTACTTTTCTTCCTGTTACCTTTATCCTAATTTTACTTTTTAATTTGTATTCTATATTATTCACATTATCACCTTAGCTCTATTTTTTCAATTACTCCAGAAATTAATACTTCATCAATTAATAATCTTGAAATAGATAAATTTTTGCCAAACACAAAGACATGCCCATCTTCATATTTAACAACCACTTCTTTAGAGGTGAAATTAACTATATCAGTATAATTAACTATATTTACTTTATCTTTATAAATATTAATTTTAAATTCTTCATCTAAAATATAGTTTCTAAAACTATTAATTAATTTCATAGTCTCACCCCTATAATTTTATTAAGGGAGTTGTGAAAATATGTTACTAATAATATACATCTTTTATTTATAAATTCCTTCTAAATAAAAAAAGAATAGTAAATTTTACTATTCTTTATAAATTTATTATTTTGAAACTTCAATAACTGGGCGCACACCATAGTAGTAGCCATCATAGTAGCCATATTCCGGGTCGGTTAAGTTCATAGAACCATCATTTTCTACAAACCAAACGAGGTGAGTAGTGTCCGCATCAGCAAAACTTGTCCAGTAACCCCAAGGAACTGCATTATCATCTAAATTACCATATAACCAGTCTGGACATGTAGCTTCATCTCCGTCATACCATCCACTACATCCTACTGCTAACGCTTCTGTTTTGGTTAACATTCTTGCTCTAGCTCCTGTTCTTTCAATTGTGTATTTTGGTGTTGTATTATCATCTGTTAATGTGTAATTCTTTGCCTCTATATTTGTCCATCCTGATGTTTGTATTTCTAAGTAATTTAATGCTGTTATTGGTCCTTTATTACTATTTCCATATTCACACCACTCTTCTATAGTACCTTCTTCATAACAAACTTCCCAAGAATCATCGTCATTATAATCACCTTGAGTAATCCAAGCCACTGTATTACCAATGTTTCTATCCATAATTAGTGTTACTACATTATTTACATCACTGATTACATAGAAATTTTGAATATTTCCAGGGGCTACTTCGATTGCAAATGGCGTTCCTGATGAACATGTTCCGCTCGTCGCACACGCATCTACACTTTCCGCAAAATCATTTGTTTTTACAAGCTCACTTAATTTTTTTGCTGGTAAGTCACAACTTTCAAATTCTTCTAATGTTTCTATTTTGCTATCATCATATCCTTTTGTTATACATAATTCTCCATTAGTTATTGCGATTGCTATTTTTCCTTCTTTTGTTACTACCATTGAACCACTTTTTGGTAATGAACCTTTTACATTTAATCCTGTTGGAGTAACTCTTCCATTTGTAAATGTAAATTCTGCATCACTAGTCATTCCATTTGGTTCAAGCAACTTTTCAGCATAGTATAATTCACCGGCACTAATTATTCCATATGCAGTATCCTCAAACGAGCTCTTTCTTGCACTACTTATAATATTCATTATTACTGGTACTGCTATAAGCGCTATTATTGCTAGTATTACTATTACTGCTAATAGTTCAATTAACGTGAAACCTTTTTTCTTCATTTTCCCACTCCTATTCTAACAAGTTTTATTATACATCCTTTTACTTTTTAGAATAGAAGTACAACATAAATTGCAAATAAAAAAATCTCTAGAAAATCTAGAGACTTTATATATGTTATTTACTTCTTAATTGAGCATTTAATTTGGTTTCAACTTCTTTAATAATTTTATCAAATACAAGAGTAACTTCTTCATCACTTAATGTTTTAGTTGGATCTGAGAATGTAAGTGAGAATGCTATTGATTTTTCATCTTCTTTTACATTTTCTCCAACATAAACATCAAATACATCAATATTTGTTAGTAATCTTCCTCCTGATTTTTTGATTTGATCCATTATTTCTTTTACTGTAACTTCTTTTTTAACAATAAAGGCTAAATCTTTATTAACTTCTGGATATTTAGATACTTCTTTGAATTTTAGTGGTTTTGTTTTTTTATTTATTAATTTAGTTAAACTAAATTCAAATACATAAATTTCATCTTTTTTTAATGTTGGATGAATTCTTCCTAAAAATCCAATTGGTTCTCTATCTACTAATATTTCTGAACTCATGCCTGGATGCATATCATTTAATTCATTTACTACAAATTCATATCTATTTTTAAATCCTAAATAATTTAAAATATTTTCAATTATTCCTTTTACAATATAGAAATCTACTTTTATAGTTGAATTATTCCAATTATTAGTTATATAATTACCTTTCATTAATGCAGAAACTTTTATTTCTTCATTATAATTAATATCATATACTTTACTAATTTCATAAATATTAATATCTTTTATATTTCTTGCTTTATTATAGTCATAAACATTTAAAAGTGATGGCAAGATAGATGTTCTAATAACTGATTTATCAGCGCTCATAGGATTTGGTAAAACAATGTTTTCTAAATTACCATACTTAAATAATTTAGACATTTCAGGTGAAGTTAATGTATATGTTTTAACTTCATTTAAACCTAATGTTCTAAGTCTTTTTGAAACTTCTTTACGGTATAATACATCTCCTACATATACTCCTCTTCTAGTTTTTACACGTGGTAGTGTAGAAACTAGATTATGATATCCGTAAAGTCTTCCTATTTCTTCAGCTATATCAGCAATATTAGGGTCCATATCTAATCTTCTATTTGGAATAGTAACTATAAATTTATCTTTATCAAGTTTATATTCAAAACCTAATCTATCTAATTCTTTTTCCATCTCTTGATCAGTTATAGTAATACCTAATAATTTATTAACTTCACTAGCTTTGAATTCTACTACTTTAGGTGTTTTATCAACTTTATCATGAGTAACTATACCAGTTAATATTTTAGCATCTGCGTATTTTTCAAGTAAGTGACAAGCTCTATTAATAGCTTTTAAAGTGTATTCATAATTTAAACCTTTACCGTAGCGAATACTTGCTTCACTTTTTAAATTTAGTTTACTAGCTGTATATCTAATACTAACAGCATCAAAAATAGCACTTTCAATTAAAATATTTTTTGTAGATTCATCTACATCAGTATTTTCTCCACCCATAACACCAGCTATACAAACAGGCCTCATTCCATCTGTTATAACAATATCATTTGTATTTAAAACTCTATTTTTACCATCTAAAGTAATAATTTCTTCATTTTCTAAAGCATCTCTTACAACTATTTTATTTCCTAATTTATCTTTGTCAAAAAAATGCATAGGTTGACCATATTCTAACATTACATAATTAGAAATATCCACTACGTTATTAATTGGTCTCATACCAGCAGATATTAATCTTTTTTTAATAAAATCAGGAGATTCTTTTATTTTAATATCTTTTACCATTTTAGCTAAATAGTAAGGACACTTATCAGTATTTACTTCTAAACTAAAATGATTATTAATATTATCTTCTATTTCACTATAATCAGAAATAGGTAAAGTTACTGGTTTATCAATAATTGAACCAATTTCATAAGCAAAACCAATATGATAATAACAATCATTATTACGATGTTTATGAACATCTAGTTCATATAATGTGTCATCTAATCCTAAATAGTCTAAGGCATCTATGCCAACTGGAGCATTTTCTTCTAATTCAGTTATACCTTTATTATAATTTTCTTCTGTTTTTTCTTCTAAACCTAATTCAAATAAAGCACAAATCATACCATTTGATTCTTCACCACGAATACGTCCTGCCTTAATTTCAAAGTTTCCTGGAAGAATAGCACCAGGAAGTGCAACTATTACTTTTAAATCTTTTCTAACGTTTGATGCTCCACAAACAATTTGACGAACGTCAGTTCCAACATCAACTTGACATATATTTAAGTGATCACTATCTGGATGTGGTCTACATTCAAGTACATGTCCCACTACTAAATTGTCAATATGATTAGTAATAACTTTTTCAACATTAACGCCTGCTTTAGTTACTTTAACAGCTAATTCTTTTAAATCTTCACCAGATAAATCAATATAATCTTTTACCCAATTTAAACTAATCATATTATTCACAATCCTTTCTATCAAATTCTTTAAGTTCTCTTAAGTCTGTATTATAAAATGTTCTTATGTCATTAATGCCATATTTAAGCATAGCTAGTCTTTCAGCACCAAAACCAAAGGCAAACCCTGTCCAAATATTTGGATCATAACCACAATTTTTTAAAACATTAGGATGAACCATACCAGCTCCAGATACAGTTATCCATCCAGTGTTTTTACATAAACTACATCCTTCACCTTTACATTTAAAGCATGAAATATCTGTTTCTACTGAAGGTTCTGTAAATTGATAATAACTTGGTCTAAAACGAGTAACACAATCTTCACCAAATAATCTTTTAGCAATCGTATCAAAAGTTCCTTTTAAATCAGATAAACTAATATCTTTATCAACTAAAAGACCTTCTATTTGCATAAATTGATGTGAATGAGTTGCATCATCATCATCTCTTCTATAGGTTTTACCAGGACAAATCATTCTGATTGGTTCTTCACCACCAGCATCTAGCATTGTTCTAACTTGTACTGGACTAGTTTGACTACGTAATAAAATTTCTTCATCTTTAATATAGAAAGTATCTTGTGCATCTCTAGCAGGATGTCCCTTAGGGATATTTAAAAGTTCAAAATTATAACGATCTTCTTCTATTTCAGGACCATCTACAACATCATAACCCATACTCATAAATACTTCTTCTACTTCTTCAATTATTTTTTCTAAAATATTAGGTGAACCAACTTGAATTTTGGTTGCTGGTAAAGTAACATCTATTTTTTCATTTTTTAATTTTTCTTCTAATTTTTTATTTTCCAAAAATAATCTTTTATCATCTATTAAAGTAGTTACTTCTGTTTTTAGCTTATTCATTTCTGCTCCAAAAATTTTCTTTTCTTCTACTGGTAAAGTAGCAATTTTAGAAGAAAGTAAACTAATACTACCCTTTTTACCTAAGTATTCTACTTTTAAATTATTTAGTTCATTTAAATCTGTAATACTTTCTAATTTTTCCTTTACTTCAATTAAAATTTGTTCTAAATCTTTCATAAATCCTCCTAATTATTAAAAAAAACACAATCCAATAAGGACGTGTTTACGTGGTACCACCTTAATTTACAAGTCTATCAACTTGCCTTAAAACTGTAACGCGTTACCGTTATATATTTAGTATATAAAGCTCTGAAGATGAATTCATAAAATATTATTATTAGTTTTCACCAACCACTAACTCTCTTTAAATAATTAATTTTATTACTACTTCTTCGTCTTTGCCTTTAAACTGCTTATATTATAACACAATTTTACAAATATTGAAATACCAATTTGTATTTTAATATTTTCACAAATAATTAACTATTTTAATTCACTTGAACATAGACAAGTGGTATAATGTTGTTAGAAATATTTAACTGTTGGGTGTCTACCAAATCTCTTATAGAGAGGAGGTAATAATAATGAGAAAACAAGACTTACTTGTATTCATACTTCTTTTTATTATCACTTTACTAATTATTACATTGTTAGTTTTAATTATAAAGAAATAGACACCCAATTACTTTCGTAATAAAGTGTCTCACCAATTTTAGGTAGATACCCAACAAGCGAAGTTAAGTATTCCTTTTTTATTTTATGAAGATAACTTCATCTATATACATTTTAGCACATTATTTTATTTTTGTAAATTATTTACTTAAGCGATTAAGAATTGTTTCTTTACCTAGTAAATAAATAGTATCTGGAAGTTCTGGCCCATGCATAATACCACTAACTTTAATTCTTATCGGCATATACAACATCTTACCTTTAGCATTTGCTTTTTCTTTAGTACTATTAATTGCATTACTTATATTCTCTACAGTCCAATCATTAATATTTTCTATTTCTTCTTTAAATACTTTTAATGTATTTGGAATAGTTTCATCATTCATAAATTCTAAAGCTTCTCCTGTAATATCAATTTCATCTTTAAAGAAAAGTTCAGTACATGCTACTATTTCTTTACCATAACTAATATGGTCTTTATAAATAGATACTAAGTGTTTTATCCATTCATCTGATTTATTAGATAAATCGTAAGTTTCTTTTAAATGAGGTAATGTTATTTTTAATAAAGCATCTATATCTAATTTTTTTATATAATGTGAATTCATCCAATTTAATTTTTTAACATCGTATTGACTAGAAGATTTACTAATTCTACTTGGATCAAATTCTTTAATTAGTTCTTCCATTGTAAATAATTCTTGATTAGTACTTGGACTCCATCCTAATAATACTAAATAATTAACGATTGCTTCTGGCAAGTATCCATCATTATATAAATCCATAAATGATGCATCCCCATTACGCTTAGAAAGCTTAGTACCATCTTCTCCAAGTACCATAGCAACATGGATATAAGTTGGTGCTTCCCAACCAAATGCTTCATAAAGTAAATTATATTTAGCTGTTTGATCTAAATATTCATGACCTCTTATAACATGAGTTATTTTCATTAAATGATCATCTACTACATTAGCAAAGTTATAAGTTGGATAACCGTCAGATTTAAGAAGAATTTGATCATCTAATATTTTATTTTCTATTACTACATTGCCATAAACTAAATCATTTACTGTAGTTGTTCCTTCTTTTGGCATTTTTTGTCTTATAACATATTTTTCACCATTATTAATTTTTTGTTCTATTTCTTCTTTTGTTAAATGGCTACATCTACCATCATATAAAAATGCTATTTTCTTTTCGTCTGCTTCTTTTCTCATGAGGTCTAAATCTTCTTCGGTACAGAAGCAGAAGTACGCTGCACCTTTATCAACTAATTCCATAGCATATTTACGATATAAATCTTTTCTTTCACTTTGAATATAAGGACCAACACTACCTTCATTATTAGGTCCTTCATCTATTTTAAAATTACATAATTCTAATGTTTTATAAATAAAATCAATAGCGCCATCTACTTTACGAGTTTGATCAGTATCTTCAATTCTCAAAATAAAGTCACCATCATTTTTTTTAGCAATTAAGTATTCAAATATAGCTGTTCTTAAATTACCTATATGCATAAATCCTGTAGGACTTGGTGCAAATCTTGTTCTTACTTTCATTTTATCACCTTTTCATTGTTTCAACTAAATCTGTTTTGGATAATTGTTCTAATTTTTCACTTTCTGGATATTTTAAACCTATTGTTTCTTCCATTGTTCTTTTATTCATTATAAAATCATAACCTGAACCAAACATTAAATAAGCATCTTGTTGTAAAGCAAATAATCTACTAGTACCCATTTGCTTTCTTGTATGCATATTATGGTTTGCTTGACTTAAAAATTTATCTAAAGCTACAGAAGATCCACATCTTGCAAATAATTTTGTTATAAGTAAATCTGAATTATTAGTGAAAAACGCATCAATAAATGGTTCTAAACCAATAGAACTACCTATAGAATTTACAAGTATTTGTTCATCTTCATAACTACTCTCACCTTCATTACCAACTAAGTTATTTGCAACGATTTCACAAAAACCTACATTTAAAGCTTCTAAACTTCTATTAGTTGCAAAACCATAACTCAAATCTTTAGCAGTTATAATTGATAATAAAGTTTTCATCATACTATGACGTGCATCAACTTTTTCTTGTTGTAATAATCCTTGATTAATTACGATGGTATTATCTTTAGGATTATATTGAGTAGCTTCTTCAAATACATATTTACTACCACGTACAACTTGCAATGTTTTTAATCTTTCACAAAAATTATCTAAAGATACGCTTGGAAAACGTTTTTGAAAAACACTTATTAAGTATTCTAAGTTTCCTTTAGTATTTTCATCAATCTTTGTATTAGCTTGAAATGATTCTGTTAATTTTTGAATATTATCCATTTAAATCACCAAATATATTTTACCATATTTTAGTAACAAAAAAAAGAAGATATCTTCTTTTCTTAAAAAATAAATATCTAGTTTTTTAATTTTTTCTTTATTTCGTTTAACATTTTATTAATATCTTCTGTTTTACTTAAAATATCATCACTATCTAAACAATTATTAAACTGATATTTTAATATTAATTTCATTTTAGCATTTTCACAAAAACTATCTATAGAACTAAGAGCTCCATTTGTACTAAAATTTTCTTTAGATGAACTTCCTATAGCAATTGCTATTGCTTTTTTATTTTCTAATTTTTTAGGAACATATAATGGATTTAATCTATCCATAAATATTTTAATATCACCTGAAAGTAAATTCCATCTAGTTGGAGTTATAAAAATAATTGTATCTGCTTTATTTACTTTATCTATATTAGAAATCATATCATCATAAAAATCACAAACACCATTTTGGTCACAATCCATACAACCAGTACACACATATATTTTTTGATTACCAGGCACAATTATATTGCTTATTATTCTTTCTTTTTTTAATTCTTCTTTTATTTTTTTACCAAGTTTTAAAGAGTTACCATCTCTTCTAGATCCTACTACAATTAAACATCTTGACATATTATCACCATTTTTATTATTCACAATTAACAAAAATTTATACTTTTAATTATCTTTGTTTTTTATAAATTCTTTAAGCATTTTAGTTAAAGCTCTTTTTTCAATACGCGATACATAACTTCTAGAAATACCCAAATCTGAAGCTATTTCTTTTTGTGTTTTTTCATCTTCATTATTAAGTCCATATCTTTTAATAATAATTTCTTTTTCTCTTTCATTTAAAACATTAAAATACTCTTTTAAAGCTTCTATATTATTCTGCTTATGAATATCTAATGCGAAATCTGGTTTTGGTGTTTTTAATATATCTAAAAAAGTTATTTCATTACCATCTTTATCAAAACCAATAGATTCATTTATACTTATATTTTTATTATTTTTTTTATCACTACGATAATACATTAATATTTCATTTTCAATACACCTAGCACAGTACGTTGTAATACGGGTTCCATGTTTATAAGAATAACTATCAACTCCCTTTATTAAACCTACAGTTCCTATACTAATCAAATCATCAATTTCTTCTTTTTTATGATCATATTTTTTTACAATATGAGCGACTAATCTTAAATTGTGTTCAATAAGTTTGTTCCTAGCCTCACTATCTCCTAATTTAGCTTTTTTAACACATTCATTCTCTTCTTCTTTTGTCAAAGGTTCTGGAAAAAGATTATTAGAATAAGCCGCAGAAAACAAATAAAAATCTTTAAATAATAACTTCAATATTTTTTTAAACAAAAAAATCACACTCCTAATTAAGAATATGATTTTTATAAATTAATTTATTTTGTCCACTATTTATTTAATATTCTTTCTAAGTTTTCTTTCTTTTCTCCTCTTAAAGGTCGACACTTTAAATAATTATCTTTATTTTCTTTTATAGCTTCTACCATTCCTTTACAACTTCCAAAGCCACATGTTCCACAGTTTAAACCTGGCAAATTTTTAAGTATTTCTTTATCATCTAGTTTACTTTCTTCAATTGAAAGCACTAGAATAATACTTAAAATGAAGGCCGTGATTGTTAATATTAATATTCCTATCATTTTTTACACCCCTTGCAATTTAAACAATTATGATTTTTATTTTTAGTATATAAAAAGCAAGTTAAACTAAATAAAATGATAAGTAAGATAAATGCTATCAACTTGGTATATACCTTCCAAATAAAAGCGACATAATAAAAGCTGTTATTAAAGCAATAGGAATACCTTTAAAGTATTTAGGCACTTTACACTTTTCTAATCTTTCACGAATAGTTGCGAAAATATAAATAACAAGTGTAAACCCTAAAGATGAAGCTATACTATATACTAACATTTCACAGAAAGTAAAACTATTATTAATATTTAATAATGTGATACCAAGTACTGCACAATTAGTTGTAATAAGCGGTAGATAAATACCTAAACTTTTATGAATATTTGGTAGAAATCTTTTTAATATAAGTTCTACTAATTGAACTAAAAATGCAATAATTAAAATAAACATTAAAGTTCTTAAATAAGTGGTGTTAGTTGGAACTAATATATAATGATAAATTAAATATGTTAAAATACTAGATAAAGTTACAACAATAGTTACGCTACTACCCATATATAAAGCAGTTTTTTCTTTATTAGAACTTCCTAAGAAAGGACACAATCCTAAAAACTTAGATAAAATAACGTTTTCAGTGAGCATTCCGGTAATAAACAAACTAATTAAGTTCACTTTTCTTACCCCCTTTATCTTTTATATAATTAAATAGTGGTATTAATAAACCTAGTATTAAGAATGCTCCTGCAGGAGTAGTTAAAATAGATATAGGTAAAAGATTATTACTAGGAATTATTTGGTAAATTGCCCTATAACCTGTTATTGAACTTGTCGCATCCATTAAAGTAATTAAACCAGTTCCAAGCACTTCTCTAAATAGTGCTATTACGGTAATTGCTAGAGTAAAACCTAATCCGATTCCTAATGCATCTTTTAAACTATAACCTATTTTTTCTTTAGATGACACGGAAATTATTCTACCTAAAACAATACAATTAACAACAATTAACGGTAAATAAATACCTAGTATTTGATGTAATACTGGAATATAGTTTTTTAAAATTATTTCTAATACTGTAACAATAGTTCCAATTATTAAAATATATACTGGTAATTTTACACTCTCTGGTATTAACTTTTTTATAATTGATACAATTAATGAAGATATCAATAAAACTATTAATACACATAATCCCATTAAATAAGCATTTTCTACTTTTGTAGTAACTGCTAATGCTGGACACAATCCTAAAAGTAATACAAAAGTAGGATTTTCTTTTATTATTCCATTTACTATTGTTTTCATATTTCACCTACACTTTTTAAAATTATATAAAGTATACTAGAACAAATTAAAGCAGTTAAAGTTAAAACAATTATACCTTTTATTTTATCCTTCATATTTTTCACCATAATCTTCTAAAGTATTTATAACCATTTTTTTAATAGCAGAAGAAGTAATAGTTGCTCCACTTACAGTATCAACATTATCTATATTGTTTTGTTCATTTAATAGCTTATTAATATAATTAGCGTCCACTATCTTTTGATAGAAACTTTCATTTTGTTCTAAAATCTCTAAAGAAGTTATTTTAGAATTATTAATTGTAATTTGAGCTTTTATATCTCCTACATATCCTTTTTGAGTAACTACATAAATTACATTATTATTTTCTTCTTTACTACTAATAATATTAAAATTAGGATCTCCTACATCTTCTACTTTATATCTAGTAGAGATAGAAATTGGTAATTCAATAATTAAAATAGCAAGGAATATAAGTGGTAAAATAGCTTTTTTATAATCCATTTTAGCCTTTAAACCAATTTTATCAATAATGAATACTAACATATTCATGGTTAAAATACTTGTTAAAACACCCTCTGGATAAGGGGTTAAATATCTAAATACAACTGTTAAAATACCTAAAGATAACCCATATATTATTTGTCCCATTTTAGTAGTAGGACTAGTTACCGGATCGGTTGCCATAAATATAGCTCCAAACATTAATCCTCCACTAAATATTTGAAATAATGGATACCAAATACCTACTTTATTAATAGATCCTATTAATAAAGTCATTATAAACACTGTACTTATATAAAAGAGTGGAATTCGCCATTTAATTGTTTTAGTAATGGTTAAATAAATAAAAGCAATAATACATAATAATGCACTAGTTTCACCTACTGCGCCTGGAATAGTACCTACGAAAAAATCAGTTAAACTTCCATATGGTTCTACTAAAGTTTCATAAGATCCAATTCCAGTAACAGTTGCAACATTTGATAAAGGTGTTGCTTTACTAATTGTATCTACTTCATAACTATTTAAATATCCTCCATTATTAGTTATTACTATCGCATAAGTAGATATAATAAATAATCTACCTATTAAAGCAGGATTAAAAATATTATTACCAAATCCACCAAACAACATTTTTCCTAATATACTAGCAACCATTGAACCAAATATTAAAATAGATATTGGAGTATTTATAGGTAAAATAAGTCCTAAAAATAAACCTGGTATAAAACTATAAGAGTTAATTGAATATTTTTTTAAATTTTTTTCTTTTAAAAATATTTTGGCGTACAATCCTTCAAATAAAGTTGTTGCGAAAGTAGAAATTAAAATAAATATTAATGGATAATACATACCTAATAAAGTTGTTTTATTGTGATAATATGGAAGTATTCCATTTTTGTAAAAACTAA
This sequence comes from Bacillota bacterium, assembly GCA_015059285.1. GTDB lineage: Bacteria > Bacillota_I > Bacilli_A > RF39 > UBA660 > SIG208. The sequence continues at coordinate 84,207 of SVAS01000001.1, read as the reverse complement.
ATAAAATAATTGGAATTAAAGAAATAACTAAATGCATCATCATTTTATTAGTAGTATTTTTAGATTTCATATAAGGACCTTTTATTTTATCCATGTTATTTACCCACCTTTTCTTTAGCTATACTAACATATTCTCTAACATTTATTTTAGCAGGACATATATAAGAACAAAGTCCACAACTAATACATTTATCTACATTCATACTCTTTAAAGCACTAGTATCATCTATATTATCTTTAATTAAAACAGGACATATATTAGCAGGACATACATTTATACATTTTCCACATCTTAAACATTCTTGTACGTCACACTCAAAATCATCTTCCATAATTAAAACAGAATTTACCTCAGGAGTAATAACTAAATCATCTACTTTAGTACCCATCATGGGTCCTCCAGCAATCATAACCAATTTTTTAGTTTTATAACTACCACCAATATAATTAATTACTTCATCTACTGGAGTTCCTACTTTAACTAAAACATTTTGAGGTTTTTTTAGTCCAAATCCAGAAAACGTTACAATTCTTTCAATCATTGGTTTATTAAGTTTTAAAGCTTGATACATAGCATATATAGTTGAAACGTTATTTACTATAATTCCTTTTTCACTTGGTATTTTTTCATAAGTAATACCAGTTACTTCTTTAATAAGTTTTCTCTCCCATCCCATAGGATAAATGTTTGGAACTAGTACTACTTTTATTTTTAAATAAGTACCTATATATTTGTTAAAAATTGTCATCAAAGATTTATTAGTTGTTTTAATAGCTATAATACAGTTATCAATATTGTTGATTTCTAATATAGCATCTATCATTTCTAATATTTCTTCACATTTTTCTTTAATAATAAAATAGTCAGCTGTAATATATGGTTCACATTCAACCGCATTTACAATTAAAGTATGAATTTTTTGATGAGTACTATATTTTACATATGTAGGAAATCCAGCACCACCTAATCCAACAATGCCACAATTTTCTATAGTCTCAACAAATTCTTCTTTTGTTATATTATTTAATTTTTTAACTTGTTTAAAACCTTTTTCTATTTTTTCTTTAAAGTCATTTTCGATAACAACGCATTTAACACTTTTTCCGCTAGAGATAGTGCGTTTTTCAAAACCAATAACACTACCACTAACACTAGAAAAAATAGGTGTTTTAAAATTACCTTTTCTTCTTCCTATTTGGCTACCTTTAAAAACATAATCACCAATATTCACTAAAACTGTGATATTTTCATCATTACTACTTATTAAAGGAATATACACATATTTAGGTTTACTATAAACATTTAATTTATGTTTCATTGACATTTCTTTATATTTTGGAATTTTCAAGCCACTCATTACTTTCGCCCCTATTCTAATATAATTATACAATTAATTTTATAAAAAATAAAGAATATCTATATAATTACTAAAAATTAGCCATAATATTTTTAAGCATAAAAAGCTTTTTTTTAAACATATGAAGCTAAGTTTGGCACATTTATACACATTTTTAAATGTAAATTACCCAAATTAACTCAAACATATGAAAAAATAATTATGGGTGATAAATATGTATCTACAAAGGATTAAAGATTTAAGGGAAGATCGTGATTTGACGCAAACGGACATAGCTAAAATTCTGCATATTACTCAACAACAATATTCTTTATATGAATCTGGTAAAAGAGAAATGCCATTAGAATATATTATTACTTTATCAAATATCTATAATGTTTCTTTAGATTACATAGTAGGAAGAACTAATATTAAAAACTATAAAGAACAAAACAAAAAGACAAAAATGTAATTGACGTTTAATAAATTAATTCTGTACTCAATTATTTTTGTCTTTTTAAATATAGGTTATTTTCTTTTTCAAAACCTAAAACTGTTTTTTCACCATGTCCTGGATAAATAATAATATCATCATTATACTTAATAATATTTTTTAAACTATTTGTCATATCAAAATCATTTCCAGTATCTAAATCAGTTCTTCCAATAGAACCTTTAAATAAAAAATCTCCTACAAACATCATCTTGTCTTCTTCAAAATAAAAAGAAACAGAATCTAAAGTGTGTCCTGGATTATGAATAATTTTGAAATTAAAACTAGAGTTACTTTCGCTAGTACTATAATCATAAATAGGAACTTTATAATAATTTTTTAAAACGTCTAAAGCTCCAATATGGTCAAAGTGATAATGAGTAATTAAAATAGCTTCTAGATTTAAATTACCTATTTGGCTTTTTATAAATTCAAAATCGTAAGCCGGATCTACTATTAAACACTTATTATCTTTTTTTATTAAATAAGTATTTGTTTGTAAAGGTCCTAGCACAAAAGTATCAACAATCATTTTCTATTCCACTCTTTAAATGCTTTTAATGAACCCAGTTGATTATTTTGATTAGCTCTAGTAGGTTGAACCTTAATAGGTTCTTTTTTTAGTTCAGGTTTATTCATTATATGCATATCAAATTTAATATCATCAACTGTTCTTCTACCTAATTTAGTAGGATCGTGTTCAATTGGTTTAGCAAGTTTTGCTGGTTCATTATTTACAAATTTATTTTTACTAAAAAATAAATCACTCATTTTGTCTCCTCCATTAACTCTTTAATAGGACCATAAGTTTTACGGTAACCATCAATAAGTCCATATTCTTTTATTTTTTCTAAATGTAATTTAGTAGGATAACCTTTATGTTTAGCAAATCCATATTCTGGATATTTTAAATCTAAATCATACATCATTTTATCTCGTACGACTTTTGCTACTACACTTGCAGCAGCGATAGAAATACTTTTACTATCCCCTTTTATGATAGAAGTTGAAGGAATATCTAAATCAAGAGGCATAGCGTCTATTAATACATGTTCTAAAGGAAGCTTTTCCTTAACCTGTTTAATTGCTTCAAGCATTGCTAATTTAGAAGCTTGATAAATATTTACTTGATCTATAATTTCAGGACCTATAATACCAATTCCATAAGCTAAAGCGTTTTCTATAATATAAGAATAAAATTTATCTCTTTTCTTTTCACTTAGTTTTTTAGAATCAGTTAAACCTTCCAATATAAAATCTTTAGGAAGCACTACACAAGATGCAACAACAGGACCAATTAAAGGGCCTCTCCCTACTTCATCAACGCCACCTATATAATTAATATTTTGTGCATATAAATTATTTTCATACTCATATAAATCTATCATATTTGTTCCCTTCTTAAAATATCACGAGAAGCAATAAGTCCAGTTGCGGCCGCAGCTACAATATTTCCTGCTTTACCAGCACCATCACCTATAAAATAAATATTATGACCTTCTAATTTCATATTATTATCAGTTGTTATTTCATTACTAAAGAATTTAATTTCAGGGCCATATAATAAAGTCTCTCCATTATTAACACCTGGAATAATTTTATCTAATGTTTCTAAGCCCTCTAAAATATTTTTAATAATACGATGAGGTAAAACTAATGCTAAATCTCCAGCTACTACATCTTTTAAAGTAGGTTCTATAAAACCTCTACTAATTCTTTCAATAGTAGAACGTCTACCCATTTTTAAATCTTTTAATGATTGAACAATTGGTTTTCCATCTCCAAGTGTATTGGCAATTTTAGCAATTGATTCACCGTATTCTCTAGTATTAGTTACAGGATGAGTTAAATCTACTTTAGAAATAAATGCAAAATTAGAATTATTAGATTTAATATCTTTTAAAGCATGCCCATTCACACATATATATCCATAATAATTTTCTTTAGCCACAAAACCTTCTGGATTAGTACAAAAAGTTCTTATTTGATCATTATAAGTATCTGTTTTAATAAATATTGTAGGATCATAAATAATAGAACATAAATCTTTCATAACTTCTTTTCTAACTTCTACTCTAACCCCTATTTCTATACTTTGAGAAGTATATGGTATTTTATATTTATCAGCAAGTTCTTGTACCCACTTAGCTCCTGTTCTACCAGGTGCTACTACAACATATTTAGCTTTTACTTCTTTATCAATACCATTTTCTTTATATTTTACGATATAATTAATATTTTCTTCAATATCAATCACATCAGCATTTTCTAAAACTTCTACGCCTTTTTCTTTTAAATAATTAGTAAAATCAGAAATATAAGTAGGAAGTTTATCCGAACCTAAATGTTTTTGTTTTATAATTAATAAATTAGCACCTTCTTTAGCAATCTTTTCTCCTATTTTTCTTGCTTCTTCCATATTAGTAGGATAAGTATCACTATCCATATTAAATTTATTAAATATTTTTTCTGTATCATCTATTAATTTATTAGCATCACTAATACTCATATATTTAAATAAATCTGATTTACCTAATTTAGGTATAAAATTTAATTTACCATCTGAAAAAGTACCAGCACCACCATAACCAGATAATATTCCGCATGGATTACAATTAACACATTTACCTGTTTTTTTCATAGGACAAACTCGATTAGATGCGAATTTACCTTTATCTATTAATAATACTTTTAATTTAGGATTATTTTCCATTAATTCATAAGCAGAAAACATACCAGCAGGTCCTGCCCCAACAATTACTACATCATACATAAAAACCCTCCATTGTTACATCAATTTTATTTTATCATAAATAAATAAAAAAATCTCAATAATTATTGAGACTTTATATTATTATATTATAGTTTTAGGTATTTCTATTACTGGGCGTACACCTCTATAATCATCGCGATAGATTGGTAGACCAGATACATAACCACTACTAGGCATATTTAAAGCATCAGTTATAGGGAAATCTGTATCAGAAGTACTTAACCAGTATCCAATTCCATTATATAACCAAACTGGACATCCTGCATCATACATTACACAACCTAAACTCAATGTTTCTGTTTTTGAAAGCATTCTTGCCCTTGCGTTTGTTCTTTCTACTATATACTTTCCGTGTTCATCAGAAACTGTATAATTTTTAGTATGAATGTTTGTCCAATTTGCTGTTTTGCTTTCTAAATAATTTAACGCTGTGATTGGACCTTTATTAGAGTTTCCTTCTGTGCCAAAACCATAAGCATCATAACTCCATTCTGCTTCTGTTCCCCCTGCACTTAAATATTCCTCTTTTGTTATCCACGCTACTGTTGTTTGATCTATGTTTCTATCCATGATTAATGTTAATGTTCCTGTTGTAGCATTATCTTTTACCACATAGAATGTTTTTGCTTCTTCTTTATCATTTACTTTTACTTGAACAGCGATTCCTGCTTTTATTACATCATCACCACATATTTCATTTACATTTGTAATACATGCCTCAGTTGATGTGACTATTGGATTTAATACCTTTCTATAAGTACATTCTCCTGCAAGTTCTTCTGTTTGTATTTTGCTTTCACTTGTTGCTTTTGTTATACAATAATTTCCATTATTTACAGCAATTGCAACTTTTCCATCTTTTGTAACCTTTACTTTCCCACTTGCTGGTAATGAACCTTTTACTTCTAATTTGTTTTCTCCTACAAATTCTCCATTTGTAATTGTAAATTCTACATCATCAGAAGTGGCTCCACTTAATATATTGTTTGCATAGTACATTTCCCCTGCACTTATTAATCCATATGCTGTATCCTCAAATGCACTCTTTCTTGCACTGCTGATAATGTTCATAATAACTGGCACTGCAATAAGCGCTATAATTGCTAGTATTACTATTACTGCTAACAGTTCAATTAAGGTAAATCCTTTTCTCTTCATAAACTCACTCCTATTCTAACAAGTTTTATTATACATACTTTTATTATTTAGAACAGAAGTACAACATAAATAAAAATTTAAAAAACACTAGATTTTCTAGTGTTTATTTTACTACAATATTAACTAATTTTTTAGGAACAACAATTACTTTAACAATTTCTTTTCCCTCAATATTTTTAATAACATTTTCATTTGTTTTAGCAAGTTCTTCCATTTGGTCATTTGTTGTATCAGTAGAAACTTCTATTTTTCCACGTACTTTACCATTAACTTGTACAATCATAGTATAAGTTTCATCTACAATTTTAGTTTCATCATAAGTAGGCCAAGATTCGTATGCAATTGTATCATTATGACCTAATAAGTTCCATAATTCTTCAGCTAAGTAAGGGGCTACTGGATTTAATAATTTAACAAATCCTTCTGCATATTCTTTTGGGAATATGTCTTCTTTATAAACTGCATTTACGAATATCATCATACTACTAATTGCTGTATTAAAGTTTAATGTTTCATAATCTTCTGTTACTTTTTTAACTGTTTGATTGTAGATTTTTTCTAAATTTGTATTTTGTGTTTCTTGAATTTTATTTTCTTCTGTATATAGTCTATATATACGATCCAAAAATCTTCTAGCTCCTTCAACACCTTTTTTACTCCATGGTTTATCAGCTTCTAAAGGTCCCATAAACATTTCATAAAGCCTTAATGTATCAGCACCATATTCTTTTACAATGTCATTAGGGTTAACAGCAAATTCTGGATATCTTTTACCCATTTTAATTCCATTTTCACCTAATATCATTCCTTGATGTACTAATTTTTTAAATGGTTCTTTTACTGGAACAACTCCTATATCATATAAATAGTTATTCCACATTCTAGAATAAAGTAAATGACCTACTGCATGTTCTGGTCCACCTACATAAAGATCTACTGGTAACCAATGTTCTAATAGTTTTTTATCTGCTATTGCATTTTCATTATGTGGGTCAATATATCTTAAGAAATACCAACTAGAACCCGCTGAACCAGGCATTGTACTAGTTTCTCTTTTTGCTTTTTTACCATCTATTTCTACATTTACCCAATCAGTTGCTTTTTCAAGTGGAGATGCTCCACTTTTACTTGGACTATAATCTTCTAATTCTGGAAGTACTAAAGGTAATTCAGAATCGTCTATGGATGCACTTGTTCCATCTTCAAAATGAACTACTGGTATTGGTTCTCCCCAATATCTTTGACGGGCAAAAATCCATTCCCTTAAACGATAATTTATTTGTTTATTACCAAACTTATTTTCTTCTAGCCACTCAGTCATTTTATTTATAGCATCTTCTTTATTTAAACCATTTAAAAAGTCAGAATTAATGTGAATACCATCTCCACACATAGCACCATTATTTAAATAATATTCATAAGTCTTTTTATGTAATTGTTCAGTAATTTCTTTATTTACTGTTTCTTCTGAAACCCATTCTACAGTGAATTTTTCATCTTCATCTAAGTTTTGTTCTATTTTTTCATCATTAACTAATTTGAAAACAAAACCAGTACTTTCAATATTAAAATATTTATCTTTATTATAAGCATAATAATGATGATTAATTTTAGGTAATTCTTGTAATAATTCTATATTTACATAGCCTGTTTCTTCTTTTACTTCTCTAATAGCGCATTCTAAAGGTGTTTCACCTTCTTTAATGCTTCCCCCAATAAATAATCTACCACCTAAATTACCCCAATTGATTGTTAAATAATTATTGTTTTTTTCATCATATAAAATAGCTACGATACTATTTTTTGTAGATTCGTTTTCATGAGGAGTTCCTGTAACTTCTTCTAATACTTGAATAATATCAATATTAAATTTTTTAGCAAATTCATAGTCTCTTTCATCATGAGCAGGAACTGCCATAATAGCTCCTGTTCCATAGGTTGCTAGAACGTAATCTGAAATCCAAATAGGAATTTCTTTATTATTAACAGGATTAATAGCATATGCTCCTATAAATACACCTGTTTTTTCTTTATTGAGCTCTGTTCTTTCCATTTCTGATTTAGTAGCACATACCTTTTTATAAGCATCTACTTCTTCTTTTTTATCACTAGTTGTAATTAAATCTACAAGTTCATGTTCTGGTGATAAAACACAGTAAGTAGCACCAAATAAAGTATCACATCTAGTAGTAAATACTGTAAATGATTTATCAGTATCTTTTACTTTAAATTTAACATGTGCTCCTATACTTTTACCAATCCAATTTCTTTGCATTTCTTTAGTTGATTCTGGCCAATCAATTTCATTTAAACCATCTAATAGTTTTTCAGCATATTTAGGTATATCTATAACCCATTGTTTCATATTTTTACGAACAACAGGATATCCTCCTCTTTCACTTTTACCATCAATGATTTCATCATTAGCAAGTACAGTTCCTAATTCTTCACACCAGTTTACAGGCATATCAACGTATTTAGCAAGTCCATCTTCATATAACCTTTTAAATATCCATTGTGTCCATTTATAATAATTTGGATCACAAGTTGATACTTCTTTATCCCAATCATAAGATAAACCCAATAATTTTAATTGTTCTTTAAAAGTTTTAATATTATCGTTAGTAAATCCATCTGGATGATTTCCAGTGCTTATTGCATATTGTTCAGCAGGAAGACCAAAAGAGTCAAATCCCATTGGGTGAAGTACATTATATCCTTGCATTCTTTTCATACGAGACACAATATCAGTTGCGGTATATCCTTCAGGATGTCCTGCATGTAAACCTACTCCTGATGGATATGGAAACATATCTAATGCATAAAACTTTGGTTTAGAAAAGTCCCATACATCAGTTTTAAAAGTATTGTGTTCTTCCCAATATTCTCTCCATTTTTTTTCTATTTCACTATGATTAAACATACTATCTTTCCTTTCTTTTTAATATAGTTCCAATTATATGATAAGAAATAATTATTAAAGGAACTAATATTATAAACGCTACCATTAATTTTAAAATATAATTTTTAATTAAAACTAAAGATAAACAAGTTAAACTAATAACAAATGAATTAGTTAAAGCTATAATGTTTGCTAAAAGTTTTTTACTAACTTTTTTTAAAGATAAATTATATCTTCTTTTTAAATAAGTTACTTCAGCACCTTCCATAAATTTATCTAATTTTTGTTTTCTACAAATTACAGTTATTAAATAAAATAAATATAATAAAACAAATATACCTAAACTAAATAAAACTTCTTCCATAAATCCTCCTTAAATACAAAAAAGTATTATGTATAAGGACGAGTTTTACCCGTGGTACCACCTTATTTCATAATACTTATGCACTCAAATGTTTTAACGCTACAAGCGGATCAAACTCCAAAGCAAGTTCATAAGACTTTAATGAAAGTTTTCACCAACCACTTTCTCTCTTTAAATAAAGTTACTTATTACTACTCTTTTTCTTCGTTTTTAAATAATTATTTATTATTATATTACACTTGGTTAATATATTCAAGTAATTTTAAGAATAATTTTACGAATTTACTTTCTAAACCAACATTTTTAAGTTTTCTAACTTCTATTCTTTTTTTCTTAATAGATAGTTCTGCATTAAATAATATTTTATCTAATTTTTCTTTTAATTCTGTTGTTATTTGTAAATCACTTATAATAGTTTCAATATCTTCATTAATTATTCTTACAGCATCTATTTCAATATCTTTTCCCTTACAATTTAAAGTTACTTGCCCAATAGTTGGTACATTTTTAAGTTCAACAATAAAATCAGGACCATTTACATACGCGTTATATTCAATTTTATCATTATTAAAATAAGCAATAACATCATTAGCACGTTTTGTATTTCTAAAAGTAATTTTATAATTACGCTTTTCTGGTACAATACCACTTTTTCCTTCAATTGCTCTTATAATTACTGTATAGTTATTAGGTAAATAATTATAATCAATTGAAGTTAGTAAATAATAACCTTTTTTATATAAATCACTTAAACCATCGTCTTCATACAAATGGTATGTATTACTTCTACCTGGGAAAATTTGAATTTCTAAGTCTTTTGGTGGGGTTGTATCATTAATATTTTCATTATCCCCATACGGAATGATAGCACCACTTCTAGCAAACACAGGATAATCTTGATCTTTAAAGAAAGATACATAATTTCTTCCACCAGGAAATTTTTTACCTGTTACAATATCATACCACATACCATCTGGCATAAAGAATTTATGAATAACACGATTCATAACATAATCTTTTTGTTTAACAATTGGTGAGACAAAAAGCTGACTTCCAAAATAATATTCATTTTTATAAAGAGGATCATCATACATTTCAGGGAAACGATAATATACAGGTTCTATTAAAGGTTTTCCCTCTTTATGATATTTATAAGCCTCTGTATAAATATAAGGTATTAAACGATGACGAAGTGTTAAATAGTCTTTTACAATACTATATGTTTTAATACTCCATCTCCAAGGTTCTCTTTTATAATATTTTCCAACATCTGCACCAAATTTTAATATTGGTGAAAATACACCTAATTGAACAAAACGAATATAAAGTTCATTATCTTCAATCCCTTTAAAATACCCACCAATATCATGACTCCACCAAGTAACACCACTATTACTAGCATTTAAATTATGAAGTGGAATTAATTTTAATGTGTCCCAACTAACAATTGTTTTACCAGAATATAAAACTGGGTAACGATGCGCTCCTATATTAGTATTATATCCAAATACCATCGGTCTTCTTTTATAATTACGCATCATATCATAAAAATGATAATGTTTAAGTAAAAATATCTCTTCCAATTTAGCTTTATCAAAATAGTCAATCCAAAAGAAATCTACTCCTAAGGCATCCAAAGGATGTATTAATATTTTTAAATAAGCATCAATAAATCTAGGATTATAAATATTATATGGAATAACTCCATCTTCTAAAGCATTCAAATATTCTTTAATAATTTTATATAATTCTTCTGTCGGATAAATTCCTTCAGTTGGATTTACATTAAGTCCTAAACGAATGCCTTTTGAATGAAGATAAGAAATCATTTCATAAGGCGATGCAAATAATTCCTTATTAAATGTAAACCCTGTTTTTAATTTCTTTTTATCTTTAAAATTTCTAATATGCCAATCCTTATCTAGCATTAAAACTGATAAAGGTATTTTCTTTTTTTCAAATTGGTCTATTAAATCATATAACTGCTTATCATTATAGGTATTATTTCTACTCCACCAATTTCCTAAAGCATATCTAGGAATTAACGCAGGCGAACCTGTAATCTTAAAATAATCTTGTAAACACTCATAAAAATCTTTTAAATAAATAAAAACATAAGTATCTATTTCTTTATTATCTCTTTCAACTATTTCTCCAGTCTGCGTCATAATTTTACTCATGCTATCATCAATACTAGTAAAACCATCTATAGAGTATAAACTTTTATGATATTTGACTTTCCCATTTTCACTTAAAGTTAAAGATGGTGAACCATAATTTCTAACTTCAGGATGTTTATAATACCAATAACGATCAGAATTATTTACTGATATTTTTAAATACCCTGTAGGATTAGCTTTTCCACCATAAAAGTTTTTCCCTTTAGCATACGTCAGAGTAAAGTATTTAGTAGTAATTTCTAAAAAGCGATTATCTTCATTTACTTTAAACTCTGGTTTAGGTAAATTACGATACCAAACTAACTCTGTTGGTCTATCTTCAAAAAAACCATTTTCATCATATTCTAGTCTTACTAACCTTTCCGTTAAAACTGTTATACGATATTTATTTCCTTGAAAAACACAATCTTTATTTGGTTTAGCTTTTTCATAATCAAACTTAAATTGTTCACCTAAATTGTACATAAGCTTCACCCCTTTTCTTTTATTCTTTTATAATTCTTCTATTTCCATAAAATTAGTATGTTTTACTTCTTTAAAAGGATAACCACCTGTAATAATGATTTTATCTCCTTTATTAATATCAAGTAAATCACTAGTAATTTTTCTTGAATGATCAATTATTTTATCAAAGTTTTTAAGTTCACTTATAATTATTGGATAAACCCCAAAATGAAGCATTAATGATTTTGCGGTTTCATAATTAGGAGTTGAGGCAATAATTGGACATTTTGGTCTAAATCTACTAATTTTTCTAGCAGTATAACCACTTACTGTTGGAGTTATAATAGCTTTACAATTAAGTCTAGTTGCCGTTTCCGCTACGTTATAAGAAAGAATTCCTGTAACATCTTGCTTTTCAACTTTAATCATTTTTTCTAATAAATCTAAATAATCTATATCTACCTCAGCAGCTCTAATTATTCTTTCCATTGTTTCTAATGTTTCAATTGGATATTTACCAATTGTAGTTTCACCACTTAACATAACAGCATCAGCACCATCAAGTACTGCATTAGCAACATCAGATACTTCTGCTCTAGTTGGTCTTACAACATTTTCCATAGATGATAACATCTCAGTTGCGACTACACTAACTTTTCCAGCTAAATGACACTTATTAATAATAGCCTTTTGAATACCTGGAACTCGTTCAAGTGGAAGTTCTACTCCTAAATCCCCTCTAGCTACCATTACACCTTCACTAACTCTAATAATTTCATCAATATCATCTAAAGCTCTACTGTTTTCTACTTTAGCAATTATTCCTATATGATCATTACCATGACCAATTAGTAAATCGTTAACTTCTAATATATCTTCAGCATTCTCTACAAAAGAAAGCGCTAAAAAGTCAACATTATTTTTACAAGCAAATTTAATATCTTCTCTATCTTTGTCTGATAAAAAAGGAATATTTAAATGAATGTCTGGAATGTTCATTCCTTTGTTGTCGCTAATCATGCCATCGTTTAAAACTTGACATAATAAATATCCATCACCTTTATCTAAAACTTTTAATTCTATTAAACCATCATCTAATTTTAAAATAGTATCATATTTAACATCATTAATAAGACCAGAATAATTAACAGAAAATTTAGTACTATCACCTACTAATTCTTCCATATAAACTCTAATTTTAGAATCTTTTTTTAAATAAGCATGTCCGCTTGCAAATTTTCCTATTCTAACTTCAGGTCCTTTTGTATCTAACATAACAGCTACACTAGTTTTTAATTCAGCATTTAATTCATTTATTTTTTTAATTATATCTTTACAAAAGTTATAATTAGTATGCTTTAAATTAATACGTACAACATCTATACCAGTTTGTATCATTTTCTTCAAAATATTCTTATCACTACTAGCTGGACCTATGGTTGCGATTATTTTAGTCTTATTCATACTATCACCTATTATTAATTATATCATTAAGCTTATTATTTTAAAAGGAAAAATAAAAGATTTTAAAAAATATTAACAAAATAAAAAGAGTATTTTTTACTCTTTACATATTTTTGACATTTATTATTTTTTTATTTCTTTTAATACGAAATCAGATAATTCCTCTTGAATTTCATCAATGCGTTTTATTTTATCATTTTCCATACATTCAATAATATGAAAATCAAAGCGATCTGCTATTTCAAAATAAGCCATCTCTGCTCTTTTCAAATGCTCTTCATTTTTTTCATGTTCATCTATAGTATCTTCACTACGATTTCCTTTTAAAATCATAGTTCCTTTATACGGCATATGCAAAAAAACTCTTATATCTGGTGTAGGAAGTTCCAAAAGTTCAAATTCTAACTTTTCAATCCAATCGTATAATTCTTCACGTTCTAATTTAGTTTCTAGTTTTCCACCTTGATGTGCCATATTAGAGTACGAATATCTATCTAAAACAACATTAATTCCATAATCTAAAGCTTTAACTATTTCTTTTAAATTATATTTACGATCAGCTGCATAATATAAGGAAGCTACTTTTGCATCAACATTACTTGCTCCTTCATAGAACCAACTTTTATCAATATAATTTTTTCCTAAATAAGGGCCTCCAACTATTTTACCAGTAGGACTATCATAGTTAGGAAAAGAAAATTTAGTAACAGGAATATCATTATTTTCAAGTATTCTCATAAGTAAATCTGTTTGAGTTTCTTTACCCGAACAATCAGTTCCTTCAATTACAATTAGTTTTCCTCTCATAAAAAATCTCCTTACTCAACAATATTGTTATTTTCAAAATTTATATTAACAAACTTTCTACTTGCTAAGAAATCACACATATGAACAAATTTTTGATATTTATTATTTGGAAGTGGCAATATAACGTTAGAATATGGATTAGTATTCCATTCACCCATATGGGTTTCTATTACACTAGCCATAAATTCAATATCATCATTGGATAGTGTTAATTTATTTTTATTTTCTCTTATAAAACTAGCCATAATTAAAGGATGATCAAAAACAGCATAAGTAGATTTTGTAATTCCATGTTTTAATCCATCATGAACTAGTAAAGACATTATCATTAAATCTTTCTCTCTTGGAGCAAATTTTGAACCTATAATTTGATTATTTAAAAGATCATATGCTACTTTTACAGCAGCTTTAGTATGTCTTACTAATCCTCCTAAACCTAAAGTATATTTAGGATGATATTTACCAGTAGAACTAGCTGCTACTTCATAAAAATAATCAGGTAATAAATCTAATAATATTTTAATATTATTTTTATAATTTTCATCTTTTATGTAGTTTATTTCTACTTTAAATTCTTCATGCTTATTCATAATTACCTCCTATAAATTCAACTAAAATATCATTAGATGTATATATATAATCATCACTTATTTTAATATAATTACCATTTTTAATAAGCTTCCCTTCATTTATTAATTTACTAACCATTTTTAATGTGTCAAGATCTATATTATATTTTTGATTAAACTTTTCTATATTTATACCATCGATCTTTCTAAAACCTAAGATAAACTCATTTTCTATTTTTTCAGTTTCATCAACTACACGTTTTTCTTGTAACCAATTTCCAGCTAAATACTTGTTTAAATTTCTAGTATTTGAATATCTATACATACCATCATAACCAACAGCCGAAAGACCAAATCCATAATAACTGTCATTATTCCAATAGGTTAAGTTATGTTTTGATTCATACTTTGGTTTTGCAAAGTTACTAATTTCATAGTGATGATAATTAGATAGTTTTTGATTAATTAATTTATACATTTCTAAATCTAGTTCCTCATCTACTTCAGTATAACCATCAATAAATAATTTAGTATTTTCTTCTATAATTAAAGAGTATGTGGAAATATGAGCAATATCAAGTTCTAAAAAACAATTTAAATCATATTCTAAATCCTCTATTGTTTCTCCTGGAATAGCATATATTAAATCTATATTAATATTTTCAAACCCGTTTTCTTTTAATAATTTTATTTTTTCAAAAACTTCTTCTTTAGTGTGATGACGATTTAATAATTTAATATTTTTAGGTATAAAACTTTGAACACCAATGCTAATACGATTTACCCCATTATTTTTAAGGATTTTTATTTTTTCTAAGTTAATATCTTCAATATTACACTCAAAAGTAAATTCAATTTGAGGTGATTTCTTTAAAATATTTAAACTTAAAAATAATTGTTTTAAAGATTCAATACTTAAGCAGCTAGGCGTTCCACCGCCAATATAAATTGTATCTAATGCTTCATTATGATATTTTTCTTTTATTTCTAATTCTAAAGAAGCTAGATATTTTTTAATCCACACTTTATTGTCATATAATTTACAAAAATCACAATAAGAGCAAATAGAATGGCAAAAAGGTATATGAATATATGCACTTTTCATCTATTTATTCTTTCTACGACTAACAATAGTTCTATTTTTAATCATCATTTCAATAATTTGGTCTCTTGTCATTCCCTTACCATAGAAAAATTTCATATAATCATTCATCATAATACGATAAGTTAGACTTTCATCGGGTACAGAAAATTTGAATTTTCGGGGTACTGAATTAGCTAAGGGATTAATAATATGAATATGAAATTTTCTTTGTTCTTTTTTATACTCTACCTTTTTCTTTTTATCTTCAATTAATTCCATTTCATCTAACGTTAAATCAGCCCAATGAGCATTATTAATTCTTTCACGCTCTTGTTCATATAATGTGTTTGCTAAATATTCTAATTCTTCTTCTTTCATAAAATCACCACTTATCTATTAGCATTATACCAAACATTTGTTCTTTTAACAAGAAAAAATAGACTAAATTAATTTAATCTATTTTTTATGATTTTGACTATTCGTCTGAATAGCACCATTAATATTTCCTTGATGTCTTCTTTCCTCTAATTGAAAAGCGATTTTCTCCCATTTATCACGTTCTAAAACATCATAGATATCTTTAGAACTCAAACAATCATAAACATATGCTTTAGTAAAATGATATTTACCTTCACTAGCCTCATTAAAAAAATCAGCTATATCTTGTAAAGACATTTCCGGATTATTAAGAAATACATTTGCAAAAGCTAAAATATGTTTTATTTTAGTTTCAATTCTAGAAGGTTCTAATGATTTGATACTACCTTGAAACTGACCAAATTCATCTTTAACTGGTTTATTATTTTCAAAATAATGAAGCCCACCTTTTCTGTGACCATCCATTTTACTTTCTAAAAGTTCTTTTTGAATTTTTTCATAAGTTGCTTGATCAAATAATTCTATAATTAAAGGATCTTTTAAATATCTTTGAATACTAGAACTTGATAACCCTTTAAACTCTGGTTTTTTAGATAATTCTTCTAAAGTTAAATTAGAGTTTTCAAGAAAAGTTTTTACTACGAGTTTAAAAAAGTCTACATCAGCCTTTTTATTCATTCCTTCTGTTTTTTGTTTTAAAATTTGTTGAATTTTATTATATGTTTCTTCATCAAAAAGTTCAATAATAGCTTTATCATTTAAATATCTATTAATAGTAGCTTTAGAAATTGTTTGTAATTCAGGAAGATTAGCTAGAGCTGACATACTCAAGTCAGGATGCTCTAAAAAAGTTTTAACAACTAAACAAATCTTTTTATCTCTATCCATTATTCATCCTCCATACTTAAAACCGATAAGAAAGCTTCTTGCGGAATTTCCACATTACCTACCATTTTCATTCGTTTTTTACCTTCTTTTTGTTTTTCTAAAAGTTTTCTTTTTCTAGATACATCTCCACCATAACATTTAGCAAGTACATTTTTTCTAACAGCTTTTATATCTGCACGTGCAATAGCTTTTGTTCCAATACAAGCCTGAATAGGAACTTCAAATTGTTGTCTTGGAATTAATTTTCGCAAATTTTCAACAATAGCTTTTCCACGGTTATATGCAAAATCCTTATGCACAATTACACTTAAAGCATCAACTACCTCACCATTTAATAAAATATCCATTTTAACTAAATTAGAGCTTTTATAACCGATAACTTCATAATCAAAAGAAGCATATCCTTTAGTCGTTGATTTTAATTTATCAAAAAAATCATAAACTATTTCTGACAAAGGTATTTCATAATGGATATTTACTCTCGTACTATCTAAATATTCCATAGAAATATAATTACCTCTTTTATTTTGACAAAGTTCCATAATCGGACCTATATAAATAGATGGTACAAAAATATTTGTTCTAATATATGGTTCTTTAATATCAGCAATTCTTTGTCTATCTGGCATTTTAACAGGACTATCAATATAAATTACAGATTTATCAGTTAAAGTTACTTCATAGATAACAGAAGGAGATGTTGCAATTAAATCAATACCAAATTCACGTTCTATTCTCTCTTCTATAATTTCCATATGCAATAATCCTAAAAAGCCACAACGGAAACCAAATCCTAATGCTTTAGATGTTTCTGGAGTAAATTCTAAAGAAGCATCATTTAATTTTAATTTTTCTAAAGCTTCTCTAAGTTCTGGATATTTAGATGATTCTAATGGATATAATCCACAGAATACCATTGGCTTCATTGGTTTATAACCAGGTAATATAGTTTTGCAAGGATTACTTGCTAGTGTAATAGTGTCCCCTACTTTAACATCCTCAATATTTTTAATACTAGCACATATTATACCAACTTCACCCGATACTAGTTCTTTTTTCTTTATTTCTTTGGGATTATGAATAGCAAGTTCCACAACATCATAACTAGCGTCCGTTTCCATCATTTTAATCTTATCGCCTACTTTAACTTTTCCACTCACAATCCTAACTAAAGCAACAATTCCACGATAAGGATCATAATAACTATCAAAAATTAAAGCTTGTAATTTGTCATTTATATTTCCTTTAGGAGCAGGTACTTTTTCAATTACAGTTTCCACAAGTTCTTTAATACCTATTCCATTTTTAGCACTTGCTAAAACAATTTCATCTTCATTAAAACCTAACGTATCCATAAGTTCTTGTTTTACTTTTTCAGGATCTGCATTAGGAAGATCAATTTTATTAATGACAGGAATAATTGTTAAATTATTTTCTAAAGCTAGATAAAGATTCGCTAGAGTTTGAGCTTCAATACCTTGAGCTGCATCAACGACTAGAATTGCCCCTTCACAGGCAGCAAGTGATCTAGAGACTTCATATGTAAAGTCTACGTGACCTGGAGTATCTATTAAATGTAAAATATAATCTTCATCTTTATAGCGATAATTAAGTTGAACAGAATTAAGTTTTATTGTAATTCCACGTTCTCTTTCTAAATCCATATTATCTAATAGTTGATCTTGTTTTTCTCTATCAGTAATAGCACCCGTAAGTTCTAAAATACGATCTGCCAAAGTACTTTTTCCATGATCAATATGAGCAATAATTGAGAAATTTCTAATGTTTGTTTGTTTCATATAACTCACCATTTATATTATACAATATATTACTTACTTTTTCAAAAAAAATACAAAAAAACTGCCTAAGCAGTCTTTTATCTTAATCGAATTTTAATTAGCTACAAGTAATAGTTTCAACACCACTACAAGAGAAACCATTAATTTCTAATGCAGCTGAAATAGAAGCTTTACCATCTGAAGTAAGTGTTACTGAACCAGATGTAGGCATAGTACCTTTAAGTTCTAATTCTGGACTAACAGTAGTTACATCACCAGTAGTAGTGAATGTAAATGTAGTTGCAGCAAATGCTTCATTTGGATTTTCTAATAATTGTTCAGCATAATATAATTCTGCAGCGTTTAAAACAGAGTAAGCTGTATCAGCTGCTGCTGATTTTCTAGCATTAGAAATGATATTCATGATTACTGGAACAGCGATTAGGGCAATAATAGCTAAGATAACGATAACGGCTAATAATTCGATTAATGTAAAACCTTTTTTATTTTGTTTCATATTTTATTCTCCTCACATCTTTAAATTTATGACATTTCGTCACATTCGATTTCAGTGTCTGATCCTGTCTTATAATTACATGAAAAACCTTTAATAATAAGAGCTTCAGTAATTAAAACATGACCATCTTCTGTAATTGTTATTTTTCCACCATCAGGTTTTGTTCCTTTAATCTCTAAAGTATTACCATCTTTTTCTATTGGATCTAATGTTTCCCAAGAGAACACAGTGGTTTCAAAACTTTCTGCTGGATGAACTAACAATTCATTTGCATAGTATAACTCACCTGCATTAATAATTGAATAAGCTGAGTCAGCTGCCGCTGATTTTCTAGCATTAGCAATTATATTCATAATTACCGGAACAGCAATTAATGCAATAATAGCTAAAATAACTATAACAGCTAATAATTCAATTAAAGTAAACCCTTTACGTTCCATCTTCATTCCATGCTCCTCTATTTTATACAAGTTTAGTATAGCATATCTTTTAAAATATAGTCAAGCTTATTTGTTAAAATATAACAAGATTTTGTCATTAATTTTTAAAGCTTTAAAAAACGAAAAAAATACGCTTCGCGTATTTTTTCAAGACATCAAAGATTTCTTACATAAGTGCTCTTATTATAATTCTTTTCAAAATCATATTTCTAACTTCGTATTATTGTTTCTGCACAACTCCAAATTTAGATAATAGATTTTGAGATTTCTATTACTGGGCGCACACCGCAGTGGAAGCCATAGGTAACGAAGACGCTGTCCACGAGACCACCGCTGTCCACGAACCAAGCACCGTAAGCAATGATCGCATCAGCAGAGCTTAGCCAAAAGCCATATGGTGGGTTGGATAAATTTTCATACAACCATACCGGACATCCTAAACTTAATGCTTCTGTTTTTGTTAACATTCTTGCACGTACATCCGTTCTTCCTATTGTATACTTTCCTTGATCGTCTGCTAATGTATATGTTTTTGCTGGGATGTTTGTCCAACTACTTGTTTTACTTTCTAAGTAATTTAAGGCTGTTATTGGACCTTTTTCATTTGTTGAACACTCGGTTCCTGCTTCTCCACACCCATAGTCTTTTTCACTGATCCATGCTACTGTTTCTTCATCCACATTTCTATCCATGATTAATGTTAATGTGTTAGTTGTAGCATCGTCTTTTACTACATAGAATGTTTTTGCTTCTTCTTTTTCGTTTACTTTAACATTTACTGCAATTCCTGCTTTGATTGCATCTTCACTACATGTTTCATTTGCATTTGTGATACATGCCTCAGTTGATGTGATGATTGGATTTGCTGCTTTTTTATATTCACAGCTTCCTTCATATTTAACTGTTGTGATTGCACTTTCGCTTGTTGCTTTTGTTACGCAATGTGCTCCATTATTTACTGCTATTGCAACTTTTCCATCTTTTGTTACTGTTATTTTTCCATTTGTTGGTAAAGACCCTTTAACATCTAATTTGTTTTCTCCTACAAACTTTCCATCTTCAATTGTGAACTCTACATCACTTGTCATTCCATTTTCTAATAGTGAACTTGCATAATACATCTCTCCTGCATCAATAAGTCCATACGCAGTATCTTCAAATGCACTTTCTCTTGCACTACTTATGATATTCATTATTACTGGTACTGCGATAAGCGCTATTATTGCTAGTATCACTATTACTGCTAGTAACTCGATCAATGTAAACCCTTTTTTCTTCATAAACTCACTCCTATTCAACAAGTTTTATTATACATACTTTTACTTTTTAAAACAGAAGTACAACATAAATTCAAACAAAAAAAGATACAACTAATTTGTATCTTCTAAGTTTAATTCAATATTATCAATTTTATAATCTTTATCTATGTCATTCAATATTAAATTTTCTATAAAAAGTGTTGCTTTGAAATCTTTAATTGAGCTATTAATTGCTTCTTTTAGTTCACTATTTACACTTATTTCTAAGTTTTTAATTGGTGTTTTTAAAGAAACATTATTGTTAGTTTTTTCTCCTCTAGCACTGCTTATAATATCAACAATTAAGTTACCATTTTTAATTTCAGATTTGAAATCATAATCAAAAGTTTTTATTTCTGTTAAATGAATTGATTTATTATCATGGTATAGTTCTTGATATATTTCTTCTGTTATAAAAGGGAAGAAAATACTAAAGTCTTGTAATAATTTATATAAAATCATATATACTGTTTTTTGACCTGAATATCTAGGTGTTTCACCAAATTCTTCTGGTCTATATAATCTATGTTTAACAATTTCTATATAATTATCACAGAAATTCCAGAAGAATTTTTCTAATGTATTTAAGGCAAGTCCTACTTCATATTCATCTAAATATTTAATGAACCCTTTTTCCATTTCAGCAAAGTTACCTAAAATCCATTTGTCAATATATTCAAAATCATTAAACTCTTTATCTTCAAAGTCAGTTAAATGCATTTCAATGAATTTTGAGACATTCCAAATTTTATTAATTAATTTTTTACCTCTAAGTAATGTTTCTTCACTAAATACAATATCTGTTCCAAGTCTACCAGAACCTGCCCAATAACGAATAACATCCGCAGAATAATCTTTAATTAAATCAATTGGATCATTTTTAGCATTCCCTTTACTCTTAGAAATTTTTTCACCTTTACCAGCCATAACAAAACCTGAAATCATTACATTATCCCAAGGTTTTTGACCAAAGTGATAAAAGCTTTTTACAATTGTATAGAAATCCCATGTTCTAATAATTTCGGAAGCATTTGTTCTTAAACTCATTGGTTTTAAAATATCTTCTAAATTATCTTCTGTACCATATCTCATATTTATAAGAGGCGTTACTGAAGAAGTTGCCCATGTATCCATAACGTCTGTTTCAGGTATAAATTCAGAGCTACCACAAACACAATTACAACTTGGTGTATCTATTAGTGGATTAACTGGTAAATCTTCTGTTTTTGCAAATATAGGTTTTCCACAATCTTTACAATACCATACTGGAAACGGAACACCAAAATATCTTTGACGAGAAATACACCAATCCCACATAACATTATTAACCCATTCTACATATCTATTTTTCATATGAGCTGGATGCCAATTGATTTCATCACCAATTTTTAAGAAATCTTCTTTATGGTTCATAATATCAATAAACCATTGTTTCATAACTGAATATTCAACTTCTTTTCCACAACGTTCATGAACTTGAACTTCGTGTTCTAAATCTTCTATTTTTGAAACTACTCCTGCTTCTTTTAAATCTTCTATTATTTTTACTCTTGCTTCTTTTATTTTTAATCCACCATAATTTGGTACAGTATCAATGATTTTACCATCGTTTGTAAAAATATTTTTAAGTGGTAAATTATATTTTTTCCACCATTCAATATCTGTTTGGTCTCCAAATGTACAACACATAACAATACCTGTACCTTTATCAATACCAACTTTTTCATCACCTAAAATTGGTACAGTTGTGTTAATAACAGGAATTAAAGCTTTTTTACCAATTAAATGTTTATTTTTTTCGTCTTGTGGATTTACAAAAACACTTACAATAGCAGGAAGTAATTCTGGTCTAGTAGTAGCAATTGTAAAAGTTTCACCATCTTCTGTTTTAAAGTTAATATAATTAAATGTTGTTTTAATTGTTTTAGTTTCCAGTTCAGCTTGAGCAATCGAAGTTAAACATTCATTACACCAAAGAGCTGGACTTTCTTTATGATAACAATGACCTTTTTCAATTAAATCTAAAAATGATAATTGACTTATTTTAATTGTAGATGGACTAACCGTTTTATAAGCTACATTCCAATCAGTACTAACACCCATTTTACTAAATAAGTCTTTGAATTCATTTTCATATTTATCAGTAGTTTCATAACATAATTTAGAAAATGCTTCACGACCTATTTCAGAAGCTTTTTTACCTTGTTCTTTTTCTACTAATCTTTCACTAGGAAGACCATTATCATCAAAACCAAATGGATAAAATATATTATATCCTCTAAGTCTTTTATAACGAGCCATCATTTCTGTTTGAGAATATGAAAAGATATGTCCTATATGAATTTTACCACTTACTGTTGGTGGCGGTGTATCAATAGAGTAAACTTCTCTATGATCTGGTTTGAATTCATAAATATTATTATCTTTCCAATAATTTAACCATTTTTCTTCTTTTTCTAAAGCAATATATTTTTTGTCTAACATATTATCACCCTTTCTTACAAATAAAAAACACGCCCTATATAAGGACGTGATTACGTGGTACCACCTTAATTTATAAACTATTGTTTACCTCTTTTATTTAACGCATATATACGGACTGCCCTACTTTATTCAAACAATCAACTCCCAAGCTACCTTCAACTATCTTTCATTAAGAAAAGCTTTCAGCTTATAACTTTTCCTCTCTTTTAACTAATAAATAGTTTACTCCTCTTGTTCTAAGTTTTTTATTATTATAATTAATTTAATAATAAAAGTCAATTGTTTTCAACAAATAATTGTGTTTACATGCATTAATACCCACTCATATTAAAGATTTGAGAATAAACTATATTAGGTGATTTGCATGTGTAACAATAATAATAGATGGTGGTTTAATCGTGGAAAATGGTTGTTTTTTCTATTTGTTTGTTCTGCTATCCTTTTTTATCAAATAATTATTACTTTTTTTATACTAACTCGTTTTAATATATTTTTATGTTTTATTTGGTGGTTATTCATTATATTTTGTATTTTTAGAATAATATGGTGAAATAAATGTTTCTGTTCTATAAAGACTACTAACCAAATAATCTATTTTTTTAGTCATTTCATATTCATCATCTTCTAAATCTATTTTATCGGGTAATGTTATTAAAATAAATAATAGTATTCTTTCTTCTTCTAATAGTGGGTAGTTTCTTTCATATCTTGTTAAAACCTCAGAAAAATCAATATCATTTAAATGTCTTTTATATAATTTATATAAGTCAAAAATTGGTTTATCAATTCGTGATTTATCCCAACTGATTAAATACGAAGCATCATTTCTTAAAAAATGACTTAAATCTAGATTGTTATGTATTACTACAAAACGGTCTTTTTTTTTATCTTTTACAAGCTCATACCATTTATCTATTTCTAATTTTGAAAAATTTAAAGATGCATATATTTTAGTAATATTACGAGCAAGTAAATATTCACTTGGTGACATAAAAACTTTGTTTTCTATCATTGTTATTAAATCCGTATAATAACTATATAAATAAGCAATGTTATTACTTATATCTTCATATATTTGTTTATAATATTCTATCCCAACTTCTTTATAATGGGTAGTTTTATTATGAAGTAAAGACACTAAATCTATTAAATCCATTATTTTTTGTTCTATTGGAATATTAGTTTCTTCTATATATTCAGATATTTCATATTCATCCTCTTGATTACTGATTGTACTAGGAATATAATCAAAATTTCTAGATTTTAAATAATTTAAAATTTCTTCATCTTTATTATTTTTTTTAATTACAAAACGTCCATTATTTGTATCAATATAAGTTGTTTTTCCATGTTTTTCATATCTATATGGTTTTAATGTATATTTAGTTAGAATACTTTTAAGACTTAACACTTGGAATAATTAATTTATCTCCTATTTTTATTTCTTTTAAATCATTATATAATTCCATTTGTTCTTTAGAAATATTATATCTCATCATAATACTTTCTAAACTATCTCCATCTCTTACAATACATACTTTATAAGTTGCATATTCTTCATTATCAGTAAAACTATCAAATAAATTTTTAACTTCTTCTTTTTCTACTTCTTCTATTTCTACACAACGATTTTCTAGTTCTTCTTTTTCAAAACTCATTTTCTTTTCCTCTTCTAATTTATTTTCTTTTATTTCTTCTATTTCTTCACTTAATTCTTCAAACTGATGTTCCATAACAGGTTCATCAATTAATTCTATAACTGGCTCTATTAATGGTTTTTCTTCTAACTTATCAATAGAAACCTCAATATTTACTTCTAATACTTTACTATTAATTATCTCATAATAAAAATCATTAATATCTATAACGGCTTTATCTAAAATATATTTTTCATCCATATTTATATCAAATGGTATATTAAATGAAAAATCATCAACATTTAAACTATTATCATTCATACGATATTCACCACTTATAATAAACTGTCCTGTTATTAAATGTTCACTATCGTAATGAAGAGAATGTTCTAGGGAAATACTAGTGATTTCAGATAAATTACTTTTAAAAATTATTTCTTTTTTAAAAGGTACAATTTTCTTCATTTAAATCCTCCTTACCTATTAAAATATATTAAAAAAAAGATAATTTATGATTACCTTTTTCAGTCTATTAACAAATTTTATTGTCACTCCAAAAAATAGCCAACAATTTGTTAGCTATTTTGGAACGATCATTTCATTAATTTTTTTATATACTTCTTTATAATTAATAACTGGTATATACTTGATTTTTTCTTTTATTTCTTTTGGAATTTCATCTAAATCTCTTAAGTTATCTTTTGGAATAAAAATTGTAGTTATACCATTTCTATAAGCACCAATACTTTTTTCTTTTAAACCACCTATAGGAAGAATAGTTCCTCTTAAAGTGATTTCACCTGTCATAGCAATTTTTTTAGGTACTCTTAACTTAGAAAAAGCACTAATTAAAGCAGTTGTTAAAGTAATACCTGCGGAAGGACCATCTTTAGGAACCGCTCCATCTGGTACATGGATATGAATATCATTATTAATTAAATCTTCATAATTAATTTCAAAGTGTTCATAATTAGATTTTATGTAACTCAAAGCTATTTGAGCACTTTCTTTCATAACATCTCCTAATGAACCTGTTAAAACTAAATTTCCTTTTCCTTTATAAAAACTAACTTCTATTGGCAAAGTATCTCCTCCATAAGAGGTATATGCCAAACCATTTACTACCCCAATTTGATAACTATTATCATTATTATTAAAACTATATTTCTTTTTTCCTAAATAAGCATCTATATTGTTTTTGGTAATTAAAGTTTTAATATCATTATCATTTTTATTGATGATATTCATTACTACTTTACGAACTACGCTTGCAAGTAATCGTTCTAATTCACGCACTCCTGCTTCTTTAGTATAATGGCGAATAATAAATAATAGTACATCATCATCAAACTCTATATTCTCATTTCTTAAACCATGATCTTTAATAATTTTAGGAATCAAGTGTCTTTTAGCAATATCTAATTTTTCAAATTCAGTATAACCACTAAGTTCAATCACTTCTAAACGATCTTTTAAAGCCTCTGGTATATCTTCTATATAATTAGCAGTTGCTACAAACATTACTTTAGATAAATCATATTCTTCTTCAATATAGTTGTCACTAAAATATTTATTTTGTTCTGGATCTAAAACTTCTAGTAAAGCACTAGCAGGATCTCCTTTTATATCTTTTGTCATTTTATCTATTTCATCAATTAAGAAAACTGGATTAATACTTTTAGCTTTTTTCATTCCTTGTATAATTCTACCAGGATTAGCTCCCAAATAAGTTCTTCTGTGTCCCATTATTTCTGCTTCATCATTTACTCCACCAACAGACATTTTAACAAAATTTCTATTAATTGCAGAAGCTATTGAAAACGCTAAAGAAGTTTTCCCTACTCCTGGTGGACCCACTAAACAAATAATTGGACTACGTAAACTATTTGTCATTTGTTTGACTGCTAAATATTCAATTATACGATTTTTTACTTTATCTAATCCATAATGTGATTTATCTAAAATATTTTTTACAGTATTTAAATTATTATTATCTTTAGTTTCTAAGCTCCAAGGAAGTTCTAATAACCAATTTATATAAGTTTCTACAATACTTATTTCAGGAGACATTTGATTTAAAGAATTTAGTTTTTGTAACTCTTTTTTTAATCTATCTTTTATTTTTTTTGGTGATTTTAATGTTTCTATTTTTTCTTGTAAACTATCCACTTGATCTTCTTTAACAGAAGTTTCTCCAAGTTCTTTTTTTATAAGTTTTATTTTTTCTCTTAACATATACTCTTTTTGGGTATTATCTAATTCTTCGCGTATTTTAACATCTAGTTTTTTTTCAATTGCAAACATTTCTTTTTCACTATAAATATCTTCTAAAATCATTTGTAATCTTTTATAAGAAGATATTTCTTTTAAATAAATGTGCATTCTAGATATATCAATAGGAAGATTAGGAATTATCATATCCGTCATTTTAGATAAACTACTTACATTTAAGATCAATGAAAGAATACTATTACTCATATATGGTACTGTTTTAATATAATCTTCTACTTCACGATAAAGTTTTCTTGTTAAAGCTCTTTCTTCTTTTATATCTATTCTTTCATCTTCTATTTCACTAGCAATTGCTTCTAAAACTTCAGATGATTTATTTAAGTTTAAATATTCATATATTCTTGCTCTTTTTATGCCAGTTATTATAATTCTAGTTTTTCCGTTTGGAAGTTCCATCTTATGACTTATTTTAGCCATAACACCTATTTTAGGAAGTTCTTTAATATTTGGAACTTCTTCTAAGGGATCACTTTGACTAACAACTAAAATATTATTGTCATGAAAAAGTTCTGATACATCAATTATATTTTTACTTACATCACTATCAAATTCTAAACGAATATCATTATTAGGCAGTAAAACTATGCCACGAAGAAGTATTACGGGCAAATCTGTTTTAATCATAGTGTCACCTCCTAATGAAATTGTTTTCTATTATAGTACAAAACAAATTAAAAGTCTATCAATTTTATAATAAAATTTAACAAAAAAATATTGTTTTAAACAATATCTTAAATTATACATTTTTTAGTTATTTACTAATTCTTTTTTATACTTATCTGAAATTAAATCTATTGATAACCCGTTATCAAAAACAATAATTTTTTTCTGCTTATTTATTTTACAAACTCTATCCTTATTAATAATACAAGCCCTATGAGTTTTACAAAATCTATCATCAAGCATAGACTTTATTTCAATCAAACTTTTATAAGTTTTAAATTCATTATTATTTGTTTTAATAACACTTTTTCTATCAATACTATCTCTAGTTATATATAAAATGTCATTAACAGATATAGTATAAATAGTTCCTCGTTCTTCAAAACGTAATATCTTTTTAATACTTAACATTCTTAAAGCTTCTAATATGGAACTATTTAATCTTTCAAAAGAATCTTCAAATTTATTAATAAACGCTAAAAAAAGTAATTCTTTCTTTAAAACTATTTGACCCAGTTCCTCATGACCGGTCAAAAAAATTATGACACTTTCAATATCATTTTTTCTAATTATTCTAGCTACATCAATTCCCGATCTTGAAGGTGTTTCAATATCTAGAATATAAACACAATTATGATTGTTGCGAGAAATAAACTTAATAAATTCATCATCATAATCATTAAATGTATGAATATTATATTCCAGTCTATTTTTCATCATTATATTGGATACAACTTTTACAACTTTTTCTACTACTATACTATCATCATCACAAATTATAAAGTCTATCATATTTTCTCCTTATAGTATAACTATTTTAAATAGTAGCATATTTTTTAAAAAATTGCAATTAGTTAATAATGAAAAAGAAAAAAAGTATAATTAAATACTTTTTTGAGATTTTATTTTGAAAGTTCTATTACTGGGCGCACACCTAAATAACTAGCATCTGCCGAACCACCAAGGTACCCATCTAGATATTTCGCATCATAAATAGCTTGACCACTCAACTCAACATCAACTGCACTTATCCAATGATTTGA
Organism: Bacillota bacterium; assembly: GCA_015059285.1. Taxonomy (GTDB): domain Bacteria; phylum Bacillota_I; class Bacilli_A; order RF39; family UBA660; genus SIG208. The sequence continues at coordinate 55,214 of SVAS01000001.1, read as the reverse complement.
ACTTAACCAAGATGGACATGTATAAGAACCATCTAAAGAACAACCTAAATCCAACGCTTCTGCTCTAGTTAATAATCTTGCTTTTATATTTGTTTTTAAAATATCTTGATATACTTTTGGATCATTTTCATCTGCATAAGTATAATTAAATTCTGGAATATTAACCCAACTATTAGTCTTTTCTTCTATGAAAGCTATAGCTGTTAATGGACCTTCTGCATTTACACCTGATGCATTCCATGCTACTGTTTCATTGTCTATGTTACCACTTGTAATTAACGTTACTTTATTATTTTTATCACTTACTACATAAAAAATTTCTACTACATCAGGTGCCACTTCTATTGCAAATAGTGTTCCTGGTGCACATTCACTACCATCCGTTAAACAACTTGCTATGGCATTTCCTGTATATTCACTTGCTACCGCTAAAGTTGTTAATGTATTTGCCTGAGTTGCTGTTGGTAATTCACAACTTTCAAATTCTTCTAAAGTTTCTATTTTACTTGCATCATATCCTTTTTTGATGCATATTGCTCCATTTGTGATTGCTAAAGCTACTTTCCCATCAGTTGTTACTTTAACTTTTCCATTTGTTGGAAGTGCGCCATTTACTTCTAATTTATTAGTTCCTTCAAATTCTCCATTTGAGATTATGAATTCTACATCTTCTTTTATTCCACCATTTAATAGTTCACCAGCATAATACATCTCTCCTGCACTAATAAGTCCATATGCAGTATTTTCAAATGCCTTTTTTCTAGCGTCACTTATTATATTCATAATGACTGGTACTGCTATAAGTGCTATAATTGCTAGTATTACTATTACTGCTAATAATTCAATTAAGGTAAAACCTCTTCTTTGTTTGTTCATTTTTTCACTCCTTTTTCTTATCTTGAACAACTTTTTACTCTTTTATACATTTATTTATCTCGTATAACATATTGTTCTAGATTAATTTTATAACATAAATATTTTGTTGTCAATAACAAAATGTTTTGTTTTGCATTTTCTGTTATAAACACATTTATTATATATAAAAATTTTAAAAATGTAATTTTATAACATAATTAAAAAGATGCTTATTTAGCATCTTTATAATTGCGACAAACTTCATCTAATTCATTTATTAATAAATCAGCTTCATTAAAATCTTTTAGTCTCACTCCACTAGCAAATATGTGACCGCCTCCACCAAAGTGAGAGGCTGTTTCATTTATTATTGGACCTCTTGATCTAATTGAACCTCTAATCAAGTCAGTACTACGATCGTATGAAAATACTGCCCAAGCATATATTTCATCAATATAATTAAAATCATTTACCATATTTCCTGCAGTTGCTGCATCAACATTATATTCTTTTAAAATATCATCATTTAACTTTATATATCCAAAACCATTTTCTGTAACAATCATATTATTTTCTATCCAACCATGAAAACGAATCTCTTTAATAGGTCTCATATATAAATCATCATATAGTTTAGAAAATTCTATTCCGGTTTCTTTAATTAATTTTGATACTAAATTAAATGTTTTAGGAGTTGTATAATTAAATAAAAATCTATTAGTATCAGCAACTATTCCTATAAATAGTTTTTCTCCTGCTTCTTTTGTTAACTTTAAAGGTGTTTTAAAAATAAGTTCTAATACCATTTGTGAAGCACTACTAGCAGTATCATCAACTAGTTCATATTTACAAACTTTTTCAATAAAAGGATGATGATCTATTTTTATAGAATCTTTAAACCTACTAGCATCTACTCCATCAATTCTTTTTTTATCAGGAGTATCTACAACAATCAGCAAAGAATTGTCATACATATCATCAGTAAACTTGTCTAAATGTCCTAGATATTTGAATGTTGAGGCTGGACATCCTACTGCATATACTTCTTTATTTGGAAATTTATTCAATATTACATCCCTTAAAGCAATAGAAGATGCTAGGCAATCAGGATCTGGTCCTATATGTCTAGCTATAACGATTTTATTATATTTTTTTATTTTACGATATATTTTATAGTACTTATTCATAAATCACACTTTCTATTTAGCTAAGTTGTAAGTATCCCTTGCTATCATAACTTCTTCATCAGTCGGTATTACATAACAAGGTATTTTTGATGTTGATTTAGTTATTAACATTTCTTTACCACGATTATTATTAGCTTCTTCGTCCATTTCAATACCTAATACTTTTAAACCAGCTAAAATATCACGACGTGTATCTATAGAGTTTTCACCAATACCAGCAGTAAATACAATTGCATCAGCACCCTCTAACTCTACATAATATTGAGCAATATAATTAATTATTTTTTTAATATACATTTTTTGAGCTAAGATACATCTTTCATTACCTTCTTTAATACCATCTTCAATATCTCTTGAATCACTACTGATACCACTAATTCCTAAAAGTCCACTTTTTTTATTTAAAGCATTATCTATTTCTTCAATACTCATTTTAGCATTTTGATGCATAAATAAAATCATTGAAGCATCAATATCGCCACTACGAGAGCCCATCATTAATCCTGCATTTGGTGAAAGTCCCATAGAAGTATCTATACATTTACCATTTTTAATTGCACTAATGCTTCCACCATTACCGATATGACAAGTAATTATTTTAGCATCTTCTTTACCTAAAATTTCAGCACATCTTTCTGCTACATATCTGTGACTAGTACCATGAAAACCATATTTTCTTACACTATATTTTTCATACCATTCATAAGGAACTGGATAAAGATATGTATCTTCTTCCATTGTTTGATGGAAAGCTGTATCAAAGATTGCAACTTGTTTAGCATCTTTAATTAATTCTTTAAAAACATTAATTACTAAAACATTAGCAGGATTATGTAAAGGTGCTAAAGGAGTAAGTTCTTCTAACACTTTTACAACTTCTTCTGTAATTAGCACTGATAGCGTATATTTATCACCACCATGAACAACTCTATGTCCAACACCACTAATTTCATCTAAAGATTTAACTATACCATAGTTTATAAGTTCTTCAATTAAAATTGTAACTGCTGCCTTATGATCTTTTAGTTCTACATCTTTTTTTATTTTTTCTCCATTTAATTTTATTGTATAACTTCCATCTATACCAATTCTTTCAAAAAGACCTGATATTAAAACTTTTTCTTCTGGCATTTCATACATTTGAAATTTTAATGATGAACTACCGGCATTTACTGATAATATTTTCATAATATTCCTCTTTCTATAATTCATATTGTTCAAAAGAACAATTGGTTGATTCATACTCTGTTAAATCTCCATCTTCTGGAAATCCATTAAAATAATAATAAAGTACTCTTGTAATACCACTGTGGGTTACTAATAAAACGGTTTTATCACTATAATTTATAGAAATATCATTTAATAAAGATGATACTCTATTAAATATTTCTCCCATAGTTTCTGCTTTTTCATATTGTTTATTTAACTTTATATTCCAATATTCTTTTAAGTTTATTTCACTTCTTTTCATTCCTTGAAATTCACCATGATCACGACTTAATAAGCGATCATCTTGAATGAGTGGAATATTAGGAGCGGCTAGTAAAGCGGTTTCTAAAGTCCTTTTTTTAGGAGAAGAAATTACTAAATCTATTTTAGCTTCTTTTACTTTTTTTCTAACACTTATAGCTTGATTTTTACCAGTTTCATTTAAAACAGTTTCCATATTACCTTGCATTACACCAGTAATATTTTCATCTGTTTCACCATGTCTTAAGACATATAATTTCATAAATTCACCTAATTTTTATTTTTCATTTGTGGGAATAATACAACATCCCTAATTGATGGTTGATTATAAATTAACATCATTAATCTATCGATTCCAAATCCTAAACCTGAAATAGGAGGCATTCCTTGTTCCATAGCTTGTAAGAATGATTCATCTAAATCCATAGTTTCGTCATCTCCTTGGGCTTTAGCTTTTAATTGTTCTTCAAAAGCTTCTCTTTGAGTTATAGGATTTACAAGTTCAGAATACGCTTTACATAATTCTGTTTTGGCTGCTAGTACTTGGAAAACATCTATTCTTCTACTATCTAAATCATTTCTTCTAGCAAGTGGTATTAATACTGCTGGATAATTATAAATAATAGTTGGTTCAATAATATTTTCTCTAACTTTCTTTTTATAGCAGAAATCTATAATTTGACTTAATGATTTATAATCTTCTAAATCTGCTTGAGTAAATAAACCATTTTCTACTATTTTTTCTTTTAATTCGTTTGGATCTTCAATAGCTAAAAAATCAAATCCAAAAACTTTAGTCATTTCATCTACATAATTTATTCTATTCCAATTTTCTTTACCAAAATCTAAAACATTTCCTTGATATTCAATTTCAGTAGTTCCAATTAATTCAAGCAATAAGTTTTTAATAAATCCTTGATAAAATTTAATGTTATCTTCAAAATTCCAATATGAAGCATACCATTCAACTTGTGTAAATTCTTGTAAATGTTCTGTATCCATTCCTTCGTTTCTAAAACATTTAGCTACTTCATATACTCTATCAAATCCACCAGCTATACATTGTTTTAAATATGTTTCTGGAGCAATTCTTAAATTACATTCCATATCAAGAGCATTATGATGAGTATAAAATGGTTTTGCGGAAGCTCCACAAACTGCATTTTGTAATATTGGAGTTTCAACTTGTAAAAATCCATGTTTTCCTAAATAATCATGAATAAAAGCATATAATTTACTTCTACCTAAAAATACTCTACGAGATTCTTCATTCATAATTAAATCTGTATATCTTTGACGATATTTTTGTTCAATATCAGTAAGTCCATGGAATTTTTCTGGAAGAGGTCTTAAAGCTTTACCTAAAAATTCAAAAGATTGAACTCTTAAAGTTTTTTCACCAGTTTGAGTAGTAAAGATTTCTCCTTCAGCTCCAATAAAGTCTCCTGTATCAATCATTTTTTTGAAGAAAGCATATTTTTCTTCGCCAACTATATCAATCTTAATTTCTAGTTGCATATCGCCTTCTAAATCACGGATACGAATAAAACTTAATTTCCCCATTTTACGCATAAAAATAATTCTACCAGCTAAGCGAACATTTTGTTCCCCATCTTTTAAATTTTTAGCATCTTTTAAAGCATGAGTTTTTTCATACTTTTCCGGATAAGGATTACATACCTCTTTTATTTCTTCTAACTTATTTCTTCTTACTAATTCTTGTTCTGTAAATTCTTTCATTTTATCACCTCAAACAATCCCAAAAAGGGATTTCTTCTTTTAATATAATAACACAAAAACACTAATAATTACTAGTGTTTTTTAATTTTTTATGAATTAATAACTAAAGTGTTTGTAAGTTTATCTTGTAAGATTAAATTATTATTATTTTTAATAATTCCAATAGCACATATAATTATCAAAACTAATTGAACAAGACCTAAAGCCATCATAATTATAAAATATGGTAAAGCTGGCAAAAGATAAATTAATAATAAACATATAATCATATAGCCTAATCCATTTATAATTAAGTTACGAACAAATAAATCATTTAAAGTAAGTTTACCTTCTTCCTTAACCACTTTTATTTTAAATAATTTCATACCCAACGTTTGACCTTTTAATAAATAAGGCATAATTATAAAATAAATTACTACAAAAATAATATTAACTATTGTATAAATAATACTATGTTTATCTAAATCATAACTAATTTCTGCATAGTGATTAATGTAATTGGAAACTGAAACATCTCCATTTAAATAGTTTTCATTTAAAATATCTAGTTCTATATTCAAATTTTTTACATTATCATTATTTAATACATATTTACTTGTTAATAACAAAATTATACCTAAAATTAAAATATCTATAAAGTATGCAAAAAAACGTTTTATAAATTTTGCTTTCATATTTTTCTCCTTACTTAATATCTTCTATTTGTTTTTCTTCTACATATTTATAACTAAGATAATTATCTGATGAAATAACCGTTTCTCCCAATTGTTTTTCTAATTCCGTACGAGCAACTTTAGCTACATTACCACCCATCTTAGCAACTTCAATATTATTTTTTAAACCTTGAGGTTTCCTTTTAGAAGCTAATCTCTTGGTAGCTTCTTCACCTAAATCTGCTAGAGTTACTTCTATACTATCCATGTTATCTCTTAACGCTTCTTTTCTAAGACCTTTATATTGTTTATATTCTTTCGCTGACATACCAGACCAACTTTTATATATTTCATTTGTTAAAACAGCATATTCATATGGTTCTTTTATCCCATTTTCACTCCAAACATCTGTAAGACTTTTTCTTTGTTGAATTCCTTTTATTCTTTTAGCTATCCAAGCTTCATCATATCCTTTGGCACGATATAAATCTATAGTTCTTCTAACTGCTATTGACGGATCAAACACTTCATCAATTCTTTCTTTACCTAATTTAGCAAGCCACATTTTTATAGTTTCAGCATTCTTACTAGGTATAGACTCAATAATTCTAAACATTCCTTCTATATCCACAACATCAGTCATACGATATTTCCCGTCATTTGCTTTTAATTTCAACTGGTGACATTTTGTCACCGTTTCATTTCCTTCTTCTTTTAATCTTTGTTTTAGTTTATTCCAATACTTCCTACAATCTTTACTTTCAGTTAAAGCACCAACAATATCAACAACACTTATATAATACTTTTCATCTTCTTTATCCCAAACAGTTCTTATAGTTTCATTTTCAAAAATTTTATTAATCAAATGTAATTTATCTTCTTGCATTTATTCCTCCTTAATTATTAGTTACGAAATTATCTAATAAAGAAAGTAATTCTTCTATACTTTTCACTCTACATATATCTTGTTTTAATTTAGAACTATTATTTACTCCTTTTAAATACCAAGTAGCATGACTTCTAATTTCTAAAAGAGCCCTTTTTTCATCTTTTGTTTCTTTTAATAAATTAATGTGTCTTTTTATCATATTAATCTTTTCTTCTAGTGAAACATCAGTTGGTAGTATTCCGTGTTCTAAATAATCAACGCATTCTTTTATAAGCCAAGGATTACCAAGTACTCCTCTACCTATCATAACAGCGTCACAACCAGTTTCATCTAACATCCTTTTAGCATCATAACAACTTTTGATATCCCCATTACCAATCACAGGTATACTAACATTTTCTTTAACTTGCTTGATAATACTCCAATCAGCATTACCACTATACCCTTGAGATCTAGTTCTAGGATGAATAGCTATAGCACTAGCTCCTGCTTCCTCTATTTTTTTAGCAATTTCTATAGCATTAATACTATTTGCATCCCAACCACTTCTTATTTTTACAGTAACGGGAATTGGTACTGCTTCAACTACAGAAGCAACAATTTCATAAACTTTATCAGGATCTTTAAGTAAAGCACTTCCTGCTTGCGAACGCACTGCAACTTTTGGTACAGGACACCCCATATTAATATCTATAATATCAGGTTTCATATTTTCATAAATATATTTAGCAGCACTTACAAAAGAGTCTTTATCACTACCAAATATTTGCTGAGAAATAGGTCTTTCTTCTTCTGTCATATAAAGCATATCAATCGTTTTATCGTTACCATAAGTAATGGCTTTATCACTTACCATTTCAGCGTATATAAGCCCGCATCCCATTTCTTTAATAATAGTTCTATAGGCACTATTACTAATACCAGCCATAGGAGCTAAAACTACTCTATTTTTTATTTTTACATTACCAATTTCAAACATGTAATCACCTTTTATAATTATAAAAGATTTAGCATATTTTTTCAATTAAATCTTATTATAATCTTCTAATATTTCTTTTATAGTTAACTTAGTTACTTTTTTTATTATTTTTAATTTAATTCCCAGTTTTAACATTTCTTTTGCACATATTATCTTTCCCTGGATTATACCTTCTTGAAAACCATCTTTAAGCCCCTGTTTATAACCTTCATTTCTATTTTGATACATTTTATCACCAAAATAACTTTATCAACAAATAAAAATATTTTCAAATGACTATTATTTATAATTCAAAGACTAATAAATATATAAATTTTAAATTTGTTATATTAAAAATTAAAATTTGTATAGCTAATTAATTATTATAAAAATATTTATCAAAAAAAGAGAAAATTTTCTCTTTTCTATTTTACTATCCAACCATTTGGTAAGGCTCTTTCACCTGTTAATCCATAACCACAAGGTTTATTATATAATTTTTGTTCTACTACTAGAGTTGTTGAGGCACCACCATCCATGTTAACAGCATTATAAGCATTATAGCGTTCTAGAATTTCAATTAAGCCATTCATATCAACGCCACCTCTACCACTCCAATTATATTTATTTTGACCATTACCATCAATAACTAAGAATAAGACTATTCCATCTTTTCTTTGTGCTAAAACTGTTCTTGGGTTAATTCCCCAACCACCATTACCAGAGATGTTTGCAGATTTACCATTGACAATTAAGAATGGTCCAAATTGAACAGCATCTCTAATTCCTTGATCAATTGCTTGCTTAGCTGTACCGTTCATAAGTACTAAAACGTTATCTTTATTAAATCCAGCTATTCCTCCAACAGCATTTCCAGAATCCCAGATAATTTTACCATCTTCTATAACCGTTCCAAGAGGGGTTCCACCATTTCCTTCTCCACCAGGATCTACAAACCCTCCAGCATTAATTGCTACTTTAGCATTATAATTTTTAGCCATATCAACTAAATATTCTCCTCTATAACCAATATAACGAGTAGTTGCAAGTTTTACTCTAGATGGATCATAAATAGCTGTTAAATATACATCATATCCATTATATTTAAATTCAATTAATTTATATAATTCATCTTTATCACGTTCTAATATTTGTTTTTCATAAACAGAAGAATAATTAGTAGTTTCCTTTCCTACTGTTACTTTTGATGCATCAGTATCTTCATTAAAACCAGCTACATAATTGTTACTTAACACTTCATTTATTATATTTTCAGAATAGAAAATTCTTGCCAAATACTTATGACTTTTAGTAGTCATAGCAGTAGTAATCAAAAAATCTCTAAAATAATTAATTGGCCCATATGTTAAGAAAAAACATATTGCAACTAAAACATCTATGCCTATTAAAATTTTTAATAATGGTTTTATTTTTCTGGTTTTATTTTTCTTCATCTATATCACCTATAACATATGGTTTTTCTTTAGTACCACTTCCTGATTTAATTGGAGAGTCTAAATCAAGGAAAATAGTTGGTCTTATTTTTGCTTTACTTGTAGGTAAATCAGCATATAATTTATTATCTTCTAAAACTCTATAAACAGTACCTACATAAGTACTAGTTCTAGATACTAAGAAATAATCACTATAATCATTCATAAATAAATCTCCTACTTGCATCATACCTACTTTAGCAGTTATACTACTTGAAAATAATTTTAAATAATTAAAATCAACAGTACTATCATATCTATTTGTATAAATAGTCCCATCTACCATATAGCTATGATCAAGAGTTTCATAGAACATATAATTTAAATAATATCCTATAGCATTTGTACTAGAATAAGTTGTTAAATTGTTACTATAAACTCGTTCATAATCTTCATTATCTTCTTTTATAAATCCATCAAGAGCAACTCTAACATAACTGTCATTTTTTTCAATAATTCTCCAAGTTAAATCACTATATTTAATATATTTACCTACAGATTTATCCTTTAACATATTTCCTGTATCTTTTTCTATAGTATATGGATTTTTTAAAGTTCCATCCCCACTTATTAATTTAGTATCTCCTTTAATAGTAATAACAGGACGAACTCCATAACTATAATACTCATTACCAGAATTAGAAACATCATTTATTTTACCATCAGAATAAACATACCAAATACCATCTTCTGAAGGATTACTTAACCACCAATAATTATCTTTATTTAAATAACTTTTACTACCACCAACTTCTTTATATTCATCTAAAGAAAGTAAACCTACTTTATCAGTTGTGTTATCTTTACATTTTTTAACATCTTCATCTACAGTTTCTGTACAGAAACTAGTATCTACTAAATAATTAAGAGCATTATTTAAACTATTGTAAAAAATACCTTCATGTTCATTTTCACCTGTTAACCAAATTTTTATATATGATTTTTCATAATTGTCATCTATTCCCCAAGCTAAGTTAGTAATAGCATCATCTGTAATTACTTTAACATTATCATCTTCATCTACAGATATAATTCTAAATAAATATCCAGAATATTCTAAATAATTATTTACTTCTTTACCTTTATAAGTATAAGTATCTTTCTTCTTATATAAACCATCACCTATTGAAGTTATATTTTTTTTCATAGTAATGGCTTCACTTAGTGTAGTTTGTTTATCTATTTTTGGATTTTCAATTCTATAAAAATGGATTAAACGGTAAGCATAAAAACATGTAATAGCTAAAAGTATTACAATGTTTATAACTATAATAATATTTTGTATTTTTATTTTTGATTTGTTTTCTTGTTTTTTCATATTTACCTCTTAATCAAATCTTTTCCTGTCATTTCATTAGGAATTTCTAAACCCAATAAAGATAAAATTGTAGGAGCTATATCTCCAAGTTTTCCATCAGATAAACTAATATCTTTTCTACCAACGATAAAAGGAACTAGACTTGTTGAATGACTTGTAACAACATTATTATTTTCATCAAGCATATAATCACAATTACCATGATCAGCTGTAACAATTAAAGTACCACCTAACTCTTCTACCTTTTTAATCACTTTTCCTAAACATTCATCCATCACTTCTACTGCTTTTTTAGCAGCATCAAAAACACCCGTATGACCAACCATGTCTCCATTAGCATAATTTAAAATAATAACATCATAATTATCAATTACTTCAAGTAATTTATCAGTTATTAAATAAGCACTCATTTCTGGTTTCAAATCATAAGTTGCGACTTTTGGTGAAGGAATTAATATTTTATCTTCATTTTTATAATTAATTTCTTTACCACCATCAAAGAAAAATGTAACATGAGCATATTTTTCCGTTTCTGCAATTCTAAGTTGTGACAATCCTTTCTTTTCCAAATATTCACCTAAAATATTATCTAAAGAAGGATCATTGTAAGCACATGAAGCAATCACTGTTTCTACAACTGGTAACATAGTTACCACTTTAACATTATTAAATTTAACTACTTCCATATCATTAAAATTAGGATTAGTAATAGCTGTTAAAATTTCACGTAATCTATCTTTTCTAAAATTAAAAACAATTACACCATCATTTTCCCCAATACATCCATTTTCATCAAATAAAGCAGGATTTAAAAATTCATCTGTAATTCCCAAATTATAACTATCATTAATATAGTTTTCAATAGAAGAGTCTACTTTATTAATACCATTTACAATCACATCATAACCTTTTTTCAAACGATCATAATTATTATCTCTATCCATAGCATAATAACGACCACCGATACTAGCAATAACTCCTATTCCTATTTCTTTTAATTTTGCTTCTACTTTAGATATAAAAGAGTAAGCACTAGTTGGTGAAACATCTCTACCATCTGTAAATAAGTGCAGATATAATTTTTGAACATTTTCTTTTTTACACATATCTAAAATGGCCATTAAATGATTAATATGTGAATGAATTCCACCATCACTTATAAGCCCCATAATATGTAACTTAGAATTATTATTCTTACTATGGTTTATAACATCTAAAATATTTTCATTTTCAAAAAAGCTTTTATCTTCTATCTTTTCATTTAAAAGTTGTAATGGTTGATATACAATTCTACCAGCCCCTATATTCATGTGTCCCACTTCACTTGTACCCATTTGACCTACTGGAAGTCCAACTAAAGGTCCACTAGCATGAAGTAAACTATGTGGATAATTATCCCATAGATAATCAAAATTAGGTTTATAAGCTTGCTTAAAGGCATTACCTTTTACTTCTTCTCTAATTCCAACCCCATCTAATATACATAGTACAACTGGCTTCATTTTTATCATCTCCATTATTTATTGTACCATAAATTTATATATTTTTTAAATAATTAACGCTAGATTTAAAAAAAACTATCCCCAACTTAAAAGTTTAAAATAAACACACTATAAATTCAAAACTATATTACTGTGTATTAACGATATTAATGGATGAGTGCTAAAAAATATTTTTTACCTAAAACCGAAAAAAATACGCTTTCGCGTATTTTTTCAAGAAATCTAAGCTTTCTTACACATGTGCTCTTGTTATCATTCTTTTCAAAACCTTATTTCTAACTTCGTATTACATTACTACAAATACTTAAGTCTAGATGATAGATTTTGAGATTTCGATAACTGGGCGCACACCGAAGTCGCCGTCATTGGTGACGAGGTTGATGTCAACGAAACCGTCGAAGTCCACGTACCAAGCGGAGTCAGCAATGCCCGCATCAGCAGAGCTTAACCAGAAACCATATGGTGGGTTGGATAAATTTCCATACAACCATGTTGGACATCCAACGTCATATTCTACACATCCTAACAAATCAATTGCCTCATCATGTGTTAACATTCTCGCTCTTGCATTTGTTCTTTCTATTGTATACTTTCCTTGATCATCTGCTAATATATATGTTTTTGCTGGGATATTTGTCCAACTACTTGTTTTACTTTCTAAGTAATTTAAGGCTGTTAGTGGCCCTTTTTCGTTTGTTGAACAATAATCTCCTGCTTCTCCACATCCATAGTCTTTTTCACTAATCCATGCTACTGTTTCTTCATCTACGTTTCTATCCATGATTAATGTTAATGTTCCTGTTGTAGCATCGTCTTTTACTACATAGAATGTCTTCGCTTCTTCTTTATCGTTTACTTTAACATTTACTGCAATTCCTGCTTTTATCGCATCTTCACTACATGTTTCATTTGCATTTGTGATACATGTTGCTGTTGATGTGATTATTGGATTTGCTGCTTTTTTATATTCACAGCTTCCTTCATATTTAACTGTTGTGATTGCACTTTCGCTTGTTGCTTTTGTTACACAATGTGCTCCATTATTTACAGCAATAGCAACTTTTCCATCTTTTGTTACTGTTATTTTTCCATTTGTTGGAAGTGCTCCTTTTACTTCTAATTTATTTTCTCCAACAAACTCTCCATCTTCAATTGTAAACTCTACATCACTTGTCATTCCATTTTCTAGTAATGAACTTGCATAGTACATTTCTCCTGCATCAATAAGTCCATACGCAGTATCTTCAAATGCGCTTTCTCTTGCACTACTTATTATATTCATTATTACTGGTACGGCTATAAGTGCAATTATCGCTAGTATTACTATCACTGCTAGTAACTCAATTAAGGTAAAACCTCTTCTTTTTGATTTCATTCTCTTTCCACTCCTTCTTTCTTATCTTGAACAATTTTTTATTCTTTTATACATTTATTTACCTTGTATAACATATTGTTCTAGATTAATTTTATAACATAATATTTTACTGTCAACAACATTGTGTTTTACTTTACTATCATTGACACTTTTATTATACCTAAAACTTTATTTAAAGTAGTTTCTATAACATAAATCAATTAAAAAAATCATAAAGTTAGTGTGTACTTACTTTATGAAATTCTAGTCTTAATTTATCAGCTATTGTTACAATAAATTCTGAATTAGTGGGTTTTGCTTTATCAATATCTACACTATGTCCAAAAATGTCTTCCATTAAATCCCAGTCTCCTCTATTCCAACTAACTTCTATAGCGTGTCTAATAGCTCTTTCTACTCTTGATACAGTAGTTTCATATTTTTGGGCAAGTTCTGGATATAATTCTTTAGTAATACCACCTATTGTTTCAGGTCTTTCAAATATTATTCCTATACCATCTCTAATATATTGATACCCTTTAATATGAGATGGTATTCCAAGTTCATGTAATATTTTTGTTATCGCTATTTTTAAATTATTGTGATAAAAATCTATATTTTTAGAATCTTTTTTATTTTTTGTAAGTTCTAAAATTCTTTTTTCTAAATCAGATATATCAAATGGTTTTAATATAAAATAATTAACACCATATTCAGATACTTCTCTAATAACTTCGCTTGCATTATAACTTGTTGATACTATTGTTTTTTTATTAATACCTCTATTTTGCATTTCAGATAAAACATATATACCGTCTTTATTAGGCATAATTAAATCTAGAATAAGTACGTCAAAATTATCTTTTTCTTTTTCTATTAAATCAATTCCTTTTTGACCATCATTCGCACTATACGAAAGTTCTATAAGTTCGTGTTCTTTAAAGTATTCTTTTACCATTTCTACTAAATTTATATTATCATCTACCATAAGTAATTTTATTTTTTTCATAACTATCTCCCTCTATTCTTTTTTATTATATAATTGGTAATATATAAAAAATATCTAATTTTGTCGAAACTACAAAAAAATTAAAAAAGAAGTTATTGACTATCAACAACTTCTATAATATTTAAAAATGCTTGTGGCTTTAGTGATGCTCCACCAACTAAATATCCATCTACTTCTTTTATTTTATTTAATTCTTTTATGTTTTTTTCAGTTACACTACCACCATATAAAACTTTAACTTTATTATTTGGATATAATCCATTAATTATAGTTTTAATATAAGATATTGTAGCTTTAATTTCTTTATTAGTTGGAACAACACCAGTTCCTATAGCCCATATTGGTTCATAAGCTATTATAACTTCTTCAATTTTCGCTACATCCCTTAAGGCATTAATAACTTGTCTTTTAAGAATTTTATCTGTTTTTAACATATTTCTTTCTTCAAGAGTTTCTCCAATACATATAATTGGTTTTAAGTCATAGTTGAGCGCTTCTAAAACTTTTTTATTGATAAATGTATCACTTTCTTCTAAATACATTCTTCTTTCACTATGGCCTAAGATAGTATAGTTAACCCCTAAGCTTTTAGCTTGCATTGGTGATACTTCTCCTGTGTAAGCACCTTTTTCATGGATAAATGTATTTTGAATTCCCACTTGAAATTTTTTCTTTAAGAAATATGGAATATAAATACTTGTCGGACAAATAACTACATTCTTATTATTTATTTTGCCTAATTCTTTTAAAAATTCATTTATTTCACTTGCAGTCATATTCATTTTATGATTTGCAACAATAAGTTTATTTTCCATTAATTTTTTTACCTAACACTTTCTTAAATTTTCCTAAAAAGCTTTTATTACTTTTTTCATTAGTAATTCCTATAGCTATTTTATAAACATCTAATACTCTTTCGGCAAAATATTTTGAAGAATGAGCATCAGCATTTATTCTTGCTTGTTTTCCAAATTGTTTTACTTTATTTTGATCAGTTATTAATTCTTCTATTTGTTTTTTATATTGACGTTTATTTTTAAAGAAATATCCATTCAAGCCATCTATAACAGCATCTTCAAAACTTTCATCTAAAACACATACTACAGGGATAGATGCGGCCATTGCTTCAATAACTGTTAAACCTTGAGTTTCACTTTTAGAAGCAGTTGCAAATACTGAAGATATCGAATAGTATTTTGGCACTTCTTCCCAAGGAACTTTTCCAGTAAATATTACATTATCTTTTATTTTTAATTTCTCTGCTTGTTTTTTAAATTTTTCTATATCTGGTCCATCCCCAATTATAAGTAGTTTAGCATGCGTGAAATTTTTACAAATACTTGCGTGTGCATCTATTAATACATCTACACTTTTTTCTTTAGCTAAACGACCAACAAATAAAATAACAAAGTCATCTTTTTTTAATCCAATTTTTTCCCTTAATTCATCTAATTCTTTTTGTTTAAAATTTTCTTTATAAAATCTTTCTATTTCTATTCCAGTTGGAATTATGTGAACATTACGATTAACTTTATATTTTTTCTTAAATAAATCATAAGTTTTTTTAGTCGGAACAATTAATTCTGTTGCGGTTTGATCACAATAAAACTTAGTTAAATATTCTACTATTTTTTTACTTGGTCCCATAAAATATCCTTTAGTAATATAATGAATATAATCTTCATACATAGTGTGATAAGTATGCACTAAAGGAATATTAAATTGTCCTGCGACTATTCTAGCAAATGTCCCAACTCCAAATTCAGTATGGGAATGAATTACATCTAAATTCCATTTTTTTATTTTTTTTAAAGCACGTAATGGATAAATACCTGTTAAACGATAATCATAAATTCCTGTAGGTATTCCAGGTATTCTAACTATATGATCATTGTCTTCATATTTATATGACATATTATCTGGATTAACTGTTACGATATATACTTGATGCCCTTTTTTCTTAAGGGCATTTTCTAACATAGCTACACTAGTAGAAACACCATTTATATATGGTGGATAGGTATCTGTAAATATTCCTATTCGCATATTATTTCACCTTTTTCTTAAAATTTAAAACTATAGCACCTATTATCATTCCAAAATAATAAGTAATAAATCTCCATATTAACATAACAGAGGTTAAGGTTGCTCCTTTAATAAAATTACCGTAAAAAGCAATAAATCCATATTCTAATCCACCAGTTCCACCAGGGATTGGAACAAAAGAACCTATAAGCATAACATAAGCAGAAGTAATTATTGCTTCATATGAATTAATTATATCAAATTCACCCATTCCATATAGTAAAACTAATGGAATTAAATAAAGAGCACATAAGGCCATAAAACTATAAAAAATACTTTTAATAAATTGTTTTTTATTTTGAAGTAGCATTATGGCACCATCATGAAAATTTTCAACATATTCATTCCACTTAAAAACTACCTTTTCATAGTTTTTAATTATTTTTAGTTTTTCTAAAAACTTAATAACAACATTTCCTACCCATCTATTTATTTTAACTGTAAATGCTAAAATAAATAATAATATAGTTACTAATATGTTAATTATAAATCCTAATAAAACTAAATACTTAAGAATCTTAACATCTTCAAATAACGGATAATAATGATTCGTTATAATGGCTATTATTCCAAGTAAAACTAATGCGATTTGATAAACAATAAATTCTTGAACGATAATATTAGTAGCATTAGAAAGCTTTATTCCTTCTTTTTTTAAAACATATACTTGAAATGGTTGTCCACCTAATGAAAAAGGTGTTACTCCATTAAAAAATTGTGTTTTTAAAGTTAAAGAAAACGAATCCCAAAACATTTGTTTTTTCTTAAATTTTCTAATCAAGTCATCCAAAATAACAGATCTTAAAAAATAATAAACTAATATAAGTAAGAACGCTAATATTAAAAATTTTTTATCTATATTAATAATTTGATTAATTATTTCATTAAAATTATCTTTTAAAGAAAAGAAAAGTACAATAAATGTTACTATAAAAATTACTAATACATTTAATTTACTATTTAATTCTTTTTTCATTTTTTCCTACTTATTATTAATAATTTCGATACCTGGTAATTTTTTACCTTCTAAAAGTTCTAATGATGCGCCTCCACCTGTTGATATATGCGTGAATTTTGCTTTATAACCAAAATTAATAGCGGCAGAAGCAGTATCTCCTCCACCTAATATTGTTTTAGCATCTAATGTTGAAAGAATTTCACATAATTGTTTGGTTCCATTTGCATACTCTTCTTGTTCAAAAACTCCTACTGGTCCATTCCAAATAATAGTTTTGCTATTTTCTAAGTGTTGTTTAAATAATTTAACTGTGGCATTTCCAATATCTAAGCCCATTTCATTATCTTTTAAATCTGTAATAAAGCACTCTCTACAATTTTTAGTTTCTATACTTTCACTGCAAATAACATCAATAGGTAAAATTATTTTGTCTGGATACTTTTCTAACATTTCTTTACAAAATTCTATACTTTCACTATCTAGTAAAGAAGAGCCAATATTAACTCCACTTGCTTTTAAAAATGTATAAGCCATTCCTCCACCAATTAAAATATAATCAGCTTTAGTTGCAATATTAGTAACAACGTTTATTTTATCACTAACTTTAGAACCACCTAATATTACTGTAAATGGTCTTTCAGGATTTTCAATAGCATCCATTAAATTTTCTAATTCTTTTTCAATTAAAAAACCAATACCATTAGGTAAAATTGAAGCAATTCCTACATTAGAAGCATGTTCTCTATGAGAAGTCCCAAATGCATCATTAATATAAATATCACCTAAAGAAGCCCAATATTTAGCCAAATCTAAATCGTTTGAACTTTCTTTTTTTCCTTCTAAATCTTCATAACGAGTGTTTTCAAGCAAGATAATATCCCCACTACTCATATTATTAATTGCATCTTCTACTAACTCTCCTCTAGTTTCAGGAATAAATCTAACTTCCTTATTTAAAAGTTCACTTAAACGAACGCTCACAGGTTTTAAAGTGTTTTTAGCTTTATCTTCTTCTACTTTAATACGTCCTAAATGTGATAGTAGTATAACTTTTGCGCAACCATCTATAGCATAATTAATCGTTTCTAAACTTTCTTTAATACGATTGTCATCTGTAATTACGCCATCTTTAATAGGTACATTAAAATCTACTCTAATAATTACTTTCTTATCTTTTAAATCATAATCTCTAATTGTTTTTTTCATATTATTTTCCTTTCACTGTATATGTAATTATTTCATCATTACCAACTTCAATCAAAATTTTATATTCTGTTACCGAACTATTATCATTAGGATTTTTTATATCCGGTTTTAAATATTCTTCATTAACTAAAGTTTCACCATCTACTTCAATAGAACTACCAACTATATTAAGCTCAGGATATAAACTACGATTACGTTCTACATAAAGTTCTGTTGCTCTTTTTAAAGTATTTTCAAAATCTTGATATTCTTTTTCTTCATTATTTTTAATTGTATTAATAATGGATGGAACGCAAACTAAAATGATTGCTGCTAAAATAGAAATTACAGCAAGTAATTCTACTAATGTAAATCCACGTTTTTGTTTCATATCATCACCTATTATTTATTTTATAATGTTTTTGATATTTTTACAAGTATTTAACTAATATTGAAAAGAAAAAAAGATGTTTCCATCTTATTTTTTATGTTGTTTTATTTCTTTAAAAACTAAATCATTGTCTGTAGAAATAATGTATATT
The DNA here is from genome assembly GCA_015059285.1 of Bacillota bacterium. Lineage (GTDB taxonomy): Bacteria > Bacillota_I > Bacilli_A > RF39 > UBA660 > SIG208. Next base: position 36,016 of record SVAS01000001.1, on the reverse strand, counting down.
AAATATTCTCCATATTCTTTTTCTAAACGATTTTTTACTAATTCATATTGATCTGGTAAATATGTTTGCCATTGTTGTTCTAGCTTTTCCATATATTTATCCATAGCTTTTTTAACATTTTCTTTAGAAGATTTTTTAGGTTTTAAAATATAGTAACTATTAGCTTGTATCATAGTAGAGTTTTTAACTAAAAAACTATCCAAATCAGAAGTTTTAATTCCTAATAAATCTTCTATATTTTCGCCTTCAACATTCATAAGCATACCAAAAATCATTTTTTTAGAATTTTTTATTTGTTTTAAGATTTCTTTATTTTTAGGAGAATTAATATAAATTAAATGTCCTTCATATTCAGTTTCTAATATATCATCTAGATTAGAAAACTTATTTATATATGCATTTAATTCTTTTTTTACTACCTCTTTTTTATTAGATACTGGTTTAATAATCATATAAGCAGGTTCGTTATTAGTATTCACTTTAAAAATCATACTTTCAATATTATCTTTATTTATTCCAAGCGCATCTAAATCAAAATCATAAACATCTGCTAAGTCAGAATAATAATTATTTATTTCAATATTATCCATAGCCATTAACATGTCAAATTCATTACCACTTAACTTATCTAAATTATTAGAAATGGCATCCAAATCTAAATCAACATCCCCACATCCAGCAAAGCACAAACACAAAAACATAATTCCAATTAAACTAAATATTTTTCTCATGATTACCTCCAAGTATATTATAATAGCTTTTTAAAAATTAAACAACTATTATACAAAAAAACCAAAATTTAACTTTGGTTTTTATCATCTTTTTTTAGTATTTCTAAATGTTTTCTAGCACTTTCTACACCATTAATTGTTATAGAAGAAATTCCCATAATATTACTTAAGGCTTTATTTATAGTATCATTAATATCAGTATCACTAACACCTAAAAACTTACCTATTTCTTTTTCTGTATAGTGTGTATTTCTAACATAACCTAATCTTAATAAAAGAACAACTTGTTCTAAAGGATCATTTAATAAATTGATTAAAACTTTTATTTGATCTTTATACTTATTAAATTCTAAGTTTTCAGGTTGTGGTAGTTTGTTTGTAACTAGTGTCATTTCACTATCTTCTACTATTTCTACTTTAGTTTCTTTTTTATTATCCTTTAAAAGATTATCTATAGACTCTCTACTATCTATTTTTTCTAATCTTTTGATAAGCATCGTTCTAATATTGACAATTCTTACTGTTAAAGTAGAATACTTTATATTTAATATTCCTGCAATTTCTTTAGTGCTTATAGCTAAATTACCATTTAATCCATATTTTAATTCCATTATTTTTTTATTTTCATCACTTAAAGTGTCAACTGCTTTTAACACCACTTCTTCTTTGTAATCTGGAAAATAAGAAAACAAACTTATTTGATGCTTACATTGTTTATTTTCAGAAACTACTACTTTTTTATTAGATAATGTCTCACTATTTAAAATTTTAGCTAATTTATTTAAAATACTACTTATTTTCCAACTGATAGAACCTTGCTTAATATTATATTGTTTGGCAATATAAGTAAGTGAATGTTGTTTTCCTTCAGTTAGTGGATATCTTAGTAATAACATTTCTTTTTCTTCTATTGGAAGTTTATTTATAGCTTTAACAAGATCTTCTTCATTACTCCCAGGAAATAAACTTGGTAATTTCTTTTCCATAATTGCAACTTCCTTCTTTGTAGTAACTTTATCACTAGTTTTATAAAAACTATGTGGGTAAGCTTCTTTAGCCTTTTCTTTTTGTTCAAGCCTTAATCTTTTTTTATTTTCTCTTTCTTGTGCCCTTTTAATTTTGGCATCTTCTTTTTGTTTATCTAATATAACTCGTACTTGATTATATAGTGATATATTTTCTACCTGTAATTTTTTTGTAATTAAACCAATAATTGAATAAGAACTTATACCAGTTTTTTTAGATAACTCATCAACGCTCATATTTTCATCAATGATTTTATGAGCAAAAAAATATACTTTTTTTAAAGTATCATATTCATTTACAAAATCATACTCTAATTTTGGTTTATTTACATCTATTAACCCTCTATTTTTTAAATATTGTTTTATTTTTTCAACAGTTTTATGATTAATTCTACTAACATACGATTGACTAAGACCTAATTTTTTAGCAATCTGATTTTCTGTAAATCTTTCACCTTTAAATCCGTAATATAATTCAATAATTTCTCTTTCGCGATCTTTTAAAATATCTAAAGATTTTCTAATTTCACTGATTAATTCTTTCTTTAAATAATTTTCTTCTATATCTTCATCAGATGATAATAAATCTGCATACGAAAGTTCATTACCTTCTTTATCTACATTAACACTTTGGTCTAAACTAATATTATTTTTAGAATTTTTTACTTTTCTAAGAGCCATTAATATTTCATTTGTTATAACCCTTGATGCATAAGTCGCAAATTTTATTCCTTTAGAAATATCAAAAGTTTCTACTGCTTTAGTTAGTCCAAAAGTACCAATACTAAATAAATCATCACTATCCATAGTTGGAAATTCATTAGTTACGTTATAAAAAGTTTTATTAATAATATAAGCTACTAACCTTAAATTATGTTCTTTTAAGACTATCTTAGCATGTTCATCACCACTTCTAACTAATTGAAGATATTTATTTGTTTCTTCGTCAGATAAAGTTTCGGGTAATGAATTCATTTGATTTATATAAATATTTCCCATGTTGTTTTTCCTCCAAGCAACTAATTAAAAAATTAGTAACAATATTATAAAGAAACAAAGTTTAGAGAAGTATTTTATAACATAAATTTATTTAAAATAAAAAAGATTGTTTTTTTAATATAATTATTTCAATTTTACAATTTTTTATGTATAATAATTGCCTAAGGAGGTTTTTATATGGTTAGATTTGACGTTATTATTCCCGTACACAATTCTAGTGCTTATTTAAAAAAATGTTTAAATAGTGTTTTAAATCAATCATATAAGAACTTTAGAATAATTGTGATAGATGATAAATCTACTGATAATAGTGTAGAAATATTAAGAAAATATAAAGAAAAATTCCCAGAAATCATTACTTTGATAGAAAGCAAGGTTAATGTTAAAGCAGCGGGTGCTAGAAACTTAGGTCTAGATTTGATAGAGGCTGATTATATTACTTTTTTAGATAGTGATGATACTTTGGATTTGAATTTTTTTGAAAAAGTTAATAATATTATTGAAAGTTATAATCCGGATATTGTAGTTGGTGATATTTGCTTTAATTGTGGTGGCGTTAATTTAGACTTTTTGGGAATGAAAAGAAATGTAACTGAAAATAGTACCCTAATAAAACCTAGTGAATTTAAAAAACATATATATACTGATAGACCTGGTGTTACAGGGAAGTTTTTTAAAAAAGATTTAATAAAAACAAGGTTTCCTAATATAAAATGGGAAGATTATCCTTTTGGCGTTACATATTTAACTCAAGCGAATTCAATTTTCTATTTAAAAGAAATCGGATACCATTATACAATAAATCCCTTTAGTACTACTGTTACAGATATTTTTAAATTTCCACCTAGAGTATTAGATATTTTTACTGGTAGTGATATAATAGATAGTACTCTGAATGATAGTACTAAAGATCATTACAAAGATGAGCTTAGAACAGTTAAAACTATTAATTGTCTTCAAAGAGTTAGAGATTTATGCTTTGCTAGAAACATATCAAAAAAAGATAAATTCTTAATGGCCAATTATTTAGTTAATCTAATTAATGTTAAAGAAGGCAACTATCAAGAATTAGATTATTATCACTATCAAAAAAACAGTTCCTTATTTTATCGTTTTAGAATAGAAACTGTTGAAAAATTGATTGATAAAAACTTTCAAATAGAAACAGACGAACAAGTACTAAAAGAGAAAATTAAAACAATAACAAAAAAGTATGAAAAATAAATTTCATACTTTTATTATTATTTAATTAAACCACCTAAATGTTTAGCTGTTCTAACCATTTGAACACTATAACTCATTTCATTATCATACCAAGCAACAACCTTCACTAATTGTTTACCATCAACTTCTAAAACACTTGTAAGAAGACCATCAACTAAAGCACCAAAATGAGAACCAATTATATCACTTGAAACAATTGGATCATATGTAAATCCTAATGTTTCATTAGCACTTTTTTCAAATGCTTTATTTATTTCTTCTACAGTAGTATTTTTTTCAAGTTCTAGTGTTAAGTCTACTACACTTCCAGTTGGTGTTGGTACTCTTAATGCACTACCATCTAATTTTCCTTTTAAGTCAGGAATAACAAGTCCAATAGCACTTGCTGCTCCTGTTGAAGATGGAACAATGTTGGCAGCACCTGCTCTACCACGACGAGCTTTTGCTCCTTTTTTATGAGCTACATCAAGTATTGCTTGATCGTTTGTATAAGCGTGAACAGTTGTCATATAACCTTTAACAATTTTAAACTCATCATTTAAAACTTTAACAACAGGAGCTAAACAGTTAGTAGTACAACTAGCCGCACTAATAATTTCTTCACTACCATCTAGTATATCTTCATTTACGTTATAAACAACAGTTTTAACATCACCTTTAGCAGGGGCAGAAATAATTACTTTTTTAGCTCCAGCTTCAATATGAGCCAAAGCTGCTTCTTTTTTAACAAATTTTCCAGTACATTCAAATACTTCATCAATTCCTAATTCACCCCAAGGTAAATTTTTAGGATCCATTTCTGCATATACTTTAATTCTTCTATCTCCTACGATTAATTCATCATTATCAAAACTGATTTCATCAGTTCTATAATTACGATGATTTGTATCATATTTTAAAAGATATGCTAGTTGTTCTGCATCTGTTAAATCATTGATTGCTACTACTTCAAAAGTAGGATCTTCTTCCATTAATCTAAATACTAATCTACCAATTCTTCCAAAACCATTAATTGCTACTTTTATCATATTTTTTCCTTCTTTCTAAATATCATTAAATCCACTACCACCAATAAACTCTCTTAAAATAGAATCTCTTGGTACTTCATCACTAGGTATTGGTAAAAAGTTTCTTAAAAAATTAATTAATCTAATTGCTTCAGGATATGTTTCAGCATCTTCTGGAACTGAAAACAATAAAGGTTCAGCATATGTTTTTAAAACACCTAATTCATATACTAAAGCAGTATTAATAACTATATCAGCACTATCTTGATAAGGGAAAATATATTTTTCTTCACCTTCTCTAATATCTTTCCACATTTTTAATGTTTCTGATGCCATAGTACCACGATATTTGTTATCACGAATAATTCTTCTAAGTCTTCTTGTATCACTAGTATGAATACGATTATGATTATCTATGTTCAATTGAGTAAGTGGACTAATATAAACTTTATATTTATATCTATCTTCTATTGCCATTGTAAGCTCATCATTTAAAGCATGCAAACCTTCAATAATAATTAAATCTTTTTCTTTGATTTGTAAATATTTTTTATATTCACGTTTTCCTAAAACAAAATTGAAATGTGGTAATAATACTTTTTCACCAGCTAAAAGTTTAGTTAAATGTTTATTAAATAAGTCTAAATCCAAAGCTCTAAGTGATTCAAAATCATATTCACCATTTTCTTTTTTAGGAGTATCTTTACGATCTAAGAAATAATCATCAATTGAAAGACTATGAGTTCTATAACCTTTACTTTGTAAATAAACAGCGAGTTTTTTTGATGTTGTTGTTTTGCCACTAGACGATGGTCCTGCAATTAAAATTATTTTTACATCTTTCTTACTATCATGAATAATGTCACTAATTTCTGCTAATTGAGATTCATAATGAGCTTCAGCTAAACGAATTATTTCATTATACTTTCCAGTAGATACAATTTCATTTAAATCAGCAGCTGTTTCAATTCCAATTGCTTTACCCCATTTTGTATAATCTAAGAATTTATCAAAAACTAATTTATGATGCACATAATCTAAAGTACATTCTGGATTATAAATATTAGGATAAGCAAGAACAAAACCATTTTCATTTATAAAGTTTAATTTAAAATCATCAATATCTGCTGTACTATAAGCCATTTCACCAAAGAAATAATCATAGACATCATCTAAACGATATAAATTAACATAACTATTACTAATATATTTAAGTACATTAACTTTATCCATTTGTTTTTCTTTTTTAAAATACTTAATGGCATCCGTTCTAGCTACACTCACCTTTGTAAAAATTAAATCTTCTGAAACCAAATTAAACATTTCTTTTTCTATTTGTGAAAGTTCTTCTTTAGTTATATTACGATTTATAAGTTCACAATAAATTCCTCTATCAATGGAATGTTCAATCATAACATCTACGTCTTTGCCTAATACTCTTTTAATTGCAACTACTAACATCAATTGAACACTACTAGAATATACACTGTTACCAACGATACTACTACGATCATAAAAATCAATATTACACTTCTTGGTAATAGTTTTTCCTAAATGCGTTAAATTATTATCAACTTTCGCAATCATCACTGGATAATTAAAATAATCTCTAAATGCATATGATATTTCTAATAATGAAATATTAGCAGGAAATTCTTTTACTATTTTATCTTGAAATGTAACTTTTATCATTCTTTCCATAATATATCCCTCTTATTCTTGCTATTATTATTTTATCAAAAAATAATAATTTTGTACACGATTATATGAATATTTTTAAAGCTTTCTACCTATTATATTAAAGAAAGGGTGAAATTATGTTAATACCAACAGTAATAGAAAAAAGTAGTAATGGCGAAAGAGCTTATGATATTTACTCGCGTTTATTAAAAGATAGAATTATTATTTTAAGTGATGAAATAACTGACGCTAAAGCAAACACTGTAGTTGCTGAACTTTTATATTTAGATTCTTTAAATCATGATGATATTAGTATTTATATTAATTCTCCAGGAGGAAGTGTAACCGCTGGTATGGCTATTTATGATACTATGAATTTTGTAAAAAGTGATGTTTCTACTATTTGTGTAGGAATGGCCGCTAGTATGGCTGCATTCTTACTTTCAAGTGGTACAAAAGGCAAAAGAAAAGCCCTACCTAATAGCGAAGTTATGATACATCAACCATTAGGTGGAGCTCAAGGACAAGCAACAGAAATAAAAATTGCTGCTGAAAGAATATTAAAGTTAAGAGAAAAATTAAACGTACTTCTTTCTAAAAATACTTTACAAGATTTAAAAATAATTGAAAGAGATACCGAAAGAGATCATTTTCTAACTGCTAAAGAAGCCTTAGATTATGGCTTGATTGATGAAGTTGTAGAATAAAACATCAACTAAATATATTTAAAAAAGCAGTTTTAAAAATACAATATTTAATTTCTACTCAATATTAAATAAAGTAATAGAAATTTGTAAAAAAACTTTTTTATGATATTACGAATATGTCAAGTAAACTTGTATATAATAAAACAATTTTAAATATAAAATACGACTATTTTTTAGTCGTATTTTTACTTTTTTCTACATTTTTATAATAATTTATACCATAACATATAGTTTTGATATAATCTTTTTTATATTTATTCAAAATATCACTACTGTCTATTTAATGATTGTTCACCTAAACGAACTAATCTTCTTGTCATTTCTCCACCAACAGTACCATTTTTACGTGCTGTTTGATCTGGTCCAAGTTGAATTCCAAGTTCTGAAGCTATTTCATATTTCATTTGTTCTAAAGCTTGTCTCGAACCCGGTACAACTAATTTATTATTATTATTATTCATACATCTCACCACCTTGTATTAATAGTTTAACCAATAAAAAAATAATTAAACTTGTAAAATATTACTAAAAAAAGACAGATAATCTTCTGTCCATTTTCATTATTATTTTGATTGGTAGTTAGCTCCACCTAAGTTTTGTTCACCCATACGAACTAATCTTTTAGTGATTTCTCCACCAACTGAACCATTTGCTCTACTAGTTGCATCAGGACCCATTTGAACACCAAGTTCTGAAGCTATTTCGTATTTCATTTTTTCAATAGCTTGTTTTGCTCCAGGTACAACTAAACGGTTTGTTGAACTATTATTATTCATTTATTTCACCTCCTGTACACTAATAGAATGTGTACAAAAGGTATTTTTAATACATTTTTTTTAGTGGTAAAAAATGGTCTTAAAGTAAATCTTCAAATTTGTTAAAAGATAAATCTTTTACTACTTCTATATTATCAATACACTCTTCAATTAAAGCATCATAATCAAATCTTTTTTCATATTCTAAACATTTATCTAATTTAGGATTAATAATTGGATGTTTAGGAACAAAGATTGTACAACAATCCTCATAAGGTAAAATACTTGTTTCATATGTATTAATTTGTTCTGCTATATTAATTATTTCTAATTTATCTAAACAAGCAACAGGTCTAACTACTGGCATGTTAGTAACTTCATTAATGACACTCATACTAGTAATTGTTTGACTTGCTACTTGACCAATACTTTCTCCATTAACTAATATTTCACATTTTATTTTTTTAGCATATCTTTCACTAATACGATACATCATTCTTCGCATTATGGTTATCATATAATTAGGTGGTACCATTTTATAAATTGTTTCTTGTAATTTTGTAAAAGGTACAATATGAACTCTAATATTACCAGAATATTCATTAATAATAGACGCTAATTTAATAACTTTGTTTTTAGCTTCTAAACTAGTGTGAGGTGGGCTTTCAAAATATAAACATTCTAAATCTACACCTCTTTTTAAAGCAAGATAGCCAGCTACTGGACTATCAATTCCTCCACTAAGCATAAGTAATCCTTTTCCTTGAATACCCACTGGATATCCACCTTTACCTTTAATTTCATTAGTATAAATATATGTTCCATCTACTCTAATTTCTATATGTAAAATAATATCAGGATTATGCACATCAACTTTACAAGAGAAATTTTTTAAAACTAAAGAACCAATTATATTATTAAAATCCATCGTATGTATTTCAAATGATTTATCTGCTCTTTTAGTTTCTACTTTGAAAGTATTAAAGTTTGTTTCTTTTAAAATTTCAACAACTTTTTCTTTTATTTCATCAGTATTATTATTAACTTTATGACATATAACTATACCATGAATACCAAAAACTTTACTTAATTTTAGTGCGATTTTATCTATATATTTATTATCAGCAAAAATATACATTCTAACACGATCATATTTAATTTCAAAATCAAAGTCTTTTAATATATTTTTAATATTAGATACTAATTTTTTTATAAAAAAACTACGATTATCTTTTTTAGTTGTAAGTTCGCCATATTTAATCATTATCATTTTTTCCACAGTAATCACTTCTTTCGTGAACAATTATACCAAATTAATGGAATTTTGCAAAGAAAAAACAAGTTTTTTTACTTGTTTTCATTACCATATAAATTTAATAATTTATCATAAATTCCTGGTTCTATTCTATTTAATGCATTTATAGTAAGTTCTAATGATCTTTGATATTCACCTTTATGGAATAAAATTTCGGCATAAGTTAAATTTTTGTCTAAATCATCAACACTAGAACGATATCTATTACCATATACTATAGCCATTTCTGCAAACATCGCTGTTTTCATAATTTCTTTAGTTTTACTAAATAATTTTAAAACTAAATCACGAGCTGTATCAACTCTAGTATTTAATACTTCAATAGTAATTGGTTTTCTATCTAATTCTCTTACAATTTCTTTAATAGCATTACTAGCTTCACTAAGTTCAATATGATAATTTTTAGGAATTACTGGTAAGCTATATTCTCGTATTTTAGCCTTAGAATTTTTTAAAATAATTTTAACTTCTTCTAATTGTTGACGAGCTCTAACTTCATCTTCTTTCATACTTCCAATAGTATCTAATGTGCTATCTAAATTTTCTTCAATTACTGAAAGTTTTAAAACTAAATTTTCTATTTCTTTAGTCAATTTAGAATAAGCAAAAGTATTATTACCAGTATGATCTAATAAAACTTTATAATCAGCATTTAATGCTTTTAAATCTTCTCTAACCTTACTTAAAACATCTAAATCAGCATCTGATAAATTATATAATTCTTTAATTTCAGCTAACTTACTAAAAATATCTGAAACTAAAGCATTAATATTATCTAGTTTTCTTTTAAATGAAATATTTGAATCTTCATAAACTTTTCTGTTTACTTTTTCTTTTTCAAAATCTGTAAATAAACCATCAAAATAGTCTAATAAAACTTTAAGTTCAAATAAACTATCTTCCATATTTAAAACTTTACTACGATCAATTACATCACTAATTTTTTTATTGGCTTCTTCTATATTATATTCTACATTTAAATAATCTAGCGGAAAACCTAACTTTTTCATTTCTTCATAAGTTGTTTCTATTTCTCCTATTTTATTAGGTAAAATATTATAAGCCATTAAAACAATTGAAGGCATTTCATTAGTAACGATTTCCATGTGTTTAAGCATTTCATCAATTGCTTTAATAATTTGAGTAACTTCAGTATATTCATTGTTTTCCATTACTGTTTCAAAATCTTCAAATCTTTTAGCAATATTTTCAAATTGTAATGAAACAGATTCAGCTATTTCACCATACTCACCTTTAGCATTAACATATTTTTGATATAAATCTCTATATGTTGTCTTCATTTTAGTGATAATAGCTCTATTTCTTTCTTCACTAGATGTTATTTCTTTAATTTCACCTAGCAAAAAGTCTGAATTAGTTCTCACTTTATATATTTCCATTTCTAGTTTAGCAATCTTATACATCGCACTTTTATAGTCTGTTTGCGATAAAGAATAATCTGCTTCTAGTAACATATCAGTAATCTTTGGAATTTGGTTTTCCTTAATATCTTCTAATCTTTCTTTCCATTCATTATACATTACTTCCAGTTTTTCATTTTTTAAATAAGATTCTATTTTAGCAAGTTCAGGAACTATTGGAGCACTTTCAATCTTATTTTTTTCTATATCTAAATTTTCTAGTATTTTTTTTAAACTTTTATTTTTCTTTGATTGGATTAAATTAAGAACGAGTACAATTAAAACAACAGCCACAACAAATAAAGTTACAATAACTAATATTAATCCGTCCATGTACTCACCTCGCTATTATAATTCTACCACAAAATCGACTTTTTTTGCACTATTTTTTCATATTTTTATAAAACTATTTAATCTTATTATACTAATTGACTTCATATTACAAATTATATTATAATAAGTAGCTATCAAAGGAGACGAATTATTGTGGAAATAAAAACATTAATAAATGAATTTTGTAAAACAAGACCTGAAGCTGAAGTAATAATAGGATATGGTTCGGGAGTGAAAAAACAAGCTAATGATAAAGGTTTTGATAAACAAATAGATTTAATTATGGGTGTAAAAGATTCTACTAAATGGCATCAAGAAAATTATCAAGAAAATCCTAAAGATTATAGTAAACTAGGATACTTATTATTACCACTTTATAAAAATTTAGGAACTAAAATTAATTACTTATCTTACCTTCCTTTTAAAGATAATATGTTTAAAATTGGTGTTGTTCAGACTAATGATTTAATAGATGATTTATTTTGTTGGGATAACTTTTATTTGGCTGGAAGATGTCAGAAATCAGTAGATGTTATTAAAAGTACCCAATTACTAGATCAAGCTATTATTCATAACAGATTAAATGCACTTAAAATAGCGTTGCTTCTTTCAGAAAAAAAAGAAATTTCTAAAATAGAACTTTATGAACTTTTATGTTCTTTATCATTTATTGGAGATTGGCGAAAAATATTGCATGTAGAAAACGCTAATAAAGTTAAAAATATTGTAAATGGTTCTTTAGAAGAGCTGGAAAACATCTATAACCCATTAAATAAAAATTATTATAGTCAAATTGATAATGATTTAATTAGTATTAATTTTGAACGAATTTTAAATGAAACAATGACTTTACCAATTCCAATTGAAAATAAATTAGATATGCAAACAATAAATTCGCATCATATAAGCCAAGAAGAGTTAAAGAAAATACGTGAAATTATTTTAACTTATCTAACAAAAGTCAATATTAAAGCAAGTGCTGCTCAGCCTTTTAAAGGTCTTTTAATTAATGGAGTTTCTAAAACAAAAACCTATTTAATGCAAAAATTAGAAAAAAAGTAGAAAAAGCTTTATAAAACAAAGTTTTTTTGCTTTTTTAGTATTGACTAAAATTTAAAAACATAATATAATTGTAAATGCGTATGAAAAAGCAGCGTGTTTGGAGATTTGTAATGTGTTTATTACCTATAGGGGTTATTGTGTAACTGATTTAGGAATAATTGCTGCTAAGTGAAGATATTAAAATAAACACCCTATAAATTGACCAAATACTCTCTCGATTATGCAAATATTATGAAGGAGGGAAATTATGGCAAGATATACTGGAGCTACTTATCGTAAAAGTCGTCGTTTAGGTTTTTCAACTACTGAAACTGGTAAAGAATTAGCTAGAAAACCATATGCACCAGGACAACACGGAAATAAACGTGGTAAAAAATTATCTAACTATGGTGTTCAATTACAAGAAAAACAAAAAGTTAGATTTATGTACGGTGTTAATGAAAAACAATTCAGAAAAACATTTGAAGAATCTAGAAAATTAAAAGGTGTTCTTGGTGAAGACTTCTTAAAACTTTTAGAAAGTCGTTTAGATAACTTAGTTTATCGTATTGGATTTGCTACTACAAGAAAAGGTGCAAGACAATTAGTAAACCATGGACATATTACAGTTAATGGTAAAAAAGTTGATATCCCATCTTATAGATGTAAACCAGGTGATGTAATAGCAGTTAAAGAATCTGACAAAGATTTAGTAATTGTTAAAACTTCATTAGAAGCTAGAGCTAATCGTGTAGAATTCGTTACTTACGATGAAAGCAAAATGGCTGGTACTTATGTAAGATACCCAGAACGTAGTGAATTAAACGCTGATATCAATGAATCATTAATCGTTGAATTCTATAATAGATAATAAAAAAATACTGATTGCATCAGTATTTTTTTTGTGTAATAACTTTAGTTTTTGCACGCTCTAAAATTTCTTCTTTTGTAGCTTCTCTTATAATTGATAAAACATCATATATATAATTATCATCTTGATTATTCAATTTAAAAAAATAATCTAAATATTTTGACCTAATCAAATTTAAATAAACTCTTATTATTTTTTTATAAGACTGTCCTATTAAACCGCATAATACCATTTCATTAACTTTTTTAGTATTCATAACTTGAAGCGTAGCTGATGAAATACTTTTTCTTAAAGAAAAAGAATATGTATCTACAAACTTATATGAATTTGAAAAAATTATATTATCAACATTAGGATCCATAATTAAAAAATGATGGTCACTTAAATCTTTCAAAGTATATTTAATTTCTAAAGAAGCCTTTATTAATTTTTCTAACTCCTCATCTTTAACTCTAGATAAACTAACACCATTATCAAATAGCATCATATAACCTGCTAAGCAATTACTTCCTTCAATAGATAAAATATCTTTAGGGGATAAACAATTAGAGTTATTAAGTTTTAAAAATTGCTTAAACTTTCCTTCATCATAGTTAAATTCACTACGATACACTTTATAAGCACAATTATAGTCAGGACTAACAAATATCTTTGAAGTTGCCCCTGTACTATTAATACATGGATAAATTTCATCATAATTTTTTGGAAGAATAATCATAACATCACCTAGTCTCATTCAAATGTAATGTCATTTATTATAACATAAACAAAATTATTAAACTAGTATTTTAGTTAATAAAATCATAAAAAAAGAGCCTAAGCTCTTTATTCAAACATACCTAAATAATATTTTTTCTTACCTCTTCTAATTACTAATACTTTATTAGAAATTGCTAACGATTTAGTTATTATTAAGTTTTCGTCTGTTATTTTTTCATCATTGATAGTAATAGATCCACTATTTATAAATTCTCTAACTTCTCTTTTACTTGAACAAATATTATTATTTACTAGCATATCTAAAATATTTAATTCTTCAGTTAGAGTAAAATGAGGAACATCTTTAAAACCTATAATAATATCATCAACATCTAATTCTTTAACATTCCCACCAAATAAGCATTCACTTATTTTTACAGCTTTTTCATAATCTTCTTTACCATGTAAGAAAGTAATAACTTCACGAGCTAATGCTTTATGAGCTTCTCTTAAATGTGGGTTTTCATTATGTTTTTGTTCTAAATCTTCTATTTCTTCTTTAGATAAGAATGTTAATTTTTTTAGATATTCAATAACTTTAACATCTTCTGCATTTAAGAAAAATTGATACATTTCATAACTAGATGTTTTTTCTTTATCTAACCAAATAGCATTTCCTTCACTTTTACCAAATTTTGTTCCATCTGCTTTAGTTATAAGTGGCATTGTAAGACCATATGCAGTACCACCTATTTTTTTCCTAATTAATTCAACACCTGATGTAATATTCCCCCATTGATCAGATCCACCTATTTGAAGTAAACAATTTTTATTTTCATATAAGTATAAGAAATCTAATGCTTGCATAATCATATAAGAAAATTCTGTATAAGTAATACCTGAATCTAATCTACTTTTTACAGTTTCTTTATTTAACATATAATTTAAATTAAAGAATTTACCATAATCTCTTAAATAATCAATAAAATTAATATCTTTTGACCAATCAAAGTTATTTACTACTTCAAATCCAAATAATTCTTCTACTTGTTTTCTAAGTTTTTTATAATTATATTCTAGTAATTCTTTAGTTATCATTGGTCTTTCAGCTGTAGGTTTAGGGTCCCCAATAAGGCCTGTAGCACCACCTACTAATAATATCGGATTATGACCACCTTTTTTTAAACGAGTTGCCATTGAAAAAGTGGAATAATGTCCAATGTGTAAACTATCACCAGTAGGATCTGTTCCAATATAAAATGTAAGACCACCATTATTTATTTTTTCAATTAAATCCTCATCTGTTATATTTTCAATTAAACCTCTCCATAAAAGTTCATCATATAATTTCATTTTATTCCTCCTCACAACTAGAGCGATCTTCACATTGACAACTTTCGTGTTCACAATGACAATCATTATGTCCACAATGACACTCGTTATTCATAATCTTTACACCACTACTAGTTCCTATTCTAGTAGCTCCTGCTTCAATCATTTGATTAGCAGTTTCATAATCTTTAATACCGCCACTAGCTTTTATTTCTAATATATTATTACGATATTTATTTATAAGTTCAATATCTTCTAATCTTGCTCCGTATTCTGAAAAACCAGTTGATGTTTTAATAAAATTAACATATGTTTCATTACAAATTTCAGTCATTTTAACTATTTCTTCATCAGTTAATAAACATGTTTCAATTATAACTTTTAAAACTTTGCCATCAATAGCATCTCTAATTTCTTCTATTTCTGTTTTAACATAGTCATAATCTTTGTTTTTTAGAGCAGAAATATTAATAACCATATCTATTTCATCAGCACCATTTTCAACTGCATCGATAGCTTCATATACTTTTACTGCTGGTGTATTCATTCCAAGTGGAAAACCAATTACTGTACAAACTTGAACATTGCTTCCTTCTAACAGTTCTTTAGCAAGTTGAACATAACAAGGAAATATACAAACGGATGCGAAATGATATTTAATAGCTTCTTCGCATAACTTTTTTATATCTTCTTTTGTAGCTGTATTTTTTAAATTAGTATGATCAATATAACTATTTAATTCCATAAATCCTCCTTAAAATAAAAAGTTATTATAAATATAAGGACGAATATTCGCGGTACCACCTTATTTCATAATAACCTATGCTCTTTAATGTTTTAACGCTAACTAGCGATTTGATTCAAAACCTGTATTTCATTATTTAAACTTGATTAGTTTTCATCACCACTAATTTTCTAATTACTATTTAAACAATTACTTATAATTTATCACCATCAAATATCTATATGTTTAGTCTATCACAATATTTTTATTTTGTAAATAAATTACATTGATTTTATTTTTTTGATATAATTTTCTACTTTTATATCTGAAATTTTTTTCCAAGCTTCATTATTCCAATAATTAATAAAGTCATCAATATTACTTATATAACAACTTTCATATATAACAACTTTATTTAAATTAAATAATTCACTTGGAATTCTATGTATGGCATAATAATTTTTATTGTTATACACATTTCCACTGGTTTTATTTAATAAACTACCACTTTCATAATCACGCCCATAAATAGCATTAGCTTTTATTTTAGTTGTATCTTTAATACCACTAACAGCATTAAAAATATTTATTTCTGTACTTAAATCACTCATTTGATTAGTAGCATATATTTCAAAACCAGAAGCTTTACTATTACTAGAAGCATTGTGATGATTACTATAAATAACTTTAGATGCGACACCATAGTATCCCATATAATAAGCTCTTCTATTTAATGCTTTTAAACTAGTAGGCCCCATACCACTACCATAACTATCATCAGTTCTTATCATTAGTACTTTTAAACCAGCTTCTTCAAATTTTTGTTTTTCATATAATGAAACTTTCAAATTCATATCTTTTTCGGCAATATATATATTAGTAGCTCCTGTATCAGATCCGCCATGACCAACATCTATAATTACATCATATTCATAATAAAAATCACTTATATTTATATTAACATTATTATTAGTATAATCAAAGGTAACAAGTTTGTTTCCTACTTTTCCTCTTTTTATTTGTAACATAGTATCAAGTTTATTAATAGCTTTTTCGTAATGGTCATTATTATTTATATATAAAGTATAATCACCATTTTCTAAAGTAGTTAAATCAATATCACTTTTATAACAGTTATTAGTGACTTCCGCCCTAAAAAGTTTATTATTTAAACTAACACTTGTAGGTTTAATATTTTCACTAGTACAACCTTCAACGTGAATTCCATTTTGGGTAAAAGTAATATTATTTACTTCTCCTGATTTTTGAGTAGGCACTTGAGGAATAGAAGATTTATTATCTTCTACGATAATATTTTTTACTATTTCTTTTGGTTTTTCAGTCACCTTGATTTTTCTAGATACTTCATTTTTATTATTAGAACTATCTTCTATTTTATATTTAATAGTATATTCTCCAACTTTATTAGTATCAACTTTTCCTTCTATAATAATTTTATCTGTAATATCTCCATCATAATTATCTATAGCCAAAGCACCTAATTCATTATATTTTGAAGTTTCTATTAACGATATTTCTTTTTCTCCTTTTAAAGTTATCTCTGGTTTTTTTGTATCTACAACTTCAATAATTCTTTTTCCGTATACTTTATCTTCATATATATAAGAAAGTTCATATTTGCCAATAACACCAGTATTTACACTACCTTTAACTATTATTTTGTTGGATACGTCTTGCTTATTTATAAAGAATTTATATCCTTTTTCTTCATATTTATCAAATACTTCTATTATTACTTCTTCTTTTCCTTTTAATTTAAAGTCATACTTATCTTGTTTTAAAAACAAGAAATAAGCACCTACTAATAATAAAGATAAAATAGTTATTGATACTAATGATATACCAATTATTTTTAATATTTTATTATTTTTCACAACACATCACCACTTATTTATAGAAAAAAGATGATTTTATTCATCTTCTTCGTGTATTTTCTCAATTATGTCTTCTATTTTTTTACCATATGCGATAGATTCATCATAAACAAACTCAAGCTCTGGAATATGTCTAATATCTACTCTGTCAGCAAGTTCTCTTCTAATAAATCCACTAGCATTTTTTAAAGCTTCTAATGTTTCTTTTTTACGGCTTTCATCTAATACAGTAAAATAAACTTTAGCAAAAGATAAGTCATTAGTTACTTTAACGTCTGTAACAGTTACAAATTTAATATCACTATCTTTTACTTCGGTTGCTAAAATATAACTTATTTCTTTAACTATATTAGATGCTATTCTATCTATTTTTATACTCATATGATCACCTTTTTATTTCAACCATTTCGTAAGCTTCTATGATGTCACCTTGTTTAATATCTGTATAGTTTTCCACAGTAATACCACATTCTAAACCTTTTTTAACTTCTTTTACAGCATCTTTTCCACGTTGTAAAGAATTAACATTACCATCATAAATAACTACACCATCACGAATTAAACGTGCTTTAGAATCTCTTTTAATAATACCATCTGTAATATAACATCCTGCAATTGTTCCAACTTTAGAAAATTTAAATAATTCTCTAACTTCTGCTTCTCCAAGTACTTGTTCTTCAAAAATTGGATCTAACATACCTTTCATAGCAGCTTCCATTTCTTCTACAGCTTTATAAATGATATCGTAAAGTCTAATTTCAACACCATTTTCTTTAGCATAATCTTTTATACTATTATTAGGTCTAATATTAAAACCAATAATAATTGCATTAGAAGCCTTTGCTAGAACAATATCACCTTCAGTAATAGCTCCTACACCACTTCTAATAACCTTAACTTTTACACCTTCAACATCAATTTTTTCTAAAGAATTTTTAACAGCTTCAGAAGAACCATTAACATCTGCTTTTATTAATACATTAATTTCTTTAGTTCCTTCTTGGATTTTAGAGAAAAGTTCATCTAAACTAACTGTTTGTTTTGGTGCATTTTCTTTAGCTTTTGCTTGAATTCTACGTTGTTCAGCAATATTTCTTGCTTGCTTTTCAAATTCAAAAGCCATAAATTTATCACCTGATGATGGTGTTTCATTTAATCCAGTAATTTCTACTGGCATTGAAGGAATTGCCATTGTAATTTCTTCACCTTTATCATTTTTAAGAGTTCTTACTTTACCATAAGCATGACCTACAACAATAGGATCTCCCAAACGTAATGTCCCATTTTGAATTAATACAGTCACAATAGGGCCTAAATGTTTATCAAGTCTTGATTCAATTACAGTACCAACTGCGTAACGATTAGGATTAGCTTTATATTCTTGCATTTCTGCTACTAATAAAATATTTTCTAATAATTCATCAATTCCTGTACCTACTTTAGCTGAGATATTAGTATAAATTGTATCGCCACCCCAACTATCTGGCATTAATCCATATTCAGTAAGTTCTGTTGTTACTTTTTCAGGATTTGCTCCAGGTTTATCTATTTTATTGATTGCAACTAAGATAGGAACTCCTGCTGCTTTAGCATGGTCAATAGCTTCTTTTGTTTGAGGCATCACACCATCTTCAGCAGATACAATAATAATTACAATATCAGTAATTCCTGCTCCTCTAGCACGCATTTCAGTAAATGCCGCATGCCCTGGTGTATCAATAAATGTTATCGTTTTACCTTTATGATTTACTTGATATGCACTAATTGCTTGAGTAATACCTCCTGCTTCACCTTCAGCTACATTTGTTTTTCTAATAGTATCAAGTAAAGTTGTTTTACCATGGTCAACATGTCCCATAATAGTTACTACAGCAGGACGACTTTCTAAATCTTCTTCATTATCAATAATTTCAAATTCTTCAAAATTAGTTACATCTGCTGTTTCTTCTTTTTTTAATTCTTTATTATAATCTAATACTAATATTTCAGCATTTTCAAAACTAATTGCATTATTGATAGTAGCCATAACTCCTAAAGCAAATAATTTTTTTATTAATTCTCCACTACCTACATTAAGAGCTTTTGCTAAATCAGCAATAGTCATATTTTCTTTATATAGAACAACATTTTCATTATTAACTGGTGCATTAGAAATTAATTTTTCTTTATTTTTATACATAGCTTTTTTCTTATTAGCTAAATCTTTTTTTGACTTATTGTTATCAACTTTCTTTTTTAATTTTTCTTTGTTAATAACATTATCATTATCCACCTTTTTATTAGATACAACAACTTGAATTTCTTCTATTTCTTCATCAATATCATCGTTTGCTAGAGCATTGTCTAATTCAATAATCATTTCCTCATCTAGCATATCATCATTACTTTTAATATCAAATCCTAAATTTTCACACATTTTAAGTACATCTTCACAAGTTCTATTTATATCTAATGCATATTCTTCTACACTCATCATAATAAGCACCTTCTTTCTATATTTTTAATTTATATTATTTAATAAGATTTCTTAATTCTTCATATATAGAAGTAGGTATTTCCACTTCTAATTGTCTTTCTAATATTTTTGATTTTTCTGCTTTTTCAATTGCAACAAGATCTTTTTTTAAATAAGCTCCTCTACCATTAGCTTTTCCACTTAAATCAACTATAACACTACTTTCTGGAGTTCTAACAACTCTAACTAATTCACTTTTAGGTAACTTTTCTCTTGTTACAACACAACTACGCATAGGAATTTTTTTCATAACATCACCTATTTTACAATATTTATACCGTCTTCTTTAGCTTGTTCATAAGTTTTAACATCTATTTTAAAACGTGTAAGACGACTTGCTAAACGAACATTTAAACCTTTTTTACCAATAGCAAGGGATAAATTTTCGCCATCCACAACAACTAAAGCTTCTCTTTTCTTTTCATCTGTTACAAAAACACTTAAGTTTTTAGCTGGACTTAAAGCATTTTCAATAAATTTTGATGCTTCTTTGTCATAAGGAACGATATCTACTTTTTCATTTCCTAATTCTTTTAATATATTAGCAATACGCATTCCTTTTTCACCAATACAAGAACCAACTGCATCTACATTAGAGTTTTCTGAAGCAACCGCTATTTTAGTTCTAACACCAGCTTCACGAGCTACTCCATAAACTAATATAATGCCTTCATTAATTTCTGGTATCTCTAGTTCAAATAATCTTTTAACAAACCCATAATGACTACGAGAAAGTAAAATTAAAGGTCCTTTTGAATTGTTATCTACTTTAGTAATATAAACTTTAATAGTAGATCCCATTTTAATTTCTTCACCTGGAATGATTTCTGTTTTAGGTAAAATTCCTTGAGTTCTACCTAAATTAATATAATAGTTGCGCACATCTTCCATTTCAACAGTACCTGTAACCATTTCATTTTCTTTATCGTTAAATTCATTTACTATCACGTTACGTTCTGCTTCACGAACTTTTTGAATAACCACTTGCTTAGCAGTTGCGGCTGCAACACGTCCAAAATCTCTTACTTCAACCTCTTCTTCAATTGTTTCACCAACATTAATTTCTGGCACAATTTTACGGGCATCTTCTAATAAAATTTGTGTTCCTTCATCTTCTTCATCTATTTCTTCAACAACATTTAAAAATGAACATACACGAATATCTCCTGTATCTTTATTAATGCTAACTCTTACATTAGGAGCATTATAATTTTTCTTATAAGCACTAGTAAGCGCTAATTCCATAGCATCAAAGATAACTTCTTTATCAATACCTTTTTCTTTAACAACTAAATCAACCGCATTTAAAAACTCTTTTGGTTTCATTTTACACACTTCCCTTCTCTTTAGAACAAACATCTAAAATATAACTATCATCTATTAGATCAACTTCATCCAAAACAGGATCAATTAATCTAAAGACTTTAACACAATCTTCTACATCAATAATTCCATCTTTATCAATAATTACACGTAAAAAATTGGTATTTCCTTCTTTTACATAAAGTACTTCATCTAAACGATAATTGTTTTCTAAAATCACAGGTTCAATTACTTTTCTAACTTCATCTACTATATTCATAAATCCTCCATAAATTAAAGAGTGGGAAATCCCACTCTTCATGCACTTATATATCAATTATATCACAATTTTTCATTTTTTTACCAATAAATTTATATTTTTATAGATATTTTTGCTATAATAATAGTGGTGATAAAAAATATGAAAGAAAATAATAAAAAAACTCTAACCGGAATTGGTGTATTCTTACTTTATTTCTTTGTATCACAGTTCCAAGGATTACCATTTTGGATTTTAAATATTGATACAGCTGCCATACCGGAAGTATTAAAGGCTATTTATGTATGTGCAGTTCAAATATTATTAGTAATTTCTATAATATATATTTACAGACAAGATATTAAAAACAATTTAGAAGATTTAAAAAAGAACCATCAAACTTATTTTAAAAAATATTTAAAATATTGGTTTTTAGCCTTAGGATTAATGATGGTCGCTAATTCTATAATATTAATATCTGAACCTAATTCTATTGCAGGTAATGAAGAAGCAGTTAGAGAAATGTTTAATAGTATGCCAATTTATACATTTATTTCAGCTGTTATAATAGCACCATTCCTTGAAGAATTAGTATTTAGAAAATCTTTTAGAGATATGTTTAGTAATAATTTGTTATTTATAATCCTTTCAGGACTAACATTTGGTGCATTTCACGTAATTGGTAGTTTTGAAACATTATTTGATCTAATATATATAATACCTTATTCTATTCCAGGATTTGTATTTGCCTATACACTTTCTAAATCTAAAAATATATTTGTCCCAATTGGATTACATTTTTTACACAATGGTATTTTAATGGCTTTACAAACATTTTTAATGTTATTTTCATAACGACTACAATAAATATAAAAATGTTAAAAGACTCCTCAAATGAGGAGTCTTTCTTAAATCAAATCGATTTTTGACTTGATTTATTTATTATTTAGCTTCTTCTAAAGCTCTAGTTTCACGAATTACAATAACCTTAATTGTTCCTGGATATTGCATTTGTTCTTCAATTTTATTTTTAACGTCTCTTGCAATTTTATAACTTCCTAAATCATCTACTTTTTCAGGATTTACGATTACACGAAGTTCACGACCTGCTTGAAGAGCGTAAGTATTAGCTACCCCTTCCATTTCGTTAGCAATGTTTTCTAATTCTTGTAATCTTTTAACATAGTTTTCTAAAGAATCACTTCGTGCACCTGGACGAGATGCAGATAAAGCATCAGCAATTGCTACTAAAACTGAAATAACATTATTAGCTTCTTTGTCACCATGGTGTGATTCTATGGCATTGATTACAACATCATTTTCATGATATTTTTTAGCAAGATCTACACCTAAATCTACATGGCTTCCTTCTATTTCATGGTCAATTGCTTTACCAATATCATGGAATAAACCAGCTCTTTTAGCTAATGCAGCATTTTCTCCAATTTCACTAGCTAAAATACCTGCTAAATGCCCCACTTCAATAGAGTGTTGTAAAGCATTTTGTCCGTAACTAGTTCTAAAATGAAGTTTACCTAAAATTTCTACTAACTCAGGTTCAACTTTAGTAATTCCTAGTTCAAATAAAGCTTCTTCACCAAATTCTTGTATTTTTTGGTGCATTTCTTTAACTGTTTTATCATATAACTCTTCAATACGAGCTGGATGAATACGACCATCTTTGATTAAATTATCTAATGTTACACGAGCTATTTCTCTACGCAATGGATCAAAACTTGAAACAACAATAGCTTCTGGTGTGTCATCAATAATTAAATCTACTCCAGTAACAGCTTCTATTGCTCTAATATTTCTTCCTTCGCGACCAATGATACGTCCTTTCATATCATCATTAGGAAGAGTAACTACTGTAACAGTTTGTTCATTAGCTACATCCCCGGAATATTTTTGCATAGCTGCTACTAACATTGATTTTGCTTTTTTATCAACTTCTAATTTAGCTTCTGCTTCACGATCTTTAATATATGAAGCAATTTCTAAATTCATCATTTCTTCCACTTTTTTAAGTACTAATTCACGAGCTTGATTTTTAGAATAACCTGCAATATTTTCAAGTAAAGTGATTTGTTCTTTTTTTATTTCTTCCACTTTTTCTTGCTCTTTTTGAATTTCTCTTTGTTTATTAATTATACTATTTTCTTTTTCTTCTAACATTTGTTCGCGGTTTTGAAGAGTTTGATCCCTTCTATCCATATTTCCTTCACGAACAAGTAAGCGTTCTTCTGATTCTTTTATTTCGTTTTTCTTTTCTTTTACTTCTTTTTCAACTTCAATTTTTAATTTATGAGCTTCTTCTTTAGCATCTAATAAATAATCTCTTTTTATTTTATCTGCTTCTTTTTTAGCCTTTTCTAACATTAATTCAGCTTTTTTACTAGAAGCTATACCTCTAATATAATTAATAATGAACATTAAAATTATTCCAATAAAAATTCCAATTAAAACAAGTAAAATGGAGAAAATAACATTATCCATATTGTTACCTCCATCTTTCAATTATTTTATTTCAAGCGAATACAATTATCCACTCTACTATAATTGTAATGTTTATTAGAAAATAAGTCAAGTAATTTTATTAATCAATCAAAAAAGTATGAATTTTATTTTCATACTTCTATTTTTTTTCAGTCACTTGTTTTTTTGTAGATTTATTTTCACCTATATCATAATAATTACGAACTTTTTGTTCTAATTCTTGTTTCAATTTAGGATTATTTTTTAGTAATTCCTTAACATTTTCTTTACCTTGACCAATTTTTTCTCCATTATATGAATACCAAGCTCCGCTTTTTTCTATAATATTGGCTTCACTGGCTAAATCAACAATTTCACCTTCTACCGAAACACCTTCACCATACATAATATCAACTACACAGTTTTTAAATGGTGGAGCCATTTTATTTTTTACAACTTTAATAGTAGTTTTATTTCCTATTATATCTGCTCCGCTTTTGATTTGTTCACTTCTTCTAATATCTAAACGAATTGAAGAATAGAATTTTAAAGCTCTACCACCAGGTGTTGTTTCAGGGTTTCCAAACATTACTCCTACTTTTTCACGTAATTGATTAATAAAAATTGCAATTGTATTAGTCTTATTAATAACACCTGATAATTTTCTTAATGCTTGACTCATAAGTCTAGCTTGAAGACCAACATGAGAATCTCCCATTTCACCTTCAATTTCAGCCTGTGGAACTAAAGCCGCTACTGAATCAATTACAATAACACTAATAGCACCACTACGCACTAAAGCTTCACAAATTTCTAATGCTTGTTCTCCATTATCTGGTTGCGATAATAATAGTTCATTAATATTCACACCTAATTTTGATGCATATTGTGGGTCTAAAGAATGTTCGGCATCAATAAACGCAACTCTTCCACCTTTTTTTTGAGCTTCTGCTATAGCATGTAATGCAAAAGTAGTTTTACCACTTGATTCTGGCCCATATATTTCAATTATTCTACCCTTAGGATAACCACCTATTCCTAAAGCTATATCTAAACTAAGAGAACCACTAGAAATAACATCTATTTCTCTATGTTCGTTATCTCCTAATTTCATAACTGAACCTTTTCCAAATTGTTTTTCTATATCTAATAGTACTTGATCTAATGTTTTATCATTAGTTGCTGGTTTAACCATTTTTTATTCCTCCTAACGTCTATATTCATTTTACATCAACAAATTTAGTTTGTCAACACTTTTTGCAAACATTTGTTCGTTAATTTTAGAATGTAATTTTTACCAGTTTTTTAAAATTTGTATAACCAAATTAAAAAAATAGACCTAAAGGTCTATTCAAAAATATATTTTTTATTTAATTGATAATATTGTACACCTGAAATAATAGACATAATAGCTGCTATTATAAGTAAGAAATCAGATACTTTTAAATTCCATAATTCAAATGGTAAATTATAGAATAATGTAAGTACAATACCAACCATTAAACAAGCAGTTTTAATTTTCCCACTTTTTATGGCTGCTACTACGTTTCCTTTATTACCAGCTACCATTTTAATTGAATTAACAACTGTATCCCTTAAAATAATGATAACTGGAATAATTGGATGAATAAATCCACTAGCAGATAAAATTATTAAAACTGAATTAACTAAAACTTTGTCAGCAATTGCATCTATCATTTTTCCAAAATCTGTAACTAAATTATATTTACGAGCTATATACCCATCTAAGAAATCTGTTAATGATGCAATAATGAATAGTACACCTGAAATAATATATTTAATATCAATTACTATAGATTCATTAACGTAAAACTTATATAAACTTATTCCCATTGCATCAAATGGAAAAACTAAAATTGCAATAATCACTACAGATAAAAATATTCTAAGCATAGTAAGTTTGTTTGGTAAATTCATAAAATCCTCCTAATCTAAAAACGCAATAAGTTGGTCATCTTTTTCGTTATTTTCTTTAACTATATCTACTACAAAATAAATAACAACTATAGATAATAATGCAAATAATATAACAAATACAAAAGTTGGTATACGCCTAGGTTGCTTAGGTTCCAACGTGTACGGTGACAATATTTTAGGCTCTTCTTTCACTTCTTTTTTCTTAGCTTTTTTTATGTCATCAATAGATAATTTTGATGTGTAATCAAATAAATATTCATTAAATTCATCAACCATATCAGAATAACTAAGACCTAAATACTTAGCATAATCTCTGATAAAATATTTAACTGAAAAAACATCTTTAAACTTATCCATTTCACCAGCTTCTATAGCTTCAATTTGTGAAGGCAAAACTTTTAAATCTTCAGCAGCTTCTTCTATAGAAATACCAGTATTTTCACGTGTATCTTTTAACTTTTCACCTATTTCTTTCAAGTTATAAACACCATCTTTCAAAAAAAATAATATTTTATAAGCCATGTTCTGTTCCTATTACTAGGTGACAAACATCTATCTATTGCTAAAAGCAATCCCATAAAAGATTCTTATTCTCTTTTATCAGGTTCCCCTACCAAATTTGGGTTTCTCACTCGCGGGGTTTACCACGTTCCACTTTGTTCATTTCTGAACAACTCGTCTCTATGGCACTTTATGCCTAGAACCATATCTAAAGACTTAGGTTCATCAGCGCCGTTAGTCTAAAAGACTACCATAGGTTATTTTTTCCCTATGCACGAACACTAAAGTCATCACAGACTTTGTGAGCATGGACTTTCCTCTACACTATAAAAAATGCAGCGTTTGTCAAAATATTATTCTTTACCATATATAATTTTTTCAAGATTAGAAAGTCTTCTTAATAAATCTGCATTATTGATATCACTAGTTGGGCCTTCTTTTAATGCATCTAGTTGAGTTCTAAGGCGTCTTATTTCTTGTTTTAGACGAATATTATCTTCAATGATTTCTTTTTTATCAGCTTCTGTTTCTTTTAAAATACGAGCAAACTCTTCATAATCACGAATAATAACATCTAAATACTTATCTACTTCTTGTGGCCTATAACCTCTGGTATCAATTTTAAATTCTTTTTCTAAAATATCTTTACTTGTAAGTAATATTCTTTCTTGATACATAGATAACACCTCTTTAAATTCTGATAATATTATCTCAAAAAACGATATATTTGTCAATGAAAGTTTTAGTATTAAATACGCTTTTAAATTAAATAAAAAAATCTACTCCTTATTACGTAAAGTAGATAGTTTTAAATATTTTACATCTTCAATCATTTCATTAATTATATTTTCTATATGATGTTGTTTCATATATCCACCTCGATTATACTTTAACACAACTAAAAACTAGTTTGTTTGTTTTCGACAAAACTAGATAAAACTAGAATTTATTAGATAATTTTTGATACTTTATGAATAATTTCTATTTTTATAGAAAAAAAACTAAAAATATAGTATAATTATATAGGTGATGATATGCGCTATCCTAAGGGTATAAAAAAAGATTATCAAAGTGTAATTCATTACGATAATAGAGGGATGAATTTAGAGGATGATTTAAATACAACTAATGAATATTATCGCATTTCAGATATTGCTTTAATATATAAAAAACCAACACCTATAACAATTGCTAAAGTAGATTATACAAGTAGATGTGAAGCAGTTATAAAAGAAGCATATTTTAAAACACCATCTACTACTGATTATAATGGTTTATATAAAGGAAAATATATTGACTTTGAAGCCAAAGAAACAAAATTAAATAATTTTCCTTTAAAAAATATCCATAATCATCAAATTGAACATTTAAAAAAAGTTCGCACAAATGGTGGTATTGGTTTTGTAATAGTAAGTTTTGTTAAACATAACAAAGTATTCTTGCTTACAACAGAAAAGTTAATAGAATATATTAAAAATAACAAACAAAAATCTATTCCACTTAGTTATTTCGAAAAAGAGGGGCATATAATAAAGCAAAATTATAGTCCAAGATTAGACTATTTAAAAATTATAGAAAAAATTTATTTTAAAGGAGATTAATATGAAAAAGTTGTTTAGAAAAATCAAAAAATTTATATCTCAAAACAAAACCAACATTTTACTAGCATTTATTAGTTTAGTTGCATTTATGATTGGAGGTTTTGCAATTAACTGGCTTATTTCTTTTATTATAATTGCAATTATTGATGCACTACTATTTGCTGGACCATTTTTAATAAATAAATTTAAAAGAATAAAAAGAAAACCTAAAGTAAAGGTTAAAAAAACTAAAAACAGCAGTCCAAAAAAACACGAAAAGAAAATAAAGAAACCTAAAAAGGGCAAAAAGAAATGGTGGAAAATTCTACTAATTATTCTTTTTGTTATGTGTATTTTGATATTAATTGCTGTTTGTTTATTCTTTTTCTATATTGTTAAAAACGCACCTGAATTTGATCCAGATCAACTATACCAAAAAGAATCTAGTATTTTATATGATAATGAAGGTAATATTTTTCAAAAATTAGGTGCTCAAAATAGAGAAATAATTGAGTATGAACAACTTCCAGAAGTTTTAATAGACGCAATTATTGCAACTGAAGATTCAAGATTTTTCCAACACAATGGATTTGACTTACCACGTTTTATAAAAGCTTCTATTGGTCAAATAACTGGAAATAATGCAGCTGGTGGAGCTAGTACTCTTACAATGCAAGTTGTAAAAAATACTTATACCGATGCTAAGGCAGATAGCGGAATAAAAGGTATCCTACGTAAATTTACTGATATTTATATGTCAATATTTAAATTAGAAAAAAAATATACTAAAGAAGATATTTTAGAATTCTATGTTAACTCTTATTATATGGGTGGTGGAGCTTGGGGAGTTGAACAAGCATCTCTTACTTATTTTGGAAAAAATGCTAAAGATTTAACTCTACCAGAAGCATCTTTAATTGCTGGGTTGTTCCAATCACCTAACACATATAATCCATTTAATAATTTAGAAGCCGCAACAAAACGCCGTTCAACTGTTTTAAAATTAATGGAACGTCATGGTTATATTACTGCTGAAGAAAGAAAAGCAGCAGAAGATATTGAAATCAAGGATTTATTAGTGGAAAAAAATTCAGAAGAAATTAAATATCAAGGTTTTATTGATATAGTTGTAAATGAAGTAAAAGAAAAAACAGGAAACAACCCTTATACTGTTCCTATGGAAATTTATACAACTATGGACAGAAAAAAACAAGATCACATAAATGCCATTATGAATGGTACAAAGTGGACTTGGGAAAATGACAAAGTTCAAGCTGGTATCTCTGTTTTAAATACTAAAACAGGTGAAATTGTAGCTGTTGGTTCAGGTCGTAATAGTAATACTGATGTAAGAATTGACTATGCATCTGGAATAAAAAAACAAATTGGTTCTACAGCTAAACCTTTATATGATTATGGTCCTGCTGTTGAATACAATAACTGGTCTTCTTATAATTTGTTAGGTGATGAACCATATAATTATTCAAATGGACCAGAAATATATAACTGGGATGCTGGATATCATGGATTATTAACTGCTCGTGTTGCTTTAGCTGGTTCTCGTAATATCCCTGCTTTAAAAACATTCCAACAAGTTTCTAATAAAAATATCAAAACATTTGTAACTAATTTAGGGTTATCTCCTGAAATAGAAAGCAATACAGTTCATGAAGCACATTCTATTGGTGGTTATAACGGAGAATCTCCTTTAACACTAAGTGCTGCATATGCCGCTTTTGCAAATGGTGGTTACTATAATGAACCTCGTAGTTATACAAAAATTATTTATCGTGAAACTGGTGAAGAAGTTGAAAACAAATTAAATAAAACTAAAGCTATGAGTGAAGAAACTGCTTATATTCTTAATGATATGCTTATTACAACTGCTACACAAGCTTTAGGATATTATTCAAATATTAATGGTTATAGATATGCTGCTAAAACAGGAACAACTAATTTTACTGATGAAATAAAAAAAGAAAAAGGATTACCTGATTATGCAATTAATGATTATTGGGTTGCTGGTATGACTGATGAATATTCTATTGCTGTTTGGTATGGTTATGAAACAGTTACAAAAAATTCATTTAATAGTTTTGGTACTAACTATCATACAGCCATATTTAATACTATTGCATCTGGTATATTTACAAGAAGTACTAACATTAAAAAACCAGATGGTGTTATTGAAGTTACAATAGAAAAAGATACTAATCCTGCTCAATTACCAAGTGCATATACACCTAATGATATGAAATTAGTAGAATTATTTAAAAAAGGAACAGAACCAACTGAAGTATCTAAACGTTATTCTCAATTAAGTAATCCAACTAATTTAAGTAGTAGTTATGCAAGTGGTAAAGTAACTTTATCTTGGACCGAAATAAAAACACCAGATGCTTTAAATAAAGATAAACTACTATCTTTAGCTAAATTATCTTTTACAAAACCAGATTATCAAAACGCTTATGTAAATTCTAGAATAGAATATAACAACAACGCTTTAGGACCTTTAGGTTATGATGTTTATACTAAAAATAGTGCTGGTACTTTAACTTATGTTGGAACTACAACAAAAGATAGTTTCTCATACACTATATCTTCTACAGCACATCCAATTACATTTGTTGTAAAAACTGCATATTCTAAATTTAAATCTAATGCTAGTACAGGAGTAGAAACAAAAGTAGAATTTGATGGAAGTGATCCAATTATTACTACTACATTAAACGGAGATACAACTGTTAGTAAAAATCATGGTGAGATATACACTGATGAAGGTGTAACAGTATATGATAATTTAGTTGATGTATCAACACAAGCAACTGTAACTATTACTGTTAAAGATAGCAGTGGTCAAACTATAGGCTCTAAAGTAAGTAGTATTGATTTTAATGTTGCTGATACATATACAGTTACTTATAAAGTTAAATATCGTTCATTAAACGAAACTTTAACAAGAACTATTATAGTACAATAAAAGAAAGCTCAAATTTAAAGCTTTCTTTTTTTATAATATTTACACATCTGTTTTAATTTACATTCATCACACATTGGATTTTGTGATTTACAATAATATCTACCAAACAATACTAGTT
This sequence comes from Bacillota bacterium, assembly GCA_015059285.1. Lineage (GTDB taxonomy): Bacteria > Bacillota_I > Bacilli_A > RF39 > UBA660 > SIG208. The sequence continues at coordinate 4,589 of SVAS01000001.1, read as the reverse complement.
GATGATGCATTCTATTTAATTTGTCAATAGGAATCTTTTTGGTAAGTTTTTGTTCAATTTTTAAAACATCATCTTTTTCAGAGGCTAATCCTAAACGTTTACTAACTCTTGAAACATGAGTATCTACTGCAATACATGGTTCATTATATAAATTACTCAAAACCACATTCGCCGTTTTTCTACCAACTCCACTTAAACTTTCTAAAAATTCTCTATTATTCGGAACGATTCCATTAGTATCTTCTAATAATCTTGTAGCTATATTTTTAATATTTATTGCTTTTTTATGAAACGTTCCAATCGGTCTAATAATATCCATAATATCAAAAATATCAGCATCTCTTAACATTTCTAAAGTAGAATATTTTTTAAATAAAATACTAGTAACCATATTAACACGTTTATCCGTTGTTTGAGCGCTTAACATAACAGCAATTAAAAGTTCATAATCCTTAGTATAATTTAACTCACAAATAGCATTCGGAATTAATTCATCTAAATAATCAATTATATTATTCACTTTCATTCAACCAATCGTAATCAAACATTTCTACTTTCTTATTAGTTTTCTTATTAAAATTTTTCTTATCATTTTCTATATCTTGACTATTTTTAATTCCTTTTTTCTTCCATTCATGAAGTATTTTATCTATATATCTTAAATTATTAACACCATTATAAGTAGCTTCTTTTAAAGCTGCAACAATTAATTCATCAGAAAAACCAACTTCTTTCCATGCATTAATGATTTCATACTCCATAGGAGAAATTGTTCTACCAAATTCTTTTTCAAAAACAGAAAATAAATTAGTATCAATTTCTTTTGGTTCTTCTTTATTAACTAGTAAAAAACCTAATTTTTGATATAGCTTATCCAAAGAAATAGTTTCTGAACAAACTGTTTTTTCTTTTTCTACTTTAATCTCTAATAAATCTTTTTCTATTAAAGAATTAATCATTTGAAGTAAAACTTTACTATTAATATTTAATTCTTCACTCATCTTTTTTAAATTAAAACATAGATTAGTATTTTCTAAATAAATAATTAATATTAACTCTTCTTCTGTGATATTAATTTTTTTATAATTAAAAAACAACATTCTAGGTATAATTATGTCTTTTTCTTTAAGCATATTCACCATTTTTTCTAACATATTACCACCAACTTCATTATACAATAAAAAAGATAAAAAACCAAGTTATTTATCTTTAAATACAAATATAAAACGGTCCTTTTTTTGAAGGTCTTGTTCTAATAAAACTCTTGTATTTGGTAAATACTTCTTTACTAAGTCTTTTATCTTTTTTCCTTGTTTATGGCCGATTTCAAAAGCAATAATAGCTTTATCATTCAAATATTTACTTACATTTTTTAAAATTTCATCGTAATAATATAACCCATCATTAGTTGCATATAAAGCTATATGTGGTTCATTATTTTTAACTATATCCATAATTTCTTCATCATAAGCAATATATGGTGGATTACTAATAATGACATCATATTTTTTATTGGCATTAGAAAATAAATTACTGTGGAAAAAATTAACATTTGAATGATTTTTTAAGTTGTTTTTTTTAGCTATTTCTAAAGCATTAGTTGATATATCTAAAGCATCTACTTTACTATTTTTTATTTCTTTATCTAAAGTAATAGCTATGCAACCACTACCTGTTCCAATATCTAAAATATTAATTTCTTTTTCAAAATAATTAGAAATAAACCCAATTGTTTTTTCTACTAATTCTTCTGTTTCAAATCTTGGAATTAAAACATTCTCATTTACCTCAAAAGTATAACCATAAAAATTAACATTACCAACTATATATTGAACAGGTATACCTTGCTTTAATTTCTTTATTCCTTCTTCTAAATCAGCAGGATTTAAATATTTTTTTAAATATTCTATATCATTCATCTTTTCACCTACTTTATCTCCATTGCACTATCTTCCGCTAAATATAAACTTCTATAAATATCGCAATTTTGAAGTAACTCTTTATGAGTACCAGATGCAATTAACTTTCCTTCATCAATTACATTGATAATATCCGCATCTATAATAGTTGATAGACGATGCGCAACTATGATAACAGTATGATCTTTAACTAAATTATCAATAGTACTTTTTATATATTCTTGAGATTCATTATCTAGTGCTGATGTGGCTTCATCAAAAAGAATTATTTTAGTATCTATAAGCAAGGTTCTTGCGATTGCTAATCTTTGCTTTTGACCACCACTTAAATTAACACCACCTTCACCAATTATGGTGTCATAATTATTTGGTAAAGACATTATATAATCATCAATATAAGCTTTTTTACAATACTCTCTTACTTCTTCAACCGTAATATCATCTTTTACTAATTTAAAATTATCTAATATTGATAAATTAAATAAAAATGGAGCTTGACGAATAATAGAAATATTTTTCCTTAAAGAGTTTTCTGTTAAATCTTTGATATCTACATCATCAATTGTAATTTGTCCTTCTGTTACATCAAAATATCTAAGTAATAAATTAAATATGGTGGATTTACCATTTCCACTTCTACCTACAATAGCAACTTTCTTATTTGGTTCAATAGAAAAATTAAGATTTTTTAATGTAGCACTTTCATCTGCACTATATTTAAATGTTACATCTTTAAATTTGATTTCACCTTTAATATTACCTAATTCTTTAGTGCCAAACTTTTCATCTTGATATAATCCATTATTAACAATTTCCCCAATTCTTCTTAAAGAAACAGTTACTTTATTATAATTAACTCCAAAATCTGAAATACTTTCAACTACTTCATCAATTCGCCAAATATACATTTCCATCATAATAAATACACTATATTCAATTTTACCTTGAATAAAAAAGTATCCACAAGTAAATAAAATAATGAATTGTAATACAAAATAAGTTAAATTATTTAAACTATAATACCATATTTCATAACTTCTAATTTGTTTACTATTTTTAAATAAATTATCTAAAAAAACAAATACATTCTTTTCAATATTTCTTTTAATACCCAATGCTTTAATTTCTCTTATTCCTGTAATATTTTCTGTAGCTGTTTTAACATAACTGTCTGTTTGTTTTTTTATTTCTTCTTGTGTTTTTTTGATTTTAGGAAAAAATTTAAATGAAATAAATCCCATAACAAAACCAAACACAACTATTTCAATACCTAAATAAATAGAAATAGAAAATGCAAGTATAATAACCGCAACTACTACTAAAGCTTTACAAATAAGTCTAATAAGTTTAGCAAGTAAATCCATTACTCTTTCCGTATCATTATATAAACGATTAATAAATTCTCCAACCCCAATTTCTTCAAACGCTTTTGCCGGCAGATTATCTATTTTAGTATATAAATCTTTACTAACATTTTTCATAAATTTGATTTCTAAATAGTTATAAACTTTATCTCTAGGAATTTGTAAAACCGAATAAAACATTATATATAACCCTTCCCAAAGAGCTAAAAACTTAACAAATCCAATCACGTCTTTAAGTATTAAATATTCCAAAGCTTTTCCCCAGAAAAATGCAGCAAGTAATGCAGGAAGATATGTTAATAAAACAAGTAAAATATAAGTAAACAATCTCAATTTTTCATCTTTTAGATATTGCCATATAATTTTAAAATTTGCAGCTTTCGTCATTCTTTCACCTCTTTTCTGCTCTTATTCTATTGACTGAGACTTGTTAAGTATAACACCTAAAATTATATTAGTCAATAAATGTTACCTAATACTATTATATAAAAAAATACGCAGAGCGTATTTTATATAAATTTAAATGAAAAATTTAGGTATTTCTATTACTGGACGAACAGTTCTTCTGCAAGTTGAAATAATACAACCATGAATACCACTATTTATATAAGATGCAGCATTTGTCCATTCACTAGTAGCTGAACTAAGCCAATACTTACCTTCATTTGTATATAAAAAACTATTAGTTCTAATGAACTCTTTACCTTCTGTTTTAGTTAATAATCGCGCTCTGGCATTGGTTCTTTCTATTGTATATTTTCCTTGATCATCTATTAGTGTGTAATTCTTTGCTCCTATATTTGTCCAACTTTCTGTTTGACTTTCTAAGTAATTTAAGGCTGTAATTGGGCCTTTATTGTTATTTCCATAATCTCCCCATTTCGAACTTGTTCCTCCAGCTGATAAGTAGTCTTCTTTTGTTATCCATGCTACGATTTCTCCAATATCTCTATCCATTATTAATGTTAATGTATTAGTTGCACTATCATCTTTTACTACATAGAATGTCTTTGCTTCTTCTTTATCGTTTACTTTAACATTTACTGCAATTCCTGCTTTTATCGCATCTAAACTACATGTTTCGTTTGCATTTGTGATACATTCTGCATCTGAGTTAATTATTGGATTTAAAACTTTTTTATATTCACAGCTTCCTGCATATTTCACTGTTGTTATTTTACTTTCACTTGTTGCTTTTGTTACACAATGTGCTCCATTTGTGATTGCTAATGCGACCTTTCCATCTTTTGTTACTGTTATTTTTCCATTTGTTGGAAGTGCTCCTTTAACTTCTAATTTGTTTTCT